>NZ_JAALEU010000004.1:0-389954 GCF_011800685.1 Pantoea sp. EKM10T
GAAGGAACCGCGCAGCGGCGCGAGGACCGCCAGCCCCTGAGCGGCACCAGACTGCGTTATCACCTGTCGCTTAACTGGCTGGCATGGCTCCCTTTTCGTTTAGAGAGAACACTGGCTCAGGGAGCATACGCCTTCCGTAAAGACGCAAAAAAACGCCATCCCTGGCAGGCGCAGCGCGGGCGATTACGCACCTCATCCCTGAGGTGCGCCCGCAGCCGGGCCAACGCTTTGCGTTGTTCAAAAACGCTCCCGGCTTTTTGTCCATGGCCCGCGATGCTTTACTCCAGGCGTATGCTCCCGTCGCTTTGACTTCGGGAACCGTCTGTAAAAGCAAACAGGGAGCCATCCGGCTCCCTGTTATTTTCACTTCAGCAGATTATGCACTTCTGCAAATCAGGCTTTCGCCAGCTGCTCTTCCGGACGTTTCAGTACCGCATAGCTCAGACCCGCAATCGCAGTACCGATGATGATCGCCATCAGATAGCCGATAACCGGGGTAATCGCGCCAGGGATCAGCAGTACGAACAGTCCACCGTGCGGAGCCATCAGTTTTGCGCCAATCGCCATGGAGATCGCGCCGGTGGTTGCACCGCCAACGATACAGCAAGGCAGAACGCGCATCGGGTCACGGGCAGCGAACGGAATCGCGCCTTCAGAGATAAAGCAGAGACCCAGAACCAGTGCCGCTTTACCGCCTTCCTGCTGACCTTTATTGAATTTACGACGGGCAACCAGCGTCGCCAGCCCCATCGCCAGCGGTGGCACCATACCGGCTGCCATAATGGCAGCCATTGGCGCATAGGTCTGCGAACTCAGTAACCCGACGCCAAACGCGTAAGCCACTTTGTTTACCGGACCGCCCATATCGGTACACATCATGCCGCCCAGAATGGCACCCAGCAGGACCGCATTCGCCGTTCCCATGTTGGCCAGCCAGTGCGTCAGGCCGTTCATGATGCCAGCAACCGGTTTACCCACTACGTAGATCATCAGCAGACCGGTGATCAGACTGGCGAACAGGGGAATAATCAGTATCGGTTTCAGCGCTTCCATACTCTGCGGCAGTTTAACTTTGCCGCTGATCAGCTTCGCCGCATAACCGGCAATAAAGCCCGCGATAATACCGCCTAAGAAACCTGCGTTAATGCTGGTGGCGATCATACCGCCAATCAAACCCGGCGTCAGACCCGGACGATCAGCGATGGAGAAGGCGATAAAGCCCGCCAGCACCGGCACCATCAGGGCAAAGGCGCTGCCACCACCAATTTGCATCAGCGCCGCAGCCAGCGTGCCCTGCTCTTTAAACGCCGTGATACCAAAGGCAAACGACAGCGCTATGCTCAGACCACCTGCGACCACCATCGGCAGCATGTAAGAAACACCGGTCAGCAGGTGACGATAAGCTCCTGCTCCGCCTTTCTTCTCTTCTTCACTGGAATTGCTCTGTCCGCCAGCCGCCGCTTTATACGGCTTCGCTTCTGCTACCGCTTTATCCAGCTCCTGCGCGGTTTTCTTCAGCGCCAGACCGGTTGAGGTACGGTACATCGGCTTACCGGCAAATTTCGCCAGGTCGACTTCGATATCAGCTGCGACGATCACCAGATCGGCGGCAGCGACTTCTTCCGGAGTGATCGCGTTACCGGCACCCACTGAACCACGGGTTTCAACTTTCACCCACCAGCCGCGACGGGTAGCTTCAGCCTGAATGGCCTCGGCAGCCATAAAGGTGTGCGCCACGCCGGTCGGACAGGCGGTCACCGCGACGACGCGTTTCTGCGCGCCAGCCTGAGCCGGTGCAGCAGGTGCGCCTGCTGCAGGCGTTGCTACCGCAGCCGGTGCCTGCCAGGTTTTCGCTTCTGCTTTCGCGCGGTTCAGGAAGGTTTCTGGCTCACGTACTGCCAGCTGGATATCGCCCAGCCAGACCGCTTTGCCGTTCAGCGCCGCATCGTCCGGCACGTTTTTGCCCAGCACAATCGCCAGCTCAGCGTCGGCAGGATTATCAGTCAGGGTCAGGCCCGCCGCAGCGGCGGCAGCCGCCAGACGCTGTTGTGCCATATATGCGGAAGCCAGTCCCAGTGTAGGGTCTTTAATCAGCAGCGTTTTCATTATCGCTCTCCTGCTGTCAGTTAACGGGTTGTAAGTCGACGCGCGCCATCATTGCGGCCAACTGAGTACGATCGGAAACGCCAACATTGCTCTGGCTGACGGCCATCGCCGCCACAGCTGTCGCAAGACGCAGCGTGTGTTCGCTGGATTCGCGCATCAGCAGGCCATAAATCAGGCCGCCAACCATTGAGTCGCCTGCACCCACGGTGCTGACCACTTCGCACACCGGCGGTTTAGCGATCCATTCGCCAGAAGCGTTGACCCACAGAGCACCTTCTGCGCCCAGCGAAATCACCACATGGGCAATACCCTGCTCGCGCAGTTCGTGCGCAGCGCCAATCACATCCTGCAGGGTTGGCAGTTTGCGACCGGCCCAGATTTCCAGCTCACGTCGGTTAGGTTTAACCAGCCACGGTGCCGCCTTCAGTCCTGCCACCAGCGCCTCGCGGCTGCTGTCAAAGATGATGCATGGGCAGTGGGTGCGAAGTTCGGTCATCCAGCGGGTAAAGGCATCGTGGTCGACGCCCTCAGGCAGACTACCGCTGACGCAGACCATATCGAACTGGCCCAGCCAGGTCAGAGAATCGGTAGTAAAACGATCCCAGTCCTGCGCCGTCACCTGAAAACCGGAGAAATTCAGATCGGTGACGTCACCGGTCTGTTCAGTGAGTTTAACGTTGATACGGGTACGGCCAGGCACGACATGGAAACGGTTGGCTATGCCCAGCTCACTGAACAACTGCTGGAAACCGTCCTGATTCTCTTTCCCCATGAAGCCACCGACGGTGACATCGATACCCAGATCCTTAAGTACTTTGGCTACGTTGATGCCCTTGCCCGCAGCATGCAGCCCGGTGGTTTTCACCAGGTTAACTTCGCCACGTTCAATTTCAGGGGTATAACCCACCAGGTCATACGCCGGGTTCAGCGTAATGGTGGCGACGCGTCTGCTCATGATGCCCCCTCACCCAGACCACTGGTGATCGCTTCTTCAATCGCGTTCAGCGCCTGCTGTGCATCTTCACCGCTGGCGGTGAAGCGCAGGCGATGGCCTTTCTTCACGCCCAGCGCAACCACTTTCATCAGGCTACGGCCATTAGCGGGTTTGCCGCTGCCGTCGAGATTGGTCACGGTAATGTCGCTGTTGAACTGCTTGATCACGCTGACCAGCGCCGTGCCCGGACGGGCATGCAGGCCGTGTTCGTTGCGAATGGTAAATTCAGCCGTCAGCACGTCAGCCTGCTCATCGACTTCGCTGGTGAGCAGTGCGTAAACGCCTGCAGCATCCGCTTTCAACAGACGATCCGCTTTGCCCTGCTGCAGCAAGGCGCTGAGGTAACCCAGCACTTCCAGCGGACGTTCATCGGTCGCCGAAACGCTGATTAACATCGCAGCCGATTCGCCCTGATGGTCGAAGGCATGTTCAGCGCGGCTGATAGCCACGCCGCTGCGCAGGTTGCCGAGGCTGCTGTCGCTGAGCCAGATGCCCTGACCCAGATTCAGCGGAGGCGTTGAAACCACGTCTGCGACGTAGCTGGCATCCACCACACCAGCGGACTGCAGCCGACCGGCGTTCATCGCCTGGAGGGTGATCAGATCACTGGCAGCCACGTTGAGCGTGATTAATGAGGTGTCGAAGCTGAATTCAGCGGCTTGTTTCTCGCCCATCAGCAACGCACGAAGATCTTCAGCAGAGGCGGTTTTTAGCTGTTCTGCAATGGTGTCATCGCTCAGCACATGGGTCAGCTGACGCAGCAGCGCCAGATGTTCATCCGACTTAGCGGCAATCCCGATGGCAACATAGGCTGTCTGATCGTCACCCCAGGCAATGCCCTGCGGAAACTGGAAAACCTGAACGCCGGTTTTCAGCACCAGATCGCGGGTATCGGTGGTGCCATGAGGGATTGCGATGCCGTTGCCAAGAAAGGTTGAGGTCTGCTGTTCGCGCGCCAGCATGCCGTTGACGTATCCTTCGGTCACATTGCCCGCCGCGGTTAACGCGGCAGCAACCTGACGAATGGCCTCTTCTTTATTCTGGGCGCTGGCTCCGGTATGGATGGCCTGCAATTCGAGCTGGAACATAATTCTCCTCGCTTGCTGAGATTGAATCGTTTCAGCTAGTGGGAAAGATTTTACGCCATGCTGAGGAAAACAGATGGCGCAGTCACCGCTGAAACGTTTCAGGGATTGTGGTACAGCCGCTTTCGCCAGGCAAGAAAATGCGCAAACGGCGTAGCAGATTTTTGACGTTACGCACATTTCGGGCAGGTTTAGGTGATTAGCGGGCGAACAGGCTGACGCTGCTGCTGTAAAGTGAGAATGGGTGGACCGAAAAACTTCAGCAGCGTCAGCGCCTGATGGCGCGGTATCCGCTTCGGTTTACAGCAGATACGTTTGCAATTGGTGGATGCATTCTGCGCACGTCCTGATGCTGTACTTTCATGGGATCGCGCAGCGGTAGATGCAACCACTGAAATCAAAGCGGCGCTGGCTGCTGCCGGAACGCCCATTGGTCCCAACGACACCGCGATTGCCGGGCATGCCATTGCGGCCAGGGCTATTCTGGTGACCAATAACACACGCGAGTTAGAACGGGTACCCGGATTGCAGCTGGAAGAGTGGGTCAGCTAACCGCTGACGCGGGATTAAATCTAAGCGGTGGGAGGGTTCTCAGGCACGAGTGCTGGCTTCAAGCTCAATCAGGTAGGTCATGGCTGAAGTACGGTCTGTAAGACACATATCAACTGAAGGTTGCAGACTTCCGCATACTTTCGGCCTTAAATCTGAACCGAAAATCATGCACAAATTTTCATCCGATAACTGAATGCAGCGGACATTCGCGGGTTTACCCTGCGGCATTCCGGGGATGGGGCTGGAGATTGACGGCGCGATGCAGCAGGCTCCACAATCAATACGACACTGCATTAACACCTCTCACGCGACCTTCAGGATACAACAGACAGTAACAGAACCTCAGAGGGAGCGACACCACACCCTTCAGCTCTTAACTTCCTGCTTAAATCGTTCACTGTCACCCATGTCAGAAATCGGTGAAAAGATAGAGGGCGCTGTACAACAGGCACCGCCCTGGCTACGGCATTGCATGCTGTGCTCAGGCAGAGAAAGTCGCGGCGACAATAGCAGTCCGGGGCGGCAATTGCCATGAAAGCCGCGGCCTGAGACAAAATTTCACGCCGGTGATATTGCCAGTTTTCATCGGCGCGAGTAACGTTGCGCGCACTTCACTCTCAAGATAGCGAGAACAGCAATGCCAAAAGCCAATGAAATCAAAAAAGGGATGGCCGTCACGCACAACGGTAAACTGCTGCTGGTTAAAGATATTGATGTCCAGAGCCCCAGCGCACGCGGTGCCGCCACCCTGTATAAAATGCGCTTTACCGATGTCCGCACCGGCTTAAAAGTGGAAGAGCGCTTTAAAGGCGACGAGATTATTGATGCAATTTCGCTCAGCCGTCGCAGCGTGACCTTCTCTTATATAGATGGTGACGAATATATTTTTATGGATGATGAGGATTACACCCCCTACTCCTTTAAACAGGAGCAGATTGAAGAAGAGCTGCTGTTTATCCCTGAAGGCGGTATCCCTGGCATTCACGTGCTGACGATGGAAGGTCAGGTGCTGGCGCTGGAACTGCCACAAACCGTGGATATGGAGATTGTGGATACTTCACCAGGCATTAAAGGTGCTTCTGCCAGCGCTCGCACCAAACCCGCCGGTATGAGTACAGGCCTCTCGATTCAGGTACCGGAATACCTCAGCAACGGTGACCGCATCCGCATCCACATTGCTGAACGCCGCTATATGGGCCGTGCAGACTAAATCAGAAGCCTGCTGCCGATCGTGATAGTGTTATATTATTACATTATCACGTTATTCCCCGGCAGGAGTCACCCCCATGACACGCGTTAATCTGATTACCGGTTTTTTGGGCAGCGGCAAAACCACGCTGCTCTGCCATCTGCTGGCTGCCAGGCCGTCCGGGGAAAACTGGGCGGTGCTGGTTAATGAATTTGGCGAGATCGGGATCGACGGCGCCCTGCTGGCCGATAGCGGTGCCACGCTGAAAGAGATCCCCGGCGGCTGCCTGTGCTGTGTGAATGGCCTGCCGATGCAGGTCGGGCTGAATATGCTGCTGAAGAGTAAACCCGATCGGCTGCTGATCGAGCCAACCGGCCTGGGCCATCCTCGTCAGGTGCTGGAGATGTTGAGTGCGCCCGTCTATCAGTCGTGGCTGCAACTGAATGCCACACTAACGCTGCTGGATGCGCGTCAGCTGGCTGATCCTCGTATCGTTGCCAATGAAAACTTCCGCGATCAGCTGGCTGCCGCCGACCTTATTATCGCTAATAAGCGCGACTGCTGGGATCAGGCGGATCATCAGCGCCTGGCTGACTGGCAGCAGCAGATGCAGCCTGCGCGCCCTCTGATAGAGACAGAATTTGGTCAGATCCCCCTTTCCCTGCTGGATACACCCCGGCAGCCGCGCGAGCTTCCCGTGCCGCAGCACCATCATTCGTCGGGTCCTACCAGCGGTCTGGCGGCGTTGCGACTGAATGGCGAGGCGCGCTGGCGTCGGGCGCTGAACCACGGACAGGGCTATAGCGCCTGCGGCTGGCTGTTTGATGGTGATACGCTGTTCGACAGCGGCATGCTGCTGGAATGGGTTCGGCAGGCGCCGGTAGATCGCGTTAAAGGAGTGATGCGCACGAAAGAAGGCGCTCTGCGCATCAATCGCCAGGCAAATGAGCTGCAGAGTGAAACACTCCCCTCACCGCCATCCGATAGCCGCATTGAGATCATTCATTCTCAACAGGCTGACTGGAATCGTCTACAATCGGCATTGTTGAAGTGCCGTTTACGCTGACAGAGGTATTGTTGGCGGTTATTTTTAATAATAATGAGTTTAACTATGCGCGTAACTCGCCTTATTACTATCCTGCTGCTTAATGCACTGGGCGTGGTGCTATTTCTGTCATGGTATCTGCCCCCGGAACATGGCTTCTGGTTCGGCGTCGATAAATCTATTTTCTTTGGCTTCAATAGCCAGATGGTGACCCATCCGCTGTTCGCGCTGATCGTCGCTATCACGAATTACCGTGGTTTTGATGCGGTGTCATTGCTGGCGATGGGTCTGCTTTACCTGTCGATCTGGCGGCGCGAAACGCCACAGGCGCAGCGCCGGATGCTGGCAATCGGCATCACCATGCTGCTGACCGCCGTCGTTCTCAATCAGCTGGGCCATTTATTGCCGGTTAAACACTCCAGTCCGACACTGTTCTTCGAAAACGTGCATCGCGTCAGTGAACTGACCGGTATTCCCGCTAAAGATGCTTCAAAAGATAGCTTCCCCGGCGACCACGGTATGATGCTGATCATTTTCGCCTGCTTTATCTGGCGTTATTTTGGTTTCAGCCGCTTTTTAATTGCCACGGCTATTGTGGTGATATTTTCACTGCCACGCATCATGGCCGGTGCGCACTGGTTTACCGATGTTGCCGTCGGTTCAATGTCGGTGGTATTAGTGGGTCTGAGCTGGTGGCTATTAACGCCAGCCAGTGACGTATTGGTTAACTGGTTTTATCGCAAATTGCCGGGTAAATATAAGCCCGTGACGTAAATGTTAAGCGCGGGCGATTTAAACCCCTGGTTTGAACCGCCCGTGCTTATAAAAAACACCCCATCACTATTAGCCTGCTAATTAAATTCACGAAAAGAAAAGGTTATGACCCAGCTGGCAGGTTAAATAGTCGCCAATATCCTCTGTCAATAAAGAAAACTCTAAAAATAGCGGCTATGCCCCGAATTAGCCCCCCTTTAACTCCCTGTTCTCACCATCATTTGACCACAATTGTAGCTAAAGTAGTCAGTGTGTTACGGTTTGATTTCACATCAAAAAAACCTATATGAAATTGATTAAAAGCACTCGCCACGGCGTCTGTAATCAGTTAACCTCAGTCGCAGTGAGGCAAAAGCGGCAGAAAATTCGGATTTTTTACCGTTAAAATGTGTCCATTAACACATTTTAGTAATTAAGGATTTGTCTTAGTCTGTTTCGCTTATTAATCTCCCTGTTTTGTCATCTGGCTGGCGACAATCTTGTCGTAAGGAAATCGAAGGAAAACCCGAATAATGGTCAAGTCTCAACCAATACTGAGATATATCTTGCGGATCGTGCCCGCAGTGGCGCTGGCAACACTCCTCTCAGCTTGTAGCAGTACCCATAGCAGTCAAAACGCGAATAACGAGAATCATGAAGTTAACAACCACAATGGTTTTTTACTTCAGGCGTCTCAGGATGAGTTTGAAGAAATGGTGCGTAATGTCGACGTTAAGTCGCGCATCATGGAACAATACGCCGTCTGGAAAGGTGTGCGCTATCGCCTCGGTGGCGATACTAAACGCGGGATCGATTGTTCCGCCTTTGTACAACGCACCTTCCGCGATCAGTTTGGCTTAGAATTACCGCGTTCTACCTCTCAGCAGCAGGACACCGGTAAAGAGATTACCCGCAGTAAACTGCGTCCCGGCGATCTGGTGATGTTCCGTGCAGGCTCTACGGGCCGTCACGTTGGCATCTATCTTGGCAACGATAACTTCGTTCATGCCTCGACCAGCAGTGGCGTGATGATCTCCAGTCTGAATGATGATTACTGGAAAAAGCGCTACCGTGAAGGACGCCGTGTATTAAGTCGTAACCCGACCTGATAACCACTTTCGATCTTCTCTCAGCCAGAGAACATGAAACGCTGCTTATGCAGCGTTTTTTTTCGCCTTTAATCATTTTTACCAGCAGTTATATAAGATAAAAGCATTCTGACTCAGATTAATAGCAAGACATTTCCCGCCGTCTCGTTATATTCTCGGTCGCTTAAACCGAAGCCGTCGTGCGCAATAACATAATAATAATTTGATTAGGGGAAGCTCCTCATGCCACTGTCGGGGGCGCTACGGCGCCATGCCACCTATCCTCGCCGTATCGCATGGAGTAGTGCGATGGCTGGCGGCTTATTCTTTCTGTTATTTGCTGCACTCTCGCTTCACCAGACCTGGCAGAAGCGCGAACGACAGCATCAGCAACTGCTGGAGAACAGCCGTACGGCATTACAGCAAACGCTCTCCAGCCTGATTAACAGTACTCTCAGCCCCCTGCTTCCGTTTACCCACACTGCCTGCAATACCATCAATCGTGAACTTACCTCACGCGCCGCCTTTGCCGGAAATCTTCGTGCCATCCTGCTGGTTAAAGAAGGTAATGCCTTTTGCTCCTCGGCCACCGGCAGTTTTAATCTGCCGCTCAATGTAATTGCGCCCCTGAGTGATATTTCGCGTGATATCGATCTGCAGCTGATGCCGGGCACGCCGTTGCAGCCCAATAAACCGGCGCTGGCGTTATGGATCAAAAATCCCGGCAGCCTGCAGTCAGGCGTTTTCGCGACGCTGAATATTACCCTGGCACCCTATCAGCTGCTGGCGTCCGGGCATCCGGAAATCACCGGTATGGCACTGGTGGCACAACGCAGTGCCTTAACCAGCTGGCAATCCGTCGTCATGCAGAATAAAAACCTGCCGACGCCGCTGCACCGGCAGGCGCTGACAGGCTATCCGCTGCAGTTTGTGTTGTACGGTTCCACTCTGGCGTTCAGCGATTATCAGAATATCCTGCTGAGCGGCCTGCTACTGTCGCTGCTGGTTTCAGGCGCTTGCTGGCTGCTGTTGTCGGTTTATCAGCGCCCTGGTAAAGAGCTGATTCGGGGCATGAAGCGCGGTGAATTTCACGTCGAATATCAGCCGCTGGTCACCTCCCATGATGGTCAGCCGTATGGGATGGAAGCGTTACTGCGCTGGACCCACCCGACGAAAGGCCCGATTCCGCCCGATGTGTTTATTCACTATGCCGAGGCGCAAAACCTGATTATTCCCCTGACCCGACATCTGTTTCAGCTGGTTTCCCGTGATGCCCACCTGCTGTGTCATACCATTCCCCGTCATGCCTGCCTCAGCCTCAACATTTCGCCCCTGCATCTGGCTGACAGCGGTTTCCGTCAGGATGTGCTGCGCTGGCTTGATACCATGCCTGCGGACCACTTTACTTACGTGTTTGAGATCACCGAGCGAGCCATGGTGCGCGACGAAAACGTTGGAGAACTGTTTGACTGGCTGCATCAGCAGCAGATCCATATCGCCATTGATGATTTCGGTACCGGTCACAGCGCGCTGATCTATCTGGAACGTTATGACTTTGATTATCTGAAAATTGATCGCGGCTTTGTTCAGAGCATCGGTACGGATAGCCTGACCTCGCCGGTGCTCGATACCGTGCTGCAGCTGGCGAAGAAGCTGAACCTGAAAAGTGTGGCCGAAGGGGTAGAAACCGGCGAGCAGGCTGCCTGGCTGATTAACCGCGGTGTGACCCATCTGCAGGGTTACATCTTTAGCCGTCCGCTGCGGCCGGAAACGCTGATAGACTATTTCCGGCGTCATAACGCCTGACACTACCTGGCCCAATCGCGCCAGACATCTGACAGGAGAGTGCATGCTGTTTCGTTCCGGACTTCTGCTGCTGTGCGGCCTGCTCAGCGCCCCGCTGCTGGCAGCTTCTGTGCAGCAAAGCTACGCGTTCACCCAGGCCGGTGAAGCGAAATATCCGCCCGGCTTCAGCCATTACGACTACGCCGATCCCCGCGCACCCAAAGGCGGCAGCATCACCATGGCGGTAGTGGGCACTTACGACAACTTCAACCGCTACGCTTCTCGCGGTAATCCGGGCATTAACACCGGCACGCTTTATGATGGGCTTTACACCAGCTCAGACGATGAACCTGGCAGTTATTATCCGCTGATTGCCGAGTCAGCGCGCTACGCCAGCGATTTTACATGGATTGAGATCCGCCTTAATCCCCGCGCCCGTTTTCAGAATGGCACACCAATAACCGCCCGCGACGTGGCGTTCACCTATCAGAAATTCATGACCGAGGGCGTGCCTCAATTTCGCGTCGCCTACCGTGGCGTGACCGTTAAAGCGCTGAACGATCTCACTGTACGCATCGAGGCACAGAAGCCGGATAAAGATCTGCTGCTTGGCTTACTGACGCTGCCGGTTATCGCAGAGTCGTTCTGGCGCGATAAGAAGTTTAATGAGCCGTTAAGCGAGCCACCCTTGTCGAGCGGACCCTATCGCATCACCCGCTGGAAGCTGGGACAGTTTATTGAGTTCAGCCGGGTAAAAGATTACTGGGCCGCTGATCTGCCGGTCAATCGCGGACGCTTTAATTTTGATCGAATGCGCTATGACTACTATCTGGATGACAATGTGGCATTTGAAGCCTTTAAGGCGGGTGCTTACGATCTGCGTGAAGAGACATCGGCAAAGAAATGGGCCACTCAGTATCGTGGCCGCAATTTTGACGATGGCAGCATCGTTAAAGAGACCACGCCTAACGATGCCGCTATCGATACCCGCTGGCTGGCATTCAACAATGAAAAACCGCTGTTCCGGGATCGCCGCGTGCGTCAGGCGCTGTCACTGATGTTCGATTTCGAGTGGATGAACAAGGCGCTCTATTACGGTGCCTGGCAGCGCGCCAGCAGCTATTTCCAGAACACGGCGTATGCGGCCAGCGGCGTGCCGGATGCACAGCAGCAGGCCCTGCTTGAACCCTGGCGCGCGCAACTGCCACCTGAGCTGTTCAGCCAGCCTTATCAGCCACACAAAACCGACGGCAGCGGCTATGACCGCGCCAGCCTGTTAAAAGCGTCTGACCTGCTGAAACAGGCGGGCTGGCAGATAAAAAATCGCCGTCTGGTCAATGATAAAACCGGTCAGCCGTTTACCATAGAACTCCTGCTGCGCGGTGGCACCAATACCGACTGGGCGTTACCGTTCCAGCACAATCTTTCCCGGCTTGGCATTACGCTGAACCTGCGGCAGATCGACAACTCGCAGTATCTGCGGCGCTGGCGCGAAGGCGACTATGACATGATTGCCACGGTCTATGGGGCAATGCCGATCCCGACCTCCAGTCTGCAGATCCTGTGGCAGTCTGACTTTATCGCCTCGTCGTGGAATACCCCGCGGGTCAAAGAGCCTGTAGTCGATCATTTCGTGAAACAGATTGTGGCGCATCAGGGTGATCCCACCGCGCTGCGGCCGCTGGCCTAGGCGCTGGACCGGGTGCTGCTGTGGAATGCGTATATGATCCCGATGTGGTACAACGCAGAGCAGCGGCTGGCGTACTGGGATAAGTTTTCTCACCCTGCCCGCAAGCCAGCCTATAGCGTCGGACTGGAAAACTGGTGGTACGACACAAACAAAGCCGGACGCCTGCCGGCCAGCAAACGCTAAGGAGATCACCGTTGGCCGCTTACTTTCTGCGCAGATTGCTGCTGATCATCCCGACGTTATGGGCGATCATCACGCTTAATTTTTTTATCGTGCAAATCGCGCCCGGCGGACCGGTCGATCAGGCGCTGGCTAACATTCAGTTTGGTCAGACAACCGGTCTGCCCGGCAGCGGCGCAGACAGCGCCGGTTCACGCGCCAGCGTCAGTCATCTCAATCCTGCCGATAATCAGTATCGTGGCGCACGCGGGCTGGATCCCGAACTGATTGCTGAGATTAAACAGCGTTATGGTTTCGATAAACCTCTCTGGCAGCGTTACGGCGAGATGCTGTGGAATTACCTGCGTCTGGATTTTGGCGACAGCCTGTTTCGCAGTGCCTCAGTGATCGGGCTGATCAAAGAGAGCCTGCCGGTTTCGATCAGTCTGGGATTATGGAGCACACTGATTATCTACCTTGTGTCGATCCCGCTGGGGATCCGCAAAGCGGTGCGCAATGGCAGCGCTTTTGATGTCTGGAGCAGCGCTTTTATTATCATTGGCTACTCCATCCCGGCTTTTCTGTTTGGCATCATGTTAATCGTGCTGTTTGCCGGTGGTAGCTATCTGGACTGGTTTCCGCTGCGCGGGCTCACCTCTGCGCAGCACGACACATTGCCCTGGTATGGCAAAGTGCTGGACTACTTCTGGCATATCGCCCTGCCGGTGCTGGCGACGGTGATCGGTGGCTTCGCCACGCTGACCATGCTGACGAAAAACGCGTTTCTGGATGAGATCCGCAAGCTCTATGTGATGACTGCGCGCGCCAAAGGGGTGCCGGAGCGCCGTATTCTCTATCACCATGTGTTTCGCAATGCGATGCTGCTGGTGATCGCCAGCTTCCCCGCCACCTTTATCAGCATGTTCTTTACCAGTTCAGTGCTGATCGAGGTTATGTTCTCGCTCAACGGACTTGGGCTGCTCGGCTATGATGCGACTCTGCAACGTGACTATCCGGTGATGTTTGGCACGCTCTATATTTTTACGCTGATAGGTTTGCTGATGAATATTCTCAGTGATCTCACCTATACGCTGGTCGATCCGCGCATCGATTTCGGGAGCCGCTCATGACGCTCTCTCCGCTGAATCAACAGCGCTGGCAGCGCTTTCGTCATAACCGGCGCGGCTACTGGTCGCTGTGGATCTTTCTGATCATCTTTCTGCTGTCGATGGGTGCCGAACTGATTGCCAATGACAAGCCACTGCTGGTGCATTACCAGCAGCGCTGGACAGTGCCGCTGCTGTTTGACTACAGCGAAACCGACTATGGCGGCGTACTGGCGACAGCGGCGGATTATCAGGATCCCTGGTTGCGGCAGCGCATTGAGCAGAATGGCTGGGCAATATGGGCACCGATTCGTTTCAGCGACAGCACCATCAATTTTGCCACCGAGGTGCCCTTCCCCTCTCCGCCCTCTGCGCAGAACTGGCTCGGCACGGATGCCAACGGCGGCGACGTGATGGCACGCCTGCTCTATGGCACGCGGATTTCTCTGCTGTTCGGACTGATGCTGACGCTCTTCTCCAGTGTCATCGGGATTGTGGTCGGCGCGCTGCAGGGCTATTTCGGCGGCAGGATTGACCTGATTGGGCAGCGGCTGATTGAAGTCTGGTCCGGCATGCCTGCGCTGTTTCTGCTGATTCTCCTCTCCAGCGTGATCCAGCCGGGTTTCTGGTGGCTGCTGCTGGTCACCGTGGCTTTCGGCTGGATGAGCCTGGTCAGCGTGGTCCGGGCCGAGTTTCTGCGTACCCGAAACTTTGATTACATCCGTGCGGCGCAGGCACTGGGGGTTAGCGACGGCCGGATTATGCTGCGCCACATGCTGCCAAACGCCATGGTCGCCACCCTGACCTTTCTGCCGTTTATTCTGTGCGGATCGATTACCACGCTAACCTCACTCGACTTTCTCGGCTTTGGCCTGCCGCTGGGTTCGCCCTCGCTGGGCGAGTTACTGCTGCAGGGCAAAAATAACCTGCAGGCACCCTGGTTAGGCCTGGCGGGCTTTTTCACCCTGGCGATCCTGCTTTCGCTGCTGATTTTTATTGGCGAAGCGGTACGCGACGCTTTTGATCCGGGCAAAGGAGCCTGAATGAACACGCCATTGCTTGCCATCAATCATCTCTCGGTCGCCTTTCGTCAGGGCGAGACGCTTCGCCAGGTGGTCAATGACGTTTCACTGCGCATTGACGCGGGCGAAACGCTGGCGCTGGTGGGCGAGTCGGGTTCCGGTAAGAGCGTCACGGCACTGTCGGTGATGCGACTGCTGCATGAGGCTGCGGTGGCTTATCCCAGCGGGGAGATTCTGTTTAACGGTGAAGATCTGCTGCGCGCACGTGAGCAGCGCCTGCGCGGGATTCGCGGCAACCAGATCGCGATGATTTTTCAGGAGCCGATGGTATCGCTTAATCCGCTGCACACCGTGGAGAAGCAGCTGTATGAAGTGCTGTCGCTGCATCGCGGGTTGCGTCGTCCGGCGGCACGCGGTGAAATTCTCAGCGTGCTTGATCGGGTCGGGATACGGCAACCTGCCACCCGGCTCAATGATTTCCCCCACCAGCTTTCGGGTGGGGAACGTCAGCGGGTGATGATCGCCATGGCGCTGCTGACCGAGCCTCAGCTGCTGATTGCCGATGAGCCAACCACCGCGCTGGATGTGACGGTGCAGGCGCAGATCCTGACGCTGCTTCGTGAACTGCAGCATGAGCTGAATATGGGCATGCTGTTTATCACCCATAACCTGAATATCGTGCGTCAGCTGGCGGATAACGTCAGCGTGATGCGCAATGGTCACATCGTCGAACAGAACCGCTGCCAGACCCTGCTGAATCAGCCGCAACACCCTTACAGCCAGCAGTTGCTGGCCGCCGAACCGGAAGGAAAAGCGCTGCCGCTGCCCACAGACGCGCCGGTCATTCTTCGGGTCGATAATCTTCAGGTCAGCTTTCCGCTGCGGCGCGGGCTGTTCCGCCGGCAGAGTGGTGAGAAACAGGTGCTCTCCGGGCTGAGCTTCAGCCTGCGGCGCGGCGAAAGTCTGGGGCTGGTCGGCGAGTCCGGATCAGGTAAAAGCACTACCGGGCTGGCACTGCTGCGGCTGATTGCCTCACGCGGCGAAGTCTGGTTTGACGGCCAGCCGCTGCATCAGCTGTCACGTCGTCAGTTATTGCCGCTGCGTCAGCGCATTCAGGTGGTGTTCCAGGATCCCAACTCTTCACTGAATCCGCGTATGACAGTGCAGCAGATCATTGCGGAAGGCCTGGCGGTGCATCAGCCCGAACTTAGCCGTGCGCAACAGGAGCAGCGGGTCATCGCGGTGATGGCGGAGGTGGGGCTTGAAGCGGAAAGTCGCCACCGTTATCCGGCCGAATTTTCGGGCGGTCAGCGACAGCGTATTGCCATTGCGCGGGCACTCATTCTGGAGCCGGAGCTGCTGGTGCTGGATGAACCGACCTCATCGCTGGATCGCACGGTGCAGAAGCAGATTCTGACGCTGTTGCGCCGCTTACAGCAGCAGCGGCAGCTCAGCTATCTGTTTATCAGTCACGATCTGGATGTGGTGCGCGCCCTGTGCCATCAGCTTATTGTGCTGCGTCAGGGAGAAGTGGTGGAACAGGGAGAGTGTGAAAGGTTGTTTGCTTCACCCGCGGCCGGGTATACCCGCGAGCTGCTGCAGTCGGCGCAACTCAACCTGCGATAAAGGTTTCGGCAATCGCTACGCCCTGATTTTTCAGGCAGCAGTTGGTGGCGCTTTCGTCACGACGCTGAATGAACAGGCAGGGCTGTCCTTCGCACTCGGCCACTTTACAATCGACCTGAATATCCGCCAGAACCTCTTTTAGCTGCTGAAGGATCTCCCACGCCGGAATGCCGTCATGGCTGATCAATCGCAGCGCAACGAAATCCTGCTCGTCCAGCGTGGTGTCATCGGATTCGATAGCACTGTGGTGATCGCTGGCCCAGCGAAAATGCTGTGGCAGACGATGCACAATCGAAAGTTGCAGCATAGTTTACTCTCCCCGGATGAGTTTATGTCGCAACACAAAGCAGCCCAGCTGGAAGCGGCCTGATAACCGCTGAGTCCGGACAGGGTTTAATGGCCCGTCCGTGTGGATTGCAGAAGCGCATTTTTTGCGACTCACATCGCACTTCAGCCTATATGTACCGCGTTCACACGCCGTTAACAATCATTTTAGCTGCATTGTGATTACTTTTTTAACTAAATATTTTCACAATATCGAAACAAAGTCAGGAGGCGTGCAAGTCGGCAGGTCATTGCAGAGGGAAATCACTGCGCCCGATTACCGGGACGCAGTGCGGGGACGTGAAGCGTAGAAAAAGAGCAGCAGAGAGATTGTCGCGCACAGTGCAATCGTGCCGACCATTGGCCAGGCGCTGTTGAAACTCACCAGCGACAGCAGTGCGCCAACAAATGCCCCGACGCCAAAACGCAGGGTGCCCGCCAGCGACGATGCCGTACCCGCCATATGTGGAAACTCATCCAGAATCACCGCCATCGCATTCGATGAGACCATCGACACGCAACCGATAAACATCGCGATCCCCATCACCAGCGGCAAAAAGCCGAGGCTGAAGGCGCTGACCAGCAGCAGCCAGATCCCCATACAGAACTGTATCAGCAGTCCCATCCGGAACATCGCCACCGGGCCAAAGCGGCGCACGGCGCGGCTGTTAATCAGCGTCAGGACAAACAGAAACACCACATTGAGGCCAAAGTAGTAGCCAAAGTTTTGCGGTGAAACGTGATTCAGTTCGATGTAAACAAAGGGACCGGCATTGAGAAAGGTAAACAGCCCGGCAAAGGAGAAACCGCTCGACAGCATGTAACTGAACGCGCGCTTGTGGCGAAACAGCGTTACGAAATTGCCGAGCGTAGTACGCAGATGAAACCGCTGTCGCTGCTCCGGCTTCAGGGTTTCACGGATCTGCGTGGTCACCAGCACGGTCGTCACTAACGCCGCGCCCGCCAGCGCCCAGAAGATGGCGTGCCAGCTCCAGAGCACCAGCAGCCAGCCGCCGATGATCGGCGCCAGCAGCGGCGCAATGGTGGTAATCAGCATCACAAAGGACATCATGCGGGAGAAGTCCTCTTTCGAGTAACTGTCACGCATTAACGCATTGATCACCACACTGGCTGCGGCAGCCGACAGCCCATGCAGAAAGCGCATCGTAATCAGCTGATCGATGGTTTGCGACAGCGCACAGGCCGCGGCGGCGCAGGCAAAGATCAGGGTCCCGAGCGCAATCACCGGCTTACGCCCATAGCTGTCTGCCAGCGGCCCATAGATCAGCTGCCCAATCGCGAAGCCAAGAATGTAGAGGTTGAGCGACATCTGCACGCTACCGGCTGAAACGCCGAACTCACGTGCAATCTGCGGCATGGCGGGCAGATACATGTCGATCGACAACGGCATCAGCATGGCTAACAGACCGAGGATGACCACCAGTCCTGTTGGCGAATTCTTTTCCTTACGCACACCCTCTCCTGCCCTTATGGTCGTAATGCGGGCCGCCGGGCCCGTCCGGTTATTTTGTCTGCAGCTCTTTCGGCAGACCGATGCTGGCGATCTCTTCTTCTGTCAGCGCACGATATTCGCCCGGTTCCAGATCGGCGTCCAGTACGATGTCACCGATGCGCTCGCGATGCAGCTCAAGGACCCGATTGCCTACTGCCGCAAACATCCGTTTTACCTGATGATAACGGCCTTCGCTCAGTGTCAGCCGGACGTCTGTCGGGGTGATCACCTCCAGCTGAGCCGGTTTAGTCAGGCTCTTCTCATTGTGCAGCTGCACGCCCGCCGTAAACTGCGCGGCGGTATCGTCACTGACCGGTGATTCCAGGGTCACACGGTAGGTTTTCTCGCAGTGATGACGTGGCGAGGTAATACGGTGTGACCACTGGCCATCATCTGTCAGCAGCACCAGTCCGGTGGTGTCGATATCAAGACGCCCCGCCGCGTGCAGTTTGAATGACATCGGTTCTTCAATGAAATAGATGATGGTGGGATGATCGGGATCGTCGGTTGAGCAGACGTAACCCTGCGGTTTGTTCAGCATAAAGTAGCGTGGACCAGTCTGCATCTGCAGTACGTTGCCGTCATAGACGACTTCGTGGTCGGGCAGCAGTTTAAACGCGGTATCGCGTACGATTTCCCCGTTAACGGTGACACGCTGGCCACGGATCTCGCGATGGGCGATGGCGCGGCTGATTTCCAGTTGCTGAGAGATGAATTTGTCGAGTCGCATGAATTCGTTTTGCCTGTTACTGCGGAGGGAATCTGAAACGGCCTGGTTAACCGTTGAAAATGTGCGGGAAGTATAACGTGATCCGCGCCAGCCTGACAGCGCGTTTACCGCACTTTCATGGCATAATTACCCCCAGTTTTGCAAAAGTGAGCATCATGTCTTTTACCTTACGCCCCTATCAACAGGATGCGGTGAATGCCACCGTGGCGCATTTCCGTCGTCATCAACAGCCTGCAGTCATTGTGCTGCCGACCGGTGCCGGAAAGAGCCTGGTCATTGCCGAGCTGGCACGGCTGGCGCGTGGCCGGGTGCTGGTGCTGGCGCACGTCAAAGAGCTGGTAGCGCAGAACCACAGTAAATATCAGGCTTACGGGCTGGAGGCGGATATCTTTGCCGCCGGACTTCAGCGTAAAGAGAGTCAGCGCAAAGTGGTGTTTGGCAGCGTGCAGTCAGTGGCGCGTAACCTCGACCAGTTCGACAGCGCCTTTTCACTGGTGATTGTCGATGAGTGCCACCGTATCGGTGATGATAAAGAGAGTCAGTATCAGCAGATCTTCAATCATCTGCGTCAGCATAATCCGCAACTGCGTTTACTGGGCCTGACCGCCACGCCTTTCCGGCTGGGTAAAGGCTGGATTTATCAGTTCCACTATCACGGCATGGTGCGTGGCGACGAAAAATCGCTGTTTCGCGACTGTATCTATGAACTGCCGCTGCGCTACATGATCAAACATCAGTTTCTGGTGCCGCCGGAGCGACTGGATATGCCGGTGGTGCAGTATGACTTCAGCCGCCTGACGGCACAAAGCAGCGGCTTGTTCAGCGAAGCCGATCTTAATCGTGAACTGAAACAGCAGCAGCGCGTGACGCCCCATATTATCCGTCAGATCGTGGAGTTCGCTGAAGATCGGCTGGGGGTGATGATTTTTGCCTCAACGGTTGAGCATGCGCATGAAATTTTGCGGCTGCTGCCCGCTAACAGCGCGCTGGTATCAGCCGAAACGCCTGCCAGAGAGCGCGATGCTCTGATTCTGGCCTTTAAGGCGCAGCAGCTGAAATTCCTGGTTAACGTGGCGGTGCTGACCACCGGGTTTGATGCTCCGCACGTTGATCTGATTGCGATTCTGCGCCCGACCGAGTCGGTCAGCCTCTATCAGCAAATCGTCGGACGCGGCCTGCGGCTCTCGCCCGGTAAAACCGACTGTCTGATTCTCGATTATGCCGGTAATCCGCACGATCTCTTTACGCCCGAGGTCGGCGCGCCCAAGGGGGCCAGCGACAATCAGCCGGTACAGGTTTTTTGTCCCGCCTGCGGTTTCGCCAACACCTTCTGGGGCAAGGCGACCGAAGATGGCATGGTTATCGAACATTTTGGCCGACGCTGTCAGGGCGTGCTGGAAGATGATGAGGGCGAGCGCGAACAGTGTGACTTCCGCTTCCGCTTTAAAAGCTGCCCCGACTGTGGCGCAGAGAATGATATTGCCGCCCGGCGCTGTCACCAGTGCGACAAAATATTGGTCGATCCTGACGATATGCTCAAAGCGGCGCTGAAGCTTAAAGATGCGCTGGTGCTGCGCTGTGGCGGCATGACGCTGGAACAGGGCCGTGATGCCAAAGGTGAATGGCTCAAGGCGACCTATTATGACGAGGAAGGCACCAGCGTCAGCGAACGGTTTCGTCTGCAGACACCGGCCCAGCGCAAAGCGTTTGAACAGCTCTTTATGCGCCCGCATCAGCGCGCGCCCGGCGTGCCGCTGGGCTGGCAAAGCGCCGCTGACGTGCTGGCGCTGCAGCCGCTGCTGCGTCATCCCGACTTTGTGGTGGCGCGGGCCAAAGGTCAGTTCTGGCAGATCCGCGAAAAAATGTTCGATTATCAGGGTCGCTATCGCCGTGCCAATGAGCTGCGCTAATGAGCGCTATCGGGTCCGGCTAACCGGATGCCGAGCCCGGCTGGCGGGTATATCGTTTGCTACCATCCAGCATAACGGCTATACTGCCGCCCGCTTTTGCATGTGCATCAGCGGTATTGAATAACCAGCCTGTTACTGGGTCGCCTGTAGCAGGAATTAAATAAAGAGATATATTAATGCTCACTATCAATGCAGTAGAACGTAAAGAGCAGGGTAAGGGTGCGAGCCGCCGCCTGCGTACAGCAAACCGTTTCCCGGCCATCATCTACGGTGGTTCTGAAGCGGCTGTTGCCATCGACCTGGATCACGACTCCGTAATGAACCTGCAATCTAAGCCAGGTTTCTACGACGAAGTGCTGACCCTGTCAGTTGACGGTAAAGAAACTAAAGTGAAAGTTCAGGCTGTTCAGCGTCACCCGTTCAAGCCAAAACTGTTCCACATCGACTTCGTTCGCGCTTAATCGCGAACTTCGTTGAAAGCAGAAGGGCCGGTTGCGAAACCGGCCCTTTTCTTTTGGCGCTGCCCGGTGAAATGATCGCCGCGTGCAGGGAATGAAAGCCGGGCTAAGCCCGGCTTTTTTATTTGCTGCTGGTACGGCGCTGCAGCTGATCGCGCAGATTGGGTGGTGTGCCCTTAATCGTCAGGGTGTCCGTTGCCGGATCCCAGAAAATGCGTTCGCCCAGCAACATCGCATCGAAGTTCAGGGTCAGGCCCCCGCCGCTTCCGGCAAACTTCGTCAGCTGGCGCAGAGTACTGCGATCCGCCGGGAAGCTCTCTTCCAGTTCATACCCCTGCTCCTGGGTAAAAGCCTGGAACGTTTTTTCACCCAGCGGTGGCAGTTCGCTCGATAACTCTTCCAGCGCAATCTCCTCGCCCGCCTGCAACTGCTCGTTGCAGTAGCTGTAGACCTGCTGGCGATAGTTCTGCCGCTCCTGCTTATCCAGTTCCGATTCGTTGCAGTAGTCATCTACCGCCTGCAACAGACCGCGGTTCTGCGCCTTGGTGTCTAATCCCACTTCGGCACCCAGGAAGTCCATAAAGAAGTCAGCCACTTTACGTCCGACGCGGCCACGCAGGAAGGTCAGATAACGGGTCGATTCCGGGTTAGTTTCCCACTCGGTTAAATCGATGCGTGCCACGATATCGGCATGATTGATGTCAAGATAGTGGGTGCTGCTGATATCCATCTGCTCGTTGACGCGCATGCTGGACTGGCTGTTCAGCACCGCAATCAGCAGGTATTCCACCGCCAGATAGCGGTAGTGAATAAACAACACCACGCCGCCTTCAGCGAAGGGGTATTTTGCAAGCTCATCGCGCAGACGACCGGTCGCGGCACGGCTAAAAGCGAGAAAATCATCGTTGCCCTTACGACAATTACGCAGCGCTTCTGCCAGTTCACTCTCTGCATTGAACAGGCCATAGGCTTTGCTTTTTGCGCTATAAACCCGGTGTAACTCCTCCACCATCGCGTTGACCGTGTTGGTGGCAGGCAGCAGCGAATCGCGCAGCGCCAGTTCAAGCTGGTTTTCATCGCGTTTAATTAACTGATGCAGGGCAATCTGGTCGATATCCAGACTCATGGTAGACTCTCCTTTTAGCACAGGCGCGTATTCAAACACCGCCAGCATCGGCTTTCAACTCCATGCGTATAGCGAACACGCTGCTTTCGATAAAATTGCGGTAAAAAGTGCGCTGTTCCGGTAATATATCGCCTTTTGAAATGAGCTTAGACGACGATATGGCACAATCATCCCGTTACAGTGACGAACGCGTGGAACAACTCCTCGCGGAAATGGCCCAAATCCTGCACAAGGACAAGGCCCCCACCGATCTCTCCCTGATGGTTCTGGGAAATATGGTGACCAACTTAATTAACAGCGATGTCGCTCCGGCGCAACGTCGTTCACTGGCACGATCTTTCGCCGATGCCCTTCAGGCGTCTGTGCGTGACGATAACGCCCATTAATTGGCTGATTTGACTTCATAATATGGTAACCAACCGGCAGCGCTACCGCGAAAAAGTTTCCCAGATGATCAGTTGGGGTCACTGGTTTGCTCTGTTTAACATCTTATTCGCGCTGATTTTAGGCAGTCGCTACCTGTTGGTCGCCGACTGGCCTTCTTCGCTGGCGGGGCGCATCTACGCCTATACCAGCTGGGTTGGCCACTTCAGTTTTGTTGTTTTTGCCGCCTATCTGCTGATTATCTTCCCGCTGACTTTTGTGGTGATGTCGCAACGGCTGATGCGGGTGTTGTCCGCGGTAGTCGCTACCGCCGGGCTGACGCTGGTGATGGTCGACAGTGCGGTGTTCAGCCGCTTCCACCTGCACCTGAATCCGGTGGTGTGGGAGCTGGTCATTAACCCTGATCAGAGCGAGATGGCGCGCGACTGGCAGCTGATGTTTATCAGCGTGCCGCTGATTTTCCTGGTTGAGATGCTGTTTGCGACCTGGAGCTGGCAGAAGCTTCGCAGCCTGAATCGCCGTTCATTTGGCAAGCCTGTCGCCGCCCTGTTTATCAGCGCCTTCTTTGCCAGCCACCTGATGTATATCTGGGCCGATGCGAATTTCTATCGTCCGATTACGATGCAGCGTGCCAACCTGCCGCTCTCCTACCCGATGACCGCCCGCCGCTTCCTTGAGCGTCATGGTCTGCTGGATGCGCAGGAGTATCAGCGTCGGCTGATTCAGCAGGGCGACCCGGAAGCAGTGGCGGTGGAATATCCGCTGAGCGAGATTACTTTCCGTGATGCCGGCACACGCAACAACCTGCTGGTGCTGACGGTCGATGGTCTGAACAACGCCACGCTGGCCAAAGCGCTGCCGGAGCTTAATCAGTTCGCCAGCGAGAACGTGCGTTTTACCCAGCACTACAGCGCGGGTGATACGCCAGAGAAAGGGTTGTTTGGCCTGTTCTATGGGATCTCATCCAGCTACATGAACGGTATTCTGGCATCCCGAACGCCGTCGGCGCTGCTGGGCGCGCTTAGCACCCAGGGTTACCAGTTTGGCCTCTTCTCCTCGGAAGGCTTTAATCCGCCGCTCTACCGGCAGGCGTTGCTGACTGATTATTCACTGCCTGCAACCACCAGCCAGCCCAACGCCAGTACTGTGGCGCAATGGCAGAACTGGCTGGAGAAACAGAACGGTTCACAGGCGCCGTGGTTCTCATGGATTGCCCTGAACGGCCCGGACGTCACCGGCGACAGTGCAAAAGCGCGTCAGCGCAGCTATCTGCGCCAGGCTCCTGCCGTTGATGAGCAGATCCACGCGGTGCTCAGCAGCCTGCAGGCGCGTGATTTACTGAAGAACACGGTGGTGGTGATTACGGCGCAGCGTGGACTGGCACTGGATGGCAATCCTGACAGCGCTGGAAACCGCCAGACTCTGCAGGTGCCGTTAGTGATTCACTGGCCTGATACGCCCGCGCAGACCGTTGATCGCCTTTCTGATCATCAGGATGTGATGTCGACGCTGATGCAGCGACTGCTGCATGTGCGGACCAATCCAGTGAACTACTCTCAGGGTGAAGATCTGTTTGCTGCGCGCCGTCGCCATGACTGGGTCGTCAGCAGCGAAGAGAATAAGCTGGTGATTACCACGCCGCAGGTGACGCTGGTACTCAACAATAACGGCAGCTATCGCGCTTATGATGCGCAGGGCAACGCCCTGAAAGATCACAAGCCAGAACTGGCGCTGCTGTTGCAGGTATTAACTGAAGAGAAGCGGTTTATCGCTAACTGATTAATAATCAGGCAAATAGTCGGCAGGTATCTTGCATTAATGGTGATAACCAGTAGACTAATCCTCCAGTGTTCGGCACGTAGCGCAGCCTGGTAGCGCACGGTCATGGGGTGTCCGGGGTCGGAGGTTCAAATCCTCTCGTGCCGACCAAATTCCCTGAAAAGCAGCCCTAAAGGCTGCTTTTTTCGTTTATGTCATCAAACCTTAACTTTCCTCGCACCTCCCGCAATCCGTTCTATACTTAACTGCGTGTGGGTAACAAGAGGAGAGTTCATGACATATATTGAAAAAGACGATCCAACAGAAGCACCCGAGTCAGGCGATAAGCAACCTTCCCCGCCAGACCAGAAGTAACCCACGGGGCCGCGTCTGACGCGGCCTTTCTATCTCAGCTTACCTCTCCGTTTAACATTCAGAATAGTCCCGTATGGCAGTTAACATTCCTCTTACAATCAGCAGGTTAACAGTTGCATTATAATCTGATCTGCTTCACAAAATCGGCTACCGGCTGCGCTTATTCATCAAACTGAAACAAAAATGTCACAGAAAATGCCTACCCTGAAATCCCCAGAAATTGACGGATAATTTTTATGGCGATCAAAGCGAAAAGCCTGAAAGATGCAGAAGCATTGCTGCATTCAGGCATTAGCAAAGTGGAACTGGCGTATGACATTGGCAGCGACGATTTCTTTCGTCTGGCAAGCCACTGGTGCGACCGAGGTGCACGCATCAGCAGGGGTCACCACCATTTCGTTGTTTCTCTGAAGAGTTTTGCCATTCCTCCCAACGACTGATTCCGGCGGGCTGCTTGCCCTGATCCATCGCGCCTGATTTAATGCCTTTTTGGTTTTGATGATGGTCCCGCATGCGCTATCCCGACCTGCCGCTGCCGCCTGTTGCAGGCGGCTTTATCCTTTCCCGGCACCTTAACCGCAGCGATCCTTTGCTGGCGGTGAGTCACTTCGATCCGCAAAAGTATCATGACGGGCTGGCTGTCGAATGGGATATTCCGCTGCCCGCCCGACTGCAGCAGGCTGTCAGTAAACGGCGTGCTGAATACCTCGCCAGCCGTCTGCTGGTCCGGTCAGTGATGGCAGAACTGGGTATTGCTGATTTCATTCTGACCAATGCAGCTGATCGATCCCCCTGCTGGCCCGCTGGCATTCAGGCGTCACTGTCGCACAGTGCAGGCATCGTTGTGGTAGCGGCAACCCGTCAGCCCTGCGCTGTTGGGGTGGATGTCGAGCAATTTATGTCGGAGACGACGGCGCATGAAACGGCTGCGTTGCTGATGAACGAGCAGGAACAGCACCTGTTACGGACGCTGCCCGTCTCTTTTCGCGCTGCCGCTACCCTGCTCTTCTCCCTCAAAGAGAGCGTTTATAAAGCCATCTGGCCGCAACTGCTTCAGCCGATGGACTTTCCGGATGCGGAACTGGTGTCGGTAGATTTCTCACAGCAGCGCGCGACGTTGCGACTGACTCAGGACTTCAGCGGGTGTTTTGCGATGGGAACGTTACTGGAGGCGAGCTTTGTGTGGCGGGATACTCAGGTAATCACGCTAATCACACATCGGCTTTAAAAAAACCGGCTAAACAATACGCGTTAAAACTTTGCGGTTTAGCCGGGGGTAACACAGACGAAAGAAAAGGTTCAGAATGGCAGAAACCGGAGTTTCTGCTGATCGCTAACGTAGCCTGGTTCAGGCGAAGCATGCCACTACGCTTTTTTGCTAAGCTTTGCCAGCTGCCGTTAAAGCCCGGTGTCGGTGCGTTTTACCGAGTCGAGCGTGGCAAGATCGCGCTCATTACCGGTCAGCTCCGTCAACTTGCCTTCACGCATCTCCAGCAACCGATCGGCATGAATGAAGTAGTGATCGTCATGGCTGATGGCAAACACCGTTTTACCCGCCTGCTGTAGCCACGGCAGCAGCTCGCGATAGAAGATACGTCGGAAGTGAGGGTCCTGATCCGCCGCCCACTCATCCAGTAGCAGCACATCGCGCTCTTCTGCCACCGCCAGCAGCAGCGCCAGTCGCTTACTCTGTCCTTTAGAAAGCTGCAGATTCAGCACTTTGTTACCTTCAATCTTCAGCTTATCCTGCATCTTCAGTCTCTCCAGCCAGAGCTGAACCAGCGCCGGGTTGGCTGCAACCCCTTCCCGCCCCATTAACCGGTCAAACAGGTGTAAGTCGGTAAAGACCGCCGAGAACTGACTGCGCCACACATCAAGCTCATCCGCCGTTATCGGCTTGCCATCCAGCAGCAGCGTGCCGGACTGAGGCTGATAAAGACCGGTCAGCAGCATCGCCAGCGTCGATTTCCCGCTGCCGTTGCCGCCAATCAGAAAGACCAGTTCGCCCCGGCGCAGCGTCAGGTTAACCGGCCCGACCTGGAAGCCGTTATCACCATAGTGAAAAGAGACGTCGCGCAACTCCAGCGTTTGCCAGTCTGAGGACGTGGAGGCGGAGTGGAATCCTGACTGATAAGGAGCGAGGTCAAAGGCATTGAGCTTACGGAATGCGACCTGGGCACTGAGCAACGTCGGTAACGCGCCCACCGCGGAGAGCAGCGGCGTGCGTAAAAACAGCAGCGTCAGGGAAAAGGTAGCGGCGACGGCGGTATTGGCCCAGCCCAGGCTGTTGGCCATAAAAAAGACCATACCGATAGCGCCTAACGTCATGATATTTGACCAGTTGACCGCACTGAGATGATAAGTATCGGCGCGGACAATGTGGTGTCGCCAGGCGCGGGCATCTTCCTGATAAACCGTGTCGTAAACCTGCTGAGCGCGTGAGCGGTTAAGCTGTAGCTCTTTGCGCCCTTCAATCACCGTCTGATAATCACGATAGAGGTTATCTTCGATTTCCCGCAGCTTTGCCATGTGCTGGTAAACCCGCGAGACCAGCAGCCAGCCGCCAACCAGCGTGACACCCAGCCAGACACTGGTTACCAGCAGCATTTTAGGCGACAGCCATGCGAGGTAGATCGCCGAGCCAAGCGTAATAATCACGCCCTGAAAGAGCTCCGGCAGGCGCACAAAGGCCAGAGTAATGGCCCGCACGTCGCTGGTCAGGCCCGCCAGCAGCTGCGCACTGCCGAGTTGCTCGATGCGTTCAATGCGGGTATCGAGGATACGCTTGATAAATTCGCCGCGCAGTCGCCAGACAAACTGATGGCCAAGCATGGTCAGCGCCAGCTGCGAGGCCAGTGTCACCGCCATCAGCACCACCAGCTGCAACAGAAACTGCGGCAGTACCGCGAATGAGGTGTTGATGGCGACAATCATTTCGCGATTGATAAAGGCGATCATGCCGATACCCAGCACGGCGCTTAACAACGTGAGCGCAATCACCCCGATAAAAGGCCAGCGGAACTGGCGAAAAACAACGCTTAGCAACGTCATGCAGGCAATCCAGCAGTCAAAAAACAGCCTGCAGTGTAATGGGATGCAAAATGATAGCAATAGTTATTCGTACCACGCCGTAAACGGCGTGGTGGGTCAGAAAGCGCGTCGAAACGTCAGGTTATAACGCCAGGCACCCACCAGCGGATGAACGCCTGGCTTAAGTGGCAGGATGCCGTGGTAACGCAGGCGCGACGGCCCGCCCCACACCACAATGTCGCCATGCTCCAGCAGCACACGCTGGGTACTATCACCCCGTTCGAAACCGCCAAACTGAAAGACCGCCGGTAAACCCAGCGACACCGAAACGATAGGCTGACGCAGATCTTTCTCATCTTTATCCTGATGCAGCGTCAGCTTCGCGCCCGGCTCATAGCGATTAAGCAGGCAGGCATCCGGATTAAAGCCAGGGAACCCCGCCTCAGACGCCGCCTGCTGCGCCAGAGTACGAAACAGCGGCGGCATAGCCGGCCATTTACGCCCGTTCAGGTTGTCCTGCTGCTGATACTGGTAGCCGCGAGAATCCACCGACCAGCCGAAATCGCCACAGTTGGTCATCGCCACCGACATGCGATGGCCACCGGGCGTAATGCGATGGGCAAACGGATTCTGCTCCGCAATTGCCATTATTTGCTGATAAAGCGCCTCTGCATCCTCACGTGCGCGACGCCGCAGGATCACCGCGCCCTCAGCCAGCGTCTCCTGCCAGGGTTGTTCTTCACTAAACAGATCTAACATCAGGGTTCTCCGGATTCAGCGGGGATCAGGAAAGCAGCGAACTGCGGCGACATCCAGCTGACAAATTTATCGCCCTGCTTGCTGATCAGATAGACCGCCAGATGCTGTTCGATCGCCAGCGCCTGGGCTTTTTCCGTGCCAAGTACCATCAGTCCGGTATCCCAGCCATCGGCTTCCAGCGCCGTGGTGGCGATCACCGTGGCGGAAACCAGTTTATGCTCAATTGGCCGTCCGGTAACGGGATCGATAACATGAGAAATGCGTTTGCCGTCCAGTTCATAATAGTTGCGATAGCTGCCGGAGGTACTGATGCCGTGTCCCTGCAGATTAACGCGCGCCTGAACCGCATTCTCACGATCGGTCGGTTTCTGAATCGCCACCCGCCACGGCTGCTGCTGCGCATTAAGGCCACGGCTCAGCACGGCGCCGCCCACAGACACCAGATAGTTATTGATGCCGAGCTGCTCCATCAGTCGCGCCAGATGATCGGTGGCGAAGCCCTCGCCCACCGTCGAGAGATCGACATAGAGACCTGGCAGATCTTTCTGCAGCCACTGTCCGTCTGCGCCCTGCACCACCCGCAGATGCTGCAATCCGGTCTGCGCCCGGGCGGCGGCGATTTGTGCCGCATCCGGCGTATGGCCGGGCTGCTTCGTCGGGCCAAAGCCCCATAAGTTGACCAGTGGCCCGATGGTAATATCCATCGCCCCGCCGGTTTTACGGCCAATCCGCAGTGAGGTCGTGACAATATCTGCCATGTTTTCACTCACCGGCTGCGGTGACAGGTCACGGCTTTGGTTAAAGCGCGATAAGGCGGAGTCTGGCTTCCAGGTAGAGAGTTCCGCATCGTCCGCATCCAGCTGCTGCTGAATCCGCTGTTGCAGTTCCGCTCTGCGCTCACTCGCCACACCGGCCATGCTTACCCGCCAGACGGTTCCCATGGTTTTTCCTTCCAGCACCAGCGCGGATGTGGTCGCTGGCTTATCACAGGCCGTTAACATCAACGCTAACATCGCTATAAACAGCAGATTAATCTGAGAACGCATCTTTCCTCACTTGTAACACTTTATTCAGCTCTGCTACAAAGCATAAACTTCGGGTAAAGACGCTTAAAGAGAGTTGAATATTTCTCTGAAACCTATCAGTATTCACCGGTCATCTACCCTGTATGCGCCTTTCATCAGGCGACTAACGTTAACCAAAGTAAGGAGCGGCAGATGATCTATCTGATTCTCGTCATTGCCCTGGGGCTGTTTATCTTCAGTAGCTATAAAGTCTTGCATCAGCGTCGTCATCGTCACATGACACCCTCACGCCCGCGCCAATAACAGGCTTCACTGCACCTGATTGGGGCAAGATCGCCCTGACGCGCGCGGCAAGTGTACCAAAGTGCGCGCGAGGTCTGTGGCTGTGAGAGCGGTAAAGCTGGCATGAATTCTGCACTGTTGAAACAGTGTTTATCTCTGAGAGGTGCAGAATGAAAAATTCACAGAAGTGGCAGTCAGCATGGCATCACTGGCTGAGCTTTTCAGCCTTCACCCTGGCAGGCGTGGCATTTGAAGGCGCGCGATTCGGCAGCGTGGTGTCGTCAGTGACAACCGCGCCGGAAGCCACCAAGTGGCGAAAGGCTGAAGCGCTCAGCCCGAAAGGTGACGCAGGAGCGCAGCGGTAACTGCGCTCCCGTACAACTCAGAACTGGTAAACCAGACCCAGTGCCACCACGTCGTCGGTATTGATACCGGCTGCGTCGGTGAAAGCGTTGTCGTCCAGCAGGTTGATCTGGTAATCAACATAGGTGGACATGTTTTTGTTGAAGTAGTAGGTCGCGCCAACGTCGATATATTTTTTCAGATTCTGTTTACCCCAGTTCTGAACATCGGTGCCGCGTGAGGTGACGTACGCCAGGGATGGACGCAGGCCAAAGTCGAACTGATACTGCGCAACCAGTTCCCAGTTGTCCGCTTTATCCGCATAGCCATAAGCTGAAGATTCATTGGTGCTGTCGCCGAAGCGGGTCGCATTGTACGAGCGTGAGTACATAGCCGCCAGATAGACGTTGTTCGCGTCATATTTCAGACCGCCAGTATAGACTTCCGCTTTATCGCCACTCCCGAGGATGCCTGATGTTGCGCTGTTCTGGTCGTTGGTACGGTCAGACTGGAAAGCAGCCGCACCAATGCCGAAACCTGAACCCAGATCATAAGTTGTGCTCAGACCCCAGCCGTCGCCGTTCTGACCTAGTACGTCACGGCCATTCGGAGACTCGGTGCTGTTGCCATTCTTGCCCTGATACTGGACTGCAAAGTTCCAGCCATCCACCAGACCGAAGAAGTTATTGTTACGGTAGGTCGCCATGCCGTTACCGCGCTGATACATAAAGTTATCTGCGCCGTAGGTGTCGCCGCCGAACTCTGGCAGCACGTCGGTCCATGCACCGATGTCGTAAGCTACGCCGTAGTTACGACCGTAGTCGAACGAACCTGCATCACCAAATTTCACACCGGCAAAGCCAACACGGGTGAAGCTGTCAGCCGTACCTTCAGACTCGGCGTTGTTCAGCGCCGCCTGGTATTCCCACTGGCCGTAACCGGTCAGCTCATTGCTGATTTCGGTTTCGCCTTTGAAGCCGAAGCGAACGTAAGACTGATCGCCATCAGAACCATCGTTATCAGAGAAATAGTGCAGACCGTCAACTTTACCAAAGAGATCTAATTTGTTGCCGTCTTTGTTATAGATTTCAGCTGCGTTTGCTGATCCTGCTGCAACCAGCAACGCAGGGATCATCAGGGAGAGAACGCGACGTTTCATTTTATTACCCTCTGTTATGTGCCTTTATTATTTGCCACTGCTAACTGAATGATTAAAAATTCAGCCGGCAGGCCATTGTTGTTTTATAACGGGCAATAATCCACCAGGAAAATGCTACTAAATTTCCAAAAGTGTTTCATACGTCGAAACAGTTATTTCATAATGTAAACAACGGGGAACTAATAACCAGCACGGATCGATAAAAAATGGCGCACAAATCGATAAACCGATTCAGAGAGCTATGTTATCAACAGGTTACATAAGAGTATTCCGAAGCACTGAATGATAAAACTTATACGGCATCTGGTAATAGAATAGACCCCGCTATCATCATTTATTCCATTATTACCTTCATTCTCCCCGAATGAGATGTACAACTTATTATTTCCCGCCGGACAAGTTGTCCGGCATTTTTTTGCCTGCTATTTACCGTTGCGTTATATCTTCGTAAACTTTCTTAACCGGGTTAAATTAACTACGGCCTGTTTCCGCACATATTGTTAAAATACGCACACTTTGCGCCCTGGCTGCCCAAATATCCGCCATGTTAATTTATCACCGTAATTAAGCAGGCGGATATTTAAGCTGGTGCGGATTTTCAGCGCTCACGCATCGATTCTTTGACTTTATTCAGGGGCTTAATCAGATAATCCATAACCGATTTCTGACCGGTTTTAATCTCTACATTGGCAACCATACCGGGCACAATCGGGAATTTTCGTCCGGCACGGTTAGTCAGCTCGGCTTTCTGGGTACGAACATAAACACGATAGTAATATTGATCACGTTTTACCTCATCCTGCAGGGTATCTGGCGAGACCGTTTCAACTTCGCCGTGCAGATCGCCATAGATGGAGGAGTCATAGGCGGTCACTTTGACGGTAGCCGCCAGACCGGGCCGGATATAAGCGATATCGCGTGGATTGATGCGCGTCTCAATCAGCAGTTGATCCTCCAGCGGGACGATTTCCATCAGTTTACCGCCAGGCTCCAGTACCCCACCGACCGTGGTGACCTGAATATCTTTAACAATGCCGCGCACCGGTGAATAGAGCGTGGCACGCGTCAGCTGATCCTCTTTGCCTGCAGCAACCTGCAGTTGCGCATCCAGTTCGGCATTATTTTTTACCTGCTCTTCGTGAGCGCGCACCAGATAGTCATTGCGCGCCTCATCGATTTTGCCGCGCAAATCGCTGACCTGACGACGCAGTCGAATCACCTCGACCTGCCCTGCTGCGCCTTTGGCAACCAGCGGTTCCGTCAGGCGCAGTTCATCCTGTACCAGTCGCAGCGACTGCTGCAGATTACTGATGGTTTCGGTGAGATTACGGCGTCGCGACTCGTAGAGCTGCCGTTCGCGCGTCACCAGGTTCGGCTCCTTCAGCGTTTCGGCGCTGAATGTCAGCGGCGTGCCCGACAGCTCCGCCTCCAGCCGCTCGGACGAGGCGCGTAGCGTGCGCACTTTGGCCTGCGCCTCGCCGAAGTTCGACTGGAAGCGCGTCGGATCGAGAGTCGCCAGCACCTGCCCTTTTTCGACAATGTCGCCCTCATGCACGTTAAGCTGTTTGACGATGCCGCCATCCAGGCTGTCAATCACCTGCGCGCGGCTGGAAGGAGTGACTTTACCGGTGCCGACCGTGACCTCATCCAGAATGGCAAAGTGCGCCCAGATGAGAAAAATCGCCAGCGCGGCGGTGCAGAGCCAGATAATCGCCGATGTCCGGCGCTCATGACGGGCAAGATCTTTATCAACAATAACCAGACTCATGCGGTGTCTCCTTTACCTGGCGACGGTGCCGACGCGGGTGTCGTCGCACGGCGCAGGATCTCGTCGCGCGGGCCGTCGGCCACAATCCGGCCGTTATCCATCACCACAATACGATCGACCATCTTCAGCAGCGCCGGACGGTGCGTCACCAGCACCAGCGTCCGGCCGCTAATCCAGCCCTGTAGCTGACGGATCACATGCTCCTCCAGCTGTTCATCCATCGCCGCGGTGGGTTCATCCAGCAACACCACCTGCGGCTGACGCAGGATCAACCGGCTCAGCATCACCATCTGACGCTGGCCGCCCGAAAGCCCTCGCCCGCCTTCATTGATAATGCGGTCCAGGCTGGCGGCATCCTGCTGGACCAGCGACAGCGCGCCACTGATGCGCAGCGCCTGCAGCATCTCCTGTTCGCTGGCATGGGGATTGCCCAGCATCAGATTCTGCCGCAGCGTGCCAAAAAAGAGGCGGGAGTCGTGCGACAGCCAGCCAAGCTGACGACGTAAATCGGTGGGATCGATACGCTCAATATCGACGCCATCGACAATCACTTTGCCCTGGGTAGCCAGCGCCTGACCGGCGAGGATCTTCAGCAGCGTCGATTTCCCTGCTCCGACTTTGCCCAGTATGGCAATCTTCTCGCCGGGCTTAATCTGCAGCTGCTGAACGTTGAGCACATTCTTTTCATTCTCTTCGTCATAGCTGTAGTGCACATTGCGCAGATCGTACTGGCCGGTGAGCGTCGGGCAGTGTGCCAGCGTGGTCGCTTCAGGCTGATCAAGCGGCTTTTTCAGCAACTCATCCAGCCCTTTCATCGCCATTTTGGCGTGCTGCCAGCGCGAGAAGACCATGGTCAGCTGCATCAGCGGGGCGATGGTGCGTGATGAGAGCAGGCTGCAGGCAACCAGCGTACCGGTAGTGATTTGCGAATCGAGCACCAGATAGACACCAAATACCAGCATGCCCGCATAGGTGAGCTGCTGCACAGTCGAGGCCCAGCCGGTGAGACGCGCGCCCCACAACCGCTGCTGGTTACTGATTGAGGCGCTGACTTCGTGCGTCTGCTCCCACTGACGCTGAAAATAGGGTTCCGCCTGCAGCGCCTTGATATCCTCAATCCCTTCAATGGTCTCTACCAGCACCGCATTGCGCAGCGCGCCCTCGCGCAGCCCCTCTTTGGCCAGCCGCGCCATCGGGATCTGCACCAGCAGACCGGGAATGACGATCAGCGGGATCGCCGCCAGCGGAATCAGCACCAGCCAGCCGCCAACAAACGACATAATAAACAGGAACAGGATAACAAACGGCAGATCGGCCGCTGCGCCTACCGTGGTCGAGGTGAGCAGCTCACGCACCTGGTCGATCTCACGCAGCTGCGAGATAAACGAACCGGTCGATTTCGGACGCGCCTCATTACGTATGCTCATCGCCCGGGCAAACAGCATGGCCGAGACTTTCAGGTCGATGCGTTTGCCCATTAAGTCTGACACCTGGGTCCGCATCAGCCGGATCAGATACTCAATGGCCGCAGCGATCAGCACGCCGACAAACAGTACCCACAGCGTGGACTGCGACTGGGCCGGGATGACCCGATCGTAGACCTGCATCGAAAAGAGAATACCGGCCAGTGCCAGCACATTACTGATCACCGAGGCCAGCGAAATTTCCGTGATACGGCGGCCCATACCGCGAAAATTTTTCCAGAACCAGTGTGGTTCATAAGGCTGAACGAATTCGTCGATGCGCGCATCACGGCCACGCGCCGCTACGCCAATCACGCCGACATCGCCCTGGGCGCGTGCCAGCAGTTCTGATAAAGCGCTTTCACGCACCACATCGCCACCTTCACTGAGCCAGTAGCGCGCGCTGTTGTCTGAATCGATGCTCTCCAGCACCGCCACGCTGGCATTCTCCAGCACCAGCACCACCGGGGTGATCTCCTGACGCCAGCGCAGTTTGTTCTGCGGCACCATGGTCAGATGCAGTCCCAGCAGGCCGGAGAGTCGTTCCAGCTGCTGTGACACCGGCAGATGTTCAAACCAGCGCATCTGCTGACGCAGGGTTTTGCCATCGGCAGGTTTACCGAATCGCGCGGCTACGCGCAGCATGGCGGCAATCCAGTTATCGGTATTCAGGGTTGATGTAATCATTATTAATGCCTTATCGCTATTGCAGCGAAGGAAGGAGATCGCCGCTGCTTTGCTGGCGATCGATACCCATGATATCGAGCAGATTGTCTACCGCGGCGGCATAACGCACGGTGGCGTCCCAGCCATCGTAAAGCGCGGTGATACGTGAGCTGTCAGCCTGAAACACATCCTGTTCCACGCTAAGCAGATCGTTCAGGCTGCGCTTACTCAGGCGATATTCATCGGCGTAGACATTACGGGTATGGTCGGCGCTGGCCAGCTGCACTTCCCCGGCAGCCTGCCGCTGCTGCGCGCCAATCATGTCGGCATAGGCGGTAGAAGCGTTTTGATTGATGGCGAGCTTGGCCTGCTGAATAGCGGCCTGCGCCGCTTCACGATCGCCCTCTGCTGACTGGGTTTTCGCATTCACCAGGCCGCCCTGATAAAGCGGTGCTTCCACCTGCAGCTGCACTTCATCATCCCAGTAAGATTGACGATCGTTTTCATAGCGGGTCCGGCCCGCCTGCACTTTAATCGTCGGCCAGTGACCGGACTCTGCCTGGCGCACCCGTTCACGAGCGGCTTCCTGTTTCGACTGCGCGCTGCGCACTGCCGCGCTGCTTTCATAGGCGATTTTGTCGAGGGTGATCTGCTGCTTAAGCAGCGCCTGTGGCAGTTCAGGCAGCGTGGCGGGGACCACGCCGGTCAGCACGGTCAGTTGCGCGGTGGCGGAACGATGCTGGGCACGATATTGCTCCAGCGTGGCCTGCATGGCGGCGATGCGGGTTTCTGCCTGCAGCACGTCGGACTGGGAATTGAGGCCGGCATCGGCGCGCAGTTTCGCAATATCCCGCACGCGCTTCAGCGAGGCGATATTGGTATGCGCCGTTTCTGCCAGCGCCTGATAACGTTTGACTTCGAGGTAGGCCTGCAGCGTATCTTCCGCCACAGTGGTCATCGAGTCGAACAGGCTGTAACGATAAGCATCCGACAGCGCGTGCTGCTCATCGATGGCGCTGCCGGTGCGGCCAAAGTCGTAGAGCAGCTGGCTGAGCGTGATGCCACCGGAGCCGTTATTGTTCAGGCTCCCGGCGGAGTCGGTCTGATGAGAGCGTCCCGCCGCGCCCTGCAGTGAGATCTGCGGATACCAGGCGCTGCGGGCGGCATCAAGATCCCCCTCACCGATGTGGATCTGTGCCGCCGCTTCCGAGATTTTCGGATTGCGGGCGAAGGCCCGAAGAATGGCGTCGCGCAGCGTTAAGCTGGCAATCTGCTCTTCGGTGGGCGCGGCGCGCCAGTTAAATTCGGCTTTAGGTAACGGTGCGGCAAAGGCCGCTTGCACTGCAACGCCACTCAGGGCGCACAACAAAAAAGTTAATCGCGCTTTGTTCATTATCCATACCAACAGGGGTTCTTATCATCATGGTGTTTTTCCTGGTGAACAAAGCGAGCAAAAAGGGGTGCTACTCAGCGTCTGACAGATTTACTGCATTATTTTATTTATGGTTCGCAAGCGAGACGCTAAACGACCTTTAACATTATTAGATCAGATCCCGCGCTTATTCCTGCTAAAAACAGATGAAATCGTTAATATTTCTGCTGAACGAACGAAAAGCAACCACTGAGCGAGCTCGCGCCAATCCAGACAGGCTTAACAGACCTGTCCGGAAGGCAGTGCGTTTACTAATGTGTCAGCGTCAGACCAGGGGGTGTGCCGCAGGATGCTGCAGCAGGTGGTCGGCGAGCGTATAAGGAATATCAGAGAACAGATGACTTTCCTGCGGTGCGGCGGCGGCAGAAGATGCCTGCGCCACGTGCGCCGTCTCCGCCTGCTGGGTCAGGCTGACCGTCTCCAGCAACTGGTCCACCGTCTGACCCTCCAGCGGGTTGGCACTTTCGGTATGTGAGGCCACCTGTACCGTCTGGCTGGCACTGGCCAGATTACCGGCGCTGTCTTTGCCGCTGACTGTCATCTGGTACTCACCATCGTCCAGCGGTGCCAGCTGCCCGGCCAGAATGGTCAGCGCCCAGCCGCCATCGGCTTTTACACTGGCGCTGTAGTGCTGATCGCCCAGCGTTAATTCCACCAGGCTGCCCGGTTGCAGATGACTGGAGCTGCCCTGAATCAGATGCCAGCTGTTGACATCGGCAGCATCAATTTTGTTATCACCAAAAGCCGTGTCCAGGGTCAGCGTCGGCCGCTGGTGCACGGCTACTGTAAACAGTTTATCGCTGGTCTGGGTGTCGCTGTTGCCATATTCATCCCAGCGGTGAAAGGTGGCGGCGACCGGGCCATCCGGCAGCGCCAGCAGCTCGCTGGAGGTCAGTGTTACCATACCTTTGGCATCGGGCTGGTAGGTTTTACCGTTGATCTCCAGGGTGTTGGCACCTTCAACGTAGAAGCTCAGATCGTGCTGCGCCTCCTGATAGTTGAGCGTCATGTCACCGCCGATATCCATTTCGGTGTAGATCGGAATAAAACCGGTGTGGATATTCAGCTCATGCGTGACGTCGATGTAGTTTTTGGCCCCGTCGATCGACCAGGCGCGGATTTCCCCAACGTTGATAAAGGCGTGCACATCCGCTGCCGGGATCACCACCTGCCAGTGTCCATCATCGCCTATGGTGGCGGCATAATCTTTCTGGTTGGCACCCGTGATCACCAGGCGATGGCCCGGCATGACGGTGGAGAGCGTGCCGCTCAGTAGCAGGTCCTGCTGGCTTTCTGCCAGGTTTATCACATCGTCCGCAGTGATCTTATCGAAGCTAATTTTTGGCAGGCTACTCAGATGGGTGATCAGCGTCAGATCGTGATATTCGGTGGCGGTTTTTCCATTGGGATCGGTCGCCGTGACTTTCAGGCTGTAGACCCCGTCTTTCAGCGCCTGCATATCGCTTTCATGAAATGAGCCATACCACTTACCGTCATTTCCCATGCTGGCGGTGGTGGTTTGCGTACCCAGCGTCAGTTTCAGCACCGACCCCACCGGCAAGTGCGTTGCGCTGCCGCTGATCTCAACGCCATAAATGCTCTCAGCAATACTCACCGCGTTGTCACCACTGACCGTGTCCACGGTCAGGGTAGGTTTGATCGTGCGGTCGGTATAGAGACCAAAATCAACGGTAGTTGCCGTGCTTTGCCCTGCTTTATCGGTAATGGTCAGCGTCAGCGTGTGATTGCCATCCGCTACGCCTTTCAGCGTATCAGCCGGCATGGAGGCGTTCCAGTAGCCCCACTTATTGACGGTGCTGTGCCAGCTTTGATCGTTGAAGGTCAGCGTTACGGTGGAGCCCGCTTCACCTTCAGCACGACCGCGCAGATGCACCGGCTTTTGCGCTTCCCAGCCAGCGATCACGCCATCACTGGCGATCGGTTCATAGGGTCGCAGCATAGCTGGCGGCGAACTTTTCACCGCGCTGACAGCCAGTGTGCTGTCGTTGAGCGGGCTGCTATGCAGTGACTCGGTGGAGAGCGTAGTGATCGGCAGGCTCTGGCCCGGCGTGGCGAAAGGAAGGCTCAGACTTTGCGTGGCGGCTGGCGCAATGGCGGGCACAGCGCTATCGGCGACGGCAAAATCGCTCACCGCCGTCTGAAAAATGGATTCAAGCCGGGTAGTACGAAGCGTATCGCGTGATGACATAGGTAACCTCAGTTCAGAACAGAAACGCAGACAAAAACCATCGGATAAACCGATCGTTTAGTCTGACGACATGGTAGTGGGACAGCTGAAGCTGCCCGTTTCCGCTGGTCGGAACCGGTTACCCGCAGGTAACAAGGATTGATAAACAGGACGCTAATAAAAGCGCCAAATAGAGTCAGAATGCTGATTTTACGGCGTGACGCCGTTTGTTGCGCCTACCCTAATCTTTCATTCTGCTAATGAATAGTGGCGATAATCTGGAAAATGCAATTATCACGTGACTAAAACAAAAAAAGCGGGTGCTTTCGCACCCGCTCTATTCATCTTCTGAACAGACCTTTCAGTCACTACACAACATGAACCTGCAGGTTCTGCTGCACCAGCACATCGCCCAGGGTGTTATCACTGGTCAGCGCCGAGTTGTGGTAGATCTCAAAGACTCTGCCCTCAACGGTACGCTCGCCCGTCACTTCCCAGATTCCGCCGTTGCTGTTAGCCAGTGTCACCTGGCTGCCATCTGCGCCTTTGATCAGCAAATCGTCACTCTGCTTATCCGTGATATTGAGTGCTTCATTGAGATCGAGCTTCACGGAGTTGGTTCCGGTTTTACCCAAATCGAGCACCTCAATGTGTTCGACCTTCAGGCCCAGCGCGGTGAGATCCAGACTGAGATGCTCACCATTCAGCACCAGGGTATCGGTGCCTGCGCCGCCATCAATATGGGTAAAGTTAAGGTCACTGACCGTCACGATATCCGCCCCGCTGCTGCCGGTCACTGTCGCCCCCTCAATGGTGCTGCCATCGGCCAGCGTAATCACGACGCCGCCGATGGTGTAACCCGCCTCCTCTGCCGGTGTCGCTGCCACCGCGGCGTCATTTGCCGCCGCGTTTTCACTGCTGCTGACTGGCGTCACGGTATCCGCTTCGGTGATCAACGTGGAAGCCACCGCCACATGGGCGCTGCTCTCGTCGCTGCTGGTGCTGCTGTTATGCTGCGTCTCCGCGCTGGCGACAGTAGCGCTGTCATCCGCCACCGAGAACAGCGCAACCGATTCGTTTGCCGCCAGCGTTACCGGCAGCAGCGCACCCAGCAACAGGGTATTGGTGGTCGAGTAGCTGTTACCGGCCGCGTCGGTAATCGTGACTTTCGCCAGCGTTCCCAGCGACAGCAGCAGGCCACCCACCGACAGCAGTGAAGGTGAGAAGTTAACCGCGTAACGCCCCAGCGCATCGGTCGTGGTGTTCAGCGTCGGGCCGTTGTTGCCGTTGGAGAGCAGCAGCGTAACGTTCACTTTCGAGCCCTGCGCGGCATTCAGCGATCCCCCCTGCACCACCAGACCCGCCAGTAAAGAACCGACGATGCTCAGCACCGGATCGACCCCGACCAGCGGCTGATTGTGCGACAGCGCGGTAAAGCTGCTGGTGCTGGTTGCGGTGTTGCCGCCAATATCCGCCACCGTGACGGTGAGAGGATGGCTGCCATCGGCGATCCCTTTCAGCGTCGCTGACGGCACGATGATGCTCCAGGCGCCATTCGCACCAATAGTAGTGGTGAGGATATTGCCCGCCACGTTTACCGTGACCGTGCCGCCCGCCGCGTTGGTGCTGGTTCCTCTGATGGTTTCAGTACTGTTGGCTTCCGCAATATTGAGGTAGCCATCGCCGCCAAAGAAGCTGTTGACGCTGACCGTTGGCGTGGTGTGACTGACCACACCCAGCGACGCCGAGGTGTTGCCAATGCTGCCCGCACCGTTGGTCACGCTGGCGGTGACGGTCTGCAGACCGTCAGTAATGGCAGCAAGGTTAGCCGCCGGAACAGAGAGACTCCAGTTGCCGTTGCTGCTCACCGTCGTGCTGTAAGTCTGGCCACCCAGCGTGACACGCACGACCGATCCCTCGGCGTTGCTGGCGGTGCCGCTGATGGTCTGCGCCGTTTTCACATCCACCGCGCTCAGTGCACTGTCACCAAACAGCCAGGTAATGGCGACCACCGGCGTCGACTGACTGATGACGCTCAGCGTTCCGCTGCTGTTTGCCACGTTACCGTAGGCATCAGTGCCGGTGACCGTAACGATTTTACTGCCGTCAGTGATAGCAACAAGATCCGCTTTCGGGACGGTAATACTCCAGTTGCCGCCGCTGACCACTTTGGTGGTGTAGGTCAGGCCATTCAGCGTGGCGCTGACGGTTGAACCGGCAGAGAGGCTGGACGTCCCGCTCAGGGTCTGGTTAGAGGCCAGATCCGCGGCGCTCAGCACGCCATCGCCAAACACCGTATTCACCGACAGAGTCGGCTGGAACAGTCCCAGTGACACGCCCGCGCTGGTGCTGCTGACGTTACCGACCGGATCGGTGACAGCCGCGCTGACGGTGAAGTTACCGTTCAGCAGCGTTGACAGAATCGCTGGCGAGATGGCGGTTGAGAAACTGCCATCCGCGTTGACCTGCGCGTCGACGATAGTGTTGCCAATCGTCAGCCTGACGCTGCTACCCGCAGCCAGCCCGGAGACCGTGCCGCTGATGGTCTGAGTCACCAGCGACTCTGCCAGGTTCAGCACGCCGTCGCCAAACAGTGGATTGAGGGTGACTTTCGGCAGGTTGTGAATACCGACCAGTGCCCCGGCCGTGGTGCTGTTGGTGTTACCCGCGCTGTCGGTGACGCTGATACCCACGGTCAGATTGCCATCTGCAATCCCCTGCAACAGCGCTGGCGTCAGCGAGACGTTAAAGTTGCCATTGGCATCGGTCGCCGTCACCAACTGCTGTGAACCTACCGACACCACCACGCGCGATCCCGCTTCCGCGCCGCCAATCACCCCACCGATCACCTGGGTGACCAGCGAATCCGCCACGTTCAGCAGACCGTCGCCAAACAGCGGATTCACGGTGATGGTCGGCAGCAGCGTATCGACCCGGATACCGGCGCTGGTGCTGGCGGTATTGCCCGCTGCATCCGTTACCGATGCGCCCACCGTCAGGTTGCCCTGCGCCAGCGTGCCCAGAATATCTGGCGTCACTGTGGCGCTGAACGCCCCGCCCGCACCCACGGTGGCGGTCACCTGGCTGTTGCCAACCGAGAGCGTCACCACACTGCCCTGCGCGACGTTGTTCACCACCCCGCTGATCACCTGTCCGGTGGCGATATCGGCCAGGTTCAGCACCCCATCACCAAACAGTGAGGTCAGCGAGATTGATGGCGTCTGAGTAAAGATGCCGATGGATGCGCTGCTGGAGGCGACATTGCCCGCCACGTCTCTGACGCTGACACCCAGCGTCAGATTGCCATCCAGCAGAGAGGTCAGATCGCTGCCCGGCAGGTTAACGCTCCACACTCCACCCGCCTGCACCGTCGTGCTGTAACTCTTGCTGCCAAAGGTGACCGTTACCTGGGAACCCACAGCCGCATTTTCTATCACGCCACTGACCAGCTGTCCGGCAGCGGCTTCCGCAATGTTCAGCAGGTTATCACCGCCAAACAGCCCGGTGAGCGCGCCAACCACCGGCACCGCATCGACAATCGCCGTGACGGTTTCACCGACGGTACGGGTGTTGCCCGCGGCATCGGTCAGGGTGACGTCAAGCGCAAGATTGCCATCGCTTAACAGGCCCAGCACCGAAGGCGGCACCACGATGGCCCATTTACCATCCTGGCCCACTGACGCAGAGAGCGTTGTGCCGCCCAGCACTACCGATACCGTGGCGCCCACACCCGCCGAAGTCGCAACCCCGGAGATAGTCTGCGCCACCGTGGTATCCAGCGCGCTGAGCGTGCCGTCGCCGAACACCGAGTCGACCACCAGCGTCAGCGCACTGTTGACCACTTTGTTGACCGTCAGCGTGGCGTCGGTCTGGTTGCCCGCACCGTCATTGACCCTCACGCCAAACACCAGCGCACCGTCAGTGAGACTCGACAGGACATCCGGCGCGAGATCGATGCTCCAGCGTCCGTCAGCACCCACCGTCGCGGTGGCGATCGGCGCGGCATCGCCCAGATAGAGACCGATGGTCTGGCCTTCTGCTCCCTGCGCGCTGCCGGTCAGCACCTGGCTTAGCACCAGGTCAGCGGCGTTGATCACGTTGTCGCCGAGGAACGCGTCGACCTGGACCAGCGGCGCGGCGGTATCCACCGTCACCGTCTGGGTGGTCGTCGTCACGTTACCGGCCGCATCCGCCAGCTGCGCGGTGATCACCGGCGAGCTGCCATCGGGAAGAGCCTGCATCGCGCTGGCAGGAACCGTTGTGGACCAGGTGCCGTTGCTCTGCACCACGGCGTTGTAGGTCTGATTATTGAAGGTCACCACCACCGTGCGACCCACTTCGCTGAGATCGGCGGTGCCACTGATGGCCTGGCTGGTGGCACTTTCATTGCCATTGACCTGGTTGTCACCGGTAAACGGATTGAGAGTCAGTGCCGGTGGCGTAAGGTCGATCAGCACGTTACCGCTGGTAGTCACAGGGTTAGTGCCGTCGGTAGCATTCACCGTGATGGCGACGCTGCCGTCCGCATTGCCAAAGGCGCTGACCGGCAATGCCGCCGTTGACCAGTTGCCCGACCCATCCAGCGTAGTCGCGTACTCCTGACCATTGATCGACACCGTCACTACCCCACCTACGCCGAGGTTAGCGGAGGTGCCACTCACTACCACACCACCCGCCATATCCTGGGTGCTGATGATGTTGTCGCCCGACACCGTGCCCAGCGTAACCAGCGGCCCTGGCGGTGGGGTAAGATCTACCGTCAGCGCAACCGTGCCGTTGGCGGTATTGCCTGCCAGATCGGTCACTGCCAGCGCCAGGGTCGTCGATGGACCAAAGGTGGCCATCTGTTCTGGCGTCAGCGTTACACTCCAGTTGCCGTTGGCTGTCACTATCGCGGTGCCAAGCAGTGTGTCATTCAGCGAGATTGAAACCACTGATCCCGGCTCGGCTCCCGCTGCGGTGCCGCTGAGACTCTGCGGCTGAATGCTCTCGGCGTAGTTCAGCGCATTGTCACCGGTAAAGGCGGCAACATTAAGCACCGGTGGTGTGGTGTCGAGCACCAGCGAGCTGTTAATGGTGGTGCTGTTGCCCGCCGCATCGGTTGCTGTCACGGTAACCGGATAGGTGGCATCCGGCAGCAGTGAAAGCTCCGCCGTTGTCAGTGGCACCGTCCAGTTCCCATTGGCATCCACTGTCGCAGAATAGGTTGTGCCGCCAAGCGTAAGCTGCACAGTCTGATTCGCGCCCGCCTCACCGGTGGTTCCGCTCAGCGTCACTCCCGCGGCCACATCGCCGCCATTCACATAACTGCCAAGGAATTCCGGATTGACCGCAGGCTGCGGCGCGCTGAGATCCGCGGTGAACGGCAGCTGCGCCGACGCGCTGTTGCCCGCCGCATCCACGACGTTAACCGTCAGTGATTGCGCACCGTCACCCAGTGAACTCAGGGCGTTGGCAGGAATGTTAACAGTCCAGTTACCGTTGCTCGCCACGGTGCCAGAATAGAGGCTGCCGTTGACATCCACGGTAATGCTGACCGCCTGGTTCGCCCCGACACTGCCGGTGGTGCCGGTCAGAGTCACCCCTGCCGCGGCTTCACTGATGTTCAGCAGGTTGTCGCCGCCAAATGCGCCTGGGTTGAAGGTCGGCACAGGCAGCGCCACCTCTGTCACCACGTTCTGCGCCGTCGCGTCGCTGTTACCCGCGATATCGGTCGCCGTCACGGTAATGGTGTGGGTGCCGCTGGTGAAAGTGGCTAACTGCGCGGGCGACAGGGCCAGAGACCAGCTGCCATCGGTCTGCACCGTGGCTGCCAGCGGCTGACCGTTGTTAAAGCCGGAGATCAGCACCGTTACCGTCTGTCCGGCACCAGTAATGCCGGTTGTGCCACTGAGGATCTGTTCACCGGCCGCCTCTGCTGCGTTCAGCGCACCGTCGCCAAACGGCAGGTTCAGGGTGACATCCGGCAGCGCGTTAACGGCGACCAGTATCGTGCCGCTGGTGCTGCCGACGTTGCCGTTCGCATCGGTAACCGTCACGCTCACCGGCCAGTTGCCATCCGGCAATGACTGCAATACAGAAGGTGGCAGATCCAGCGACCAGCGCGAACCATCCGCACTGAGCGTAGCGGAATAGACCGTGCCATTAATGGTCACCGTGACCGACGCGGCGTTATTAATATTCACCGCACCAGTCAGGGATCCGCCTGAGGCGGCCTCTTCAGCATTGATACGGCCATCAATAAATGGCGTATCCAGCGTTGGGTCAGCAATCGGCGTAATCGCGGCGACGAACGTTTTGGTCGTTTCAATGCTGTTACCGGCCCGATCCGTGGTGGTGAGGGTCAGGGTATGTTCACCGGTTCCCAGGCTGGCAATGAACTCTGGGGGCAGGCTGGCAGTCCAGTTGCCATTGGCATCGACCGTCACCGACAGCGGGATATTGTCATCGCCTACCGTGACGCTCAGGGTCTGGCCCGGCACGACGGTGGAGGTGCCGGTGACCAGCTGAACGGAACCGGCTTCGCTGATATTAATGATGTTATCGCCGAACAGTGTCGTGTCGAAGGCGGCTGAAACAGGATCACTCTGCAGGATCTCAACGCCTGCGGTAACCTGCGCCGGATTACCGGCACCATCCGCGGCGCTGACCACCACCTGGGTCAATCCATCGGCCAGGCCCGTCAGCGCGCCCGGTGCCAGGTTCAGCGTCCAGTTACCGCTGGCATCCGTGGTGGTGCTGAAGTTCTGCCCGCCTACAGAGATGTTCACCACGCTGCCTTCCGGCAGATTGGTACTGTCACCACTCAGCGTTAACGCCCCTTCCGCATCTGCCGCACTGACCAGCGCATCGCCAAACGGCGTATTCAGCGTCAGCGCTGGCAGGGTATTAAACGCTACGTCCAGTGTCGTGGTGCTATCCGTGGTGATATTGCCCGCCGCGTCGGTGACCGAAACGGTAATCGCATTGGGGCCGTCCGCCAGCTGCTGCAGGTCAGCGGTCGGAATAGTAAGTGACCAGTTACCGTCGGCATCGGCCGTGGTGGTATAGCTGACGTTATTCAGCGTCACCGTCACCGGCAATGCGCCCGTGGTGCTGCCGCTGATGGTGAGATCCTGCAGCGACTCCGCCAGGTTAAGGGTATCTCCCGCATCGACCGTGATATTCGTCAGCGCAGGCGGTGTGGTAATGAAACTGACCTCCTGAGTGGCGGTCGCCGGATTGCCTGCGACATCAGTGGCGGTCACGGTAAAGATTTGCGTGCTGCCCGGAGCCACGCTGGTAAAGGCAGCAGACGGCACATTCACCGTCCAGTTGCCGTCAGCGTCGAGCGTGGTGCTGTAGTCAGTGCCGTTAAACGACACCGTCACCAGCGTACCCGCTGCCAGCAGGGTGCTGCTGCCGCTGACCGCGACATCCGCTGTGGCCTCGGTGGCGTTAATCACATCATCGCCGGCTACCACGTTCATGGTCAGCGTCGGCTGAACCTGCTCGCTGGCCAGCACGACCAGGCTGGTGCTGGCGCTGGCCGGATTGCCAGACGTATCCGCTGAGACCACGACCAGCAGCTGATCGCCATCCGGCAGATTACCCAGATCGGCGGCCGGAACGGTCACCGTCCAGCTGCCATCGGCTGCCACCGTGCCGCTGTACTGAATGTTATTCAGCGTCACCGTCACCAGCTGGCCTTCCGCCAGGTTGTTACTGGTGCCGCCGATGTTCAGATCCTGTAGCGACTCCGCCTGATTAAGGAAGTTATCATCACTGATGGTCCCGATGGTCAGGGTTGGCAGGTTCAGAGTGTCAGCATCACGCGTCAGGGTCTGGGTGGCCGTGGCCGGGTTCCCCGCGGCATCGGTCATCGAGACAGCAACGGTGTAGTTGCCGTCTGCCAGCCCCTGCACGACGCTGGCTGGCAGTGTCACCTCCCAGGTGCCGTCAGAGAGCACCTGAGTGGTGTAATCGACGTTCTGGAAGCTGACGGTGACCGTCTGTCCGGCGTCCGCTATCGACGCACTGCCGCTGATGGCGACCGCTTCCAGCACCTCTACCGAATTGATGATGTTGTCGCCGCCGATGGCATTGACGGTCAGCACTGGCGGCGTGAGATCGACCGTAACGGCGCTGGTCAGCGAACCACTGTTACCCGCGGCATCGCTGGCATTGACCACCAGCGTAGTAACCCCCTCGCCCAGCGTCTGCACCTGATCCGCTGTTAAGGTCAGCGTCCAGTTACCCTGCGCATCCACCGTAGCGGAATAATCATTCCCGCCCAGCGTCACGCTGACGGTCTGGCCGTTGCCCGCTACACCGGTGCTGCCGGTCAGCGTCTGACCGACCCCCTGTTCCGCCAGGTTCAGATAACCATCACCAAACGGGGTGTCTATGCTGACGGCCAGCGACGCCGTTGCCACGGTGATTTCACGGGTTTCGGTTACCGGGTTACCCGCCGCATCGCTGACCGTCACGGTCAGGATGTACGCCCCGGCCGGAATGCCGGCCAGCGAACCCGCAGGCAGCGTCAGATTCCACTCGCCGTTCTGGTCAACCGTGGTGGTCCAGGTCTGGTTGTTCAGGGTAATGGTGACCTGCTGTCCCGCTTCGGCATTGCTGTTGCCGCTGAGAACTATCGGCGCGGTGCTTTCGGCAATATTGATACTGTTATCGCCCGCAACCGTATTCAGTGTCAGGGTCGGTGGCGTCAGATCCACCGTCACGCTGCCCTGGCTGCTGCCGGTGTTACCCGCCGCATCCTGGACTGTGACGGTGTAATTCAGTAGATCTTCCGGCAGACCGGCCAGCGCGGAAGCCGGCACGCTGATCTGCCAGTTGCCATTGCCGTCGACGGTGCCGTTGTAGGTTGCGCCATTCAGCAGCACGCTCACCGTCTGGCCGTCACCGGTTATGCCGGTGGTGCCGCTCAGGGTTTGTGCTGTAGCGATCTCGCTGCTGTTGAGCAAGCCATCGCCAAAGGCCGAGACGATCTGCGGTGCTGGCAGCGTCGCCAGCACGCTGAGCGCTGCCTCGCTGCTCAGGGTCGCCCCGCCGCTGTCCGTTGCGGTGACCGTCAGGGTGTAAGGCCCATCGGCGAGCGCCGTCAGTGCCTCAGCTGGAACGATCACTGTCCAGCGGCCGCTGGCCGAGACCTGCGCGGTGTAGCTGATGTTGTTAAACAGCAACGTGACCGTGCTGCCCTCTGTCACGTTCACCGACGTACCGGTGACGACCAGGGCCTGACCCAGCTCCTGCGCATTCAGGTAGTTATCTTCGCTGATGGCATCCATCGCCAGGCCAGAGGCATTGCTGTTGACGTCAAAGGTGAGATTGCTGGTGGAGGTGTTGCCCGCCACATCGCTGACTGCCACGGTAAAACTGGCGCTGCCATCATTAATCGCGGCCAGCGCACCGGCTGGCACGATCAGGCTCCATGCCCCGCTCGCCTGCACGGCGGCGCTGTAGACTGTGCCGTCAACGGTGACGGTAACCAGCTGACCCGCTTCGACGTTGGTGGTGGTGCCGGAGAGACGTTGATCGGTGAGGCGCTCCGCGCCATCGACCACGTTGTTACCGGCAAAGGCATCCAGCGTCAGGGTCGGCAGTGTGCCTGGCTCCACTTTCAGCGCCAGGTCGCGGCTGGTGGTGGTGGCATTTCCTGCCGCATCGCTGGCGGTCACGGTCAGCGGATAGCTGCCGTTGCCCAGCCCGGTGTAAACCGTGGCGGGCAGCTCCAGCGACCAGACGCCGTTAACGTCAGCGGTGGTGCTCAGGGTGGTGCCGTTGAAGCTGGCCACAATCAGGGCGTTAGCTTCGCTGCTGCCGGTCAGCGTCAGCGGCTGCTGACTTTCAGCGGCGTTAATGATGCCATCGGATGGCGTAATGAAGTTCAGCACCGGAGGCAGTGTATCCACCACCAGGTTGCCATCAGCCTGGCTGCTGTTGCCCGCCACATCACTGACGACCACGGTGTAGCCACTATTGCCCTGCGGCAATGCAGACAAGACATCGGCCGGAACGGCGACCTGCCAGTTGCCTGCAGCATCGACCGTGCCGCTGTAGTTGTTGCCGCCCAGCGTCACGACGACGGTCTGGCCGTCGCCGGTCACGCCCGTGTTACCAGTGATCGCGCCACCGGCGGCGGCTTCCTCACCGTTCAGAATGCCATCATCAAAGGCCACGCCCGGGGTCGCCACCGGCAATGCGCTGGCGATCACCGTCAGGGTAGCGTCGCTGGTCGCCAGCGGCTGTCCGTTAGCGTCGCTGGCGGTGGCGGTGATGGTCTGCGGGCCGTCTGCCGATCCGGTAAAGGTGCCTGCCGGTAAGGTCAGGCTCCAGCTTCCATCTGCCGTCACGGTGGTACTGACAGTGGTGCCGTTGGCCAGCACGGTAACAATGCTGCCATCAGGCAGACCGCTGGTGCTGCCGCTGACCACGACGGCGCCACCCAATTCCTGCGCATTGAGGTAGTTGTCGTCACTGACGGGTGCCAGCGCGATCGACGGCAGGGTGTTGTCCACACTGAAGTCAAGCGGGCTGCTGGCGGTGTTACCCACGGCGTTGATGACGCTGACGTTCAGCGTCTGGTTGCCTTCTCCCAGCTCAGCCAGGGCGCCCGCAGGCAGAATAATGCTCCAGTTGCCGCTGGCCTCGACCACACCGCTGTATTCGATCCCATTCAGGGAGATGATCACCTGCTGGCCCGGTTCGACATTCGTGCTGCTGCCGCGCACCGTTATCGGCTGCAGCTGCTCCGCTGTCGTGACGATGCCGTCACCGGCGAAGGTGCTGCTGTCGATGGTCAGTACAGGCTGCACGTCCGGCGCGGTTGCCACATTCAGATCAACCACCTGGCTGCTCTGATTCCCGTTAGCACTGGTTTCCGTCACCGTCACCAGATTACTGCCAGGAGGCAGCGCCGCAAGCGCTTCAGGGGCGATCTGCAGCGTCCACTGGCCGTTAACGCCAACGGTGGTGCTGTAGAGCTGGTCATTGAGCTGCACCGTGACCACGTCGCCATTCTGACCACTGCCACTCACCACCAGTGGCTCTGCCAGTTCCCCGACGTTCAGCGCGTTATCACCGCTGACCGGCGCGACGACCAGCGGAGGCGGCGTAGTCGCAACCGTCAGGGCACTGTTCTGGCTGCTGCTGTTACCGGCCGCGTCGGTGACGGTGACCACCACCGGATAGCTGCTGCCATTGGTCAGACCGGCAAGCGCCGCTGGCGGAACAGCCAGCGCCCAGTTTCCGTCACCATCAACGGTGCCGGTGTAGGTCACGCCATTCAGCGTCACACTGACGCGGTCGCCTTCACTGCCTGCGCCGCTGAAACTGAACCCTGCCGCCTGCTCAGCGATGTTCAGCACGCCATCACCTGCGGGCGCAGTGATACTGAAGTCTGGTGCCGTGGTATCCACGGTAACCGACACTGGCGTAGTGGCGACGTTGCCGCTGACGGTGGTGACGGTCACGTTGAGATCGTAACGGCCATCTGGCAACTGTTGCAGATTCGCAGCAGGCACGGTGGCGGTCCAGCTGCCATCGGCGGCAACCACTGCGTCATAGGTCTGGCCATTCAGCGCAAGGCTGACGCTACTACCTGGCGTAACGGTGCCGCTGAGGGTCAGATCGGTGGCAGTTTCAGCCTCATTAATCGTGCCATCGGTGGCAATCGGGTTAACGGTCAGCGCCGGTACGCCGGTATCAACAATCAGCGGCTCGCTGATGCTGGTGCTGTTACCCGCTTCATCACTCACCGTCACGGTAATCGGATTACTGCCCTGCGCAAGTGCCTGCAGTCTGTCTGCGGGTATCGTCACGCTCCATTCACCATTCGCGTCTACAGTGGCCGGATAGCTGGCACCGCCCAGGGTCACGCTGACGGCCTGGCCTGGCAGCACTGTGCCGGTCAGCGTCTGCGCCGCGCTGGCTTCATCGGTATTGAGTATGCCGTCAGTGAATGGCGTGTTGATTTGCGGGTCTGCCAGCGGCGCGGTCGCCACCAGCAGCGGCAGGCTGTTCTGCACATCACCCGAAGAGACGGTAACGGTGGTCGTGCCCTGCGGCAGCGTCGCCAGATCGGCAGCCGGCACGGTCAGGGTCCACGCACCGGTTTCATCGGTCGTCGTGCTGTAGACGGTGCCGCCAGTCACCAGCGTTACGCTGATCGGGCTGTTAGCCGGCAGGTTCGCTGAACCGCCGCTGAGGATAAGATCGCTCTGCGCCTCCAGGGCATTCAGCGCATTGTCGTCACTGATTGGGGCAATCGACAGCGACGGTACGGGTGAAGTAACCACGCTAAACTGCCCTTCAGCAGGCAGCGCCGGGTTACCGGCCACATCGGTAATCGCCACGGTGAAGGTTTTATCGCCTGCGCCGCCCAGCGATCCGGCTGGCAGCGACACACTCCAGCTACCGTTCGCCTGTACTACGCCATCGTAAGACTGGCCATTGATGGTCAGCAATACCGGCTGACCTGCCGGTACGCCGGTGACGTTACCGGTGACCAGAATGTCGGTGAGCTGTTCAGCGCTGTCGACCTGATTATCGCCGGTCACGGGATTAATGGTCAGCGCCGGCGACGTTGCCGCCAGCACAGTGACGCTGGTCGGTACGGTGCTGCTGTTACCATATGCATCGCTGAGTACCACATCCACCGGATAGGTTGCGTCACCCAGCTGGCTGATAATCGCGGCGGGCACCGTAACACTCCACGCGCCATCGGTATCCACGGTGGCGGTGTAGGTCTCGCCATTGAAACTCACCGTGACGGTGTCGCCCTGGGCCCCCCCGCGTCCGTCGAGTGTGAGATCCTGAGTGTGTTCAGCGATATTGATATAACCATCACTGCCCGGCGTGGAGACTTCCAGCAACGGCGGTGTGGTGGCGAAAATCAGCGAACTGCTGGCTGGCGTGGTATTACCATCGGCGTCTGTCGCCACTACCGATACCGGTTGGGTACCGTTGGGCACATTTACCAGGTCGGATGCCGGAACGGTGACACTCCAGCTGCCACCCTGCGCCACCACGGCGCTGTAGGCCACGTTATTCAGCGTGACGCGGATGATGTCGCCTTCGTCGCCGGTTCCGCTGACGATTAGCGGCTGCTGCGCGTCGCTGACGTTGATCACGCCATCATCGCTGAGATCGTTGAGCGTCAGAGCGGGCACCGCGGTAGCCACCCGCAGTTCCGTATTCTGAGTGCTGATGTTACCGGCCGGATCGGTCACGGTGACGGTCACCGGATAGGTCTGATTGGTCAGCGTGCCGAGATCGGCCACCGGGACGGATGCACTCCAGTTACTGTTTTCGTCAACAATGGCGGTGTAGGACTTACCGTTTAATTCCACCGTCACGCTGTCGCCCGGGGTGCCGGTTCCGCTGATTTGCAGCGGCGTAGTGAGTTCGTTGTTGGTCAGGACGCCATCACCGCCCGGTGCGGTAACGGTTGCAACCGGAGGCTGCGTGCTGACCGCCAGGGGCTGCGTCTGCGTGGTGGTGTTACCGCTGGCATCTGTCAGCGTAACTACCAGCGTATAGCTGCTGCCATCTGACAGGGCCTGCAGCGCCGCTGGCGGCAGATCCACCGTCCAGTTGCCCTGCCCATCTACGGTGGCGCTGTAACTCACGTTATTCAGCGAGACAGAAACCACTTCGCCCGGCAACGCACCTGAACCGCTGACCGGCAGACCGGCAGCCACTTCGCTGCTGTTGAGAATGCCATCGCCGCCTGCGACCTCTGCCACAATCAGATTCGGTGGCAGCGTGTCGACGCTGAAGTTGAGCGTCTCGTCCACGCGGTTGCCTGCTTCATCAATCGCGGTAATGATCAGGCTGTTGGCGCCCTGTGGCAGTAAGGCGAGATCGGCGGCCGGCAGCGCCAGGCTCCAGCTGCCGTCAGGATTGACCGTGGTGCTGTAGGTTTTACCGTTAAGTTCCAGTTCAACCTGCTGGCCCGGCACGGCTTTGCCGGTGCTGCCGCCGATCAGCAGATCGCTGCCCGCTTCCACCCGGTTGAGAAGGCCATCGGTGATCGCGCTCTCCTCCAGCGTGATTTGCGGCAGCGTGGCTGCGACTACATTCAGCTGAGCGGAGTCGGTCAGCAGTGCGCCGGTGGCGTCGGTGGTGGTGACCGAAATCAGTTTTACGCCGTCGGTAATAGTGGTGAGATCGCCTGCCGGAACGGTGACGCTCCAGAAGCCATTGCTGTTCACTACCGCGCTGTAATTGCTGCCGTTAAAGTTAACCTGCACCGCCTGGCCGGGGTTAACGCCTACGGCAGAACCGCTGATGATCAGATCGCTGTTCAGCTCCTGCTGGTTAAGGAAGCCATCCACGCTAATCGGTTCACTAATGGAGACCACGCCAGGTTCGCCTGCCGCCGGGGCGACGTTAATATCGCGGGTGTCGGTAGCTAAGGCGCCTGCCGCCGTTGTGACGCTGACCGCGATGGTGCTGCTGCCCGCCGCCAGTGCGCTGAGCGCCGCAGAGGGGATCTGCGTGCTCCAGCTGCCATCCGCGTTGACCAGCGCAGTGTAATTTTGGCCGCCCAGGGTAATGGTGACCGTCTGGCCCGCCTCCACGTTGCTGGTGCTGCCGGACAGCGTCTGGTCCAGCGCTTTTTCGCTGTTATCCAGCAGATCGTCACCGGCAAACAGGGCGATCGTCACCGTCGGCGTACCCGGTTCCGCTGGCGCTTCCACCGCAATCACCCGATCTTCGCTGACTGTTACGCCCGCCTGATTGGTGACTGTGGCCGCGATAGTCGCGTTGCCCGCCGTCAGTGCCGCCAGCGCGCTGGCCGGGACGCTCAGGCTCCAGCTGCCATCCGCGCCGACCGTGGCGCTGTAAGTCTGGTCGCCCAGCGTAACGGTCACGACCTGACCCGCCTCGACATTGGTTGAGCTGCCGCTCAGCAGCTGATCGCTGGTTTTCTCATCGTTGCTCAGCACGTCATCCACGGCGAACTGATCGAGCGTGATAGTGGGCTGGCCCGGCTCGGTAACCGGCGGCTCAACCGTGATCGGCAGCGTGTCACTTACGGTGGTGCCTGCCGCATTGCTGACCGTGACCACCAGCGAGGCAGAACCGGCTGCCAGCGCACCGAGTGCATCGGCCGGAATGGCAATGTTCCAGCTGCCGTCGGCGCCAACCGTTCCGCTGTAGCTCTGGCCGCCCAGCGTCACCGTGACAATCTGGCCCGCCTCGACGTTGGTGGTGGTCCCGGAGACCGCCTGCGCTTCCAGCTTCTCATCGTTGCTCAGGATGTTGTCGTCAGCAAAGGTATTGAGGGTTAGCGTCGGGGCATTCGGTGAAGTGCCCGCTGACTCCACCAGGAAGTCGCGGGTTTCAGTGATCTGAGTACCAGACTGATCTGTCACCGTCACATTCAGGGCTGCGCTACCGGCTGTCAGCGCCGCCAGCGAACTGGCAGGAATCGACACGCTCCAGCTGCCATCCGCACCGACCGTGGCGGTAAAAGTCTCTCCGTTCAGAGTGACAGTGACCTGCTGGCCTTCGCCGATATTAGTGGTGGTGCCGCTCAGCAGCTGATCGCTGGCTTTCTCGCTGTTGCTGAGGATGTCATCCCCGGCAAAGGCGTCGATGGTTACGGTGGCTTCACCCGGCTGCGTTACCGGGGCTTCGACAGTGACTGGCTGCGTTGAAGTGACTGTGTCGCCCGCTGCATTACTGACCGAGACGGTCAGTGTGGTGGTGCCTGCTGCCAGCGCATTCAGCGCGGCTGACGGCACGGCGACGCTCCAGCTGCCATCACCCTGCACGCTGGCACTGTAGGTCTGACCGCCCAGGGTAACCGTCACGATCTGCCCGGTTTCGATATTACTGGTGCTACCGCTGACAAGCTGATCGACCGCTTTTTCGTCGTTGCTCAGAAGGTTGTCGCCGGCGAAATCATTCAGGGTCAGAGACGGCACGCCCGGTTCCGTTACTGGCGTCTCAACTGCGATATCGCGGATTTCGGTAGTGCTCACGCCATCGGCATTGCTGACGGTGACGCTGATGGTATTAGCTCCCGCCGGCAGATTACCCAGCGCGGCTGCCGGAACAATTACACTCCAGTTACCACTGCCATCGACGGTGCCAAGGTAAGTCTGGCCACCGAAGGTAACGGTCACCGTCTGGCCCGCTTCGATGTTTGTGGTGGAGCCGGAGAGCGTCTGGGCCGTCCCTTTTTCATCGTTGCTGAGGATGTCATCCCCGGCAAACTGACCAATGGTGACGGTGGGTTCGCCCGGCAATGTGACAGGCGCTTCCACGGTGATGGGCAGCGTGCCGGTCACGGTATCACCGGCCACATTGCTGACTGAAACCGTCAGCGTCGTTTCACCTGCCGCCAGGGCGCTCAGGGCCGCCGATGGCAAAGTAACGCTCCAGTTGCCCTGAGCATCAACGCTGCCGCTGTAAGTCTGGCCGCCCAGGGTGACGGTTACCAGCTGACCGGTTTCAACATTGCTGGTGCTGCCGGTGAGTGTCTGATCGGTGGCTTTCTCCACGTTACTCAGCACGTTGTCCCCGGCAAAATCATCCAGCGCGACGGATGGCGGGCCCGGAACGACCGGCGTATCAATGCTGATCGCGCGGTTTTCACTGGCTTCAATGCCAGCCTGGCTGGTGACGACCGCGGAAATCGCCACCGAACCGGCTGCCAGCGCATTCAGTGCCGCAGGCGAGAGCGTGACGCTCCAGTTGCCCTGCGCATCCACTACTGCGCTGTAGGTCTGATCGCCCAGCGTGATGGTGACAATCTGGCCCGCTTCCACATTAGTGGTGGTGCCGCTAAGAACCTGATCGCTGCTTTTCTCGGCATTGCTGAGAATGTCATCACCGGCAAACTGATCGATGGTGATAACGGGCGTACCCGGCTGAGTCAGTGGTGGTTCTACGTTTACGGTCAGGCTACCGCTGGCGGCGGTTCCTGCCTGGTTAGCAACGGTGGCAGTCACCGTGGTGGTGCCGGATGCCAGTGCGGTCAGCGCATCAGCAGGCACGGTAATGCTCCAGCTACCGTCGCCTGCCACGCTGCCGCTGTAGCTCTGGCCGCCCAGTGTAACCGTGACGATCTGCCCGGCTTCGACGTTGGTGGTGCTGCCGCTAAGAATCTGATCGCTGGTTTTTTCTGCGTTGCTCAGCACGTCGTCGCCGGTAAACGGGGCGATCGTCAGGGCTGGCACGCCAGGGGTGGTGTCAGGTGCCTGCACCTGGATACCCAGGCTGGCGGAAGCCGCCGTGCCCGCGGCGCTGGTCACACTGACCGAAATGGTGCTGCTGCCTGCAGCCAGCGCCGAGAGTGCGGCAGCCGGAATTGAGACGCTCCAGCTGCCATCCGCCCCCACAGTGGCGTTATAGCTCTGTCCGCCCAATGTCACACTGACCTGCTGGCCCGCTTCGACATTGCTGGTGCTGCCGGACAACGTTTGTGGCGTGGTTTTTTCGCTGTTATCCAGCAGGTTATCGCCCGCAAACGGGTTCAGGCTAATGGACGGCGCAGCCGGTGTGCCGGGATCGGCGGCCGCGACGGTAATGGGCAGGCTGCCGGTGGTCGTCGTGCCCGCCGCGTTAGTGACGCTGACGTCGATGGTGGTGGTGCCTGCGGCGAGTCCCGCCAGCGCGGAAGCAGGAATAGTGACGCTCCAGCTGCCGTCAGCACCGACGGTGGCGTTGTAGGTCTGGCCGCCCAGCGTGACAGTGACAATCTGACCCGCTTCGACATTACTGGTGGTGCCGCTCAGTACCTGATCGCTGCTTTTTTCCGCGTTATCCAGAACATCATCGCCAGCGAACGCATTGAGCGTGATAGCAGGCGTCCCCGGCGTGACCGGTGTTCCAGGATCGGTGCCACCGTCATTGCCGCCACCGTTACCCCCACCGCCGCCACCACCACCACCGCCGACGCCAACGGCCAGACCGGCTAAGCCGAGCACACCCAGACCGCCCGCCGTTATCACACCCATCGAGGTGTTGGCGTTATCTGCCAGCAGCAGCGGCTCTACGCTGTCGAGTGATTCATAGGTTGGCGTGACCGACGTCGAAGCGAGTTCAGCCCCTTCTGCGGTCTGCGGAAAGAGCGCGTGTTCCGGTGGGTTGACGCCATCATCGAACACCAGTTCGCTGTGCTGGCCATCGGCGTCGTCGAGGAAGAATTTCTGATAGCGGACAGTCTTGCCGTCGCGCATATGCAGCACCAGATCGTTACCCTGGCGCTCATACTGCGTCACCATGTCGCGGGTGCCGCTGATGCGCACGACGCTGGGCTCGGTGAGGTTAATGGATTGTGACGAACCGCTGACGGACTGCGAGATGAGTGTGCCGTTTTCGCGCGAGATAATGTCTACACGGCCTTGCGTGAGTTCTGCCATTTGTAACCTCTACTCCACCAGATTAGCTAATATACTGAATCCATAAACATAAAATTATTTTATGCTTACAGTGTTCACACATAGTTTCACCTTCTGAAGATCAGAAGATGTCTTAACCTGGTGTATGTCGAAACGGCAAAGCCAAAGCTGGCCGCACGCCCTAACCTGAGTGGCGAACGGCGCTATTATTGTTAGTTTTACTTGTACAGACTCACGCAAAATGTAACGTTTCTGACAGATTAAGTTTTAGCGTAATCGTGTTAAAAAACAATTTCAATGTACAGATTTAATTATGGTTTAATCTTCATTACATAAGCCACACTTGAAATAAGGTTTTCATGAAATCCGCTTTGCCTTTGTTTTTACATGTCAATTTATTGCTGACTGTTTCCGAGAATGATGCGGAAAGGTTAAAAAATCACCACCACCGGAACATCAGGGCTGAAAAAAAAATTTGTTCATTAAGCGATTCAGCCATCATTTATCAGTGGCCCTGTTCCGATTTTTCAGCAGCAAGTCGTTGAAAAACGACAGTGAAATTTGAGTTAAGTCATTCTGCGGGGCGGTGGTCATGCCAGGAAAGTTCTGGAAAAAATTCGCAGCGCGACAAAAGTCGGTAAACTCCCGGTTTTGTCATTTATGCCATGTTGCAATCCCCTTCCTGATAAGAGGCGCAACGACCACTGACTCACGGCCAGTGCTACACTTTTCCGCTTTACCATTGATGAATCTGACCTATGACCGCACTGGACGCTGCACAACAAAACAAACATCAGAGCCGCCTGAACTGGGGCACGCGCACCATCTTTTTGATCAATGGCTTAGGAATGTCAGCCTGGGCTCCGCTGGTGCCGTTTGCCCGCGATCGTCTGCAGCTCAGCGGCGCATCACTGGGCGCGTTACTGCTCTGTCTGGGTATTGGTTCGCTGGCCGCGATGCCGGTGACCGGCACACTGGTGGCGCGGTTTGGCTGCCGTCGGGTGATGTGCTTCTCTACCCTGTTAGTGCTGATGATGATGCCGCTACTGGCCACGGCTGACTCTCATCTGGTCATGGCGGCTGCGCTGATGCTGTTTGGCGCCGGGCTGGGCATGCTGGATGTGGCGATGAATTATCAGGCGGTTCAGGTTGAGCAGGCGGCGGATAAACCGATGATGTCCGGCTTCCATGGCTTCTTCAGTCTTGGCGGGATTCTGGGTGCGGGCACGGTCAGCCTGTTGCTGAGCCAGTCTTTTACACCCCTGGCCGCCACGCTGGTGGTGATGGCAGTGATGTTATTGCTGTTGCTGTGGCGACTGCCGGTCTTAATGAATGAACGCCTGCATCAGCCCGATCAACCCTGGCTGGTGATCCCACGCGGCTGGGTCGCGTTTCTTGGCCTGCTCTGCTTTATCCTGTTCCTGGCGGAAGGGGCCGTGCTGGACTGGGGCGCGCTGCTGCTGCTGCAGAACCCGGAGATGTCACCCGCCTGGGCCGGACTGGGCTATGCGGTGTTTTCCGTAGCGATGACGCTGGGCCGTTTTAGCGGCGATAAGATCATCCAGCGTTTTGGTCGCTACCCGGTGATGCTGACTGGCGCGCTGACCGCCGCAGCTGGCATGAGTCTGGCCGTCTGGCTGCCGTGGCCGGAGATCGCCCTGCTGGCTTTCCTGCTGGTCGGCTTTGGTTTATCTAACACGGTGCCGATGTTGTTCAATGCTGCCGGGAATCAACAGGATATGCCTTCGAACCTGGCGATTTCTGCCATGACAACACTGGGATATGCGGGTATTCTCTCAGGTCCGGCTTTAATCGGATTCATTTCGCAATGGATCAGCCTCAGCGGCGCATTTTTAGCGATCGCCCTGTTGCTGTTAGCGGTAGCCGCCAGTGCGCGAAAAGTTGCGCAATAATTCAGGTACCTGACACGCTATGTTGTATAAGTTTCCACTGACCTCCGGCAACGTCACCCGCTTTTTTGTGGTTTTCAATCTGGTGCTCCTGCTGGCGCTGGGCTTTATGGTGCATAACTCGGTGAATGCCTGGCTGACCGGGAAGCGCTATGCCATGGACGATCTGGCACGTGACGTTCAGAAGCGCATTGATGCCTATCGCTTTGCCACCTGGCAGATCTATGAAAACCTCTCTACCAGTGCGGCAGGTGCAACACCCGGCAGTAACCTGCAGGAGACGCGACTGCGTCCTGACGTCTACTACCTGGAAAAAACCCGGCGTAAAACGGAAGCGCTGATTTTCGGCTCACATGACAGCAGCACGCTGGACATGACCATGCGGATGTCGAACTATCTCGACACGCTGTGGGGCGCAGAAAATCCCACCTGGTCGATGTACTTTTTAAATGGTCAGGACAATAGCCTGATTATGATCTCGACCCTGCCGCTGAAAGATATGGCGACGCGCTATAAAGAGAGCGCCATCAGTTCAATGGTCGATGGTCGTCGTGCTGAGATGTTGCAGCAGGCGAATGCGCTCGATGAGCGCGAGAGTTTCTCACCGCTGCGCCACCTCGCCTTCCAGAACGATCACTATTTCACGCTGCGTACCACCTTTAACCAGCCAGGCCATCTGGCCACGGTGGTCGCCTTTGATCTGCCGGTTAACGATATTGTTCCGCAGAACATGCCGCTGGAAAATTTCCAGCTGCGTCAGGACAGCTCAATGCCTGCCAGCAGCAGTGAACAGCAGGAGGTGGAAAATACCCGCATCTCACTGGTTAATCCCAATATCGAGATTACGGCCACCCTGCCCAGCACCTCGCTGCAGCTGGTTTATCAGGTGCCGATTGGCCGTCTGATTATCGACACCCTGCATAATCTGCTCTGGCCGCTGCTGATTAACCTGCTGCTGTTCCTGCTTTCACTGGCGGGTATCGTACTGCTGCGCCAGCAGTCGCTGCGTCCCAGCGAGAACCAGAGCGCTGAACTCGATTCGCTGCGGGTATTGAATGAAGAGATAGTGGCCAGTCTGCCGGTCGGTCTGCTGGTGTATGACTTTGCCAGCAACCGCACCCTGCTGAGCAATAAGATTGCTGAACATCTTTTGCCTCACCTCAATCTGCAGAAGATCATTAATATGTCCGACCAGCATCAGGGCGTGCTGCAGGCCACCATCAATAACGAAGTGTATGAGATTCGCCACGCCCGCAGCGTGCTGTCGCCGCATACCCAGCTGTTTATGATGCGTGACCAGGATCGCGAGCTGCTGGTGAATAAGAAGCTGCAAAAAGCGCAGCAGGTGCTGGATCGTAACCATCAGATGCGACAGCAGCTGCTGCACAATCTGGGCCATGCGCTGAATCAACCCCTGGAGAAGATGGTGACGCAGCTGGTACAGCTCAGCCAGCGTGATGCCGATGAGACCGTGCTGGACCTGCTCGATGAGAGTCAGGGGCTGGCGCGGCTGGTGGATGATATCGTGCTGCTGAACCGGCTTGAGGCGCACGACTGGTCACCCGATGCGACCGTCTTTAACCTGCAGGAACTGCTGGATGAGATCGCACTGGAAAGCCTGCCGCTGATGCGCCGCAAAGGGCTGTCGCTGGTGGTGAATAATCACCTGGCTAATGATGAGACGCGCTTTGGCGACCGTCGCGCCCTGCGTAAAGTGCTGACCACGCTGATGCACTACGCCCTGACCACCACCCGCTGGGGGAAAATCACCCTGGAAGTTAAGGCTGCGGACAAGCAGGCCGATAGATTGATTATCGAACTGGTGGACACCGGTGCGGGCCTGACGGTGGATGAACTGGCCAATGTCGACTTCCCGTTCCTGGGTGATACCAGTCAGGATCGCTACGGACAGGCTTCTGGCATGGCGTTCTTCCTCTGTAAGCAGCTCTGCAAGCAGATGGGCGGCAGCCTGGATATCGTGGCAAAAGCGGATATCGGCACGCGCTACAACATGCAGTTGCCGCTGGTGCTGGAGCAGAAGCGCGAAGAAGAAGAGGAAAAAATTCTGGATGGCGTTACCGCGCTGGTGGAGATCACCGTGGAGGACGTGCATAAAATTGTCTGCCGCCATCTGGAAAACTGGGGAGCGCGTTGTCTGACACCCGACGAGCGCATTTCCGGTCAGGATCACGATGTGCTGGTGACCGACGATCCATCAAAGCTTAGCGGCTGGGCACTGCTGCTGGCGGAAGATGAACTGGGGCACCATGCACTGAACGACCAGCAGTATCGGGTCAATTTCAATCTCAGTAATGCGCTGCTGGATGCATTGCTGGCACTGATAGAGAAGCAACTGTCGCATGATGTGATGGATAACGACACGGAAGACGACGCGGCCACGCCATTGATGAGCGGCGGCTATTTCCAGCTGTTTACGGAGACAGTACCGGTTGATGTGAAGAGGCTGTATACTGAGTCGGCGGAAAAGGACTACGCCTCGCTTGCTCAGACAGCGCATCGCCTAAAGGGCGTGTTTGCCATGCTCAATCTGACTCCCGGCAAACAGCTTTGTGAAGAGTTAGAACACCACATTAAAGCGTGTGACGATTCAAACATTACAAATACCACCAGTGATATTGACGCTTACGTCAATCAACTGCTGCAGCAAGGTAACCAATAAGATGAATAACTTAAACGTAATTATTGCCGATGACCATCCAATTGTCCTTTTCGGTATCCGAAAATCTCTGGAACAAATTGAATGGGTTAACGTTGTAGGTGAGTTCGAAGACTCAACAGCACTGATCAATAATCTGTCCAAGCTTGACGCCAACGTCCTGATCACCGACCTCTCTATGCCAGGTGAGAAGTATGGCGATGGTATTACGCTGATTAAATATATTAAACGCCACTACCCGGATCTCTCGATTATTGTTCTGACCATGAACAATAACCCGGCGATTCTGAGTTCAGTGCTTGATCTCGATATCGAAGGGATTGTACTGAAACAGGGCGCGCCAACCGATTTGCCAAAGGCACTGGCTGCACTGCAGAAAGGCAAGAAATATACGCCGGAAAGCGTTGCGAAACTGCTGGAGAAAATCAGCGCGGGTGGTTATGGCGACAAACGCCTGTCACCGAAAGAGAGCGAAGTGCTGCGTCTGTTTGCAGAAGGTTTCCTGGTCACCGAGATTGCCAAGAAGCTGAACCGCAGTATCAAAACCATCAGTAGCCAGAAGAAATCAGCGATGATGAAACTGGGCGTGGATAACGATATCGCACTGCTGAACTACCTGTCGTCTGTCAGCCAGACTCAGGTCGAAAGAGACTAAGTTACTTCCTGAGGCGGTGCAGCCTGCACCGCCTCGCCTCTGCCCTTTCCTGCCCTACCCCATCCGCGTTTTACGTACCCGATCAGCATAGATTGCCAGCGTCACTTTCAGCACATCTAACGTCACCGGTTTCGACAGGCAGTTATCCATGCCCGCATCCATGCAACGCTGTTTCTCTTCCGCCAGCGCATTCGCCGTCACGCCAACGACCGGGAAGAGATGGCCCAGCTGACGCAACCGCTGCGTCAGGCGATAACCATCCATATTCGGCATGTTCACGTCGGTCAGTACGATATCAATCTCATTACGACTCAGTACATTAAGTGCATCAACGCCATCCTGCGCAGTCTTCACCTGATAGCCCAGCGTGCCGAGCTGTTCCGACAGCAGCATGCGGTTAATCGGATGGTCATCGACAATCAACACCATGATGTCATCGTTATGCACTTTCTCTTCTACCGGTGCGGCCAGCAACAGCGCATCTGCGGCGTCGTTGCCCAGTGCGATTCGATAGATGCGCGCCAGCAGCGCCGGAACCTCATGCAGCGTGGCGGTAGAGTGGATCCAGCGGCCAGGCTGACGTTCACGCGGCATATCCACATGCGATCCATCGAAAGTGACCAGCGCCCGCAACGGAACATCAATATCCAGTTCGTAATCGGTCATCACCACATCGTCATGGCCAGGCTTACCGTTATACTCCGCGACCTGAATGCCCTGCTGCTGAATCTGACGCGTGATAAATTCCGCGAGGTACTCGTTGCGCATCGCCAGCCAGATTTTCTTATCCTGTAAATCCTCCAGCAGCATCAGTGACGGCTTCTGCCCTTTGTAGATTGGAATACGCACAGTAAACTGGCTGCCCATGCCTGGCTCTGAGTCGACCTCAATGTCGCCGTCCATCATATTGATCAGCTTTTCACAGATCGCCAGTCCCAGCCCGGTGCCCTGGAAATTACGCTGCACGCCATTTCCCACCTGGAAGAAAGGATCAAACAGGCGTGGCAGCTCTTTCGCCGGAATGCCGACGCCAGTATCACGGACGCGGAATGCCAGATAGCCCTGCGCAACGTAAGCGTGGAGGATAATACAGCCCGTATGCGTGAACTTAATCGCGTTATTCAGCAGGTTCGAGATCACCTGCTGCAGACGCAGCGGATCGCCGTCCAGCACCTGCGGAACGTCATGTTCTATAAAGCAGTAGAGCGTAAGCCGCTTCTTCACCACCAGCGACAGATAGTTGCCGACGATGTGGGTCACGATTTCACGAGGTGCAAACGGACGCGGCTCAATTTTCAGCTGCTCTGACTCGATTTTTGAGAAGTCGAGAATATCGCTGATGATTTTCAGCAGCAGGCTGGAGGAGTTGTTCATCGCCGTCACCAGCGAGTCGATACCGCTGGGCAGCTCTTTGGTCTGCAGCAGATCGAGATTACCAATAATGCCATAAAGCGGCGTGCGCAGTTCGTGACTGACCGTGGCAAGGAACATCGATTTTGACTGGCTCGCCTGCTCTGCCGCGTGGGCCATCTCCTGCAGCGACTGCTCCATCCGCACGCGCGCCGAGACATCGACCAGCACGCAAATCGCCACGTTCTCATTACGATAGCGCGAATGCACAAAGCTGATTTGCAAATTGGTATTACTGCCGGTGAGCACATCGACAAAGTTGACCTGCTGCCCGCCAATAATCTCATTCAGCCGCAGGCGATCTTCCTGCGTCAGCAACGTCAGATAATTGTGCGCCAGCTCGTTACTCAGAATATTGGTGCCGTCGCTGGTGCGTAAAATACAGATCCCGACCGGCGCAGAGGCGACAATCTTACGGTTAAACTGCTCATGCTCTTCCAGCCGGTGCGCGTTCTCCTCCGCCGGCAGGAACATCCGGCGCTCAAACAGCCAGGCGAGGGTAAACAGAATGACAGCGCTGAAAATATTGAGCAGCAGCGCATTAATGATCATCAGCTTGAGCTGATCCACCATCACGTCGGTAGATATCGACCACACCACGTTAAGATCGGAAGGCGGCAGCGGCTTTTTCAGAACCAGCTGACGATAACCATTCAGGTATCCGAACCAGGTTTTATCATCAGGAAGACTATCGAGCGAGAAGCCCAGCCCGCCGCGCCGCGAATTTAGCAGTGGACGATAATTTTCATCGGTAATGGACGCGATAATCGGCAGGCTGCCCGGCTGAATAAACTCATCCAGCCGGATATTCTGTTCGACGCCCAGTAGCGCCTGTAACTTATTAGCAACGTAGACGGGCACCACCATAAAGAAGGTTCCGACGCCTGGCTGAGCACTGCTGTTAATCCAGTACATCGGATTGCGGCGATCTTCTTCGCTGCTATTGCGATAGCGCAGCACATTCTCACGCAGCGATTTCAGGCTGCGTTCCCGGTCAGCATTGCTGCTGCCAATCGTGAAGTCGGCCAGACACTGACTCTCGCCACCGATAAAGAACACCCGATTCAGCTCATACGATGAGGCGAAGTTACTTTTCCAGTAATTGATGTAGTAACTGAGTGAATCGAGCGAGTTGCGCCAGGTATTGCTCATCGAGGTACAGTCGCCATCCGAAAACAGGGGCGTAAACTGCGGCTGGGATGTTTTGCCTGGCATCATACCGGTCAGCACATCCAGACCGCTGCTGGCGTTGGTTAAGCGGTTCTCGGTGATATATTTCAGCTCACGCATCATGTCCGCCGAATGGCGCACATACCACTGTATCGTGCCGTAGTTGCTGGCAAACTCCTGCCGAACCTGCGTCTCTTTATTGTGCAGCACGCTGATAATGTAAAACGCAGTAAGAACGGCGCCCAGCGTCCAGATTAGCAGCGCCAGCGCGCGGAAAAGATAGCGCGAGATGCGAAGCGTAGTGCGGAAAGAGACAGGATATTTCAAAGGTAACTCGCAGTTGGCAAGGTTAGTCGCATCATCGATTTTTAATGCCCATACACTAGCTTTATCGGGCGTAAAAAGCCAGCCAGCCGCAGGCTTAGCGGGCGGTTTGGGAATCTTTTAAGACAGCCAAAGCAACATCTTTATCTACTCAAAGCGGTTCCACCATCCCAATAAGAAAGGCCTGCTGTGCCCGAAGAGCAAAGCGTCTACGCCAGGGATGGCGTGGCCGATCCGCATGGATGCGGGAATCCTTTGCGATCGGGCACAGCAGGCCTTGCGACGGCTCCCGACTCACAGCCATCAGCTCCCAGCTCCCAGCCATAAGCTCTCTGCCCCCTGCAATCTCCCCATCACACAAAAAAAAACGGCAGGCCGGGTTTCCCCTGACCTGCCGTTTCTGCAACGAACCTCAGCTCACGCCAGACAAATTACTCTTCGTCTTCAGCCGCGTCGTCTTCGTCTTCTGCATCCGCTTCCGGCGCAATCTCTTCATCGTCGTTCTCTGCTTCCGGCGCGATATCTTCCTCGCCTTCCGCCACGCTACCGTCGATTGAATCCAGCTCTTCTTCTTCAACCGGCTCGGCAACACGCTGCAGACCCACGACGTTCTCATCCTCTGCGGTACGAATCAGAATCACACCCTGGGTATTACGACCCACGACGCTGACTTCTGAAACGCGGGTACGCACCAGCGTACCGGCATCGGTGATCATCATAATCTGATCGCCATCAACGACCTGAACGGCGCCAATCACCGGACCATTACGTTCGGTCACTTTGATTGAAATAACACCCTGAGTCGCACGCGACTTGGTCGGGTATTCGCTGTTGGCCGTACGCTTGCCGTAACCATTCTGCGTCACGGTCATAATTGCACCCTCTTCACGCGGCACAATCAATGACACAACGCGATCGCCTTCAGCCAGCCTGATGCCGCGTACGCCAGAGGCGGTACGACCCATCGCACGGACTGCGGTTTCTGCAAAGCGCACCACTTTACCGGCCGCTGAGAACAGCATCGCTTCATCGTTACCGTTGGTCAGCGCCACACCGATCAGCTCATCGTCGTCACGCAGATTCACGGCAATAATGCCCGCGCTGCGTGGACGGCTGAACTCTTTCAGTGCGGTCTTCTTCACGGTACCGAGCGCGGTCGCCATAAAGATATTAAAGCCTTCGGTATACTCACGTACCGGCAGAATCGCCGTAATACGCTCGTTGGCTTCCAGCGGCAGCAGGTTGACGATTGGACGTCCACGTGCGCCACGGCTTGCTTCCGGCAGCTGGTAAACCTTCATCCAGTAGAGACGGCCACGGCTGGAGAAGCAAAGAATCGTGTCATGCGTATTGGCGACCAGCAGACGATCAATGAAGTCCTCTTCTTTGATACGTGCGGCTGATTTGCCCTTACCACCACGACGCTGCGCTTCATAGTCGGTCAGCGGCTGATACTTCACATAGCCCTGATGCGACAATGTCACCACAACATCTTCCTGATTGATCAGGTCTTCGATATTAATGTCAGCCGTGTTGGCGGTAATCTCTGTGCGACGCTCATCACCGAACTGATCACGCATCAGCTCCAGCTCTTCGCGGATCACCTCCATCAGACGGTCCGCGTTCGACAGAATGCGCAGCAGCTCAGCGATCTGCTCCAGCAGCGCTTTATACTCATCCAGCAGCTTCTCGTGCTCAAGGCCGGTCAGTTTCTGCAGACGCAGATCCAGAATCGCCTGAGCCTGCTGCTCGGTCAGATAGTATTGACCATCACGGATGCCATATTGTGGATCCAGCCACTCCGGACGCGCGGCGTCATCACCGGCACGTTCCAGCATCGCTGACACGTTACCGAGATCCCACGCCTGCGCAATCAGACCCGCTTTCGCTTCTGCCGGGTTTGGTGCACGACGAATCAGCTCGATGATCGGATCGATATTCGCCAGCGCAATCGCCAGACCTTCCAGGATATGCGCACGATCGCGCGCCTTACGCAGTTCAAAGATAGTACGACGCGTCACAACTTCACGACGATGGCGAACAAAGGCGTCCAGAATCTCCTTCAGCGCCATGATCTTCGGCTGACCCTGATGCAGGGCGACCATGTTGATACCAAACGAGGTCTGCAACTGGGTCAGTGAATAGAGATTATTCAGCACGACTTCGCCGACCGCATCGCGCTTGATCTCAATCACGATACGCATGCCGTCTTTATCAGACTCATCGCGCAGTGCGCTGATGCCTTCGACACGCTTCTCTTTCACCAGCTCCGCAATCTTCTCAATCAGGCGTGCCTTGTTAACCTGATACGGCAGCTCATGAATGATGATGGTCTCGCGGCCCGTTTTAGCATCAGCTTCCACTTCGCCACGCGCACGAATATAAATTTTACCGCGTCCGGTGCGGTACGCTTCTTCGATGCCACGGCGACCATTGATAATAGCGGCGGTCGGGAAATCAGGCCCCGGAATGTGCTCCATCAGCTCTTCAATGCTGATGTCTTCATTTTCAATGTAAGCCAGGCAGCCGTTAATCACTTCACGCAGGTTATGCGGCGGAATGTTGGTTGCCATACCCACGGCGATACCGGAAGAGCCGTTCACCAGCAGGTTAGGAATTTTGGTCGGCAGAACTTCAGGGATCTGCTCAGTGCCGTCGTAGTTCGGTACGAAATCGACGGTCTCTTTTTCCAGGTCAGCTAACAGGTCGTGGGCGATTTTCGACATGCGAATTTCGGTATAACGCATCGCCGCGGCGGAGTCGCCGTCGATGGAACCGAAGTTGCCTTGTCCGTCCACCAGCATGTAACGCAGGGAGAAAGGCTGGGCCATACGTACAATGGTGTCGTAAACGGCGGAATCACCATGCGGGTGATATTTACCGATAACGTCACCGACGACGCGGGCAGATTTTTTATAGGGTTTGTTCCAGTCGTTACCCAGTACACTCATCGCAAAAAGTACGCGACGATGAACCGGCTTCAGGCCATCACGCACATCGGGTAAAGCTCGGCCAACGATGACCGACATGGCGTAACCGAGGTAAGAATTTTTTAATTCTTCTTCGATATTGACCGGTGTAATTTCTCTCGCAAGGTCGCTCATGGAGCCGCTATCCCTCTACTTAATCCCGGATTTTAAAGGTGCGAAAGTATATCACACTGCAATGCTCTGGTGAACGCTAACCACCGATTTCACCCGCTTTTCCTTGCGCCTGAAAGGTGTGCCATCTGCGGTTAAGCGTTTATACTGTGGGCACATTTTGTCAGGAGTTACGATTCAATGAATGCACAACCGCAGAATCATCAGCAGAACGTCGATGCGCAGGAAATTGCCAAGTTTGAGGCCGTTGCCTCGCGCTGGTGGGATCTGGAGGGTGAATTTAAACCGTTGCACCGCATTAACCCGCTGCGCCTGGGCTATATCGCGCAGCATAGCAACGGCTTGTTCGGTAAAACCGTGCTCGACGTCGGATGCGGCGGCGGCATCTTAGCCGAAAGCATGGCGCGCGAAGGCGCCGTGGTCACGGGTCTGGACATGGGCGCGGAACCGCTGGCCGTGGCGCGCCTGCATGCCCTGGAGAGCGGAGTGACGCTGGACTACGTGCAGCAGACCGTTGAAGAGCATGCGGAGCAGCACGCCGGAAAATATGATGTGGTGACCTGCATGGAGATGCTGGAGCACGTGCCGGATCCGCGCTCAGTGGTTCACGCCTGTGCGAAGCTGGTCAAACCCGGCGGCGAAGTCTTTTTCTCTACGCTGAACCGCAATCCAAAAGCCTGGCTGCTGGCGATATTTGGTGCGGAATATGTGTTGCGCATGCTGCCGCGCGGCACCCACGACGTGAAGAAATTTATCCGTCCTTCCGAACTGCTGGGCTGGGTCGATGAAACGGCCCTGCGTGAACGCCACATCATTGGCCTGCACTACAACCCGGTGACTAACCGCTTCAAACTGGCTCCCGGCACTGACGTGAATTATATGGTGCACACCCACCGCGCCGTCTGAGTGACCCGCCCGCCTGAATCAGGGCGGGCATCCCCTCTTCTGCGCCCGTTCTCCCTGTGCCGGTCACAGCACTCACCGCGCCAGAGGCATTCTGATGTCTGCCAATAGGTTACATCAGCCCGGTTCCATCCTCTTCAGCGTTACCGCATCCGATTCTCTGCTGACCAGCAACCCGCTAGCGGCTTTTAGCCATTTTTCATCCCTTTTCCTGCTGAATCCTGAGGATTGAATAAGAAACACGCGCCCGATCATAATAAGAAAAAAAAGTGTGATCTGGTTGACATGATGCCAGGCCTTACAAGGCGTGGGCTAAGAAATTTCGCAAGAATTACAACCCCTCCAGCCATCATTTTTTGCTCTTGTTAAGCGGCCGTAAAATACTAAAATATGCCCCCATGTAGTTATGGCTTTTCCCATCACCCCCTAGATGTAGTGTTTATCCACACATTATTCACAATGAATAGGCTGTGTATAAACCGGGATTTCTTTTAATTTTTGGATACTCACGCAAAGGTAAAAACGCGACATGAACCAGAGTCTGCTCGTTACTAAACGCGATGGCCGCCAGGAGCGCATTGATCTCGACAAAATTCACCGTGTGCTGGACTGGGCAGCTGAAGGGCTGAACAACGTCTCAGTTTCACAGGTTGAGCTGCGCTCTCACATTCAGTTCTATGATGGCATCAGAACCTCTGACATTCATGAGACCATCATCAAGGCCGCAGCAGACCTCATCTCCCGCGATGCCCCTGACTATCAGTACCTGGCTGCCCGCCTGGCGATCTTCCACCTGCGCAAAAAAGCGTATGGTCAGTTTGAGCCGCCAAAGCTCTATGACCAGGTCGTTAAGATGGTCGACATGGGCAAATATGATCGCCACCTGCTGGAAGATTACAGCCAGGAAGAGTTTGCGCAGATGGACGAGTTCCTCGACCACTGGCGTGACATGAACTTCTCCTATGCCGCTGTGAAGCAGCTGGAAGGCAAATATCTGGTGCAGAACCGCGTTTCGGGTGAAATCTACGAAAGCGCGCAGTTCCTCTACATACTGGTCGCCGCCTGCCTCTTCTCCGGCTACCCGCGCGACACGCGTATGGATTACATCAAGCGTTTCTATGATGCGATCTCGACGTTTAAAATCTCCCTGCCGACGCCAATCATGTCTGGCGTACGCACCCCAACACGTCAGTTCAGCTCCTGTGTGCTGATCGAATGCGGCGACAGCCTGGACTCCATCAACGCCACCTCCAGCGCGATTGTGAAATATGTCTCTCAGCGTGCCGGCATCGGTATCAACGCCGGTCGTATCCGTGCGCTGGGCAGCCCGATTCGCGGCGGTGAAGCGTTCCATACCGGCTGTATCCCGTTCTACAAGCATTTCCAGACCGCGGTGAAGTCCTGTTCTCAGGGCGGCGTTCGTGGCGGCGCAGCCACGCTGTTCTACCCGATGTGGCATCTGGAAATCGAAAGCCTGCTGGTGCTGAAGAACAACCGTGGTGTTGAAGGCAACCGCGTGCGTCACATGGACTATGGTGTACAGCTCAATAAGCTGATGTATCAGCGCCTGCTGAAAGGCGAAGATATCACCCTGTTCAGCCCGTCTGACGTGCCTGGCCTGTATGACGCATTCTTCGCCAATCAGGATGAGTTTGAGCGCCTCTATACCAAATATGAGCAGGATCAGAGCATCCGCAAGCAGCGTGTTAAAGCGGTCGATCTCTTCTCACTGATGATGCAGGAACGCGCCTCTACCGGCCGTATCTACATTCAGAACGTCGATCACTGCAACACCCACAGCCCGTTTGACCCGAGCATCGCGCCGGTTCGCCAGTCTAACCTCTGCCTGGAAATCGCCCTGCCGACCAAACCGCTGGAAGATGTTAACGACGAAAACGGTGAGATTGCCCTGTGTACGCTCTCTGCGTTCAACCTCGGCGCCATCGAAAGCCTCGACGATCTGGAAGAGCTGGCTACCCTGGCCGTACGTGCGCTTGATGCGCTGCTCGACTATCAGGATTACCCAATCCCTGCTGCCCAGCGTGGCGCGATGGGTCGTCGTACTCTGGGTATCGGCGTCATCAACTACGCCTACTATCTGGCGAAGCATGGTGTGCGCTACTCCGATGGCAGCGCCAATGGCCTGACGCACAAAACCTTTGAAGCGATTCAGTATTACCTGCTGAAAGCCTCAAACGAGCTGGCGAAAGAGCAAGGTGCCTGCCCGTGGTTCAATGAAACCACCTATGCGCAGGGCATTCTGCCTATCGACACCTACAAGAAAGATCTGGACGCGATCAGCAACGAACCGCTGCATCTCGACTGGGAAAGCCTGCGTGAAGAGATTAAAACGCACGGCCTGCGCAACTCGACCCTGTCTGCGCTGATGCCGTCTGAAACCTCGTCGCAGATCTCCAATGCCACCAACGGTATTGAGCCTCCGCGCGGTCACATCAGCATCAAAGCGTCGAAAGATGGCATCCTGCGTCAGGTCGTACCGGAGTATGAGCGTCTGAAAGATCAGTACGAACTGCTGTGGGAAATGCCGAACAACGATGGCTACCTGCAACTGGTGGGTCTGATGCAGAAATTCATCGACCAGGCGATTTCGTCCAACACCAACTACGATCCGTCGCGCTTCACCAACGGTAAAGTGCCGATGAAACAGCTGCTGAAAGATCTGCTGACGGCGTATAAGTTCGGCGTGAAAACGCTCTACTATCAAAACACCCGTGACGGTGCTGAAGATGCGCAGGATGACCTGGCACCTTCTATCCAGGATGATGGCTGCGAGAGCGGCGCCTGTAAGATCTAATGGTCAGGCGGGAGAATCTCCCGCCTCATTCATTTCACGAGGCCTGGCTTCGTCTACTTTTGGACAACTTTTATGGCTTACTCCACTTTCTCACAGAACAAAAATGATCAGCTGAAAGAGCCGATGTTTTTCGGTCAGTCCGTAAACGTGGCGCGCTTCGACCAGCAAAAATATGACATCTTTGAAAAGCTGATCGAAAAGCAGCTCTCCTTCTTCTGGCGTCCGGAAGAGGTCGACGTTTCACGCGATCGCATCGATTACCAGGCGCTGCCGGACCACGAAAAACATATCTTTATCAGCAACCTGAAATATCAGACGCTGCTGGATTCTATTCAGGGCCGCAGCCCGAACGTCGCGCTGCTGCCGCTGATCTCGATTCCTGAACTGGAAACCTGGATTGAAACCTGGGCGTTCTCAGAGACGATTCACTCCCGTTCTTACACCCACATCATCCGTAATATCGTTAACGATCCGGCAGTGGTGTTTGACGATATCGTCACCAATGAGCAGATTCTGGCGCGTGCTCAGGATATCTCACGCTATTACGACGATCTGATTGAGATGACCAACTACTGGCATCAGCTGGGTGAAGGCACGCATCAGGTCAACGGCAAACCGGTCGTCGTCAGCCTGCGCGCCCTGAAGAAGCAGCTCTATATCTGCCTGATGAGCGTCAATGCGCTGGAAGCGATCCGTTTCTATGTCAGCTTCGCCTGTTCATTCGCGTTCGCTGAGCGTGAGCTGATGGAAGGCAATGCCAAAATCATCAAGCTGATTGCCCGCGATGAAGCGCTGCACCTGACCGGCACCCAGCACATGCTGAATCTGCTGCGCAGCGGTGAAGACGATCCGGAGATGAAAGAGATTGCGGCAGAGTGCCGTGAAGAGTGCTTCGAGCTGTTTAAGAAAGCAGCGCTGCAGGAGAAAGAGTGGGCAGAATATCTGTTCAGCGGCGGCTCAATGATCGGCCTGAACAAAGATATTCTCTGCCAGTACATTGAGTACATCACCAATATCCGTATGCAGGCTGTCGGCCTTGATTTGCCGTTCCAGACGCGCTCAAACCCAATCCCATGGATTAACTCCTGGCTGGTCTCTGACAACGTTCAGGTTGCGCCGCAGGAAGTGGAAGTGAGCTCCTATCTGGTGGGTCAGATCGATTCTGAAGTAGGCGCTAACGACTTCGACGACTTCCAGCTTTAATTATGAGCCGCGACGTTGTTATTCTGCGCAGTTCCGGCACCCGGCTGGAATGCACAGACGAGCATACCAATCTGCTGACGCTGCTGGAAGCCAACAATCTCTGCGTGGAGTTTCAGTGCCGCGAAGGTTATTGCGGCTCTTGCCGGATGCGGCTGCTGAAAGGCGAAGTGCATTACCCACAGCGGCCGCTGGCCTTTGTGCAGCAGGATGAGATCCTGCCCTGCTGCTGCAAAGCCAAAGGCGAGATTGAGCTTGAGTTATAACTGAGGTGGCGTTTGTCAGATTGCTGCCCAAGTTAAATACGGGTAAACCTGACAGCTATTGATCAGCCAGAAGCGCAGGGAACACGGTCAGAATAGGAAAGCGTCCCGCCGCCCGGATAAAAACGCCGGGAGCGTTTTTGAACAACGCAAAGCGTTGGCCCGGCTAAGGGCGCACCTCAGGGATGAGGTGCGTAATCGCGCGGGCCGAGCAGTCAGGGATGACGCTTTTGCGTCTTTCCGATCTGACCGTGTTCCCTTCGCAGGCTCGATCTAAAAGCCACCAAGGCTAAGTTGGTCAGCATTCTGAAACGAAACGGGCGCCTCAGGCGCCCGTTTTATTTTCACTGATATTACTGTCTGACAGTTTCAACCACATCAATCCAGCCGTGACCGGTGCTCACTTCGCTGCCGTGTAACCAGCGGCGCAGCATGTTCATCGCCATCATTGCCACCACCTTCTGCCGCGTCTCCAGATTATGGCGACCGGTACTGAACTTCACGCGCTGACCAAAACTGCCATCCGGCGTATGCAGCGCCACCGAAATCTCCTCCTGCTCCAGGCTGCCAACAGAGAGCGCCAGCGCGGCCTGCTGCTGTGCAGCAAGTTCGCGGGTGCGGATCACCTGCTGCTCCAGCGTCTCCTGCCGGGATGGCAGGATGTCAGCCCCACGTAGCGGCACGCTGGCGCCAGCCAACTGCCAGTAGAGCAGTCCGGCGGTGTATTGCTCACTGATTGCCAGCTGCTCACCGCGCTGCTCCAGCTCACGTGCCAGCAGCGCCGGTAAGCCTTCGGTGCCTTCGAAAATGGTGCACTCCGCCAGTTGCAGGCGCACCTGCTGCCACACCTGCTCCATCGCTACCCGCTGACTGGCCGGGCCGGTGAGCTTGATCTCAATGATCGGCATGGACGAGCGATATCCCATGACCACGCCTTCCGGCAGCGCCAGCGGCTCCAGTTCGGCGGCAATATCGCTTTCACCGCGACCAAAGGTGGTCAGCCGCAGACAAATCGGTGGCTCGGGCGGCGAAAATTTCGCTTTCAGACGGGGGATGATCTGCTGCTCCACCATCACTTTAAATTCAGACGGCACACCAGGCGTGAAGAACATCCAGCAGCGATTGAGTTGCAGGGCAAAGCCACAGGCGGTACCGACCGGATTATCAATCAGTTCCGCATTGGCCGGGATTTCCGCCTGCTTGCGATTGCTGGCCGCCATCACGCGTCCCCGGCTGGCGAACCAGGCTTCCATCTGTTCCAGCCACTCCTGCTGCACCTCAAGCTCAACGCCACAGGCTCTGGCGGCTGCCAGCGCACTGAGATCGTCACTGGTCGGCCCCAGACCGCCATTCACAATCAGCACATCTGCCTCATGGCTGCGCGCCTGTAGCGTGGCGATTAGCGATTCGAGTGAATCTCCTACCGTGGTACGGCTGGTCATAGGCAACCCTTGCTGGAACAACATATCCGCCAGCCAGGCTGCGTTGGTATCGACGATTTGGCCATGCAGCACCTCATCCCCGGTCGACAGCATCTCTACTCTAATCACGTTGAGTTCTCCTTTTCACGTTTGCTTTACTGTACGAACTCCTCCCGCCAGACACAATCGGCATCACCAGGGATTGTGACCACTGCGTCTCAGGCACGTTGCGCATAAAGATAGCGAGGGTGAAGCAGGAACAAGGGTGGTGAAGGTGTTCAGGGAGTTAAAAACCAATAAAAACGGCGGGATTGCCCCGCCGCTTTTTTACTACAGTTGTCTGCTACAACTGGGTCAGCGAATCGCGATTAACGACGCGCCAGCAGCAGACCGAGTACCAGACCGGCTGTTGCACCGATACCGACACCCTGCCACGGTTTTTCGTGCACGTAATCGTCTGCACGGTAAGCCGCTTGTTTAGCGCGATAGTAGTAGCTATCGGACGCCTGGCTGACACGAGATTTCACATCGTTCAGCGCCTGTTCGGCTTTGCTTTTAAGCTCAATGTACTTCTGATCGGCCGGATCGCCTGATGCCTTAAGGACTTCTTCCAGCGTTTCAGTCAGTAACGCAATATCGTCATCGAGGCCCGTTTCGAATTGATTTGTCTGATTTACCATCGTTTCCTCCGTGTGAATTGCAAAGCAGTTCATTAACTATAGTCATAATCTGGCGCTCTGCTGATTTCCTGCTCCAGGAATCACCTGATTTTTCATCTGTTAATCTTGCTCAGTGCAGGCTGTGCGCCGTTTCGCTACGCAAAGAAGTGTAAGACGCAGCGGCAACCGCGGAATTTCGCTTCGCTTCTTTGATTAATCTGATAAATTTTGTCGTGACTGAATTTTCCAGTAACCCTACTGTCGTACCCCTCTGTTGCCTGTGATTATCGGGCCATGAAAGTGCATTTTGCACGACAGTCACGACACCCTCGAACAGCTAAGGAATAATCTCTGGCATGAATCGAAGAATGTTTATGAAAGCGTCAATGGCCTTCTCCGCCGTCAGCGGCATGACCGGCCTGTCAACGCTGTTTGCGCAATCCGCATGGGCAGAAGATGGCATTGCTGACGGAACCGCCGTACGCTTCGATTTCGACGTATTGAAGAAAAACGCGGCTGCACTGGCGAAAAAACCCTGGGGCGGAGCACCGGGCGCGCTGCCGGAGACGCTGGCCACATTGACCCCGCAGGCGTACAACGAAATTCAGTACGACGCCAACCACTCACTCTGGAACAACCTGCCCGATCGTCAACTGGACGTTCAGTTCTTCCATGTCGGTATGGGCTTCAAGCGGCGCATCCGCATGTTCTCTGTTGACGGCGAGAGTCGCGAAGCGCGCGAAATTCACTTCCGTCCCGAATTGTTCAACTACAACGACGCCAAAGTTGATACGAAGCAGCTGGAGGGCAAAACTGACCTCGGCTTCGCCGGTTTCCGCGCCTTTAAAAAACCGGAACTGGCCCGTCGCGACATCGTCTCCTTCCTTGGCGCAAGCTACTTCCGTGCCGTTGACGATACTTTCCAGTACGGCCTCTCGGCGCGTGGCGTAGCGATCAACACCTTCAGCAATGGCCAGGAGGAGTTTCCCGATTTCACCGCCTTCTGGTTTGAAACGCCAAAAGCGGAAGATACCACCTTTACCTGCTACGCCCTGCTGGATGGTGCCAGCGTCACCGGTGCTTATAAATTCATCATCCATTGCGAAGAGAAACGCGTGGTGATGGAGGTGGAAAACCACCTGTTTGCCCGTAAAGAGATCCGTCAGATTGGCATCTCGCCAATGACCAGTATGTTCAGCTGCGGCACCAACGAACGCCGCATGTGTAACACTTACCATCCGCAGATCCATGACTCCGATCGTCTGGCGATGTGGACCGGTAAAGGCGAATGGATTGCCCGCCCGCTGAATAATCCTCAGCGTCTGCAGTTCAACGCCTATGAAGATGAGAATCCGCGTGGGTTTGGCCTGCTGCAGCTTAATCACGACTTCAAAGATTATCAGGATGTGATTGGCTGGTATGACAAACGTCCCAGCCTGTGGGTTGAGCCGGTCGGTAAGTGGGGCAAAGGCGCGATTAACCTGATGGAGATCCCGACCACGGGTGAAACGCTGGATAACGTGGTCTGCTTCTGGCAACCGGCTGAGCCGGTCAAAGCGGGCAGCGAGCTGAACTTCTCCTACAAGCTTTACTGGAGTGGTCTGCCGCCGGTGCGTAGCGGTCTGGCGCGCGTGGATGCAACCCGTACCGGTATCGGTGGTTTCCCGGAAGGCTGGGCGCCTGGCGAACACTTCCCGGAAACCTGGTGCCGCCGCTTCGCCATTGATTTTATTGGTGGCGATCTGCAGGCTGCTGCGCCGAAAGGGATTGAGCCGGTGATTACCGTTTCATCCGGTAGCGTGAAGCAGGTTGAGATTCTGTATGTCGATCCGCTTAAGGGCTATCGCATCCTGTTTGACTGGTATCCGAATAGCGATTCCACCGAGCCGGTAGAGATGCGTCTGTTCCTGCGCAGCAAAGATGAGACGCTGAGTGAAACCTGGCTCTATCAATATTTCCCGCCTGCGCCGGATCAGCGTAAATATGTCGATGACCGCCAGATGACGGTGGGTTGATGTAAAAAAGGCGAGGCTCAGGCCTCGCCTTTTTTATGGCGCGTTCTTCAGCATATCGACGTGAGGGATCCCATCTTCCAGGTAGTTCTCCCCCACCGCGACAAAGCCATGCTGCCCATAGAAACTTTCCAGATGCGCCTGCGCGGAGAGAAACAGATCGCGGCCCGGCCAGTGCTGCTGACAACTGTTGATTGCCTGCTCCATCAGACGATTCCCCAGCCGCGCACCACGAACCCGATCTGAAACAATCACCCGTCCGATTTTCACCGGGCTGGTCTCATCCTCCGGGGAGAGTAGTCGCGCATAGGCCACTAGTTGGTCATCCGCCATTCCCAGCAGATGCCGGTTTTCCGCCTGCAAATCTTTGCCATCCACATCAAGGTAAGCGCACTGCTGTTCCACCACAAACACGGCACTGCGCAACGCCAGCAGTGCATAGAGCTGTGAGGGGGTCAGTTCGCTATGGTGTTTATCCTGCCAGTTAAAGTCCATGGTATCTCCTTTAAACCACACACTCTACATCAGCGCGGTGTCGCCAGCACCTGCTGGTGACACTCTCTTACAGGCAAAAAAAAATCAGGCCCGGAGGCCTGATTCGTCAGTCGCAGCAACGCGCTTACATCAGCGGCTGAGCCATCTGCACCAGTCTGATCAGCGGCTGCGGGTAAACCCCTAACAGCAGCACCAGAATGGCAGAGATCAGTACCACCACACCACCGGCCGTAAATGCCCAGTTAGCCGGGGTATCACGGGTATGTAGTTCCGGCGGGCTGAGGTAGAGACTCACCGTCACGCGCAGATAGTAGTAGAGGCCAATCGCACTACCCGCGACTACAGCACCGGTCAGCCACCACAGGTGCGCACTGACGCCTGAAGCGATAACGTAGAATTTACCGATAAAGCCCAGCGTCATCGGGATACCCGCCAGTGACAGCATCATCACCGTCATCACCGCTGACAGAATAGGTCGATGCCAGAACAGACCGCGGTAGGAGTAGAGCGAGTCAGCATCCGGGCCACGATATGGGCTGGACATCAGACTCACCACACCAAAGGCACCCAGGCTGCTGAACAGATAACCGGCCAGGTAAACGCCAGAGGTTTCCAGCGACAGCTGATGATCTTTCACCGCAATCAGCGCCACCAGCAGATAACCGAGGTGGGCGATAGAGGAGTAACCCAGCAGACGCTTGATGTTGCTCTGCGAAATCGCCATCAGGTTACCGAACAGAATCGACACGAAGGCGATCATGGCCAGCACTGTGCGCACCGCTTCGCTGTCGGTCACCGGCGCGTACATAAACAGACGCATGATGACACCGAAGATAGCAATCTTGCTGGCGGTGGCCAGGAAGGTTGAAACCGGCGCAGGCGCACCCTGATAAACATCGGGGGTCCAGAGGTGGAACGGAACCAGTGAGAGCTTAAAGCCCAGACCGATAATCATCATACCCAGACCCACCAGCAGCAGTGGCTCGTGGATCATGCTGTCAGTCAGGCTCTGGCCCAGCGCCACAAAGCTCAGGTTACCGGAGTCGGCGTAGATCAGCGCAATACCAAACAGCAGGAACGACGAGGCCGCCGCCGAAAGAATGGTGTACTTCAGTGCGGCTTCCAGTGAACGTTTCTGGCGGAAGGCGTAGCCAATCAGACCAAACAGCGGCAGCGAAAGTAGCTCAATACCGATGAACAGCGAAGCCAGATGGTTAGCACTGGCCAGCACGATGCCACCTAGTGCTGCAATCAGCACCAGCAGGTAGAACTCATCTTTGTTGTCCGGGAAGCCTGCCAGCCATGGATAGGCAAAGGTACAGGTCGCCAGACTCGCCAGCATGACCAGCGCGGTATAGAACATCGAATAGCCATCGACGCGCAGCAGCGGCGTGACATCCATCGCCCCGACCTGACCGACAAAGTACAGCGAGAGCAGCGCCAGGTTCAGGCCAACTACCGTTAGCGTGGCGTTAACGAAGTGGTTGCGTCGCCAGGCAATGGACAGCATCACAACCACCACCGTCAATCCGACGATTAACAGCGGTAGCAACGCAATCAATTGGTGAGGAGTTATTGTCATGGCGAATTACGGCCTTGTAGTTGAAATTGAAGCGGTAAACCACTGCTGAATATTGCTCATGGCAGCGTGCGAAGTATCCAGAATCGGCTGTGGATAGACGCCCAGCAGCACCAGCAGCACCACCAGAACACCGATGGTCATAAACTCACGCGGTGACATGCCTGGCAGCGGATCTTTCGATTTCGCTTCGCCGTAATAAGCGCGCTGCATCATCACCAGCGAGTAAATCGAGGCAAACACCAGACCAAAGGTCGCGATGATGATAATCATCGGCACCACCTGGAAGCTGCCGGTCAGAATCATAAATTCGCCGACGAAGTTACCGGTGCCTGGCATACCGAGGTTGGCAACGGCAAAGAACAGCGACAGACCCGGAATCCATTTGATGCGCGACCACAGGCCACCCATCTGACGCATATCACGAGTATGCAGACGCTCATACAGCTGACCACACAGAATGAAGAGTGCTGCAGCGGAGAGACCGTGCGCAATCATCTGAATCACCGCGCCCTGCAGCGCCAGCTGGCTGCCGGTGTAGATGGCAATCAGCACAAAGCCCATGTGCGAAATCGAGGTGTAAGCAATCAGACGTTTGATATCAGTCTGCGAGAAGGCCATCCAGGCACCGTAGAAGATACCGATGATGCCCAACCACATGGCGATTGGCGCAAACTCGGCTGACGCATTCGGGAACAGCGGCAGACTGAAACGCAGTAAACCGTAAGCTGCGGTTTTCAGCAGGATACCCGCCAGGTCGACAGAACCAGCCGTTGGTGCCTGACTGTGCGCATCCGGCAGCCAGCCGTGCAACGGTACCACCGGCATCTTCACCGCAAAGGCGATAAAGAAGCCCAGCATCAGCAGATATTCAACACCGCTCGACATTGGGGTCTGCAGCAGCTGTTCGTAGTTGAATGTCCAGACGCCAGTCGCGTTGTAGTGGACAAACACCAGGCCCAGAATCGCAATCAGCATCACCAGACCTGAAGCCTGGGTGTAGATGAAGAATTTGGTCGCGGCGGAAATACGGGTTTTGCCGTCCGATGCTTTATGACCCCAGAGCGCGATGAGGAAGTACATCGGCACCAGCATCATTTCCCAGAAGAAGAAGAACAGGAACAGGTCGATGGAGAGGAAAACACCGATTACGCCGCCCAGGATCCACATCAGGTTCAGGTGGAAGAAGCCCTGATACTTTGAAATCTCATTCCAGGAACAGAGCACCGCCATCAGACCGAGCAGGCCGGTCAGCACCACCATCAGCAGCGACAGGCCATCAATGGCTAAATGGAAGCTGATGCCGAAGCGTGGGATCCACGGAACGGAGAAACTTGACTGCCACTGCGGAATGCCCGCTGCCTGCGTCAGTGAATAGCCTCCCTGCAACCAGAGTTGCAGTGAAAGCACCAACGTCAGCCCCATAGTGATCAGTGCGATCCAGCGTGGCACCTTCGCGCCAAGGCGCTCAGTGAGCCAGCAGATCAGACCACCGACGAAGGGTATGATAATTAGCCAAGGTAATAACACGGCACACTTCCCTTTTCTTTGTCTTAGTTCGGGCTATCTTACTTGCCATTTTGGCTCCCGGCAGTGCTCGCAATCCTCACATACCTCGGTATGCTCCGGTTGCTGTGCGCTGGCGGTAACCAAACTGGCCGCGACGATAACGCCCTTGCTCAGGACAATTTTTGACATTCTCAATGGGCAGATTAGCTAACCTGCCCCGCTCATCAATCTTTAAATCACCAGCAGCAGAGCCAGCACCAGCACGGCGCCCACACTCATTGACGCAACGTACCAGCGCAGGTAGCCATTCTCACTGACTACCAGGCCTTTGTTGGCAATACGTGACAGCAGCGCAGGCAGGTTCATCAGGCCATTCAGTGGGTCGCGCTTCAGCAGCCACGCAATACCCAGATAAGGTTTGACGAACACTTTATCGTAGAGCCAGTCGAAGCCCCAGGCCGCAAACCACCAGGTGCCGAAGAAACGGCCTGGTGCACTGTTTGCGATACGGGTAACCAGCTCACGTTTGCCCAGCCACAGCGCGGCAGCGATCAGAATGCCGACAATCGCTACAACGCCCGAGGTGATTTCAAGTCCCACTTTGCCCGCTTCACCGAACTCATTGGCTGGCAGTACACCTGCCAGCGGCGGCGTGATCAGCGCACCAATAAAGGTGGAGAGCAGCAGCAGCACAATCAGCGGCAGATGATGGGTAATGCCCTTACCGGCGTGCGCATGAATTTTCTCTTCGCCGTGGAACACGATGAAGATCATACGGAAGGTATAGATAGAGGTCAGGAACGCCCCCACCAGACCCGCAACCATCAGGTTGATGTGACCGTTAGCCAGTGCGCCAAACAGGATCTCATCTTTACTGTAGAAGCCCGCCGTAATCAGCGGCAGTGCCGCCAGCGCCGCGCCGCCCACCAGGAAGCAGGTGTAGACCAGCGGAATGCTCTTACGCAGGCCACCCATTTTGAAAATGTTCTGCTCGTGATGGCAGGCCAGAATCACTGAACCCGAAGAGAGGAACAGCAACGCTTTAAAGAAGGCGTGCGTCATCAGATGGAAAATCGCCGCATCCCACGCCTGAACACCCAGCGCCAGGAACATGTAGCCAATCTGGCTCATGGTGGAGTAAGCGAGAACACGTTTGATGTCGGTCTGTACCAGCGCGGCAAAGCCTGCCAGCACCAGGGTTATCGCCCCGATAATCCCGACCAGATGCAGCACTTCCGGCGTCAGCAGGAAGAGACCGTGGCTACGGGCAATCAGGTAGACACCTGCTGTCACCATGGTCGCGGCGTGGATCAGTGCCGAAACCGGTGTCGGACCAGCCATCGCATCTGCCAGCCAGGTCTGTAACGGCAGCTGAGCCGATTTACCGACCGCGCCACCCAGCAGCATCAGCGTTGCCCACTGCAGCATATGGTTATCTGCGGCAAAGTGCGCAGGAGCCAGCTCCATCATCTCGCGGAAGTTCAGCGTGCCCAGCTCGTTGTAGAGGATGAACAGACCAAATGCCAGGAAGACGTCGCCCACGCGGGTGATGATAAATGCTTTCATCGCCGCTTTGCCGTTTTCCGGATTGCTGTAGTAGAAACCGATCAGCAGATAAGAGCAGAGGCCTACCCCTTCCCAGCCCAGATACATCAGCATCAGGTTATCGGCCAGCACCAGAACAACCATGCTGGCGATAAACAGGTTGGTATAGGCGAAGAAGCGGGAGTAGCCCTCTTCTCCACGCATGTACCAGGAGGCGAACATGTGAATGAAGAAACCGACACCGGTCACGACAGACAGCATGGTCAGCGACAGGCCATCCAGCGTCAGGTTCACCTTCATGTCGAAGTTGCCGACATGCATCCAGGTCCAGAGCGCCTGCGTGTAGGCTTGCTGACCGTTAGCGAAGAAGTCAAAACCGACCATCGCCGTGGTCAGGGCCGCCAGACCCACCGATCCCATACCAATCGTGGCCGACAGGTTCTCTGACCAGCGACCGCGCGAAAACGCTAACAGCAGAAAGCCGATCAGCGGAAACAAGACAGTTAAATAGAGAAGATTCATCCGCGCATCTCGCTCACAGTATCAATGTTCAGCGTCTGACGACGACGATAGAGCTGAAGCAGCAGTGCCAGACCAATACTGGCTTCCGCTGCCGCCAGGCTGATCGCCAGGATATACATCACCTGTCCATCGGCCTGACCCCAATAGCTCCCGGCAACCACCAGGGCTAAGGCGGCGGCGTTGATCATGATTTCAAGGCCGATCAGCATAAACAGCAGATTGCGGCGTATTACCAGCGACGTCAGTCCAAGGACAAACAGCACGGCAGCAAGAATCAATCCATGTTGTAACGGGATCATGCGTTCTCCTTTTTCACCTGAGCGGCGTCAGCATTACGGTTACTCAGGACTTCGCCCTGACGCTCTTCACGACCGATATGGAACGCCACGACCAGACCAGCCAGCAGCAGCATTGAGGCCAGTTCAACCGCCAGTACGTAAGGACCAAACAGGCTGATGCCGACCGCTTTGGCGTCGATGATGGTGCCATCGATGCCCTGATCGTTGGCGGTCAGGATGGCGTAGACCATTACGACCAGCAGCAGCAACGAGACGATACCCGGACCAATCCACAGTGACGGGCTGAGCCACTCACGCTCCTGCTTCTCGGTCTGTTTGCCCAGGTTCAGCATCATGACCACGAAGACGAACAGCACCATAATGGCACCGGCGTAAACGATGATCTCCAGCGCACCGGCAAAATAGGCTCCCATAGAGAAGAAGACGCCCGCGATCGATAACAGCGAAACGATCAGGTACAGCAACGCATGTACCGGATTAGTGTGGGTAATGACGCGCAACGTCGTCAGCACCGCCACCAGCCCGCAAAGATAAAACGCAAATTCCATGCCTTGCTCCTTAAGGTAATAAGCCTTTGACGTCGATAGGCTTCGCTTCGTTTTCTGCTTCGCCCTTATCTTTACCGTCAATCGCCATACCTGCCATGCGGTAGAAGTTGTACTCCGGATATTTACCCGGCCCCGAAATCAGCAGATCGTCCTTCTCATACACCAGATCCTGACGCTTAAACTCACCCAGTTCGAAATCGGGGGTCAGCTGAATCGCCGTGGTTGGACAGGCTTCCTCACACATGCCGCAGAAGATGCAGCGTGAGAAGTTGATACGGAAGAACTCCGGGTACCAGCGGCCATCTTTGGTTTCAGCTTTCTGCAGCGAGATACAGCCAACCGGGCAGGCAACCGCACACAGGTTACAGGCGACGCAACGCTCCTGACCATCCGGATCGCGGGTTAACACGATACGGCCACGATAGCGTGGTGGCAGATAAACCGGCTCTTCCGGATACATCTGAGTTTCACGTTTGGCAAAGGCGTGCAGCCCGATCAGCCAGATACTGCGAACTGTCGTGCCAAAGCCTACGACAATATCTTTCAAAGTCATTTGTTAACCCCTTACGGCGCTGTGTAGAGAATCACTGCGGCAGTCGCCAGCAGGTTCAACAGCGTCAACGGCAGACACACTTTCCAGCCGAATGACAGCACCTGGTCGTAGCGTGGGCGCGGAAGCGCAGCACGAATCAGGATGAACATCATCATAAAGAACGCCGTTTTCAGGGCGAACCAGATGAACGGCGGCAGGAATGGGCCGTGCCAGCCACCAAAGAACAGCGTCACAATCAGCGCTGAAACGGTGGTGATCGCCACATATTCGCCGACAAAGAACAGGCCGAACTTCATACCGGCATATTCGATGTGATAACCGTCCGCCAGTTCCTGCTCCGCTTCTGGCTGGTCAAACGGATGACGGTGACACACCGCCACGCCAGCAATACAGAAGGTTACGAAACCGAAGAACTGCGGAATGATGTTCCACAGGTGCGTCTGGCTGTTGACGATATCGTTCATATTGAACGAGCCCGCCTGCGCTACCACACCCATCAGCGACAGACCCAGGAACACTTCGTAGCTCAGGGTCTGCGCCGAGGCGCGCATCGCGCCCAGCAGCGAGTATTTATTATTACTCGACCAGCCGGCAAACAGCACCGCGTAGACCGCAAGGCCCGCCATCATCAGGAAGAACAGCAGACCGATATTCAGGTCTGTCACCATCCAGGTTGGCGAAACCGGCACGATAGCAAAGGCCAGCAGCAGTGAAACAAAGGCGATAACCGGCGCAAGGGTAAAGATAAAGCGGTCGGTAAACGGCGGAACCCAGTCCTCTTTAAAGAACATTTTGATCATGTCCGCTACCAGCTGGAGCGAGCCGCCCCAGCCTACGCGGTTTGGTCCGTAACGGTTCTGGAACAGGCCGAGCAGACGACGCTCGGCGAAGCTCATGAACGCGCCGCAGGCCACAACCACCAGCAGAATCACGATGGCTTTAACAATGGCCAGCAGAATGTCGATAACGTCCGGTGTTAACCAGCTCATTGCGCCGCCTCCTGCAGAGTGTCGATTTTACCGTTCGCCAGGAATGGCGGAACGCCCGGCATGCCCAGCGGCAGACCAATCTGTCCCGCCTGCAGTGACGCCGAGAAACGGACCGGCAGACGCACTGTCTCACCGGCACAGATGAACTCAACCGCCGCGCCATTGTTGACGCCCAGCTTCGCTGCATCTTCCGGGTTAATCACCAGGGCAGGCGGTGCCATACGCTGCTGGAAGACCGGTGAACGCTGTGACATCTCTTCACTACCAAACAGCTGGTAGAGAGGGGCCACGCGCCACTGCGCTTCACTGACGAATGCCGCCGGAACGTTGCTGAACCAGGGCAGACTGGCTGCGCTGGCTTCAAACAGCCGTACACCCGGATCGCCATTACGCAGTTTGCCGCCCACTTCAACCTGGAACTTGTTCCACGCCTGTGGTGAGTTCCAGCCCGGTGCCCAGGCAAACGGAATCTGCGAACGCGGTGCGCCTGGCTGGTTGTTCCCTTCCATTGAGAAGGCGAACATCGTGTCCTGATCCTGCGGCTGACGCGGTTCGTGCACGCTGATATTGGCGCGCGCCGCGGTACGGCCACTGGCACGGTGCGGTGAACGCGACAGTTTCTGTCCACGAATACGGAAGCTGGCATCCGGTGCCGCATCTTTGATTCCGGCCAGCTGTGGCAGATGACTCACCACCGCATCGATCACGTGGTCCAGCTGCGTCCAGTCGACGTGACGGCTTTCCAGCGTGCTGTGCAGCGAATGCAGCCAGCGCCAGCTCTCCAGCATCACTACGTTGTTGTCATAGTAAGAAGGATCGTAAACCTGGAAGAAACGCTGTGCGCGGCCTTCATGGTTGATCGAGGTGCCATCACTTTCGGCGAAGCTGGCGGTTGATAACACCAGACCCGCTTTCTCCAGCGTCGCGGTGCGCTGATGATCAACCACAATCACGTTAGTGGTCTGGGCCAGCGCCGCATCAACAAGCGCTTTCGGTGCATGGCGATAGAGGTCATTTTCCAGTACCACCAGCGCATCGGCTTCACCGTTGCTCAGTTGCTCCAGCGCGCTTTCCAGAGGATTGCCGCCCATCAGGCCAAGACCCACGCTGTTGGCGTGTCCCGCCAGCAGCGTAATCCCGACGTCGGCACCGCGCGCTTTGAGCGCTTTGGCCACGTTGGCAGCCGCTTCGATCATCGCGCTGCTGCCGGAATGGGTCCCGGAAATAATTAACGGTTTTTTCGCGCCGGCCAGCGCCTGCACGATGACATCCATTTTGCCGTTCAGTTTGCTGTCGAAATCGGTCACCGCCGGAGCGGTTTCATCCAGCGCACTGGCGATAGCGAAACCGAGACGCGCCTGATCTTCAACCGGTGCGCGATAGCTCCATGCCGCGATATCATCCAGACGGGTTTCATCGACGTTGGTGATAAACAGCGGATGTTTCGCATTCTGTCCGATGTTCAGGATCGCGGCGATCTGCCAGTCTGCTACTTTCTGAGCGGCAGCCATGTCGCGCGCTTTGCCTTTCACGGCCTGACGCACTGACAGCGCCACGCGTGCGCCCACCTGGGTCAGATCTTCGCCCAGCACCAGCACCGCATCGTAGCTTTCAATTTCACGCAGCGATGGCGTATAGATACCGCCCTCACGCAGAATTTTCAGCATCAGTTCAAGCCGGGCCTGCTCGCCCGCTGGCATGCCGGTAGAGAAGTTCTCTGCACCGACCAGTTCACGCAGCGCGAAGTTACTTTCAATGCTGGCGCGCGGCGAGCCGATACCGATCACTTTTTTCGCCTGACGCAGCAAATCTGCACCGGCATTGACCGCCTGCTCTGCGTTCAGCGTCACCCAGTCGTTGCCGCGCAGCAGCATCGGCTGGCGTGGGCGATCTTTACGGTTCACGTAGCCATAGCCAAAGCGGCCACGGTCACACAGGAAATAGTGGTTTACGGTGCCGTTATAACGGTTTTCGATACGGCGTAACTCACCATAACGCTCACCCGGGCTGGTGTTACAGCCCACACTGCACTGCTGGCAGATGCTCGGCGCAAACTGCATATCCCATTTACGGTTATAGCGTTCGGAGTGCGTTTTATCGGTGAAGACGCCGGTCGGGCAGATTTCAACCAGGTTACCGGAGAATTCGCTCTCCAGCGTGCCATCTTCCGGACGACCGAAGTAGACGTTGTCGTGTGCGCCGTAGACACCCAGATCCTTGCCATCGGCATAATCTTTGTAGTAACGCACGCAGCGGTAACAGGCGATACAGCGGTTCATCTCATGGGAGATGAACGGGCCGAGATCCTGATTACGGTGGGTACGTTTGGTGAAGCGATAGCGGCGGAAGCTGTGGCCGGTCATTACTGTCATATCCTGCAGGTGACAGTTACCGCCCTCTTCACACACCGGACAGTCGTGTGGGTGGTTGGTCATCAGCCACTCCACCACGCTTTCGCGGAACTCTTTCGCTTCGCCATCATCGATGGAGATGAATGTGCCGTCAGAGGCCGGCGTCATGCAGGACATGACAAGACGGCCGCGGGTATCTTCGGCATTCTGGAATTGCTTTACCGCACACTGGCGGCAGGCCCCAACGCTTCCCAGCGCCGGATGCCAGCAAAAGTAAGGAATATCAAGGCCCAGAGAGAGACATGCCTGTAGCAGGTTGTCCGCTCCGTTCACATCATACTCTTTACCGTCTACATGAATTGTAGCCATAGTGACATGCTTCCGTAAGGCTCGTCAGAGACGAGCGTTAATCATATTCTTGCCCCGACGCACGACATTGTCGGGGCGGCGGCACCAGGCCTGTTCCGTGTTCTTCGGCGAATTACCAGCGCGCTTTCAGCAGGTTTGGCTGGATCCCGCCAATGGCGCGGGTATTGCCAAACACCTGCGGTGCCATGCCGGCTTCAAACTCTTCACGGAAATATTTAATCGCACTCTGCAGTGGCTCAACCGCACCCGGCGCGTGCGCACAGAAGGTTTTACCCGGGCCAAGCTGACGGCAGAGTTGCAGTAAGGTTTCGATATCGCCTGGCTGACCCTGCTTCTGCTCCAGCGCACGCAGAATTTTGACGCTCCACGGCAGGCCATCGCGACACGGTGTACACCAGCCGCACGACTCACGGGCAAAGAACTCTTCCAGGTTACGCACCAGCGAGACCATGTTGATCTCGTGATCGACCGCCATCGCCAGCGCCGTACCCAGACGACTGCCCGCTTTGCCGATGCTGGCAAACTCCATGGGCAGATCCAGGTGCTGGTCGGTCAGGAAGTCAGTCCCTGCCCCGCCGGGCTGCCAGGCTTTGAACTTCAGTCCGTCACGCATACCGCCCGCATAATCCTCAAGGATTTCACGTGCGGTGATACCAAATGGCAGCTCCCAGACGCCGGGATTTTTAACCCGTCCGGAGAACCCCATCATTTTGGTACCGGCATCTTCGCTTTTAGAGATGTTTTTGTACCACTCCACGCCGTTGGCCAGAATCGCCGGAACGTTGGAGAGGGTTTCCACGTTGTTCACGCAGGTCGGTTTGCCCCACGCGCCCGCACTCGCCGGGAATGGCGGTTTCGAACGCGGATTGGCACGACGGCCTTCCAGTGAGTTAATCAGTGCCGTCTCTTCGCCGCAGATATAACGACCTGCGCCGGTGTGGACAATCAACTCAAAGTCAAAGCCGGTACCGAGAATATTTTTACCGATATAGCCCGCTTCCGTCGCTTCAGCAATCGCACGACGCAGATGCACCGCGGCTTCAATGTATTCGCCACGTAAGAAGATATAGCCACGGTAAGCCTTCAGCGCAAAGGCGCTGATCAGCATTCCTTCCACCAGCTGGTGAGGCATCTGCTCCATCAGAAGGCGGTCTTTATAGGTGCCCGGCTCCATCTCATCGGCGTTACACAGCAGGTAACGGATGTTCATCGACTCATCTTTCGGCATCAGGCTCCACTTCAGCCCGGTGGAGAAGCCCGCACCGCCGCGCCCTTTCAGGCCTGAATCTTTGACTGCCGCAACGATTTCATCCTGCGACATGCTTTTCAGCGCTTTTTCCGCACCGGCATAGCCGTTTTTACTGCGATATTCGTCAAGCCAGACAGGTTGCTTGTCGTCACGCATCCGCCAGGTCAGCGGATGAGTTTCTGCAGTGCGAATGATCTGTTTAATTGTCATTGATACTGCTCCAGCAAACCAGGGATGCCTTCCGGCGTCAGATGCACATGCGTGTCTTCATCCACCATCATCGTTGGCCCCTTATCGCAGTTACCCAGACAGCAGGTTGGCAGCAGTGTAAAGCGGCCATCGGCAGTGGTCTGACCCGGTTTGATATTCAGTTGCTGTTCCAGTGCTGACTGGATGCCCTGATAACCGGTGATATGACAGACCACGCTGTCACAGTAACGGATCACATGACGGCCAACCGGCTGACGGAAGATCTGGCTGTAAAATGTCGCCACACCTTCAACATCACTCGCCGGGATACCCAGAACCTCGGCAATCGCATTGATAGCGCCGTCCGGCACCCATCCGCGCTGTTTCTGCACGATCTTCAGCGCTTCAATGGAGGCTGCACGCGCATCTTCATAGTGGTGTTTTTCGTGCTCAATGGCGTGATGCTCTTCCGCGCTCAGCACGAAGACCTCGTTAGGGTCGATCGTTTTAATGGCAATGTGTTGATCGTGCATAATTAGCGGTCCACGTCTGACATAACAAAATCGATACTACCCAGATATACGATCAGGTCGGATACCAGGCTGCCACGGATTACTGAAGGAATCTGCTGCAGATGCGGGAAGCTCGGCGTACGCACGCGGGTGCGGTAGCTCATGGTGCTGCCATCGCTGGTCAGGTAGTAGCTGTTGATCCCTTTCGTCGCTTCAATCATCTGGAACGACTCATTGGCTGGCATCACCGGCCCCCACGAAACCTGCAGGAAGTGCGTGATCAGCGTTTCAATGTGCTGCAGCGTGCGCTCTTTCGGTGGCGGCGTGGTCAGCGGATGATCCGCTTTAAACGGACCCTCTGGCATGTTGTTGAGACACTGCTCAAGAATGCGCAGCGACTGCCACATCTCTTCCATTTTCAGCATGACGCGGCTGTAAGCATCGCTGATGCCGTCGCCGACCGGGATTTCAAAATCGAAGTTTTCGTAGCCGGAGTAGGGACGCCATTTACGTACGTCAAAGTCGAGACCGGTAGCACGCAGACCAGCACCGGTAGTGCCCCACGCCAGCGCCTCTTCCATGTTGTAAGCAGCAACGCCTTTGGAACGGCCAATCAGTACGCTGTTGCGCAGTGCCGCTTTGTCATACTCTTTAAGACGTTTTGGCATCCAGTCGAGGAAGTCACGCAGCAGACGTTCCCAGCCTCGCGGCAGGTCATGCGCGACACCACCGATGCGGAACCACGCCGGGTGCATACGGAAACCGGTAATCGCCTCAACCACGTCATAGATTTTCTGACGGTCGGTAAAGGCAAAGAACACCGGCGTCATGGCCCCGACGTCCTGAATAAAGGTGGAGATATAGAGCAGGTGGCTGTTGATGCGGAACAGCTCAGAGAGCATCACGCGGATCACATTAACGCGATCGGGCACCACGATACCGGCCAGTTTCTCCACCGCCAGTACGTACGGCATTTCGTTTACGCAGCCGCCGAGGTACTCGATGCGGTCAGTGTAAGGAATGTAGCTGTGCCACGACTGACGCTCGCCCATCTTTTCGGCACCACGGTGGTGATAGCCGATGTCAGGCACGCAGTCGACAATCTCTTCACCATCCAGCTGCAGAATGATGCGGAATGCCCCGTGCGCCGACGGGTGGTTAGGCCCGAGGTTCAGGAACATGAAGTCTTCGTTGGTGGTGCTGCGCTTCATGCCCCAGTCTTCAGGCTTAAAGGTCAGCGCTTCCATCTCCAGATCTTCTTTCTGCTTGGTCAGCGTAAACGGATCGAATTCGGTGGCGCGCGCCGGGTAATCTTTACGCAGCGGATGGCCTTCCCAGGTCGACGGCATCATGATGCGCGTCAGATGCGGGTGACCATCAAAGGTGATACCAAACATCTCCCAGGTTTCACGCTCATACCAGTTGGCATTCGGGAAAAGGCGGGTGATGGTCGGCAGATGCATATCGTTTTCAGAGAGTGCCACCTTGAGCATGATGTCGCGGTTGCGTTCAATCGACAGCAGGTGGTAGAAAACGGAAAAATCCGCCGCAGGCAGGCCTGCACGGTGGGTACGTAAACGCTCATCCACGCCATGCAGGTCATAAAGCATGACGTAAGGCTTGGGTAATTTACGCAGGAACTCGATAATTTCCAGTATCTGTTCACGCTTCACCCACACCACCGGAATACCGGTACGGGTTGGCTGAACAGTGAAGGCATCCGGCCCAAAACGGTTACGCAACTCGCCGATCACCGGGTCATCAAGGTGATCACGGGTTTGCCATGAAGGCTGAGCGAGATCTTGCGTGGTCAAATCTGTCATACGTTACTCACCATTCCGGCCTGGTCTCAGGCACTCAAATGAAGGCGTCAGGATGGGGCCATGCATTAAATTGTGATGTTCTGCTGCAGGCGCTGTTTTCCATCCATACGGTTTTAAACTTCGTCCGGGCTGCGCAGGTTTGTGACTGCAATGCGCTCGCCGCGTTTTCTTTCACGCTCAGATGGCATGTTGGCGCGATAAACGCCCTGATCGCCAACCACCCACGAGAGCGGACGGCGCTCTTTGCCGATCGACTCCTGCAACAGCAGCAGTGCCTGCATATACGCTTCAGGACGTGGCGGACAGCCAGGAATATAAACATCGACCGGCAGGAATTTATCGACACCCTGCACCACGGAATAGATGTCATACATGCCGCCAGAGTTGGCGCAGGCACCCATGGAAATCACCCATTTGGGTTCCAGCATCTGATCGTACAAACGCTGAATAACCGGGGCCATTTTGGTGAACGGCGTACCGGCAATGACCATGAAATCGGCCTGACGTGGCGAAGCGCGCATAACTTCGGCGCCAAAACGTGCCACGTCGTGGACCGCGGTGAACGATGTTGTCATCTCAACGTAACAACAGGACAGGCCAAAGTTATAAGGCCAGAGGGAGTTTTTACGCCCCCAGTTCACCATGTCATGCAGGGCATTTTCGAGTTTGCCCATATAAACGCTGCGATGAACGTGCTGCTCCAGCGGATCGCTGACGATTTCCTGCTTTTGCAGAGGATAACGGTCGTTCTCACCACCGTTCGGGTCTATGCGGGTGAGCGTATAGTCCATCTTATTGCCTCTCTTTTACTGCTTATGAGGATTGGTGTGGCTGACCGTAGTGGTTTTGACCACCACGCGACGGCGAGCTGGAGCCCAGTCCAGTGCGCCAATGCGTACCAGATAGACCAGACCCGCCAGGAGCACCAAAATGAAAATTGCGGCTTCCACAAAGCCGATCCAACCGCTTTCACGGATTGAAGTCGCCCATGCGTATAAAAAGAGGGCTTCGACGTCGAAGATGACGAAAAACATCGCAACCAGATAAAATTTCGCCGACAGGCGGATATGGGTATCACCAACGGATTCAATGCCCGATTCGAATGGCGTGTCTTTGTAGCGGGCGCGCGCTCTGCCGCCAAGCAGCCATCCTCCGGTCAGCATGAAAGCACACAGGCCAAAGGCAATAACGATAAATACGATAAACGCCCAGTGCTGAGCGATGATTTCGGTGGTAGTTGACATACTCATTGCTTACTCATCAAAAGTGGCGCTGGCATCCTGCACGCGTTTCCCGCAGCAAACTGACCACATCGATTCAAGGGAAGGATAAAAACCTTTCAAATGTCGCTGTTATTACGTAATAAGCAGCTATTTTATGGGGTTTTTTACTCCTTTCTATAACCTTTTGTCAACTTTGACAAAAGTATCCAAACATTATTTCACACCTGCATCATATTATTAACAAATGATGCCCCGCTTTCCAGCTAAATCGCTTCAGTCTGTAGGGTTAATTTTAGTGTAGCGGGTATTCACATGCATGGATCGTGCATTTAACAAACATATTTTGACAGGTATCACTGAATTTTCCCTCCCCTTTCCAGGGCTATTTTTTTGATCCAGAACACACTTTTGCCCTTTATGCGTTAATTTTCCCCACCTGAAACGGTGATTCGGAACAAAACGTTCGGTTTTTTGGTCTGGAAATTTCAATTCAGTAGATGCTGAAATTTTTTTAGTCGGGTCAGGAGAGGCAGATGAGTCAGTAAGGGACATCGGGCGGGGGTCAGACACAAAAAAGCCTCTCGTTCTTTTCAGGGAAGGAGAGGCTTATTTATAAGCGTTTATTAAGGCAATCACGCAGGTATTGAGTACAACACGTTAGCGAAATTACTCTTCATCATCCAGCAACAGTGAACCGTCGGGATTATTGCTCAGGTTATAAGGATCATTGGTGGACTGCATGGCATTGAAGATAGCCAGCGCCAGTTCATTATCGCTGTCTGGATTACGGCACAGCAGATATTGCGTATCCGGCAGTACCGGCAGTCCTTCAGCTGCACCCATAACACGCAGTTCCGGGCTCATCATCTCGACCGGACGTGCCGTCACACCCAGTCCCGCTTTCACCGCAGCGCGCACTGCAGCCAGTGTGGAAGCGACATAAGAGATACGCCACGGGATGCCCGCTTCGTTGAGATGATCGATAGCCATATCACGATAAGGACTTGGCTCATCCAGCAATACCAATGGAATGGCTTCGCCACGCTGGAAGATATAATCCGCTGCGCAGTACCACAAGGTAGGTGAAGTACGCAGTACCTGATAGGTAAAATTGCCCGGGCTGGAAGTGGTCACAACCAGGTCCACTTCACCCTGATTGAGCATTTCCATCATAAACGGATTACGTTTAACCCGCACATCGATTGCCAGTTTCGGATACACCGAGGTCACCCGGTTTAGCAGGAACGGCAGAATAGTGTCAGAGGTGTCATCAGAGGCGCCAATAGTCAGCACGCCCTGAATGTTGCTGTACATCAGAGATGTGCAGGCTTCGTCGTTAAAACGAAGAATTTTTCTCGCATAGCCTAAAAGCTGGATACCGTGCTCTGTCAGAAGCTTATTACGTCCATGTCTGGCAAACAGCTCTTTACCTACCAATTGTTCCAGACGCTGCATCTGCTGACTGACTGCTGACTGGGTTCTGCAGACCGCTGCAGCGGCTGCTGCAAAGGTATTCAAATCCGCAACGGCAACGAAGGTTCTCAGCAGATCGAGGTCGAGATTCAGTATCGGACGATTTGCATTAGTCATGTTTTTTCTTCACTTATAAGATTTTTACGAACTACTACCCTGGTGTTATCACAAGCTTATCAAAGTGATAAGCAGTAATGGTGCTCAATGACAGTCCTGTGTGAAGACTGACACAAAAAAAGTTTATGTGGATCCTGCACTGTTGACTCCTCTGAAGGGTCATAGTGCTATTCAAGACAGATACAACTTCTGAACCGATGGCGCTGGGTGCGCAAATGCAGGAAGCTGCGTAGTTGTCTTATTCCCACCAGAAAGAATCGTGTGGGATAGAAAGCGCACTTTACGGGCTATCAAAGCGAAGCGGCAAAGTGCACTAAATAATAAATTATACTTAATCATTTTTGACTTCAAAATGGAAATGATTTTGTGAAAAGCGCTGTAAATTTTGTGCTAAAGGCATTTCCAGACCCTTATGCCACATTATTGATCACTTTTTAAGCCTTCAGCGTTCTGAAATTTAGTGAGGAAGTGTTAAGTACGGCTCACAATCCTGCAATAAAGGTGCCATATGAAGCTCTGCTTTTGGCACTTTTCCGGCGAACACAAGGCCTTAAACGCGCCACTCTTAAGCAGCGTTAAGGCGTAATCTTCAGGCACGTTATAAAATCGTCCATAATTTGAACATTTATAAAATATCCTTTAACTATTTCTCTAAGTGTATATTTCAGGTGCAAAGAAAAGTTCCATTTCAATAACTTCCAGATAGCGTTCATGATGCTAAAGCCATATGTCGGTTCAGCAGCGCTTTGGGCAAGTTAAAATCCTGCATTAATGCCAATTTATGGTTTTATTAACCAGTTTACGCGACAACAAATATTTTTTACGCTGCGCACCGGGCAAAAAGTTGTTGAACCCGCCAAAACGGGGCGGCACCCTTCTTTTGTGACTGTCAGGAGAGTACATTGTGCTGGTTGGATTTCTGTGGCAGCCAAAAGGATTCTGCCCATTAAGGCGGTAACAATGACTTTTCAAATTGATAAATCCGGAAAACTCGATAACGTCTGCTATGACATCCGTGGCCCGGTACTGAAAGAGGCTAAGCGCCTCGAAGAAGAAGGTAACAAAGTACTGAAGCTGAACATCGGCAATCCGGCGCCGTTTGGTTTTGAAGCACCGGATGAGATACTGGTCGATGTTATTCGTAACCTTCCCAGCTCTCAGGGCTATTGTGACTCCAAGGGTCTCTATTCCGCCCGTAAAGCGATCATGCAGCACTACCAGGCGCGCGACATGCGCGATGTCACCGTAGAAGATATCTACATTGGCAACGGTGTTTCAGAACTCATCGTGCAGGCGATGCAGGCGTTACTGAACAGCGGCGACGAAATGCTGGTGCCGGCCCCCGACTATCCGTTATGGACGGCTGCGGTTTCCCTCTCCAGCGGTAAAGCAGTGCACTATCTCTGTGACGAATCAGCAGGCTGGTTCCCTGACCTCGATGATATCCGCAGCAAGATAACGCCTCGTACCCGCGGCATCGTGATTATCAACCCGAATAACCCCACTGGCGCGGTCTACAGCAAAGAGCTGCTGTTAGAGGTGGTTGAAATTGCGCGTCAGCATAACCTGATTATTTTCGCCGATGAGATCTACGACAAGATCCTCTATGACGATGCACAGCATCACTGCATCGCAGCGCTGGCACCCGATCTGCTGACTGTTACCTTTAATGGCCTTTCTAAAACCTATCGCGTTGCCGGTTTCCGTCAGGGCTGGATGGTACTGAACGGGCCAAAGAAACATGCTAAAGGCTATATAGAAGGACTGGAGATGCTCGCCTCGATGCGCCTGTGTGCCAACGTACCGGCGCAGCATGCGATTCAGACGGCGCTGGGCGGCTACCAGAGCATTAGCGAATTTATCATGCCGGGTGGTCGTCTCTACGAGCAGCGGCAGCGCGCCTGGGAGTTGATTAATGATATCCCAGGCGTCAGCTGTGTGAAGCCGCAGGGCGCGCTTTATATGTTCCCGAAAATCGATGCCAAAAAATTCAACATTTTCGACGATCAGAAGATGGTGCTGGATTTTCTGTTACAGGAGAAGGTGCTACTGGTTCAGGGCAGTGCCTTTAACTGGCCATGGCCCGATCACCTGCGCATTGTTACGCTGCCTCGTGTGGATGATCTTGAGATGGCGATCAATAAATTTGGCCGCTTCCTGCAAGGCTATCGTCAATAATCAGGCCCGCGTATACTGACGCTATTTGGGGAGAGCCAGAGCCTGTCTCTCCCCCGCCAGCCAACAGGAACGCTCATGACACAAAGCCACTTCTTTGCTCATCTCTCCCGTCTTAAGCTGATCAATCGCTGGCCGCTGATGCGCAATGTGCGCACCGAAAATGTCTCCGAACACAGTCTGCAGGTCGCTATGGTGGCGCATGCCCTGGCCGTGATCAAAAACCTTAAATTCAACGGGTCGCTTAATGCCGATCACATTGCCATGCTGGCGCTTTACCACGATGCCAGTGAAGTGCTCACCGGCGATTTACCGACTCCGGTAAAGTATTACAACGCGCAGATCGCCCACGAATATAAGAAAATCGAGAAGATTGCTCAGCAGAAGCTGATTGAGATGCTGCCTGAAGAGTTTCAGGCGATCTATCGCCCGCTGATCGATGAGCATCTGCACAGCGAAGAGGAGCAGGCTGTTCTGAAACAGGCGGATGCGCTCTGTGCATATGTAAAATGTCTTGAGGAGTTGTCTGCCGGGAACAACGAATTTTTACTGGCCAAAGCGCGGCTGGAAAAGACCCTGGCACTTCGGCGTTCGCCGGAGATGGATTACTTCGTTGAGGTGTTTATTCCGAGCTTCAGCCTGTCACTGGATGAAATCTCGCAGGATACGCCACTCTAAGCCCGGCGGTCTGGCCGCCGGGCCAGCCTTTAAGCCTGCTGACGGAAGGTAAAGCTGCCGTCAGACTCGCGGGTTATCACCAGTGATGCCAGTGAGTCGAGCTGAAGCGCTACCTCATCCAGCCGGGGTGTCTCCGCCGGCGCATTGATGGCAATCACCGCACAGCCAGCATTCAGGCCGGATAAGATTCCGGCAGGTGCATCTTCTGCAACCACGCACGATGTCGCCGCTAATCCCAGCTTCTCCGCGCCAAGCAGGTAGGGATCGGGCTCCGGTTTGCCCTTAGCCACCTGTTCAGCGGTAATAAACACGGCAGGCTTCGGTAAGCCTGCGGCTTTATGACGTGCATGTGCGACCGGCACTGAACCGGAAGTGACAATCGCCCAGGGAATCTGCAGTTCGTTCAGCCGGTTCAGCAACGCGTTGGCCCCTGGCAGCGCCTGCACACCGTCGGTGTCCGCCGCTTCAGCCTGCTCCAGCGCAACAAACTCCGCCTGAATAGCCTCTTCCGACTGGCCTGCCATGAAATGACGCAGAGAGGTGATCGCCTGTTTGCCATGAATGAAATCCAGAATCTCATCAGCCGCGATGCCATGACGGGCACCCCACTGGCTCCAGGCTCGTTCAACCGCTGGCAGTGAATCCACCAGCGTGCCGTCTAAATCAAATAGAAAACCTCTGTAGGTCACGCGCTCCTCCTCATCAGGCATTAATCACTTGCGCAATTTCGTTTGCACTTAAATGGTACTGGCGCGGACAAGTCTGCCACAAAGCTAACATCCGTTGATACTTTTCCCACATTGGGGTCTGCGCATTAAAACCATGGGTGCCGGAATCGAAGTGCGTATAACGCCCTTCTGTATTGACCATAAAACGGACATAACCCAGCAGGCGCGCTTCCGTTGCCGCATCGAAGCCCAGAAAGGCCAGACGGCGCTCTTCAAGCTCACCTTTCTCTTTAAGGTTCGACCAGGAGACGTGGAGAGCGTGATGCATTTCCATAATATCGATTACCGTCCGGCAGATCGCTTCGCTGAGTTCGCCAAACTCTTTGTCCAGCTCCCGCATCTGCAGCGCATAACCGCGTTCGATGATGGTCTGGTAACGACGAAAACGCTCCGCATTTTCCGGCTCAAGCATGGCCATCATTTTGTACTGATTAGTGAGAATCAAACGCTGCGCATGGGTCATTTCCATCATTTACTCCCGGTCAGAGACCGCTCAGTTAATCGACAATGGAGAAATCATTGCACAGCGTTAGCGACACGGAAATCGCCGTATCACCATTCTTTGATTTGGCCGCAGGTTAGCGGTAAATATTTTACCGCCAGCCCGGGATAGGTCAGAGATCGTCGAGGAAAGTGCGGTCGAGTTGTTTGAACGCCCGCTTTAGCAGATCGGCCAGCGCCTGATAGGTCGGCTTGCCTTCTACTGGCGCTGTCGCCTGCCCCGCTTCTTCCAGCCGGGCACGAACTTCATGAAACCAGTTAAGCAGCGTCGGCGGCAGCGGCGTCACAGAACGCTTTCCCAGCCACCATAATCCCTGCATCGGCAGGGTACAGGCAAACAGCGCGGTCGCCACGGCCGGGCCTAACTGACCGCCCATCGCGATCTGCCAGGTCAGCGTAAAAATCGCCAAAGGTGGCATAAAGCGAATAGCAAAACGCGTTGCCGATGAAACACGGTTTTCCGGGAACATGGGTGCCAGGCGCTTATCAGCCGGCCAGGTCTTCATATAGTGTTGGCCGCGCTGAAACATCCGAAACCAATTGGTACTGCCAGATTCATTCGCCATGGCTCACCTCAACTAATGCTGTAAAAATTAAAAAATAGTTATAACTACACAACTTTACGTGACATCCTTCAATTATTTTTGTCTTTAAAGGTGACTCCAGCTATTCTGACGCCGTTTTACCCCCTTTCCGGAAGCGGATTGCGCTTTTGGGAAGAGGCCTGAGCCAGGTTCAGACGAGGCAATCTTCAAATTTTCGCGTAAGATTGCCGAATTTTTTTGCGGAAATGCAGAATTCTGTCTACCGCATGATGTTTGTCATTAATCTACCAGCTTTCATGGGCTACGCTGTTAGTCTGATTGCGTTTTATTTAGCCACTCTCAAAAAATAGGTACTTCCATGTCGAGTAAGTTAGTTCTGGTTCTGAACTGTGGCAGCTCTTCCCTTAAGTTTGCCATCCTCAACCCTGCCAGCGGTGAAGAATTCCTGTCTGGCCTGGCGGAATGTTTCCACCTTCCTGAAGCCCGCATCAAATGGAAGCTGGAAGGCGAAAAACAGGAAGCGCCTCTGGGTGCTGGCGCAGCGCATAGTGAAGCGCTGAACTTTATCGTTAAAACCATTCTGGCACAAAAACCTGAGCTTTCGGCACAAATTGCTGCAATCGGCCATCGTATCGTTCATGGCGGCGAGAAGCTGACTCAGTCAGTCATCATCACTGAAGAAGTGGTACAGGGCATCAAAGACGCCTCTTCTTTTGCACCGCTGCACAATCCGGCTCATCTGATCGGTATTGATGAAGCGATGAAAAACTTCCCGCACCTGTCAGATAAGAATGTCGCGGTATTTGACACCGCTTTCCATCAGACAATGCCGGAAGAGTCTTATCTCTATGCGCTGCCGTACAAATTGTATAAAGAGCATGGCGTTCGTCGCTATGGCGCGCATGGTACCAGCCACTTCTATGTGACCCATGAAGCGGCCAAAATGCTCAACAAGCCGCTTGAGTCACTGAATATTATTACCTGCCACCTCGGTAACGGCGGTTCTGTCTCTGCCATTCGCAACGGCGAGTGTGTGGACACCTCAATGGGCCTGACCCCACTGGAAGGCCTAGTGATGGGTACCCGCAGTGGCGACATCGACCCGGCAATTATCTTCTTCCTGCACGATACGCTGGGTATGAGCGTCGATGCCATCAATAAACTGCTGACCAAAGAGTCTGGCCTGTTAGGTCTGACTGAAGTCACCAGCGACTGCCGCTACGTGGAAGATAACTACACCACCAAAGAAGATGCGAAGCGCGCAATGGATGTCTTCTGTCATCGCCTGGCGAAATATATCGGCAGCTACACTGCGCTGATGGATGGCCGCCTGGACGCCGTGGTATTTACTGGCGGCATCGGTGAAAACGCCGCGATGGTTCGTGAACTCTCACTGAAAAAACTGGCACTGCTGGGCTTTGACGTCGATCACGATCGCAACCTGGCGGCCCGTTTCGGCAAGTCTGGTTACATCAATAAAGAAGGCACCCGCCCGGCGCTGGTGATCCCGACCAACGAAGAGCTGGTCATCGCCCAGGACGCCGCGCGTCTGACTGCGTAAACACTTCTCTCCGTCAGCCCAAGCTGACGGAGTTGTTTTTGACACCCTGCCATTACTGAGAGGTTCAAACGTGTCACGTACAATTATGCTCATTCCGACCGGCACCAGCGTCGGCCTGACCAGCGTCAGCCTCGGCGTTATCCGCGCCATGGAGCGCAAAGGCGTTCGGCTCAGCGTCTTTAAGCCGATTGCTCAGCCGCGTACCGGCGGCGATACGCCGGATCAAACCACCACTATTATCCGTAAGAACTCTTCGATTCCTGCCGCTGAACCGCTGCAGATGTCACGTGTTGAATCACTGCTGGGATCGAACCAGCAGGATGTGCTGATGGAAGAGATCATCTCCCGTTACCATGCCAACACGCAGAATGCGGAAGTGGTGCTGGTTGAAGGTCTGGTCCCTACCCGTAAGCATCAGTTCGCCAACGCGCTGAATTATGAAATCGCGAAAACCCTGAATGCGGAAATCGTCTTCGTGATGGCGCTGGGCAATGACTCTCCGGCCCAACTGAAAGAGCGCATTGAACTGACGCAGAGCAGCTTCGGCGGTCAGAAGAATAAAAATATCACTGGCGTGATCATCAATAAACTCAACGCGCCGGTCGATGATCAGGGGCGTACCCGCCCTGACCTGTCAGAAATTTTTGATGACTCGTCAAAAGCCAGCATCGCCAATATCGATCCTAAGCAGTTGTTCTCAGACAGCCCGCTGCCGGTGCTGGGCTGCGTGCCGTGGAGCTTTGATCTGATCGCCACCCGCGCAATTGATATGTGTCGTCACCTGGACGCGCGCATCATCAACGAAGGTGAGATTCAGACCCGCCGGGTTAAATCGGTCACCTTCTGCGCCCGTAGTATCCCGCACATGCTGGAGCATTTCCGTCCAGGCTCACTGCTGGTGACTTCCGCAGACCGCCCGGATGTACTTGTCGCCGCCTGTCTGGCCGCCATGAACGGCATTGAGATTGGCGCTATCCTGCTGACCGGTAACTACGAGATTGACGATCGTATCGCGCGCCTCTGTGACCGTGCCTTCCAGACCGGCCTGCCGGTGTTTATGGTGAAAACCAATACCTGGCAGACCTCTCTGAGCCTGCAGAGCTTTAATCTTGAAGTGCCCGCTGATGATACGCAGCGCATCGAGAAAGTGCAGGAATATGTTGCCAGCTACATTAATGCTGACTGGATTGAGTCACTGACCGCCACGTCAGAGCGCAGCCGTCGCCTGTCGCCACCGGCCTTCCGCTATCAGCTGACTGAGCTGGCGCGTAAAGCGGGCAAACGCGTCGTGCTGCCAGAGGGTGATGAGCCGCGTACGGTTAAAGCGGCCGCTATCTGTGCTGAACGCGGTATCGCCACCTGCGTACTCTTAGGCAACCCGGATGAGATTCAGCGTGTTGCTGCGGCTCAGGGTGTTGAACTGGGCAAAGGGGTTGAGATTGTTGATCCGGAACAGGTGCGTGAAAACTACGTGCCGCGTCTGGTTGAGCTGCGTAAGAGCAAAGGGATGACCGAAGTGGTCGCCCAGGAACAACTGGAAGATAACGTGGTGCTGGGCACCATGATGCTGGAGAGTGGCGAAGTGGATGGCCTGGTTTCAGGTGCGGTTCACACCACCGCCAACACCATTCGTCCGCCTCTGCAGCTGATCAAAACTGCGCCTAACAGCTCACTGGTTTCATCGGTGTTCTTTATGCTGCTGCCGGAGCAGGTGCTGGTTTACGGTGACTGCGCGATTAACCCGGATCCCACCGCTGAGCAGCTGGCTGAGATCGCTATTCAGTCAGCCGACTCTGCTAAAGCCTTTGGTATCGATCCACGTGTTGCGATGATCTCCTACTCTACCGGCACGTCAGGTGCAGGCAGCGACGTTGAAAAAGTGCGTGAAGCAACGCGTATCGCGCAGGAAAAACGTCCTGATCTGGTCATTGATGGTCCGCTGCAGTATGACGCCGCGATCATGGAAGATGTGGCGAAGTCGAAAGCGCCAGATTCACAGGTTGCCGGTCGCGCCACCGTCTTTATCTTCCCGGATCTGAACACCGGTAACACCACGTATAAAGCGGTACAGCGTTCAGCCGATCTGATCTCAATCGGGCCGATGCTGCAGGGTATGCGTAAGCCGGTTAACGACCTGTCGCGCGGTGCGCTGGTTGATGACATCGTCTATACCATCGCCTTAACCGCTATTCAGTCTCAGCAGGCTGAACAAGGCTAAGCGTCAGGTAAGAACGCAAAAGGCATGCCCCAGGGCATGCCTTTTTTTCGCCGGTAACAGAGCTAGAGGCTTTAATGCGGATCGCTGAGGCGTTAAAGCGCCCGTTTTCAGGCCCGGTTATCGCCGTTGCGGCTCATCCACAGAGAGAGCGCTTTAAGCGAATCGTCAGTGAACTCATCACAACGTGCGGTGATCTCATCGGGCGTCATCCAGATAATCTCATCGACTTCCGATTCCTGCATGGCGAATGGCCCATGTGACACACAACTGAACAGACCGCCCCAGACGCGACAGTGCTGATCTTCGAAGTAGAATTTGCCATGCTCAGCAAACGGCACCGCAGCAATTCCTAACTCCTCTTCCGCTTCACGTCGCGCAGACTCCAGCATATCTTCACCGCTCTGCACCACGCCGCCTGCGGTTGCGTCCAGCTTGCCCGGCATAAAATCTTTTATCTCTGTGCGACGCTGCACCAGAATTTTGCCCATACCGTCATGAACCACAATATAGGTAGCGCGGTGACGCAGGCACTCAGCGCGCATCTGCGCACGTGTTGCCTGAGCAACAACTTCATTCTCTTCGTTTACGATATCGACCCACTCGATGCCGTCACCCGCAGTTTGATCCACCATCCGTAACCCTTTCCTGTTTGGCGTACACTTGGGTACGCAGTTTGCCACGTCTTTATTTTTATGTGGCGTAAGGTAATCACTTCCGGCAGCCTGAGCAAGCCCTGGCTGTTACCGATTTTTACCACTTTCTGCTAACCACAGCTGTACTGAGGCTCGCTGCCACTGAAACTCAGCATAATCCCGCAGACGCGCGGGCAAAGGATCGCCATGCAATACCAGCCGGTTAAGCATCACCGCCAGATCGGTATCCGCAATTGACCACTCGCCAAACAGGTTCTGTTGCCCGTCAGGCAGCAGGCGATCGACGGCCATAACCAGTTTATCCACCGCCTGCTGCGCTGATGCGGTCAGCGGCGCAAAGCGCTCACCGGCAAACAGCACTTCTGTGGGACGCTCCTGACGTATCCACAGGAAGTCACTGCGCAGCCAGGCCTGGATCTCTCTGGCGCGGGCACGCTTCTCGCGGTCGCGGGGATAGAGGCGCTCAAATTCGGGCGCCGGAAAGCGCTCTTCAAGATATTCGGTAATCGCCGAGGATTCGCTTAACAGGAACGCATCAATCTGCAGGGTCGGGACCCGGCAGGTCAGCGACAGCTCGCGGTAAGCCGCGGCGTATTGCTGATTCTGCGACAAATCGACGCGCTTCAGCTGGAAAGGGATCCCTTTTTCGGTAAGAGCAACATAGGCCGACATGGCGTAAGGACTGAAAAATGATGAATCTGACCACAGGGTGATGGACGGATAATTCATCGGTTACCTCAATTGGCTGTCAGGGTTGCATCATGTTTACCGATTTTTATTTGGGAAGGCAACGCTGAGCTGATCCGATCTCTGCCTCCGGAATAAGAAAGCGCGACGCGACTCACGATAGAGTGGCTCGACTCTTCTATGCTGAAAGATGCAAATAACAAAAACATCAAGGGAGCCGCAACATGCACATTCTTATTACCGGTGGCACGGGACTGATTGGCCGTCACCTGATTCCGCGCCTGCAACAGCTGGGGCATCAGATCAGTGTGGTGACGCGTGACGTGGTCAGCGCACGTGAAAAACTGGGCGAAGAGGTCGCGCTCTGGTCAGGGCTGGCGCAACAGTCGAACCTGGATACGATCGATGCGGTCATTAATCTGGCGGGAGAACCTATTGCCGACAAACGCTGGACGGAGCCGCATAAACAGCAGCTGTGTGAAAGTCGCTGGCAGATAACCGAGCAGATCGTCTCACTGATCAACGCCAGCGCCACACCACCGTCCGTGTTGATCTCAGGTTCGGCAACCGGCTTTTATGGTAACACCGGCGATCTGGTACTGACTGAAGAGGATCAGGGTCAGGATGAGTTTACTCATCAGCTCTGCGCCCGCTGGGAGCAGCTGGCGCTCGCGGCTGAAAGCGAACGCACCCGCGTCTGCCTGCTGCGAACCGGCGTGGTGCTGGCGTCTGAGGGCGGCGCACTCAGCAAAATGAAGCTGCCCTTTAAACTCGGCATCGGCGGGCCGATTGGCAGTGGTAAACAGTACATGCCGTGGATTCACATTGATGACATGCTAAACGCCATTATCTGGCTGCTGGAGCATGATGATCTGCGGGGTCCGTTCAATATGGTCGCTCCCTACGCGGTGCGTAACGAGCAGTTTGCCGCCACCCTGGGCCGGGTGATGCATCGTCCGGCCTTTATGCGCACGCCTGCCAGCGCCATTAAACTGATGATGGGCGAATCGTCGGTGCTGGTGCTGGGAGGACAGCATGTGCTGCCAAAACGGCTGGAAGCCTCAGGCTTTGGTTTCCGCTGGTACGATTTGCAGGAAGCGCTGCAGGATGTCGCAGGATAAACATACGGCGGCCCTGGGCCGCCGTATGTTTCGTTAGTTACGCTGCTCTGCTACACGCGACTTCACTACCTTCTCTTCACGCGTATGCCCCGGTTGTGGCACACGAATAATAAAGGTCAGCACGCCAGCGAACACGTATAGCCCGGTATAGGCCCATACCACACCGACAATGTCGAAGAACGGCAGCATGACTGAGGCGATAGCCGGTGCCACAAAGTTACTGAGTCCTGCGGAGAGGTTGTAAATAGAGACCGCAGCGCCTTTATGATGCGGTTCCAGCGTGGGAAATACAGCGGTCATCGGTACAAACGCGGCGACAAAAATGCCCAGCATTACCGCAGGGATTAATGCGACCCAGAAGTTATGACCCGCATACAGCGGCAGATAATAAAAGGTCAGGCTGGAGATGGCCATCCCCAGGCAACCAAACCAGCGCACCTGACGGATCCAGCCCAGCTTCTCTCCCGTGAGGCCCCAGAAGATATTCGTAAATATAGTGACAAAGAAGAACACCGCCCAGATTTGTAGCCATTCAGAGATGGTAAAGCCGAGACGATCGACAAACAGTAGTGGCATGATAATGGCGAAACCAAACAGCGACAGCGTGTTGATGATGCGAATCAGGCAGGCATAAAACACATTCTGATTGGTGAACAGGATGGTCACGGCACGCGCCATCTCTGTCATCTTGTCACGCATCGGCAAATTCACACGAGAGCGATCCACCGGTACCTTGCGCAGGCTGAAGTATGCGAGGATCCCACCACAGGCCACCCAGATAATAGCCAGCCACAGCGTCCCCGTTTCCCCCAGCATCGGAATGGTGAGACTTGGCAGATAGCTGCCAATCACCCCGATGCCGACAGAATACATCGCCCAGAACCAGCCGGTCGCCGCCGCCAGTTTTTCGCGCGGTAAGACCTGCACCAGCATCATCATGAAAGAGTAGATAAACAGCGGATAAGCCAGCCCGCGAATGCCGTAGAACAGCACCATCAGCGGATAGTTGCGCAGGCCAAGCCCCAGCGACATAAACAGCGTATGCATCACGATCCATAACACAAAGCCAATCATCATCGCGCGCTGCGGTGTGATCAACTCGGCTACCACGCCAGATGCCCAGGCCGCCAGGGCTGCCGCTAAGCCATAGAAGGTGAATACGACTGCAGACTGCGCGGGCGTAAAGCCCATATCGGTGATATGGCGCGACAGAAACGCCATTTCAAAGCCATCACCCGCCATAAAGATTGCGATAGCGAGGAAACCCCAGAACATCTTTTTCGGTAAGCCAAACCAGTATTCGTTCGATTGCATCACAATTACCTTCTGTCTGGTTAGTCGTTATGCAGGCAGCAAACTGCGCACCTGTTGTTGCTGGACGTAGAGTTCCCGGAACAGACATAGCCGCTTTTGCAGCACGGCAGCGCGCGTCTCGTCCGGTTGGTAGCGCGCCTGCACAGCCGGCTTCAGACACACCTCATGCTCAAGGCCGCCATCAGCCAGCCACGCTAAACGTGCCGCACCCAGCGCGCCAGATGCGCTGGCGGGATGGGTAACAATGGGCAGTTGCAGCACATCGGCAATCAATTGAGCCCACAATGTGCTACGTGCGCCACCACCGGTCAGGCTGCACTGCTGAATGTGATGCCTGGCATCGCCGAGCACACTCAACCCATCAGCCAGCCCAAATGCCACGCCTTCAACCACCGCATAGCCCAGCAAGGCGCGCGGGGTTTCATGGCGCAGATTGAAGAAAGAACCGGATGCGTCAGGATCGTTATGTGGTGTGCGTTCACCAGACAGATAGGGCAGGAAAACCGGGGCGCTACGCACTTGCTCATCACTGAACTGGACCATCTCCTCCATCAGCTGGCTTTCACTGACCGACAGCAGATTGCACAACCAGCGCAGACAACTGGCTGCGCTAAGCATCACACTCATCTGGTGCCAGCGGCCCGGTAACGCATGGCAAAAGGCGTGCACCCCGCATTGAGGGTCAGCCCGTAAGCGGTCGTTTACGACAAAAATCACACCGGAGGTACCCAATGAGATAAACGCATCACCGGGATTCACCGCCCCCACACCGACTGCCGATGCGGCATTGTCACCGCCGCCTCCCGCGACAGTAACCGCAGTAGATAAACCCCACTCGCTCGCCAGCGTCGGCTGCAGGCGTCCACTTATGGCACTGCCTTCTACCAGTTCAGGCATTTGGGCACGCTTCAGTCCGGTGATGGCCAGCAGTTCTTCCGACCAGTCACGCCGGGAGACATCGAGCCACAGCGTTCCGGCAGCATCCGAAGGCTCACTGACAAAGCGCCCGGTAAGACGCCAGCGCAGGTAATCTTTCGGCAGCAGGACCTTATCGATGCGGCTGAAAATTTCTGGCTCATTTTCCGCGACCCAGTGCAGTTTCGGCAAAGTGAAGCCGGGCATAATCATATTGCCGCTAATTTCCATTATCCGGGGATTGCTCTTCCGTAGCCTTTCACACTGCGGTGCACTGCGCGTGTCGTTCCAGAGGATACACGGACGCAGCACCTTCCCCCCGGCATCCAGCAACACGGCCCCGTGCATCTGTCCCGATAATCCAATAGCGCGAATCGCGGCCCATGCCAGAGGAAACTGATGACGTAATCCCGCCAGAACCTCGCTGCAGGCTTGCCACCAGCATTCAGGATCCTGTTCAGCCCAGTGGGGATGGGGACGCTGCACGCTCAGCGCGGCGTGCTGAGCCGCCACAATCTCACCGTGCGTATTAATGATCAGCGCTTTAAGCTCTGAGGTACCAATATCAATGCCGAGATACATAATTACACCGCCGCCAGTTCAGGCTGTTTCAGCCACTGCTGCAAACTCGCAACACGGCGGGTGACTAATTCATGAAACGCCTTATCAGATGCCAGTTCCGCAAACAGCGCGCTATCACTCAGGTATGCATGGAGCGGATCGGCGCTGGCGAACTGCTTACGCAGCGTATCGACCTGTAGCGCACCGTCCTGATAGCAATAGGGTAAATTGTCATCGGCCCATCGCTGCATAAACAGGAAGAACAGTGCCGGAATCACCGCCGTTGCGGTGGGCTGCGCACCGCGCTGGTAGCACTGTTGCAGGGTTGGCGTCACCATGCCGGGAATTTTGGATAAACCATCGGCACCGACGCGCTGATTGGTATCTTTAATGTAAGGATTACTGAAGCGGGCCAGCACCACGTCACGATAATCCGCTAAATCAAGCGGGCTGGGAGACAGAGAAGGAATGACATCCTGGGTCACATAGTCGTGAGCCAGTTGATAAATCGCCGGATGGCTGGTGCTCTCATCGATATAGTTCAGACCAATCAGTGTGCCCGCCCAGGCAATCGCAGCATGTGTCGCATTGAGGATGCGAATTTTCGCCTCTTCCCACGGCAGTACCGATTCCACTAGTTCAACACCGACCTTTTCCAGCGCCGGGCGCCCGGCAATAAAATCATCCTCAATGACCCACTGAATAAAAGATTCGGCCATTACTGCTGCGCCATCCTGTTTGCCGGTCGCCGCCTGCACGCGTTCTGCCACCTCCGGAGTAGGACGGGGTGTAATGCGATCAACCATGGTATTCGGTGAACGGGTTTGCGTGCGCACCCAGTCGGCCAGCGCGGTATCGCCTTTGGCCGTAAGAAACGCCAGGAAGGCGTCACGGAAACGCTCACCATTGTGCCGCAGATTGTCGCAGTTCAGCAGCGTAACCGGCGGACCGCCTTGCGCAACACGCTGTGTCAGAATATGGCTGAGTGCACCGTAAAGGGTGCGGATATCGCCACCCAGATCGGCCTTCACATCTGCCTGATTGAGATCCAGGGTAAACGCGGGCGTCAGGTAGTAACCCGCTTCGGTCACGGTAAAGCTAATCACACGCGTTTCCGCACTGGCCCCCTGCTCGATCAACGCACTGATATCACTGTCCCAGGGCAAAATTTTGCGCAGCGAAGTGATGGTTTCGTAGTCGCGCTTACCTTCAGGCGTCACGGTTTCCAGCACATATTCTCCCTGCTGCGCCGCGAGCTGATTGAGCAGCGGCACTGCGTCATTACGGATATTGCCGAGCGCGATGCTCCAGCTTTCATCACCCTGCTCACGCAGTTTATGCAGATACCACGCCTGATGTGCACGATGAAAAGATCCCGCGCCGATGTGCATCCACACTGATTGGTTGTTCATAATCGCCTCATTTAAACATTTGCCACACCTACGGGCATTTGCCCGATGACCTGTAGCATAGTGCTTATTACGAAGATCCTTCTGCGAGCTGAGTCACAAATAATATTTTTGCTCCCATTCCGGGCTTTTGCTCAGTTAGTGCTTTTCGACCCGCACGGCGTTAAGATGTCCCCTCAAATTCGACGGAACATCGTGATGAGCAGAGAAGAAAAAAAGCAGGAGCTGGCCGCACGTGCCGCATGGATGTATTACGTCGCAGGCGTGACACAGCAGGAGATTGCGCAGGCATTGGGATTGTCACGACAGGTAGCGCAGCGGCTGGTATCCAGTGCACGTGAAATGGGCATGGTGAACGTAAAAATTGATCATCCCGTCACACACTGTCTGCAGCTGGCGCGTGAGGTACAGGCGAAGTTTGGTCTGGATTTGTGCCGCGTTGTGCCATCTGCCAGTCTGAATGATGAGGCTATTCAACAAATGCTGGCAGTTGAAGGCGCGGCGGTGATGACACAATTCATCAATGAGGAAACGCCTCAGGTGTTCGGTATTGGTTCCGGTAAAACCCTGCGCTCAATGATTGATGCGCTACCCTGGGTTGATCGCCCGCAGCATCATTGCGTTTCCATGATTGGTGCCATCGCGCGGGATGATTCCGGTACTCGCTATGACGTACCGTTGAAGATGGCCGAAAAGATGCAAGGTAAGTATTTCTTTATCCCCGCCCCCTTATACGCCGACACCCCAGAGGATAAAGCGATGTGGGTTCAGCATAAGGTTTACCAGCGCGTCATTGATCGCGCATTACAGGCGGACGTGGCTTTTGTGGGTATTGGCGAAGTGATGCCGGGCTGTCCTTTGAATGCCGAGGGATTCATCACAGATGCGCAGGTCGAGGCGCTAAATGGGCGCGGCGTGGTGGGCGAAATGCTCGGTCACTTTTTCAATCAGCAGGGTGAGCGGGTATGGGGCGAAACGGATGAGCTACTGACCAGCGTGCGACTGGAAAGCCGCACTCAGCGTAAAATTATTGGCTTTGCGGGTAGCGAGCGCAAGTATCCAGCAATCCGTGCCGCATTACAGGGCGGCTGGGTATCGGGACTGGTGACCGATGAGGATACGGCGCTGAAGCTACTGCAAAAGTGATATCTCAGCATGGATGCAGAGTGCGAGGGCAGAACGCAGAGATGACGCAAAATCTCAAACGCGGCTCGCACTTATTCTGCGCAGGGCACGTTACGCCGGTGCCCTGATTCCCTCGCCTTAACTAACATCTAACCGTTACTTCAGCGATCCCTTGAGGAACTGCTGTAAACGCGGGCTTTTCGGGCTGCCGAACAGTTCCGCAGGCGGTCCCTGCTCTTCGATTTTACCCTGATGCAGGAAAATGACATGGCTGGAGACGTGACGGGCAAACTCCATCTCGTGGGTCACGACCACCATGGTTTTGCCCTCCTCAGCCAGCTTCTGCATGATGCGCAGTACTTCCCCGACCAGCTCCGGATCAAGCGCCGAAGTGGGTTCGTCAAACAGCAACACCTCTGGCTCCATCGCCAGCGCGCGCGCAATCGACACACGCTGCTGCTGACCGCCGGAGAGGTGAACCGGATATTTTGCCTGTGCCCGCGCATCAATTCCGACTTTATCGAGGTATTTGATGGCACGCTCACGCGCCGCCGCTTTACTCAGCCCCAGCACCTGAATCGGCGCTTCCATCACGTTTTCCAGCACGGTCATGTGACTCCACAGATTAAAGTGCTGGAACACCATGGTCAGGCTGGTACGTAACGCGCGCAGCTGCTCTTTGTCAGCCACTTTGAGCTGACCATCTTTGTCACGGACTAAGGTGATTTGTTGGTTATTCACCATGATGCTGCCTTCACTCGGTTTTTCGAGGAAGTTGATGCAGCGTAAAAAGGTACTTTTCCCTGAGCCGGACGATCCAATGATACTGATCACATCGCCCGCTTTAGCAGTTAACGAGACCCCTTTCAGCACTTCATGTTCACCGTAACGCTTATGCAATTCGGTGACGCTTAATTTATTGTCAGCCATAGTTCTACTCAATGCGATGAAGAGGGTTTCACGTGGGCCAGCCAGCGACGTTCCGCCAGGCGGAACAGGCTGATCAACACGTAAGAGATAATCAGGTACAACACAGCCGCCAGACCAAAGGCGGTAAACGGCTGATAGGTCGCCGAGTTAATATCCCGCGCGATTTTCAGCAGATCCGGCACGGTGGCGGTGAAGGCCAGCGCCGTGGAGTGCAGCATCAGAATCACTTCGTTGCTGTAGGCCGGCAGTGCCGTACGCAGCGCCGATGGCAGGATAATGCAGCGATAGAGTTTAAAAGTAGAGAAGCCGTACGCCCGTGCCGCCTCAATTTCACCGTGTGGCACCGAGCGAATCGCACCGGCAAAAATTTCCGTGGTGTAGGCGCAGGTGTTGAGGGTAAAGGCGAGCAGCGTACAGTTCAGACCACTGCGGAAAAAGGCATTCAGCAGTTCAGTGCCTTTCACAATCTCCAGCGTGTACATGCCGGAGTAGAACACCAGCAGCTGCACATAGAGCGGCGTGCCGCGAAAGACGTAGGTGAAGAGCCAGACCGGAAAGCTGATAAACCGGTTAGGGGAAACCCGCGCTATCGCCAGCAGGATTGCCAGACATCCGCCAATGGTGACCGAGAGGATCAGCAGCCACAGGGTGATAGCTACACCGGTAAAACGATAACCGTCAGTCCAGAGCAGCGATTTCCAGTATTCCTGAATAATATCAATCATAACTCGCCCTCTTTACACCTACCGTATAGCGCCGGTTGAGCCACCACAGCACACCGTTTGACAGCGTGGTAAATACCAGATAAATCACACCGGCCACAATGGCGAAGTAGAACGGCTGCCAGGTACTTTTTCCTGCCAGCTGCGTCGCCTTCACCACATCTTCCAGCCCCAGCAGCGAGACCAGCGCAGTGGCTTTCAGAATCACCTGCCAGTTGTTGCCGATGCCTGGCAGCGCGTAGCGCATCATGGCCGGAAACAGAATGCGGCGGAACACCTGCGCGCCGGTAAAGCCAAACGCGGTTGCTGCTTCAATCTGCCCCTGAGGCACGGCCATAAAGGCGCCGCGGAACGTTTCGGTGAAGTAGGCACCATAGATAAAGCCGAGCGTGATGATACCGGCGACCATCGGGTCGATATCAAACTGCGCCATACCCAGCGCATCGGTTATCTGGTTGAGGACAATCTGCAGACCGTAGAAGATCAGCAGCATCAGTACAAGGTCTGGCACGCCACGAATCAGCGTGGTGTAGCCTTCAAAAATCATCGCCAGTGGCCGGCTGCGCGACAGTTTCGCGCCTGCGCCAATCAGGCCCAGCAGCACTGCCAGCACGACGGAAGTGAGCGCCAGCTCCAGCGTCACCAGCGTGCCCCGAAGAATTACATCAGAATAGCCATACAGCATCGAAAGGGTCCTGTCGTGGGGTGAAAACGAAACGCTGCCCGCAAGCGAGACGGGCAGTTTAGCTTTACTTCTCTGTTGCAGATGCCATCCGCCATTAGCGGAAAAGAACCCGATTCTGCACCTGGCAGAACCGGCTCAGACCCGGCAAAACGGACACAGAGGGTAAAGCGACAGGATGGTTAGTCGCCGTACACGTTGAAATCGAAGTATTTCTTCGCAATCTTGTCGTAGGTGCCATCTTTACGCATGTCAGCAAAGGCTTTGTCGATGGCGGCTTTCAGTTCGCTGTCATCTTTACGCAGTCCCATGCCGGTACCGACGCCAAAAATCTTGTCATCTTTCACGGCCGGACCGGCGAAGGCGTAATTTTTACCGACCGGCTGCTTCAGGAATCCTTCGCTGGCCTGCACTTCATCCTGGAAGGCAGCATCAATACGACCGGCATTCAGATCCTGATAGACCAGATCCTGGTTTGCATAAGGCGTGACGTTTACCCCTTTTGGCCGCCAGTTCTGATTGGCGTATGTTTCCTGCGTGGTGCCCTGCAGCAGGCCGATGTTTTTGCCTTTCAGGGACTCAATGGTCGGCTCAATTTTCGATCCTTTCGGCGCGACTAAACGCGCGTTAGCGGCGTAGAGTTTTTCCGAGAAGGCGATCTCTTCCTGACGTTTCGCTGTGATGGAAAGTGAGGAGATGATGGCATCAATTTTCTTCGCTTTCAGCGAAGGGATCAGCGCATCAAAGTCGCTCTCTACATAGGTACATTGGGTATGAATACGTTTACAGATTTCGTTAGCGAGGTCGATATCGAAGCCCACTAACTTGCCTTGCGCGTTTTTCGACTCAAACGGTGGGTAAGTTGGATCTGTGCCGATACGGATTGAACCCGGAACCGCCGCGAAGACGCTGGCAGCACTGGATAAGCCCAGCATCAGGGAAAGAGCCAGAACACGCTTTTTCATAGATTACCCTCAAGTGAAGTGCTTTTTGTTATGTGGTTCGTGATGTGTTTGCGCAAAGTAATTTGCATGTTTCATGCCAGTTCTGCAAGTTAACCACGCTGTTAGCGTGATGTCAGACAGGCGAAAACGCTGTGTTTGTGAGGGGAATATAGCAGTGAAGTAAAAGAGAAAAAGCGACGTTGTTAACTTTTGGTGCGTCAAATGCACGAAGAGTGATCCGAGGCGCGCTTATGCACTAAATAAGTGCGCCAGCGGAACTTTATGCACCCTGCCAGCGCGTGAAGAGATCTTCCGATAATTCGATATCAAACTGGTCGATAACCCGGTTAACGGTCTGATCGATCAGCTGATCGATCGTTTCAGGCCGATGATAAAATGCCGGCACGGGTGGCATGATAATGGCACCCAGCTCTGCGGCGGTGGTCATCATTCGCAGATGGCCAACATGCAGCGGGGTTTCGCGCACGCACAGCACCAGCTTACGCTGCTCTTTTAACACCACGTCAGCCGCACGGGTCAGCAACGAGTCACTGTAACTGTGGACGATGCCAGAGAGCGTTTTCATTGAGCAGGGTAAAATCGCCATGCCCAGCGTTTTAAACGATCCAGATGAGATATTTGCTGCAATATCGCGCACGTCATGCACCACATCGGCCAGCGCCTGCACGTCACGCAGCGAATAATCGCTCTCCAGTCCCAGCGTCTGACGCGCCGCCTGACTCATGACCAGATGCGTTTCTACTTCTTCCACCTGCTGCAACACCTGCAGCATGCGCACGCCATAGATCACCCCGCTTGCGCCAGAGATGCCAATGATGAGTCGTTTCATATTCCAACCTTATGTCAGCCAATGGGCCATCATACGCGGCCTGCGGGTTTCTGAAAACAAACAGGGCGGGATTGCTCCCGCCCTGTTTTATGCTGCCCGCCTGCTGAAGGTATCAGCCTTCGTTGTGCAGCTCGAGGTTTTCGACTTCGTTCTGCCGCTGAAGCGCTTTGGCATCATCATTACGCAGCGACTCAAGATACTCCAGATATTGCTGATCGACATCTTTCGTCACGTAAATGCCGTTGAACACCGAGCACTCAAATTGTGCAATGTCCGGATTCTCTTCGCGAACCGCTTCGATCAGATCGTCCAGATCCTGGAAGATCAGCGCATCGGCTTTAATCAGCTGGCGAATCTCTTCCACTTCACGGCCATGCGCAATCAGTTCCGTGGCGCTGGGCATATCGATACCGTAGACGTTCGGGAAACGAATTTCCGGCGCCGCTGACGCCAGATAAACCCTTTTTGCGCCCGCTTCACGCGCCATCTCAATGATCTGCTCTGAGGTGGTACCGCGAACAATAGAGTCATCCACCAGCAGCACGTTTTTATCACGGAATTCGGCGCGGTTAGCGTTGAGCTTGCGGCGTACCGCGCTGCGGCGTAACTGCTGGCCCGGCATGATAAAAGTACGGCCAACGTACCGGTTCTTCACGAAGCCCTGGCGATAGGGTTTGTCGAGAATACGTGCAATTTCCAGCGCGATATCGGTGGAGGTTTCAGGAATCGGAATCACAACGTCGATATCGAGATCTTCCCACTCGCGCGCAATTTTCTCACCCAGCTTGGTGCCCATACGAACACGGGCGCTGTAGACCGAGATTTTGTCGAGGAAGGAGTCGGGACGTGCAAAATAGACATACTCGAACAGGCACGGATTGCTTTTCGGATTTTCAGCGCACTGACGGGTAGACAGCTGGCCCGCTTCAGTCACATAGACCGCTTCACCCGGTGCAACGTCACGGATGAACTCAAAGCCCAGCGTATCCAGCGCCACGCTCTCGGAGGCGACCATATATTCGGTGCGACCATCAGCGATAACGCGCTTGCCCAGCACCAGCGGACGGATACCGTTAGGATCACGGAAGGCGACCATACCGTGGCCGATAATCATCGACACCACCGCATAGGCACCGCGCACCTGCTGATGCACGGCAGCAACCGCAGCAAAGATGTTGTCGGCTGTCAGCGGATCGTTTTGAAAACGATCTAACTCCTGCGCAAAGATGTTCAGCAGGATTTCAGAATCTGAGGTGGTATTAACGTGACGGCGGCCCTTTTCAAACAGGTGCTTACGCAGCACGTGGGCGTTGGTCAGGTTACCGTTGTGCGCCAGGGTGATGCCATACGGGGAGTTTACATAGAATGGCTGCGCTTCAGAGGCACTGGAGCTTCCCGCGGTTGGATAACGCGCGTGACCGATCCCCATATTGCCCTGCAGACGCTGCATGTGGCGTGCTTCGAAAACGTCGCTGACCAGGCCGTTTGCCTTTCGCAGGCGAAAACATTTCAGCGCATCGATAGTACAAATGCCTGCGGCATCCTGCCCGCGGTGCTGGAGCACCGTTAACGCGTCATAGATCGACTGGTTGACCGGCATGAAACCGGTGATACCGACAATACCGCACATGTTGTCATTTCCTCATTAAGCCGCACTCCCGGTCACATCACCGGGGTAAAAAACTCGACGTGCTTTTCAGGTAATCAAAAAACCACCTGATTATATAACTGAACTCGGGAATGAGTTGAGACTGTTGCCAGTCCGGACTTTTGGAAAAGCCAGTGAATGTATCGAGGAAGAACAGCAAAGCGGCTACGATCAGCACACCACGCAATGCCCCGAAACAGACGCCCAACACCCGGTCGGTTCCCGACAGGCCGGTTTTTTCCACCAGCGTGCCGATAACGTAGTTCACAATGGCCCCCACAATCAGGGTCGCCACAAACAGCACACCGATAGCGATACCGTTACGAACCAGTTCGTCGTCAAAACCTGTAAACCAGACTGCAAGGTAGGCGTAGTAATGACTGGCGACAAAAAACGCGCATCCCCAGGTAACAAGAGATAAGGCTTCACGGACAAACCCACGGACCAGGCTGACCAGAGCCGAAAAACCAACTACCGCAATAATGACGTAATCAATCCAGATCATGAACTCTTCCAGCGCCAGTGCAATTGCACCCCTGCATCCAGTTCGGGGCGCATTCTAACAGAAAAAGAAAACGTTTGCGTAGCGGTTTTCTTTTTCTGCATCCATAAAAAAGGCGATGAAAAAAAACGCTATCGCCCGGGTGATTCTCGGCCGGACAGGCCGTTGAAAATCGTCAATTTTTTTCGCGGCAGCGCGCATTAAACGCGCTGTCTGAGGGGTAAAAGACGCTGCCTGTTACTGCTATCGGCAGCGCCAATCGCCCGTTTTAGCGGGCGCTGTAGGGTTTCACGACACCGCCCAGTCCTGAGATACTTTTCAGCTCGCCAACCGCACTCTGCATTTTGGCTTTCGACGCATCAGGCCCAACGTAAATGCGGGTGATCTGACCCTGTACCGGCGTTGAAGGCACGGTAAAGGCGCGATAGCCCGACAGCCGCAGCTGCGCGACAATCTCATTCACTTTGCTGGCGTTTTTCAGCGCACCTAACTGCACCACATAAGCCTGCCCTGCCGGCGCTGTCGTCTCTGCCGTTTTCGGCGGCTCTTCCTGCTTCGGCTGTTCGACCACTTTAGGCTGTTCAACCGGTTTAGGTTTAGGCTGCTCCACGACTTTTGGCTTCTGCTGTTCGACCGGCTTCTGCTTAGGCTGCTCTGTTACTTTCGGTTTCTGCTGCTCAACGACCTTCGGCTTCGTCACCGTCTGTGCGGGCACAGACTGATGAACCGGCGGCGGCGAGACCACTACCGGATCGCTCTCGTCTTCCGGTTGAGTCCGACCCTGCTCTGCCGTAGCGTTGGTTTTACCGTTGCCATTGCCATTGCTGCTGCTGACCGCATTGCCCGCGCCTTCCGGCGGCTGTGCCGGCAGCGACTGGGTTACCGGCGGCACCATTTCGCTGTCCTGCTGATCGTCAGGTTTCGGCACCAGCGGAATGGCGGCGAACTCCTCTTTGTAATGCTTTTTCTGACCATCCAGCAGCCCTGGCAGCACAATCACGCCAACGGCGACCAGAATAACGGTGCCGACTAAACGGTTCTGAAACTTACTTGCCACGTCCTTTCTCCGTTTCAATCGATTCCATGACCTGTGCAACGGTGTGGAATGAACCACAGACCAGCACAATGTCCTGCGGCGCTGCCCGCTGGCGTGCCTGCTGCCAGGCGAGCTCAACCGAACTAAAAGCCTCGCCCTGCGGCAGGTTGTTCAGCAGTTGCTCAGCACTGGCGCCGCGCGGACCCTCGAGGGGCGCGCAGTACCAGGCATCGACCACCGGTGCCAGCGCCGCCAGCGTTCCGGCGATATCTTTATCATGCAGCATGCCCACCACGGCATGCACTTTGCCGCGTTTCGGCAGTGCAGCCAGCCGCGACGCCAGATATGCTGCCGCATGCGGGTTATGGGCGACATCCAGAATAACGCGCGGTGATTCGCTGAGGGTCTGAAAACGGCCTGGCAGCATCGCCAGCGGCAGGCTGGCGCGAATCTGCGCCTCACTGACCTCAAGCCCGGAGACCCGCAGCGCCACCAGCGCGGTCGCCGCGTTAGGCAGCGGCACCTGTGGCAGCGGTAGATCGTTCAGCTCACCTGTCGCATCACGCAGTGACCAGCTTTCTGCCTGCGCATGCCACGACCAGTCACGGTTGCGCTGCATCAGCTGCGCACCTTTTTCCTGTGCGACCACGGCAATACTCTGCGGCATATCCGGTTCACCCACGACCGCAGGTTTTCCCGCCCGGAACACACCGGCTTTTTCACGCCCAATGCTTTCGCGATCCGGGCCAAGCCAGTCGGTGTGATCGAGTGCAATGCTGGTGACCACCGCGACATCGGCATCCACGATGTTTGTCGCATCCAGCCGTCCACCGAGGCCGACTTCGAGGATCACGACATCCAGCTGCGCCTGGCGGAACAGATTCAACGCAGAGAGCGTGCCAAATTCAAAATAGGTCAGCGAAATATCTGCACGTCCGGCTTCAATCTCCGCAAAACTGGCGCAGTGCTGCGCTTCACTCAGCTCCTCTCCCTGAACCCGAACGCGCTCGGTATAGCGCACCAGATGCGGTGAGCTGTACACGCCAACGCGGTAACCCGCGGCGATCAGCAGCGTTTCCAGGGTGCGACAGGTGGTGCCTTTGCCATTAGTACCGGCCACGGTAAAGACAAAAGGAGCGGGTTTCAGCAGGTCGAGACGAAGCGCTACCTGACGAATACGGTCCAGACCCAGTTCAATGGCCTGAGTATGCAGGTGCTCAAGATAATAAAGCCACGTGGCCAAAGGCGACGTGGCTTGGGGAAGGTGAAGATTGTCCATATGTCCCGTTTTGCTTATTTATACCTGGCAGGCTGCTGCTGCGGTATACGGTGCATTGGTAAGAGGTGCTTTGGACGCACCTCTCTATCTCCTGTCAGGCCTCGTTGCTTTCCGATTCAGTCGTCGCCGGAGCGGACTGTTCACCATCATGCAGCGGTGCCGGCAGGTTCATCATTTTTGCCAGCAGGCTTGCCAGTTTGTAGCGCATTTCCGGACGGCGAATGATCATATCAATCGCGCCCTTTTCAATCAGAAACTCACTGCGCTGGAAGCCCGGCGGCAGTTTTTCACGCACGGTCTGCTCAATAACGCGTGGGCCGGCAAAGCCGATCAGTGCTTTAGGTTCCGCGATATTGAGGTCGCCCAGCATGGCAAAACTGGCCGAAACACCACCCATAGTCGGGTCAGTCAGCACGGAAATATAAGGCAGACCGCGCTCACGCATTTTTGCCAGTGCCGCACTGGTTTTCGCCATCTGCATCAGCGACTGCAGCGCTTCCTGCATACGCGCCCCGCCGCTGGCGGAGAAGCAGATCAGCGGGCAGTTATCTTCTAACGCCTGCTCAACCGCACGTACAAAACGCGCACCGACCACAGAGCCCATTGAACCGCCCATAAAGGCAAATTCAAAGGCCGCCGCAACAACCGGCATGCCGTGCAGCTGACCTTTCATGACCACCAGCGCATCTTTCTCACCGGTGTCTTTCTGGGCCGCGATCAGACGATCTTTGTACTTTTTGGAGTCACGGAACTTGAGCAGATCTTTAGGTTCAAGTTCACTACCCAGCTCAACCATCGTCCCCTGATCGAGGACACTGCCGAGGCGCTCACGGGCGTGCATCCGCATGTGATGGTCACACTTCGGGCAGACCTCAAGATTACGCTCCAGCTCGGCGCGGTAGAGCACCTGACCACAGCTGTCACACTTGGTCCAGACCCCTTCCGGGATACTGGCTTTGCGCACAGGCGTTCCGGTGCTTTTATTAAGAATGCGTTCAATCCAGCTCATTGATGACCTTTCTGTTTAAAACTGACCTGGTCCAGTCGTCTTGATACTGCTGAAAACCGCTTCAGCAGACGGTAAATGTCGCTCATTAAACCACAACCTGTTCAGACTGTGGATAAAAATCTGGTCTTACCCCTGAGCGCAGCCTTACGGCTGCTTCTGTTGCTTAGCCTGACGGCGATGACGCCAGACTTCAATCACACCTGGCAGAATCGAGACCAGGATAATGCCCACAATCAGCAGCTTCAGGTTTTCCTGCACCACCGGCAGATCGCCAAACAGGTAGCCGGCATAGGAGAACAGCAGCACCCAGAGCAGCGCACCCGTTACGTTGAACAGCGCGAAGTGGCGATAGGACATATGGCCCATACCGGCAACAAACGGCGCAAAGGTTCGCACGATCGGCACGAAGCGCGCCAGGATAATGGTTTTTCCGCCGTGACGGGCATAAAACGCATGGGTTTTATCCAGATGGCTGCGACGGAAAATCTTCGAGTTCGGGTTACTGAACAACCGTTCGCCAAACAGGCGGCCAATGGTGTAGTTCACCGCATCGCCCAGAACCGCGGCCACCACTAATAATGCCACCATCACATGCACATTAAGATCGTTACCCGGCAACGCCGCCAGTGCGCCCGCCACAAACAGCAACGAGTCACCCGGCAGGAAGGGCGTCACCACCAGACCGGTTTCGCAGAACAAAATCAGGAACAAAATAGCGTAAATCCAGATACCGTACTGTGCAACCAGTTCGGCAAGATGCACATCAATGTGCAGAATAAAATCAACCAGAAAATGGAGAAACTCCATGGCGCGCCCTTTTAAGTCCTGAAAGTGAATTAATCCGCGAGGAACAACGGTCCCATCGACGGCTGTGGTAAAGCAAAGTGGGATGGGTAATCCACCGCCACCAGATACAACCCCTCTGCCCGGGCTGTGGCTGCGGCTAATGTCCGATCCTTCGCCGCCAGCAGCGTTGCCATCCATGACTCCGGCTTATTGCCGCAGCCTATCTCCATCAGGCTGCCCACGATATTGCGCACCATGTGATGCACAAAGGCATTGGCTTTGATATCCACAATCACGTAGGGACCCTGACGCGTCACGTTGAGGTGAATCACGTTGCGCCACGGTGTACGCGACTGGCACTGCACGGCTCGGAATGAGGTGAAATCATTCTCGCCTAACAAACACTGCCCGGCGCGCTGCATCTTCTCTGCATCCAGAGGATGGTAAAAGTGCGTCACGCCCTGCGCCAGCACCGCCGGACGCAGACGCTGATTGTAGATCAGGTAGCGATAGCGTCGGGCCGTGGCGCTGAAGCGGGCATGAAATTCATCCGGCACCGCTTTCACCCAGCGCACCGCAATATCCGGCGGCAGATTAGCGTTGACGCCCAGCGTCCAGGCGCCATCAGGCCGCTGCGAGGTGGTCTCGAAATGGACCACCTGCCCCGTCCCGTGTACGCCTGCATCGGTGCGGCCAGCACAAAAAATGCTGACCGGATGATCGGCGACTTTCGACAGCGCGCGTTCTACCTTCTCCTGCACGCTGCGGACTTCATTCTGACGCTGCCAGCCGTAGTAACGGCTACCGTCATACTCGATGCCGAGCGCCAGTTTTTGCGTCTGACCATCGGACATGGTTACAGATACTCCTGAACCAGTTTCTCAGCGGTTTTCACCGCCATCAGCGCGCCGCCAAAACGAATGTTGTCCGCTACTGACCAGAACTGCAGCAGCTCCGGGATACCGTAGTCGTTGCGCACAGCGCCGATGCTCAGTTCGCCGTTGCCTGAGGCATCCGTGACCGGCGTCGGCACTTCATCCTCTTCGCTCAGACGAATATCTGACGCCAGCGCCAGTTCGGCACGCGCTTCTTCAGCAGAGAGCAGGCGCAGGTTTTCGATATGCACAATCTGCGCATTACCGTAGAACACCGGAGCCTGTACGCTGCTGACCGCAATCGGTAAGCCTTCGTCCTGCAATACCTTACGCACCTGATCAATCAGGCGACGCTCACTCTCCACGCTGCCTTCTGCGTCGGCCTGTTGTGGCATCAGGTTAAACGCCAGCTGACGACCAAAATGGTGTTCATCGGCCGGAAGACCGTTCAGCAGGCGGGCACTTTCCCCGGCCAGCGCATCGACAGCCACTTTGCCGTAGCTGGAGACTGAGATCAGGTTAGTCACCTGTAAACGACTCAATCCGGCCGCATCCACCAGCGGTTTAATTGCGGTCAGCAGCTGGCTTACCAGGTTATCCGCCACGCTGATGATGTTGCGATTGCGATAATCTGCCAGCACCTGCGGATTCACATCCGGCACCACCAGCGGCACATCGGGTTCCAGCGCAAACAGCTCGCTGCTGTCGATTACCAGACAACCGGCATTGGCCGCTTCCTCGGCAAAGCGCGCCGAGGCGTCACGTCCCGCCACGAAAAAGGCCAGCTGCGCCTGTGACCAGTCGAACGTCTCCGCATTTTCGACCCGCACCGAGCGGCCTTCGAAACGTTTGATTTCGCCCGCGCTGTTTTCGCTGGCCAGCAAATATAATTCACCAACCGGGAACTGGCGTTCCGCCAGCAGTTCCAGTACAGCGTTCCCTACTGCGCCTGTCGCGCCAAGTAGCGCAATATTCCAGCCGTCAGACATGTTGGTTTACTCCAGACAATGACATAAAAACAGAAGGCGGTGATATTCACCGCCCAGGGATTCAGATTTATCCCCGTCGTCTTTCACGTTGCATCTTTGTTGGCTGCGTTCACTCACCCGAATCACTTACATGAGTAAGCTCATCGGGATTCGTTCTCTTGCCGCCTCAATGCAACCCGAAATCCATTGGGTATATCCCCCCAGAACCCGCCGTCATGCAGACATGCCAGCAGCGCGCGCCTTCCGTTCACTGATTAATTCAGTGCGGAAACCGCGCCAGGGCGCCTGACCTGCAGCGCCCGCTATTCCGGGGAGATGATTGCGTTAAAGCCCAGCTGGTTCAGCAGCTCAGCGGTTGTGGCGTCATCGCAGTTCACCTGCAGCGATGACCACTCGCGGCGCTCCTGATACTGCTTGCGCAGGCGATCAAACTCGCCGGGTTTCGCCGCCACTTTACGCAGGGGGGCATCATCGCGGCGCACATCATACACCAGATGCGCCAGGCGTTTCAGCGTTGGCTGATCCAGCGGGCCATTCAGGGTGATTTCACTGAATTCCGGCACCGGCAGTAAGGTACTGAGCGGCACCTGCTGCGGCTGACCAATAAAGTCGCACCAGGCTTCAAACACCTGGGTGGTGCCGCGTGCTTTGCCTTCCAGCGTGTAGCCCGCGATGTGCGGCGTGGCGATATCGACCTTATCCAGCAGCGCCAGCGACAGATCCGGCTCCGGCTCCCAGACATCCAGCACGACGCTAAGATCGTGCCGCATTTTCAGCACCTCCAGCAGCGCGCTGTTGTCCACCACCGGGCCGCGACAGGCGTTGATCAGAATAGTATTAGGCTTTAGCGCCATCAGCAGCGCCGCATCCGCCAGATGCCAGCTTTTATACGGGCCCTCTTTAAACAGCGGCGTATGGAACGTCAGAATATCAGCCTGCTCTGTCACGGCCTCCAGCGACAGGAAATCCCCCTCGTCACCGCGATCGGCGCGCGGCGGATCGCACAGCAGGGTTTTGATGCCCCAGGCCTCAAGACGCTTTTGCAGTCGCCCACCGACGTTACCGACGCCAACGATGCCGACAGTGCGGTCACGCAGCTGGAAACCATCGCGTTCCGCCAGCAGCAGCAGCGCAGAAAAAACATATTCCACCACCGCAATGGCGTTACAGCCGGGTGCGGCAGAGAACGCAATGCCCGCCTGCTGCAGCCAGTTCTCGTCGACATGATCGGTGCCCGCCGTGGCGGTTCCGACAAATTTCACCGGCTTTCCTGCCAGCAGGGCCTCATTAACCTGGGTGACTGAGCGCACCATCAGGCCATCGGCATCGGCCAGTTCAGCCACCGGCAGCGGACGCCCCGGCACCGCGACCACGTCGCCGGTAAGGCTGAATAGCTCACGGGCATAAGGCATATTTTCATCGACCAGAATTTTCACCACGGCTTTCCTGTCAGTTACATATCAGGCAATTATTCTGGCACAAAGCGACGCGTTAGCCTAACCGTGCACGGTAGCGTTCGGGCGTGGTTCCCGCCTGTTGCTGGAACATCACAATCAGCGCCGAAGCTGAACTGTATCCCAGCTCATGGGCGATGCTCTGCACGCTTTCCCCCTGCTCCAGCAGCACAATGGCGCGCAGAAACCGCAGCCGCTGCCGCCACTCGCCAAAGGTCATATGAAGCTGCTGCTGGCAGCGACGCGCCAGCGTCCGTTCGGTGGTAAAGACCCGCGCCGCCCAGCCTGCCAGCGTGGTGTTATCGCCCGGATGCGCTTCCAGCGCATGTAACACCGGCGCCAGAAATTTATCGTCAGAGGTGGGCAGATAACTCTCCTGTACCTGCGCCAGCTGCAGGCGATCGCGCAGCACCTCGCACAGCCGCCACTGCGCATCCGTTTCGGGTTGCTCGATTTGCTGCTCAGCAAACTCATCCATAATGGCATGTGCAATGGGATCGACCAGCAGCAGGCAGGCGCGCCGGGGCAGATCGGCGCATAACGGAGCCGCCAGATTAAAAGTACGGAACTGTGCCTGACGATGGTTATAGCTACTATGAAGCTGACCCGGTGGGATCCAGACCGGAATATCTGCCGGTGTCAGCAATCGCTCACCCTCGACCTGCATCTCCAGTACGTGGCTTTTCACCATAATGAGCTGACCCCAGGCATGCGCATGCGGCAGATATTCGGTGCGGGCATTGGCCTGCTCATAACGCATAAAGTAGCGCAGTTGCGGCGCGTCAAGGGGCGGCTGGTAGATCACTTTCAGGGTCATTCTGTCCGCTCCACAACTAAATTTGTCCGATATTAACTATCTGAATAAATCCGGACAAGCGTACACTGCGCCTCATTATGGCGTGTGGAGAGTCAGCATGTTTTTCCTGTACCCGCTCTTTGCGGTAATAATCTGGTCGATCAACTCAATTGTCAGCAAACTCTCGGCGGATGCGATCGATCCGGCGGCGATCTCATTCTACCGCTGGTTACTGGCGCTGCTGGTGCTGACGCCCTTTGTGCTGCCCGGCGTGTGGCGCACGCGTCAGGTCATTAAACCGCACCTCTGGCGGCTGGCGATCCTTGGCCTGCTCGGCATGGTGCTCTATCAGAGTCTCGCCTACTACGCAGCACAAAGTGTCAGCGCACTCTTTATGGGCATTATCGGCGCCCTCATCCCCCTGCTCACCGTGCTGCTGAGCGTGGTGATCCTACGGATTGCGCCGACGCTGGGCATCCTGCTCGGCAGCATCATCTCCTTTACCGGTCTGGTGTGGCTGGTCAGTGAGGGCAACGTGATGCAGCTGCTGAATCACGGTCTGGGCAAAGGTGAACTGCTGATGCTGGCCGCCTCTGCCGCCTATGCGCTGTATGGCGTGCTGACACGACGCTGGGCACTGCCGCTGCCGATCTGGCAAAGCCTGTATGTGCAGATTTTATTTGGTGTCGTACTGCTGTTGCCTGGTTTTCTGCTGGCCCCCGAGGTGGCGCTTAACCGGCACAACCTGCCGCTGGTGGCCTTTGCCGGTCTGTTTGCTTCGATCATCGCGCCGTTCCTGTGGATCCACGGTGTGCAGCGTCTGGGTGCCAGCACCACCAGTATCTTTATGAATCTGATCCCGGTATTTACCGCGGTGATCGCGGTGATTTTCCTGCATGAGCAACTACACAGTTACCACTGGATTGGCGGCGGTCTGACGCTTGGCGGTGTGATACTGGCGCAGCGGCTGCGTACCCCCTTATCCCGCCGTAAACCGGTGAGCCACCCACAGGCCTGAATAGCGCGGCTGTGGCGAGTGAGGGTGCTGTTGAGGATGGCAGTGAAGAAAGGCTACAGCTGAAGCGTAAATCTCGCGCCGAAACGCATGTCCCCCGTGGGATTTCCCGGGGGCTTTTGCTATCATGGCCTATTCATTTTCCGGCGCACCCCACGCTGTTCTGTTTTCCCAAGGAATCCGCCATGCAACCACTCAGCGGCCCCGGTGTGCCGGTCGGCGATCGTTCATCTGTCAATCCGCAAACTGGCGTTACGCGTCACGGTTCAGTGGCCGGTGAACAGCCCCTCTCCCCTGCGCAGCGCACGACGTTAGAACGGCTGATCGTGCGTATCTCATCGCTCAGTAATCTTAAAGCGCCTGAACTGTGGGCGGGCGTACGCCATGAAGTGGGCGTAAAAAGTGAAGCGGAGTTGCAGTCGCGTCATTTTCCGGCAGCGGAACAGTACCTTAATGGCCGCCTTACGCAGACGCAAAATGGGCATGCCACACGCCAGCTGATGACCCAGCTCACCGATCTGCTGCCGAAAGGGAATAACCGTCAGGCCGTCAGCGATTTTATCCGTCAGCAATTTGGTCAGACCGTACTGAGCGCGCTGAGCCAGGATCAGCTGCGCCAGGTGCTGACGATGCTGCAGAACGGGCAGATGACCATTCCTCAGCCGCAGCAGATCCGCGTCAGCGATCGCACGCTGCTGCCTGCCGAGCATCATACGCTGAATCAGCAGGTGGTACGCCTGGCCGCTGCCACGGGCGAATCCACCGGTAAGCTGTGGACGGCTGCGCTGAAACTGGTGAATCTGACCAGCGGTGATCCCATCCCGTCGCGCCACTTCCCGCTGCTGACACAGTATCTGCAGGTACGTCAGACGTTGAGTCAGCACAGCGCACCGACGCTGCAATTGCTGGAAGCGTCCCTGAAACAGCCGCTTGATCAGCAGGAACGGCAGCAACTGGAGGATTACAGCCAGCAGCGTTTCCAGGCGACACCGCAGACGGTGCTCACCGTAACGCAGACCCAGGATCTGCTGAACTTCCTGTTCAGCCGTCGCGCCGACCGGGCAGAAAAACTTCTCGAACAGCCGCTGGCTGCCAGCGAGATTAAACCGCAGCCGATCTGGTCGCCCTTTGTTGCGTCGCTGCCGCCCGCGATTCAGCCTCTGGCAGAGCGCCCCCTGCTGGGCTTCTTTGTCGCACTGGTCGTCATCACCCTTTTACTCTGGGTGGTCCTCTGAGTTAACAGCCACAGAATGCTTTGGGCGCGGCGACTGGCCATTCGCCCGGTGCATCACCCCAGGTCAGCGGATGACCGTCACGTTTCCAGAAATCCAGCCCGCCAATCAACTCCTTCACCTGAAATCCCAGCGAGGCCAGTTTCCAGGCCGCTTTCGTCGAGCCGTTACAGCCAATGCCGTCACAATACGTGACATAAACTTTGCTGCGATCGAGCCGGGCCGTGGTAGTGGCATCCATCTCGCGATGCGGAAAGTTGATCGCGCCGCAAATATGCCCGGCGCGATAAGCCTCCGGCGCGCGAGCATCGATTACCACGATATCCGGGATTTGCCGTTCCAGATCTTCCGCCAGATCCCAGGCGTCGGTGTAAAAAGCGAGTTTTGCCTGCAGATAGTCGAGGCTTTGCTGCGGGGTGGCGGCCGGAATTCGTAAAACCGATGACATAGCGATTCTCCTGTTGTGGTGAGTCTGCAGTTTACGGCAAAGTGGACTGCTTACTGATACCCATTCCCCATCAGGTATAAGACCCATATGTCTTCACCGTTATTACAACTTTTCCAGCATCAGACCAGTGGCGGCGTGCGCGAGCGGCTCTGCTCTACCCTGCGACTGGCGATCAACCGGCACCATCTGCATTCTGGTCAGCAGTTGCCGTCCAGTCGGCAGCTGGCGCAGGATCTGCGTCTGTCACGTGTGACGGTGGAAGCGGCCTACGGACAGCTGGAAAGTGAAGGCTATCTGCGACGCGAGACCGGTCGCGGTACTTTTGTTGCCATCATCATCCCCACCCACTCATCATCATTTCCGGCCCGGCCTCAGCCCGTCCGTTTCTCAGCGCGGGGCCAGCAGGTACTGGCAACCGGTGGCTGTCAGGATCCCCCTTTTCCCCATGCATTCGCCGCCGGTTCACCGGAGTTACGCGCTTTTCCCCATGACACGTGGCGACGCCTCGGCAGCAGCGTGCAGCGTTCACTAGGCAGTGCCGCAATGGGATATGGCGATCCCTGCGGCTACCTGCCGTTACGCAGCGCACTCGCGGATTATCTGGCACTTTCCCGGGGCGTGGCATGCCAGCCGGAACAGGTGATCATTCTGACCAGTTCACAACAGGCACTGCAGTTACTGGCAATGATGTTCGTCGATCCCGGTGATGAGGTATGGATGGAGGAGCCGGGCTATCCTGGTGCGCGTAACGCCTTTCTGGCTGCCGGCGCACAGGTGCGCGGGATTGAGGTCGATGCCGAAGGTGCCATCCCCGCCAGCGGCAGTGCAAAACTGATGTATCTGACGCCATCGCATCATTACCCTACCGGCGTGACGCTGAGCCTGACGCGACGCCTGGCGTGGCTGGACTGGGCGCAGCGCAACCGGTGCTGGCTGATCGAAGACGATTATGACAGCGAATTTCACTACGACGAACGTCCTATCCCTGCGCTACAGGGACTGGATCGCCATCAGCGGGTGATTACGCTGGGCACCTTCTCGAAGTCGCTGTTTCCCTCCCTGCGGCTGGCCTGGATGGTGGTCCCGCCCGCGCTGATTACCCCCATAGGCCAGGCACGCAGCGTGCTGGATGGACACAGCGCCCTGCTGCCGCAGGCTGTCACAGCCGCCTTTCTGCAACAGGGACATTTCGCCAGCCATCTGCGGCTGATGCGTCAGCTCTATCACAGCCGTCGCGATCTGCTGCTGACGCTAATCGCTCAGCAACTGTCGCCGTGGATCACGCCGATTGTCAGCAGCGGCGGATTACAGGTAACTGTCAGACTGCAACAGGATGAAGCGCGATTAAGCGCATTGGCGGCTCAACAGGGTTTGCTGCTGCCGCGTCTGAGTCCGCTCTATGCCGGGCCTTCATCTCAGCAAGGCTGGATGCTGGGCTTTGCCGCACTGACGCCTGACGAGATTGTGGCAGGATGCGATACATTGCTGCGGCTGCTGCAGCGGGAGGGCTAAAACGGAGGGTTGAACGAGGTAAAGCGGATGGGCTGTAAAACAAAAAGGGCCGGCAAGCCGGCCCTTCAGAGTGCTGACGTAATAATTACGCCTGATATTTACGCATGGTCAATGTGGCGTTGGTACCGCCAAAACCAAAGCTGTTAGACATCACGGTAGTCAGCTCTTTTTCCATCGGCTCAGTGACGATGTTCATACCGGTTGCTGCCGCGTCAAGCGAGGTGATGTTGATGCTTGGCGCGATAAAGCCATGCTCCAGCATCAGCAGCGAGTAGATCGCTTCCTGCACGCCAGCCGCACCCAGAGAGTGGCCGGTCATCGCTTTCGTTGCTGAGATGTATGGCGTGTTATCGCCAAACACTTCACGAATCGCACCCAGCTCTTTCACATCACCCACCGGGGTAGAGGTTCCGTGGCTGTTCAGATAGTCAATCGGGGTATCGACACCGTGCATCGCCATCTTCATGCAGCGCACTGCGCCTTCACCTGATGGAGCAACCATGTCTGCACCGTCTGAAGTGGCACCATAACCGACGATTTCGGCATAGATATGCGCACCACGTGCCAGCGCATGCTCCAGCTCTTCAACGACGACCATGCCACCGCCACCGGCGATAACAAAGCCGTCGCGCTCATTGTCATAAGTGCGTGACGCTTTTTCTGGCGTGTCGTTGTAACGGGTAGAGAGCGCGCCCATGGCGTCGAACTCACAGGCCATTTCCCAGCACAGCTCTTCGCCGCCGCCCGCAAAAACGATATCCTGTTTGCCAAGCTGGATCTGCTCAACGGCGTTACCGATACAGTGCGCAGAGGTGGCACAGGCGGAGCTAATCGAGTAGTTTACGCCATGAATTTTGAATGGCGTTGCGAGGCAGGCAGAGACGCCAGAGGCCATCGCTTTGGTGACAACATAAGGGCCAACCGCTTTCAGGCCGCGTGGGCTGCGCATTGCGTCAGCACCAAATACCTGGAAACGTGGGGAGCCGCCGCCTGAACCCGCAATCAGACCCACTCGTGGGTTGCTCTGATACGCTTCAGCGCTGAGGCCAGAATCTTTAATCGCTTCTTCCATGGAAAGATAAGCATAGATGGACGCATCACTCATAAAGCGCACAACTTTGCGATCGATGAGGCCGGTGGTATCTAATTTAACGTTACCCCAGACGTGACTACGCATGCCGGAATCTTTCATCTCTTCAGAAAAGGTGATGCCAGAGCGTCCTTCACGCAGAGATGACAGCACCTCCTGCTGGTTATTACCAATACTGGAAACGATCCCTAAGCCAGTAATCACAGCACGTTTCATTCAATCTTCCTCATCCACTTCTTCTTAATTGGCATGCACTCTAGCGTACACTTGTACGCCGAACAAGTCCGATCAGCTATTTCCTTTTGTAAATTTGCGTCATGTCACGCGGGTCGCTAGAATCGCGCCACTGCCTGAAAAACGAGCCTTTACCGTGAAATTGACCCCGGTTGAACATGCAAAGCTAAACTGGAATGAACAGGGTACACCTGTTTCCCGAGCGTTTGGCGATGTCTATTTCTCTAATGACAACGGTCTGGAAGAGACACGCTATGTCTTCCTTGGCGGCAACGGTTTTCCCCAGCGTTTTGCTGAGCATCCGCGCGATCTGCTGATCGTGGCGGAGAGCGGTTTTGGCACCGGTCTTAATTTCCTGACGCTGTGGCAGGCGTTCGATGCGTTTCAGCGCGAACAGCCCGACGCCACTTTAAAACGTCTGCATTTCATCAGCTTTGAGAAATTTCCGTTAACCCGTGAAGATTTAACCGCAGCGCAGCAGCACTGGCCCGAACTGGCCCCCTGGGCGGAGGCGCTGCAGGCGCAGTGGCCCGCTGCCCTGCCCGGCTGTCAGCGTCTGCTGTTTGATGGCGGCCGCATCACGCTCGACCTGTGGCTGGGCGATATTAACCTGCTGATGGGCCAGCTGGATGAGAGCCTGAATCGTCAGGTAGATGCCTGGTTCCTGGATGGGTTCGCGCCCTCAAAGAACCCGGATATGTGGACGCCGGAGCTGTTCGGCATGATGGCAAAACTGGCGCGGCCGCAGGGGACCTTCGCGACCTTTACCGCCGCAGGCATTGTCCGGCGCGGTCTGCAGCAGGCGGGCTTTGCGGTCATCCGCCGCAAAGGATTTGGTCCGAAGCGCGAAATGCTATGCGGGCCGTTGCAGGATGCGCCTCCGCTGCCCGCCGCACAGCCCTGGTATCATCGTCAGGCTGCGGAGCAGCGTGATGTAGCCCTGATTGGCGGCGGCGTCGCCAGTGCCACCCTGGCGCTGGCGCTGCTGCGTCGCGGCTGGCGGGTAACGCTTTATTGCGCCGATGAGGCGCCCGCGCTGGGCGCATCCGGCAATCGTCAGGGAGCGCTCTATCCGCTGCTCAATCAGCACGACCCGGCACTTGCCACCTTTTTTCCCTCGGCCTTCAGCTTTGCCCGGCGGCTCTATGATCAATTAACCGTCACCTATGAGCATGACTGGAGCGGTGTGCTGCAGCTGGGCTGGGATGAGAAAAGCCGTAAGAAGATCGATCAGATGCTGGCGATGGACCTGCCTGAAATCATCGCCTGTGGCGTCGATGTGGCAGAAGCTGAAAAACGGGCAAATGTTGAACATGGCTGTGGCGGCATTTTCTATCCGCAAGGCGGCTGGCTCTCACCGGCAGAGCTGACCACCGCGATGCTGGCGCATGGCGAGACCCAGGGATTGCGCATTCACTGGCTGCACCGGGTGAGCGCGCTTTCCCGGGAGGATGATCACTGGACGCTGACGTTCAGCGATCGTCCGGCGGTACGTCATCCGACCGTCGTACTGGCAAACGGTCATGCGATTGCTGACTTTGCGCAAAGCGCCCCGCTGCCGACCTATCCGGTGGCCGGTCAGGTAAGCCATGTTCCCTCCACGCCGGGCCTCAACGCGCTGCAAACGGTGCTCTGTTACGACGGCTATCTGACGCCTGTCAGCCCGCAGTTTGGTACGCACTGTATCGGGGCCAGCTATCACCGTGGCGATACCGCAACCGCGTATCGGGAGGAGGATCAGCAGGAGAACCGCAGCCGCCTGCTGCATTGCCTGCCTGACAGCAGCTGGGCCGAAACGGTGGATGTCAGTGACGGAGAGGCAAGAATGGGGGTGCGCTGCGCCACCCGGGATCACCTGCCGATGGTGGGCGGCGTGCCGGATTATGCTGCTACGCTGGCGCAGTATGCTGATTTACCGGCACAGCAGGCGGCAGGCAGCGATATCGCTGACGCACCCGATATTGAGGGCTTGTATCTGTTTGGGGCGCTGGGATCGCGCGGCCTGTGCAGTGCGCCGCTGGCGGCCGAAGTACTGGCAGCTCAGCTGGCGGGCGAGCCGCAGCCTCTGGATGCCAGTACCCTGGCAGCACTCAATCCGAATCGTTACTGGGTGAGGAAATTACTGAAGGGAAAAGCCGTTTAGCGGACGCTAAGGGCGGCATGCCGCCCTGCACCATTACGCGGAGAGCTGGCGTGCCTGAACAAACAGGTTATCCCACATCCCGACCACTAATGCCTGATCGCGCGGCGAGAGTTCTCCGGCAGCAATGGCATTTTGCAGACTGCGGGTCACCTGAATCTGCAGCGCTTCTGGCGTATGTTCGCCCAGTTGCTCCACTTCAGCGACGGCCAGTGTCAGATGCCCGCGCAGATAACCGCTGGCGAACAGCTCATCGTCACTGGCATGCTCGACCATGTCGTCAATCAGGGCCAGAATACGCGCTTCAAATTCTGCGATCATCTCAATTCCTCTTTTAATAATGCCTTTCTGCATCACAGATCGTCCGGCCAGGGAAACTGCGATGCTGTTAATGAAGGCCTGCCATAAAATTCCGCCAGGGCGGTAATAAAACGCGCGGGACGGTCGGGAATGCCCGACGTCAGATAGCTCATGACCTGAGCATGCACTTTACGCTGGAACGCAATGCGATCCGGCTCACAATCCCCGTTGAGATTGTCACAACTCACGTTGAAGGGAAAGCCTGCCGCCGTACAAAACATCCACTCCAGCGCCTGTGGCTTCACTTCCACCGCTTCAAACTGACTCTGGGTCAGCGCATCGCGGCCATCCGGACAGTACCAGTAGCCAAAATCGACCAATTTGCGGCGCGCTTCACCGGCGATGCACCAGTGAGAGATCTCATGCAAGGCGCTGGCGTAGAAGCCGTGAGCAAAGACCACACGATTCCACGGCGATTCGGCATCAGCAGGAAGATAGATCGGTTCATCATCGCCTTTAATTAGACGGGTCTGAAATTCATCGCTGAAACAGCGATCAAACAGCGTGATCAGCTGTTCATAATGATGAGTCGGGTTCATGACGGTATCAGGTTTTAGGTTACGATTGCAGCGTGGCAAGCCAGGCCATAACGGCGCTGCCATGGCTGTCCCACAGTAATTTAATGCTCATGACGGCAGACACAATCACCACCATCGGGCGGATAAGCTTCTGTCCGCGGCTCAGCACCAGTCTTGCGCCCAGACGCGCGCCGCAGAAAGCGCCGAGCATCATGATCAGGCCGGTTCCCCACACTACTTTGCCGCCGAACATAAAGAACAGCAGGCTGCCGAGGTTCGAGGTGAAGTTGAGGACCTTGGCATGGGCGGTCGCTTTGGCAAGGTTGTAGCCGCAGAGCGTGACGAAAGCCAGCGCATAAAAAGATCCTGCGCCCGGTCCGAAAAATCCGTCATAGAATCCCACGGCCCCGCCGCCGACCAGGGCAAAGGCCAGACCATGCAGACGGCGCGCGCGATCCACTTCGCCGAGTCGCGGCATCAGCAGGAACCACAGACCGATAGCGATTAAAAACAGCGGCAGCATCTGGCGCAGGAAATCCGCCTGCAGGCGCTGAATCAGTATCGCGCCCAGCACGGAACCCAGCAGCGTCATGGCAATGTTCAGCCACTGTTCATTCAGATTGACCGCACCACGCCGGATAAAGTAGAGACTGGCGGAAAACGATCCGCCGACCGATTGCAGTTTATTGGTCGCCAGCGCCTGGGCCGGAGAGAGGCCCGCCGCCAGCAACGAAGGTACCGTAAGTAATCCCCCGCCACCCGCGATTGAATCAATAAAACCGGCGAGCATGGCGATTAAAAACAGCAGCCCGACGAGCAGCGGGCTGACCACAAACCAATCCATGGAATCCCTTACAGTAGATGTTTATCCAGCAGGGCCTGACAGGCAGGCGGTAATGGCGGCGGCTCACGTTTCACCGGCGCGCCCGAACCAGGCTGTTTCGGCAGGAACCAGCTCTGCAGCTCTGCGCCGCAGCCATCGCCAGCAGGCGGTGCGGGCTGATCTTCACAGCCAATACTGCCCGCCGGGCAGCGCAGGCGCACATGCATATGGGCCCGGTGAGCAAACCACGGGCGCACTTTACGCAGCCAGTCACGATCGTTACCCGCATCGGCACAAAGCTGCTTTTTAATCGCCGGATTGACGAAGATCCGTGTCACATCATCATCTTTGGCGGCCAGTTTAATCAGGCTATCAATTTCTGGCTGCCAGTGGCGCGCAATCACATTTTTGTCACCCGGCCCGACCAGATCGAGCGGCTGCGGCTTCAGCAGTTGCTGGGCGCTCCAGCGGGTTTTCGGCAGTTGCAGCCAGATATCGACATCCAGCCCGGTCTGATGGCTGGCGTGACCGCTGCTGAAACGTCCGCCTGCTGCCATGCCCATGTCACCAATCAGCACGTTGCCCAGTTGCAGGTTATGCACCTGCGTACTGAGACGCTGAATAAACTGAATCAGATCGGGATGACCAAAGTAGCGCCGCTGATCCTGACGCATCACCTGATAGTGCGGTGAATTCAGCGGCAGCGCCTCGGCGCCAACAATACAGCCGTTGGCAAAGCCGCCGATTGACTGCGGTGCGCCGGTGATCGGCTGCTGGATGCGTTGCCACGGCGTCGCCGCCAGGCTGGAGGCGCTGATCAACAGCGCACTCAGAGTAAGCAGAAGAGCCTTCATGGCATCACCAGCGCGGTACGGAGCTGTTAACGTCACCGTTCTGCGCCCGCTGGCGCAGCAGATGATCCATCAGGACGATCGCCATCATCGCCTCGGCGATCGGCACTGCGCGGATCCCGACGCAGGGATCGTGGCGGCCTTTGGTGATCATCTCCACTTCTTCGCCGTCGCGGGTAATAGTTTTACCCGGCACGGTGATGCTGGAGGTTGGTTTCATCGCCAGATTGGCGCTGATGGTCTGGCCGCTGCTGATGCCGCCCAGAATGCCCCCGGCGTGGTTGCTCTGGAAACCATCGTGGCGGATCTCGTCGCGATGCTGACTGCCGCGCTGGTTAACCACCGCAAAGCCGTCGCCGATTTCAACGCCTTTAACGGCATTAATACTCATCAGCGCATGCGCCAGATCGGCATCCAGTCGGTCAAATACCGGCTCGCCCAGGCCTGGCGGCACGTGATCTGCCATGACCGTGACTTTAGCGCCAATGGAGTCGCCCTCTTTTTTCAGGCCGCGCATCAGTTCATCCAGCGCCTCCAGCTTGTCCGCATCCGGGCAGAAGAACGGATTCTCTTCCACGATGCTCCAGTCTTTCAGCTCACAGGCGATGTCACCAATCTGTGACAGATAGCCGCGCACCACGACACCGTGTTTCATCTGCAGGTATTTCTTGGCAATCGCACCGGCCGCCACGCGCATCGCGGTTTCGCGCGCCGACGAGCGTCCACCGCCACGGTAGTCGCGCTGACCATATTTCTGCTCGTAGGTGTAATCAGCATGGCCCGGACGGAAGAGATCTTTGATAGCGCCGTAATCCTGCGAACGCTGATCGGTATTTTCAATCAGCAGGCCAATCGAAGTACCGGTAGTCACACCCTCAAAGACACCGGACAAAATTTTCACCTGATCCGGCTCGCGGCGCTGCGTGGTATAGCGCGATGTGCCAGGACGGCGGCGATCAAGATCATGCTGAATATCCGCTTCGGTCAGCGGAATACCTGGCGGCACACCATCAACGATACAGCCCAGCGCAAGCCCATGGGACTCGCCAAAGGTAGTTACTCGAAAAAATTGTCCGATGCTGTTTCCGGCCATGCTGTTTCCTTCTCAGGGTTCGGCGGGCGATGCTTCGCCCCACTTTTAGTCTTTGTAAAAAGAGAAATGGTGTTTTGCGTCGACAATCTGCTGGCGCGTCAGCGTAAAGACGCCATCACCGCCGTTGTCGAATTCCAGCCAGGTAAAGGGCACGTCGGGATACTGCTCGATCATGTGCACCATGCTGTTGCCCACTTCGCAGACCAGTACGCCCTGCTCGCTGAGATAATCCGGTGCACAGGCCAGAATGCGACGCACCAGCTTCAGGCCGTCGCTGCCTGCCGCCAGCCCGAGCTCTGGTTCGTGGCGATATTCGTTCGGCAGATCATCCATATCTTCCGCATCAACATACGGCGGATTGGTGACGATCAGATCATATTTCAGCGGTGGCAATTCGCGGAACAGGTCAGCGCGAATCGGCGTAACCTGATGAATCAGACCATGTTCTTCAATGTTCTGCTCGGCAACCGCCAGCGCACCGGTAGAGATATCCACCGCGTCCACTTCCGCTTCCGGGAAGGCATAGGCGCAGGCAATCGCGATGCAGCCGCTGCCGGTACACATATCCAGAATATGATGAGGTGGCGTGCTGACCAGACCGGCAAAGCGGTTCTCAATCAGTTCGCCAATCGGTGAACGCGGCACCAGCACGCGCTCATCAACAAAGAACTCGTGGCCGCAGAACCAGGCTTTATTGGTCAGATAGGCGACCGGAATGCGCTCGTTAACGCGACGAATGACGCGCTCAACGATCAGAAGACGTTCGCTGGCGGTCAGACGCGCATTGCGCATATCTTCAGGAATATCCAGCGGCAGCCAGAGTGACGGCAGGACCAGTTGAACGGCTTCGTCCCAGGGATTGTCTGTGCCATGTCCGTACCAGATTCCGGCAGCGGAAAAGCGGCTTACCGCCCAGCGCAGCATGTCCTGAATGGTGTGCAGCTCGTTCACTGCCTCATCGACGAAAATTTTGTCCACGTAGCCCTCCGCAGGCCTTTTGCTAAATCGGCCAGTAGTGTGCCATGAAGCCGGGGAGAATTCAGCGCAGCGAGGTGAAAAAGCTGACATTTAATGACGCTTAACGGTAAGGTATCGGCTCTGCTGTGTGACAGCCTTTTCTGATATGACTGACCTGCCATGAGTAAAAAAACACCACTAAGCCCGGATGACCAGGCGCTGTTTCGCCAGTTGATGACGGGTACACGCCAGTTAAAACAGGACACGTTTGTCCACAAAGCGCCGGTTAAAACCCGCCACATCCCGGTAAAGCGTCTGCTTTCAGAGCAGGCGGACAACAGTCATTACTTTTCGGATGAGTTTCAGCCGCTGCTCTCAACGGAAGGTGCTACCCGTTATGTGCGCGCCGATGTCAGCCATTTTGAGCTGAAAAAATTACGTCGTGGCGACTATACGCCGGAGATTTTCCTCGATCTGCACGGCTTAACGCAGCAGCAGGCCAAGCAGGAACTGGGGGCACTGATCGCCGCCTGCCGCCGTGAACATCTGTTCTGCGCCAGCGTCATGACCGGTCATGGAAAGCATATTTTGAAGCAGCAGACGCCGCTGTGGCTGGCCCAGCATCCGTGGGTGATGGCTTTTCATCAGGCACCCAAAATGTTCGGCGGTGACGCCGCGCTGCTGGTTTTGATTGAGATTGAGGAGTGGCAACCGCCTGAATTGCCCTGAGAAGGGCCGGAATGATCGGCCCACAGACGTCAGATTGCTTTAGCCAGCTTTTTGGGACTGACCTGCCACAGCAGTTTACCGGCACTCGCTGCGGGATCGAATTCCACGCAGGCAATAGCGGAAGTGGCGAACATTGGCGGTGCTTCCTGCGGGCACAGTTCAGAGACTAAATACCCCACCAACGGTAAATGTGAAATCACCAGAGCCGATTTCACGCCTTCATTCGCCAGGGCCTGCAGATAGCACCCGACCATCTCCGGATCGCCGCCCGGCGTTAATTCCGGCAGAACGTCCTGGCTTTCCGGCAGGGGAAAGGCTTCACGCACGGTCGCGAGCGTTTGCTGCGCGCGTAAATAGGGACTCACCAGGACACGCTCAATGTCCGGCGTCTGGCTGTTAAGCCAGTTGGCCATCTGACGTGATTCATTGCAGCCACATAAGGTTAAAGGCCTGACTGAATCACTGGCTGCTTCCAGAGCCGCATCGCCGTGACGCATGATAAAAACTTGCATAAAGCACCGCTGTTGTTTGTCGACATCGCCCGACGCGTAGCGCCTGACTCTTCACTCTGCGAATGAACGCTGTGTTTTACCCTAATGGCTTTAGTATAGTCAACCGGTTGTTTATTAAATAAGCACTTCTCAGAATCATGCTGCGCCGCACACTCTGGCGGCGCTTTTCTAAGCCGCTGAATCGGATTGGTTATTCCATTTTCAGCAGAAATGTAAAATTTCGTCTATTTTGCAGCCGCCTGAATCAGCGCCTCACAGGGTGTGAATCGTTCGCCATGCTGCTGCGCAAGCCGGGTTAATCTGTTGACCACTTCCGCCGCGCCCAGTTTGTCCATGTAGTGGAACGGGCCGCCTAAGAAAGGCGGAAAGCCGATGCCAAACACCGCACCGATATCCCCATCGCGGGCGCAGCGAACCACCTGCTCATCAAGACAGCGAGCCGCTTCGTTCAGCATCATCAGCACGCAGCGTTCAGCAATCTGCGCTTCACTCTGCCTGGCCTGCGGCGAGACTTTCAACAACGTATACAGCGAAGCGTCCGGTTTTTTACGCTGCCAGCGCGGCTGGTCATAGCGATAAAAGCCTTTACTGTTTTTACGCCCCTTGCGGCCATCTTTCAGCACCGCATCAAAAGCAGCGGGGGCGGCAAAGCGTTCACCATAAGCCTGATACAGGATGGGGCTGATTTTGCTGCCAACGTCGATACCGACCTCATCCAGCAGCTGAATCGGGCCGACCGGAAAACCAAACTTCACCAGCGCCCGATCAATATGGTCAATCGGCTCGCCCTCCAGCAGGCAGCGCATCGCTTCATTTATATAGGGCGTCAGGATGCGGTTAACATAGAAGCCCGGCTTGTCCGCCACCACAATCGGAGTTTTACCCTGGCTGCGCGCCAGCGCCACAATCGTCACCAGCGTCGCGGTAGAGGTATTCAGATGAGGAATCACCTCCACCAGCGGCATTTTCTCTACCGGACTGAAATAGTGCAGCCCGATGACGTTCTCAGGACGCTGGGCGCCGGCGGCGATCGCCTCAATCGGCAGCGAAGAGGTATTTGAGGCAAACAGCGTATGCGGCTGACAGTGGGCCTCCACTTCGCTGACCATCTGCTGCTTCAGGGCTAAATCTTCGAATACGGCTTCAATTACCACGTCGTGCTGTGAGAAGCCCTGATAATCGATGCCGCCCGTGATACGTACCATTTGCTGCTGACGCTGTGCCGGAGAGAGCTGGCGGCGTTTAACCTTTTTGCTCAGCAGTTCCCAGCTGGTTTTCAGCGCATGGTTCACCCCTTCCAGGCTGATATCTTTAATGCGTACCGGCAACCCGGCATTGATTGCGGTGACGCTGGCGATGCCGCCGCCCATCAGGCCGCCGCCGAGGATACCAACACGCTTAACGGTGCCGGGTTCCGCTTCACCGCCCCGCTCCTTTTTCATGGCCGTAGTCGCGAAAAAGATCCCGCGCAGCGCAACAGATTCTGGCGTCATCGCCAGCTCACCAAAAGCGCGTGCTTCAGCCTCATGTCCGGCCCGACTGCCCTGCTCCAGCCCGATGCGTACCACCTCAATAATGCGTTTTGCTGCCGGATAGTTACCCTGCGTTTTGGCTGCGGTCTGTCGGGTCGCCAGCGCAAACAGCGCCTGACGGCCAACCGGACCCTGCAGCAGACGATCGCGCAGCGGCAGCGTTCGTCCACTAACCTTGCCCTTTTTCACCCGGGCAATGGCGGTCTCCAGCAGAATCGCCTGCGGCACCGCGTCATCGACCACGCCCAGCTTACGGGCCTGTTTCGCCCGCAGAGCTTTGCCGGTCAGAATCAGTGGCAGCGCCTGCTGCACGCCGATTAAGCGTGGCAGCCGCTGAGTGCCGCCAGAGCCTGGCAGTAAGCCGAGTTGCACTTCCGGCAAACCGAGGCGGGTTTTATCATCCAGCGAGCAGATACGGGCATCACAGGCCAGCGCCAGTTCCAGCCCGCCACCGAGGCAGGTGCCGTGGATTGCCGCGACCACCGGGAACGGCAGCGCGTCGAGCGCAGCCATTACTTCCTGGCCCTGTTTTGCCAGCGCTTCGGCTTCCTGCGCGCTCTTACAGCGGTCAATCATGCTGATGTCTGCGCCCGCGATGAAGTTGTCCGCTTTGCCGGAAATCAGCACCAGGCCAGCCAGTTGCGGATCGCGTCGCGCTTCCGCAATGATGGCGGTGATCTGCCCGGCAAATTCCGCTTTCAGGGTGTTCATCTTCTCACCAGGGACATCGATCGTAATGATGCCGACGTGATCCAGTCGCATCTTCAGATGAAACGCATTCTGCTCCATTATTCGGCCTCCAGAATCATTGCCGCACCCAGGCCGCCTGCCGCGCAGGCCGTGACCAGTCCTAACCCGCCACCGCGACGGCGTAATTCATTCAGCGTCTGGGTGATCATGCGCGCACCCGTGGCGGCAAAAGGATGACCATAGGCGATCGATCCGCCCAGCACGTTAAAGCGCTCTTCATTCACTTCGCCTAGCGCATGTGGCCGATTCAGCACCTCACGGGCAAAGCGCTCGTCGCGAAACATGTGCAGGTTGCTCAGCGTCTGGGCAGCAAAAGCTTCATGCATATCGATCAGCGTCAGATCGGCCAGGGTTATGCCGGCGCGATCCAGTGCCAGTGGTGAAGCGTAAGCCGGGCCCAGCAGCATATCCTGCTGCACACCAATGGCGGTAAAGGCGTAGCTGCGCAGATAGCCCAGCGGCCTGATGCCCAGTTCACGGGCGCGGCCCTCGCGCATCAGAATCACTGCCGCCGCGCCGTCGGTGAGAGGCGTGCTGTTGGCCGCGGTGACGCTGCCGTGCTGGCGATCAAATGCCGGACGCAGTCGGGCGTAATCCTCCGCTTTGGCGTTCATCCGCACGTTATTGTCCTGATCGATGGCGCTTTTCCACGGCGGCACAAAGGCTGCCATGACTTCCTGATTCAGTACCCCGGATTGCCAGGCCCTTGCGGCATGCTGATGGGATCGCAGCGCCAGCGCATCCTGTGCTTCGCGCGTGATGCCGTGACTCTTAGCCATCTGCTCCGCAGTGTCGCCCATGCGCAGGCCGGTCGAATACTCCGCCACTGCGGGCGGGACCGGCAGCAGATCACGCGGACGCAGACGCCGCAGGATGTGCAGTTTTTGACCGAAGCTGCGGGCTTTATTGAGATCCACCAGCGCGCGGGCCAGCGTTTTACTGACCCCAATCGGCAACACCGACGAAGAGTCTGCGCCACCGGCGATACCAGCAGAGATGGTGCCCGCCAGCAGACTTTCTGCCACATTCGCTACCGCCTGAAAGCTGGTGGCGCAGGCACGGCTGACGCTGTAGGCATCGGTATGCACACTCAGCCCGCTGCTTAATACAATTTCACGCGCAATGTTCGGCGCTTCCGGCATCTGCACCACCTGCCCAAAGACCAGTTGCTCGATCACCTCAGCCGGCAGTTCACTGCGCGCCATTAATTCGCTGACCACCATACGTCCCAGCTCAATGGCGGGAATGCCATGGAAGCCGGTCGCCTGGCGTAAGAAAGGGGTGCGTAATCCGTGGGTTATTGCGATGCGTTCACCATCACGCGTCAGCAGCGGCTGCGCTTTGCTCATTGTTCTCACCTGTGGCTGGGACTGTGGCATCATTGCCTGAAGAGGTCTGACCTGATCAGTGTTAACCACAAGCGGGTGAGCCGCCAATATCGGAAGGGAAAAAGTGCGAAGGGAAACACGAAAATGAAAAACGCCGCAGTGACGCGGCGTAATGGGACTTAACGCAAACCGAGCTGAAAAATCATGGTTTCAGCCTGGCAACTGAAGGTGAAATCGATATCCAGCTGCACTCCCTGATCCACTTCGCTGAAGCGCGATTCAATCAGACAGGGTTCTGATTCAACCTCGCGGGCACGTTCGGTCAGTTGCGCTAATTTCGCTTCCGCATCGGCACGCTGAGCAAACCATTCTGACCAGCTGGCGGTGCAATCGGTGTTATCCATTACCGTGCCGACATCAACACAACAACAGGCTGCGGTTTCGGTCGCACTGCATTTTTTAATGGCATCAGTCATTTCATTCTCCAGACCAGCAATTGCATAGGTTGAGCGATTTTATGGACGAAATCTTACCTGCTCGCTGAAAGATGCGCCACGCACCTGTTGCTAAGTGACGAATATCACAATAAAAATTGATCCAGAACAAACTGGAATGGTTATGCTGTCCAGGATCAGGGGCTTTTTGTTATGCAGATCGAATTTTAAGCGATCAAACCTGAAATATTTTAAAAACAATATTGCAACATGCACACAGGTCGGACCTATACTCTCCGCACTGGTCTGATATGTGCGCTTTACATCAGTCCCTACAATCCGCCGTCCTTTGTTACGCGACGTTATAGCGTTAAATAATAATTCACATGAGGTTGTGGTCATGAACCATAAAAACCTGTTTGCAAAGTCAGCCGTGGCGGCTGCAGTGGCGCTTGTCTCTTCCCACGTTTACGCTGCTGGGTTTCAGTTAAATGAATTCTCTTCGATTGGTTTAGGTCGCGCATATTCAGGCGAAGGGGCAATGGGTGATACCGCGGCGTCTGCCAGCCGTAACCCGGCGACAATGGCGTTAATGGATCGCCCGGAATTTTCTATCGGGGCTGTCTATATTGCGCCGGATGTAAATATCAGTGGTCGCAGTCCCAGTGGCCGCAGCCTGGATGCGAATAATATTGCCCCTAATCAGTGGGTACCCAATATTCATTACGTCCAGCCCATCAACGATCAGTGGTGGATTGGCGCCTCTGCAACCTCAAACTACGGCTTAGCAACAGAGTTTAATAATGGCTACACCGCTGGCGGTTACGGCGGTAAAACTGACCTGATGACCGGCAATTTAAATCTCAGCACCGCTTATCGGTTTAATGAACATTTTAGTGCAGGCATCGGTTTTGATGCGGTTTACGCTAAAGCCAAAATTGAGCGTTATGCCGGTGAGTCAGGCGCGCGGCTGGGGGTTCCGGCTGATACGCAGGTTGCCCATCTGAAAGGCGATGAGTGGGGCTACGGCTGGAATGCTGGCATCCTGTATGAAGTGGATGAAAATAACCGCTTCGGCTTTACCTATCGTTCAGAAGTGAAAGTTGATTTTGATGGCGATTACAAAAGTAATCTCTCATCCCGGCTGAATGCGGTGAATAATCCAGAAGTGTCAGGCGTACCTTTTGGCACCAACGGCACCACCGTTCCTGGCGCGTTAACGCTGAATCTGCCAGAGATGTGGGAAGTGTCAGGCTGGCATAAAGTGGCCCCGCAGTGGGCGGTTCACTACAGCATGGCTTACACCAGCTGGAGCCAGTTCCAGGAGCTGAAAGCCACTGGCTCTAACGGCCAGACGCTGTTCTATAAAGATGAAAGCTTCCACGATGCCTACCGCATTGCACTGGGCACAACCTATTCCTACGACAAGAACTGGACGTTCCGTACCGGTATTGCGTTTGATGACAGCCCGGTTCCGGCCGATAAGCGCTCTATCTCCATCCCGGACCAGGATCGTTTATGGCTGAGTGCCGGTACTTCTTACGCCTTTAACGATGATGCCTCGGTTGATTTAGGCATCTCTTACATGCACGGACAGAAAGTGACGGTGAAAGAAGGTCCTTATACCTTTACCTCTGAAGGCAAGGCCTGGCTCTACGGCGCGAACTTTAACTATAAGTTCTGACTAGATGATACGATCAAAAAGGGCGACTCTGGTGAGTCGCCCTTTTTTGTGGCCGTGGATCGCTTAATGGCTCAGCGAGCATACGCGCTGCGCAAAGAGGCAAAAACCGCCATCTCTGGCTGCTCAGCGCGGGCGATTACTCGGCGTCAATATCCTTAAGGTCATCCTGAATCGCGGCTGCGTTAGGATTATCTTCCGGCTTGAGCTTGCCGCCGCGCGCCAGGAAGTCGTGACGCTGGAAGTAAGCGTTACGGATGAAGGCGTACGGATCGCTCTGCTGTTTCAGGATTGCATCAGAGTCCAGCAGCTGCGCGCGGGTCTCAATCCCTTCAAGCGTCCATTTACCAATCGACATTGGCCAGGTCAGCCAGCCAAGGATCGGATAAAGCGTATCAACGTAGTCGCCGCCATCCTGACGCACCGTGAAGCTGCCGTAAGCAGGCAACTCAACGTAAGGCCCGTAGCCGACGCCATAGTGACCCAGCGTGGTACCGAAACGGTGCGGCTCTTCACGCGCCAGTTCCGGATTCGCTTTACCGGCAACGTCAATGAAGCCGCCCAGTCCCAGCACGCTGTTCAGGAAGAAACGGGTGAAGTGAATACCTGCATCACGTCCGTTACCGATCAGGATGGCGTTGACCATGCTGGCAGGTTCTTCCAGGTTGCCGAGGAAATTGCTCAGGCCGGTACGTGCCGGCACCGGCACATAATCACGCCAGGCCACAGCGACCGGACGCAATACATACGGATCCAGCACGTTGTAGTTAAAGTTAAACATCGTGCGGTTAAAGCCTTCGAACGGATCGCTGCGCTGAGCAGGATCGCTATTCGCCGGCTTTGAACTGGCACAACCTACCAGAAGGACGCTGGCGACAGCCAGGCTGGTCAGGCGATAATTCATTCCAATCTCCCTGTGCGGATGAAAAAGGTCTACCCATCGTTCAGGTCACAGCCCGGTATCGTATCGACTTACCCGATGAGCATAGCTGACTTTGTGCCAGAGGCAGCAGGCAATGGCACGCATCATCCTGAACGCGGTCAGTTGATGCGTTCAGGGAAGCTGCTGATTAATCTCTACCGCGATCGGCTGATGCCCATCCCAGGGCGTCACTGCGCTCAGGCCCAGCCAGTCACCCGGCCGGGGATTGGCGCTTCCGTCGCGGGAGATTCGCACCCGGACCTCGACCTGATGCTGCGCCGAAAGCAGGCGATCCGGCATCATGGCGTTGCTGTCATCCAGCGTCAGCGACAACGGGAAGTGACTGAGCGGCATCCGCTTAACAGCCACCGGCACCGGTGAAGCACCGTCAGAAACCGAAATATACAACACTCCGTCCTGCGGTAACATTTTTTCTGCCTTAGGTGCCAGCGTCACGGTCAGTGCCAGTTGACGACTCTGTTGCCCGGCGGCACTTCTGGCCTTTTCGATGCTGCGGGCGATCATCGCCTGTCGCGAATCACCGGCCGGCAACAGACCCAGCAGGGTCTGCCATGCGTCGATAGCCTGATCATATTGCTGCTGTCCGTAAGCATTAAATGCCAGCAGGCTCAGCGTACGCAGGTTTTGCGGATCCGCTTTAAGCAATGCCTGCAGCAGCAGTGACGCCTGACGGTTATCCTGCGGATCGGGGGATCGCGTCAGGACTTCGGCATAATCCTGTTTTAGCGCCAAATCGTTGGGAGCAAGCTGTAGCGCATGCTCAAATGCCTGGCTGGCGATGTCGGCATTATTCAGCACCATGCCGAGCCGTCCCAGCATCGTCCAGTCAGCCAGATTATCCGGTTCAGTTTGCAACGCGGTACGCAATCCGAGCTGTAAACGCGCCAGCTCCTCCATGCTCAGCGGTTTAGCGCCAGGGTCCATCAGTCGGGCACGCAGCTCAGGATACGCCTGCTGCACCTGCTTCCAGCCCGTGAGCTGTGCCAGGCCACCGGTTTTCAGGTAAGTTCCCAGCGATACCCCAATCAGCACGATCAGGCCCGGCAGCAAAATCCAGCGGCTGCTGCTGTGTGATTTCATCGTCTGTGTCGGTGGAATATCCGCCAGCAGTGTCTGCTGTAACTCCCGCTCCATCAGTGGACGCTCAGTGACGACGCCCTGATCTTCGTCCTGTGCCAGCTCATCTATCCGCTGATGGTAGAAGCGCTGATTAAGGCGATCGCGATCGCCTGTGCTGGCCTGTCGTTGCCGCCAGCCCGCCGCCAGAAACAGCGTACAGGCCACCAGCAGTAACAGAAAAAGGGTAATCCAAAATGCACTCATTACGGCTTCCTGTCTGACTTCAGTAGCGCATTAAGACGCTGTTGCTCATCTTCATCCAGCTCGCTGCGGGTTTTGCGCTGACGGCTGCGCAGGATAATCACCGCGCTGCCCAGCAGCGCAAACAGCGCCGGACCAGCCCACAAAACCAGGGTTGAGGGCGTGACCGGTGGCGAATAGCTGACGAAGTTACCGTAACGCGCCACCATATAGTCGATGATCTGCTGGCGACTCTGGCCCTGCTTCATCAGCTGATAGACTTTCAGCCGCATATCGGCGGCAATCATGGCGTTTGAGTCGGCGATGCTGTTGTTCTGACACTTCGGACAGCGTAGTGAAGCGGTCAGGTCGCGGTATTGTTCTTCCTGGGCCACCGAGTCAAATTGCAGCGTGTCGATGCTTGCCCATAGGTTGATGCTGAACAGCAGGCCGCAGAGCAGTAACAGCGTTCTCATGATCCCGCCTCCGCACTGTATTTCACCCACAAGGGTTTCACTTCCTGATCCCAGACGCGCGCATTGAGATCGCCCGCGTGGCGATAACGGATGATCCCCTTACCGTCGATCAGAAAAGTTTCCGGCGCGCCATAGACGCCGAGATCCAGTCCCAGCATGCCGTTGCCATCATAGAGGCTCAGCGCGTAGGGGTTGCCCAGCGTATTCAGCCAGTTAACTGCCTTGTGACGATCGTCTTTGTAGTTCAGCCCGACGACGCGAATGCCCTGCTCCGCCAGCGTATTCAGATACTGATGCTCGGCGCGACAGGTCGGACACCAGGTCGCCCAGACGTTCAGCAATATCGGTTTACCATCTGTCAGCACGCGCTGGTCGTAGGTTTTGCCTGGCTGATCGAGTGCTTCCAGCCGGAACAGCGGCACCGGCTTGCCGATCAGAGCGGATTCGAGACGGGTCGGATCGTCGCCATCGGCATTACGTGTCAGCTGCCACAGCAGCGCCGCCGCCAGCAACAGAAACAGCATCAGGGGAATAAACAGGATTTTTTTGTTCATGTCCGCTCCTCAATTCCCGCTTTTTTGCGCGAGCGATAACGGGGATCAAACAGGCAGAACAGCCCACCCAGCGCCATCAGCGCGCCACCGAACCAGATCCAGCGGACAAAGGGTTTGTAGTAGATGCGCACGGCCCAGCCGCCATCCTCCAGCTCTTCGCCCAGCGCCGCATAGAGATCGCGGCTGAAACCCCCATCAATCGCCGCTTCGGTCATCATGGTGCGGGCGGCCGTATAAAAGCGTTTCTCTGCCTGCAGCGTCGCTTCATGTTTGCCGTTGCGCGTGACATCGATGATGCCCATGCCGCCGCTGTAGTTAGGCCCCTGCAGATTCTGCACGCCGCGGAAGACAAAGTGATAGTGATGAATATCGATGCTATCACCCGCCTTCATCCGCACATCGCGTTCCACGCTGTACTGGGTGCTGAATGCAATACCGATCACCGTCACCCCTACCCCAAGATGGCCCAGTACCATGCCCCAGTGACTGCGCGACAGGTGACGTAAACCGGCAAAGAACGGATGACGGTGAGTGGCGCGCTCATGCAGTTCCAGCAGCGTCAGCACGATAATCCAGAGTGACATCAGCAGGCCAACCACGGTCATCGCCTCAATGCGATCCTGCAGCCACCAGGGAATGATGACGGAACAGGCCAGGGTCACGATCAGCGCCAGCGCCAGCCGCTTTGCCAGCTTCTGCGGCTCATCGCGACGCCAGCGCACCAGTGGCCCGATCCCCATCAGCAGCGCAAACGGCGCCATCAGCCAGCTGAACATGGTGTTGAAGAACGGCTCACCGACCGAAATGCTGCCCAGGCCCAGTTGCTTGTGCACCAGCGGCAACAACGTGCCGAGCAGAACCACCAGCATCGCGGCAATCAGCAGCACGTTATTACTCAGCAAAAACGATTCGCGCGACCAGGTTTCATTCTGCACCCGGCCACGTACCTGCCCGCCTTTAATAGCGTAGAGCAGGAGCGAACTGCCGATAACAATCACCAGAAACGCGAGGATAAACATCCCGCGTGCCGGATCCGAGGCGAAGGAATGCACCGACACCAGCACCCCGGATCGCACCAGGAACGTCCCCAGCAGGCTCAGCGAAAACGCGGTAATCGCCAGCAGCACGGTCCAGGCCTTAAAGGTGCCTCGCTTTTCCGTGACCGCCAGCGAGTGCATCAGGGCGGTACCTGCCAGCCACGGCATAAACGACGCATTTTCAACCGGGTCCCAGAACCACCAGCCGCCCCAGCCCAGCTCGTAATAGGCCCAGGCCGAGCCAAGGACAATACCAATCGTCAGAAAGACCCAGGCCGCCGTGGTCCAGGGACGCGACCAGCGCGCCCAGGCCGTATCCAGCCGTCCGGCCATCAGCGAGGCGATAGCAAAGGCAAACGCCACCGAAAAGCCGACATAGCCCATATAGAGCAGCGGCGGATGGAAGATCAGGCCGATATCCTGCAGCATCGGATTCAGGTCATGCCCGTCTATCGGGAAGTCCGGCAGCGTGCGGCCAAATGGATTCGAGGTCAGCAGGATAAACAGCAGGAAGCCGAGATTGATCATACCCATGACCGCCAGCACGCGTGCCAGCGCATCCTGCGGCATACCGCGACTGAATATCGCCACCGCCAATGTCCAGGTGCTGAGCAGCAACACCCACAGCAGCAGCGATCCTTCATGCGCGCCCCAGGTGGCGGCGATGCGATAATAAACCGGCAGCAGGCTGTTGGAGTTTGTGACGACGTAGGCAACGGTAAAATCGTTGCTGATAAAGGCCCAGACCAGCAGCGCGAAAGCCGCCGCGATGCAGATAAACAGACCGCAGGCCAGCGGACGCGCCATCGCCATCAGGCGGGCATCCTGGCGCACTGCGCCCCACAGCGGATAGCTGCTCAGCAGCAGGGAGAGTCCCAGTGCCAGGCAGAGCAGAAAAGTACCAATCTCGGGCATCATGATGATTTATTTCCCGCCTGATACAGCGACTGCGGGCCGGTGTGATTACTCTTCATCGCGTCTTCAATCTCCGGCGGCGTATATTTCTCATCATGTTTCGCCAGGACTTCTTTGGCGATCACCTGGTTGCCCGCCGCCAGCACGCCCTGCGCGACGACGCCCTGCCCTTCACGGAACAGATCCGGCAGGATGCCTTCAAAACTGACGCTAACCACGCCGCGGGCATCATAAAGTTTGAACGACACGGCAAGCGTATTCGGATCGCGCCGGACACTGCCGGGCATCACCATGCCGCCGACGCGCAGCCGCTGACCCGCTTCGGGCTTCTCGTGCGCTTCGCCTTTGCCGTAGAGGATTTCACCTGGGGTATAGAACAGATCGATGTTTGAGCGCAGCGCATACATCACCAGCGCGGTGGCCAGGCCGAGGCCGAGCAGAATCGCCACTGCCGCATAGAGGCGGTTGCGTCGACGGGTATTCACAATGTCTCTCCTGCCGCTTCAGCCGCGGCTTTTTTAGATTTCGCTGCCCGGATGCGGCGTTCCCGCGCGTCGCGCTGGCGGATCTCAGCCAGCAGGCGGCGGCGCAGCAACAGGGTATGCAGCGTCAGCCCGACAAGCGGAATCAGCGTGCAGGCAACCGCCAGCCAGACATAGAAGGCGTAGCCCCCCATCTCAAAGAAGGCGTGCCAGGAGGAAAAGGCGGGTGTCATGCCTGCTCTCCTCGCTTCGCCACATCAATCGCCCAGGGACGATGACGTTCGGTTAACAGAATCAGGTTGCGCAGCCGCATCAGGGTCAGCGTGATAAATACCAGCAGATAACCGATGATTGCCCAGCGCAGCGGTGTTCGCATCACTGGCGCAATCGCCTGCTGGAGAATGCCCGACGAGCCCTGATGCAGGGTATTCCACCACTGCACTGAGAAGTGAATGATCGGCAGATTAACTACGCCGACCAGGATGAGAACACCCGCGGCCCGGCCTGCGGTGCGGCGGTCATCAAAAGCGTGCCAGAGCGCAATCACGCCCATATAGAGGAACAGCAGCACCAGCTCCGAAGTGAGGCGCGCATCCCAGATCCACCAGGTCCCCCACATCGGCTTACCCCATGCGGATCCGGTGACCAGCGCAATAAAGGTAAAGACCGCGCCCACCGGTGCCATGGCGGCGGAAACCAGATCGGCCATTTTCATCTGCCACACCAGACCGATAAAGGCGGCGATGGCCATCGAGGCATAAATGCCCATCGACCACATCGCGGCGGGCACATGAATGTACATGATGCGGAAACTGTCGCCCTGCTGATAGTCAGCGGGAGCAAATCCAAAGCCCCAGGCCCAGCCCAGCAGCAACGCCGCCAGTCCTGAGATGGCGAACCACGGCACCAGTCGCCCCGAAAACTGATAGAGCCGTTCGGGCCTGGCCAGCTGATGTAACGCTTTCCACATATCAAATGCTCACATTAACGATAAAAGAGTGTTGCCGCGTCTTTTACGCGCGGTTATTTCAACGGCTGTTATTGCAAAGTAATTCTTAGCGCTGCCGCCGTGGCAAACGGGGAGAGCGTGGCGCTGCCCAGCAGCATCGCGCCGAGAATCGCCAGATAGCCATTAATCGGCAACCCCTGACTGGCCGCCTCCATCGCCGCACTGGCGAAGATCAAGACCGGAATGGCCAGCGGCAGCACCAGCAGGCTAAGCAGTACGCCACCGCGCCGTAAACCCACCGTGAGACCTACACCAATCGCGCCGAGAAAACTCAGGGTTGGCGTGCCGAGCAGCAGTGTCAGGGCCATCGCCCGCCAGCCATTAAAATCCAGTGACAGCAGCAGCGCGGCCAGCGGCGACAGGATTATCAGCGGCACGCCTGTGACCAGCCAGTGCGCCACTACTTTACCGATAACCGTTACCGGGAGCGGCGTCGGCAGCAGTACCAGTTGCTCCAGCGAGCCATCGCTGAAGTCATCGCGAAACAGCCGCTCCAGCGCCAGCAGCGACGCCAGCAGCGCGGCAACCCAGGCTATGCCCGGTGCAATGCGCGCCAGCTGTTGCGGGTCAGGTCCGATGCCCAGCGGAAACAGGGTAATAACAATCAGGAAAAACCAGAGCGGATTGACTACATCCGCCCCGCCGCGAAAGGCGATGCGCAATTCACGCTGGATGAGGCGAAACAGCATCAGCCTGCCTCCCCGTCGCCGAGGCGAATTTTACGCACCCGCGCAGCATCCGCGGGCAAATCCTGATGGGTTGTCAGGATCACTGCGCCACCGTTATCGGCATGCCGGGCGAATTTCGCCATTAATTTTTTAACACCCGCTTTGTCGATGGCGGTCAGCGGCTCGTCGAGAATCCATATGCGGGCCTGGCTGAGCCACAGACGCGCCAGCGCTACCCGACGCTGCTGGCCCGCCGATAACCGGCTAACCGGCACCTCTTCGTCGCCCGTGAGATCGACGCTTTCCAGCGCAGCAAAGATCTGCGCATCACTGCAATCAGGATGGTAGAAACGCAGGTTTTCCAGCGGCGTAAGCACGCCTTTGACACCGGGATGATGGCCCAGATAGAGCATCGCCTGATGCCAGGCTTCGCGCTGCCGCAGGATTGGCCGCTGCTGCCAGCGTATTTCACCCTGTTCAGGACGGCTCAGGCCAGCCAGCAGCCGCAAGAGTGAGGTCTTACCGGCACCATTTGGGCCTTCAATCTGCACAATGTCGCCTGCAGAGACGCGAAATGAGAGCTGCCGGAACAGCGCACGTTCGTCGTATGCACAAGTGAGCGTAATGATTTCCAACATCGAGGGGGGAATCGCACCAGCCAAAAGTGGCCGGGATATTACCACAATGTTGCTGTGGGCCGAAGTGTGAGCCACCGCTCAGTTTCGATGCCATGGGTTTATTCGTGCGGTATCACCCGCAGTCTGAATAAAAATGCAGTTCCGAAAAACGTTGTTACGCTTATTCGCATCGATCGTTACATTATCGGCAAATAAAAAACGGCTACGCTTATTACGCGACAGCACTATCACCAGGAGAAAATATGAAGCCTTCATCAGGTAATGAACAGGGTCCTAACGACGTCGAGAGTGAAGAGAAGGATAAGGGCACTGACATCGAAGTCGATGAGGAGGCTTTACCCTCCCGCGCCGCCGCCATCCATGAAGAGATCCGCCAGGATGGGGAGAAGGAGCTGGAGCGCGATGGTATGGCGCTGCTCTGGTCAGCCATTGCGGCGGGCTTATCCATGGGCGCCTCGCTGATGGCGAAGGGGATATTTCAGGTGCATCTGGATGGCGTACCAGGGGCGTTTCTGCTTGAAAACCTGGGTTATACCTTTGGTTTTGTTATCGTCATCATGGCGCGTCAGCAGCTGTTTACCGAAAATACCGTCACGGCAGTCCTGCCGGTGATGCACAAACCGACCTGGAGTAATGGCGCCCTGCTATTACGTTTATGGGGCATCGTCTTGCTGGGTAACCTGATCGGGACGGCACTGGGTGCGCTGGCGTTTAATGAGATGCCGATATTTGACGAAGCTACCCGTCAGGCGTTTACCAACATCAGTATGAAGGTGATGGAAAATACGCCCGGCGAGATGTTTGCCAATGCGGTGATCTCCGGCTGGATTATCGCCACCATGGTCTGGATGTTCCCCTCGGCGGGGGGTGCCAAACTGCTGGTGATTGTGATGATGACCTGGCTGGTTGCGCTGGGCGATCTGGCGCATATCGTGGTGGGATCGGTGGAAGTGCTCTATCTGGTCTTTAATGGCAGCATCAGCTGGCATGAATTCTTCTGGCCGTTTGCCCTGCCGACACTGCTCGGCAACATTACCGGCGGCACGCTGATTTTTGCCCTGATCAGCCACGCGCAGATCCGCAACGACATGAGTGAAGCGGCCGTGGCTAAAGCGAAGGCTGAGAAGAAGAAGCAGGAGAAACGTCGCCAGCGTGAAGAGCAGGAAAAGGCTGAGTAAATCCAGGGCAGACAGAGCAGATTGAACCGCTCTGTCTGCCTTTCTGGTCTGTTTGCTGAAGGCGATTTGCCAGGCGGGCGTCTGAAAAACGTTTACTGGAAGTGGCTGCTGTAAAGAGGGAGTGAAGATTTAAGAGTCGGGGTGCCGCTTCAGTCTGGATGACATCCCGGACTTCAGTACAGCTGTATCCGCTTTCTGCACGTAACGTTAGCGCGTGCAGAAAACCGGAATTGCTGGCGGAATGAGCAAACGGACGGCGACGTAGTGAATCTCACGGCCTGTTTGCGCTATACTGCGCGCCGCTGTCCTCTTAGTTAAATGGATATAACGAGCCCCTCCTAAGGGCTAGTTGCAGGTTCGATTCCTGCAGGGGACACCAGGCCTGCCCTGTACTTAAACCCGCCCAGTCAATTAAAACTCTTAATAATCAATAACAAGCCATTACTGACGGCTATCCCCCTTTGCCCTTTTTCTTCTCAGAATCAATAATCATTTGCCGGCCCTGACTATGTTCTTTGGTCAAATCCATCAACACCAGTGAATGAGTTGTGATTATGACCTGCCAGGTCTGGATTATTAGCTGGATACCTGTGCTTCGAATATCTTTTTTATTTTAATGAATCCTGTTTTATTTCTGCATAACGGGCAATCAGTTGCTTCAGATGCATCTCCAGCTGAGCTCTGACAGCCGCAGGCAAAGGTTCGCCTGCTGGATTTTGTGATAATACCCTTAGCTGCTCTTCAGCCGGTATGGATTGATTAAAGGACTGCATAGCGGAAAAAACGACTGACTTCAGCTCACTGACCGTCAGGTATTTTCCTTTCTGCACATCCAGTTCGTTCAGCCTGTCACTCAGTTTTTGTAGTGTCGCCATTCCCTGAGACCAGCCATTCAGCTGTTCTGTTGGCAATGCGGCAGCATTAAGCTGTTGCTGCCACTGCTGGATTAGTGGCTTAGCCTGCTCCGGCCAAAGTACCCGGACCTGTTCCAGCAACTGTCGACTGTATTCAATATTCCAGTCAGGAGGCAATTTACCCAGCCGGGCAAGCTGCTGCTGTGTTTGTGTTATTAAAACCTGTGGTAAGGTCGCTGTGATTTAGCGGGAGCGAGCGAATCAGTTGCTGTAAACGCTGACTCAGACTGCTGAGGATTTTCATGCGGGCATGGACAGGCTGCGGCCAGAGTGCGCCCCACTGATGGCTTATCAGTGCCTCGAGTATCGCCAGACCTTCATTGAGCCCCAATAAACCAGCCAGTTGCGTTCGGGCCAGCGTGTACCAGGACAGCGTCTGTAGCTCCACACCATTCTGCTCAAACAGTGAGAGACAGCGTTTTTCGGCATAACGCCAGTTCACATCCGGGCGAGCCGGATGTGTCAGCTTACTCAGTTCATCACGCAGGGCGGCATAATCCGGTAGCGTGCGCGGGTCACCACCGGTTTTGATTTTATGTGGGGGGATGTGATTCATGACCAGTTGTCCATTTTGACGCGTACGGAAATATGGAGGATTAACGCTTATACGGGCATATTCAGAGGAACGGGTACTGCAATACCAGCAGTTATGGCAGAAGCGCCAGAATCAGACTAAAAAAGGTGCTTTCATCAAAACTCTGTCCGGGACGGGATAATGCTCCCGGCGGAGTAAAGGACCAGTCACTGAAATGACCTGCCCGCATGAAAAGGCGCCCCACAGACGTCACACTGCCTTCTGCATGAAGGGTCACTTCCACGCATCCTGTCACGCCCTGACCGTACAAAAATACTGGTATAAACTTTACAGACCGGTCGGGCGTTCACCATGACTCTGAGTGCCAACGGCGATATCTTCCAGCAGCGCCTGCTTCTCCATTTCAAGAGAGGTAATCTGCGAGCGAATGCGGGTCAGCTGTTCCGGCACGGTATCAAGACTCATGCGCACGCGCGCAGCGGCGGTCCCGTCCTGAAAGCGCACCACCAGACGTGTTGCATTCAGGCGCGAGAGCGCAAGCACTGCATCATCAAATTCTGCCGCAACCACGCCCCAGGGATGAGAAATACCCATCCGGGCGACCATGTCTGCAACACGTTCATTCCAACGGGCCTGCTGCTGGAATTGTTGCGGGGCCAGAGCGGCCCCATCTTCCCAAAGTGGGCGGTAAATTTTCATCCCTGCTCTCCCTCGCCTCAGGATTTAGCTTTCGGCATCTGGGAGACCAGCGACAGGTTGACGTCCATCCCTTCCACCTGGAAGTGCGGCACGGCATAGAGCTTCACGCGGAAGAAACCCGGGTTGTCCTCGATATCCTCCACCGTCACTTTCGCGTCGCGCAGCGGGTGAGAAGCCTGCAGCTCGTCGCCCGGATCGGTCATTTCAGTCACCAGACTACGAACCCAGGTGTTCAGCTCAAGCTCCAGCAGACGACGGTCTTTGGTAGTCCCGATATTTTCCCGCTGTATAAGCTTCAGGTAGTGGGCAATACGCGACAGCAGGAAGATGTACGGCAGACGCGCATTGATGCGGCTGTTGGCTGTCGCATCTGCGGTGTCATACAGGGCTGGTTTCTGGGTCGAGTTCGCCGAGAAGAAGCACGCGTAGTCGCGGTTCTTGTAGTAGGAGAGCGGAATAAAGCCGAGATTGGCGAACTCAAATTCGCGGGTTTCCGGGATCATCACTTCAGAGGGAATTTTCACCTGATTGCCGGTGCCGAGGTCATACAGGTGGATAGGCAGATCCTGAACGGCACCACCGGCCTGCGGGCCACGGATTTGCACACACCAGCCGTTATTGATAAAGCTGCGCACCATGTTGGATGCAAAGGCGAAGGATGCGTTGGCCCAGAGGTATTTGTCGTGATCCGGGCCTTTCACTTCTTCAACATAGTTGAAGCTGCGCACGGGTACGGTATCCGGGCCATACGGCAGGCGGCCCAGCACACGCGGCATCACCAGACCGATATAGCGGGAATCATCCGTCTCACGAAACGATTTCCACTTGATGTACTCGGCACGGTCAAAGTAGTTACCGTCACCGGCAAGCGTGTTTTTAACGGTGAGATTTACTTTTGGGGAATATTCGGAAAGTACTGAGTCAAAGTTATTTTTGTTCAGATTAACTTTTTTGCGTTCAGAGAGTGGCGCGGACTCCTGACCATTACTGAAGTCGCCCGCCACCAGTAATTTCAGGGGGAGTTCGGTTTTCTTGCTCGCCCCGCCCGTATGCAAATCAAGTTTTAAATTGATACGTGCCTTGGGTATTTCGGACTGAAAGGAAGAGTTAGACATGGCTGTCCCTGTTCTATGGAGTGATAGAAACCGCCACAGCCAGTGTCAAATATTAAGAATGGCTTACCCTGCCATAAAACATTCCTGCTATTAAACATTCAGTGAAAAGCAGAACCTGCGGTCAGAAGCGAGTACATTCCATTTACTGGCGATATGACGTGATGAAAGAGCGTAAATCCTGAATTTATTTTTCAGATAAACACCCATGGTGCGAGTTTAGAAATAGTGGGTCAACCAAAGGAAATGATAATATGTAACCATATGTAACAGGATAAACTTGCCAGCAAAAATCTGATACTGATCTGATATATAAGATTTTTCTTAAGATTTCTGCTGTGGGGCGCATGATAGCTGGGACTAAAAAATGTTTCAGTGAATAGTTCATTGCGGGATTGAACAGAGAAATTACCCAATGCTAAAAAGTGCGGTTCATGCTTTTTTTACAGGATAGCGGCAGAAAGTGAAAACGAGAACCAGCCCAAACGGGTTAGTTTTTATAATAATTTATGTTAATGATTTGTGGCACTGTTATACGCTGCTAATGTGCCTGTTGCCGCTAAGAAGTTCATCGACTTTCCCGACGACACGCCGAGGGCGTCATACCATAAACCTGCCGGAAACGATGGCTGAAGTGGGCTGAAGAGTGGTAACCACACTGAAGGGCAATATCGGTCAGCGTAAGATCGGGCCGCTCAAGCAATATCCTTGCACGATCCATACGACGGCGCATCACGAACTGGTGTGGTGCCTCGCCAGTGGTGTGACGGAACATGCGGGCAAAGTGAAACTCACTCAATGCCGCTTCCTGCGCCAGCACAGACAGGGTTAAAGGCTGATCGAGATGGGTTTCAATAAATTCCAGAACCCGCCGTAATACCGCGGGAGCCAGTCCACCCCGCACCTGGGGCAGTTGCCACTTTACTTCACTGTAGTGCTGCAGCAGATGGGTCAGCAAGAGTGTTGATGCGCTGCTCAGCGTCAGCTGGCTGGCGGGCTGTTGCCAGTCGCTGCTCAGCAGAAAGTGTCGATAGAGCTGGGTAATGCGGTCATCAGCAGAAAAGACTTTCTCATGCAGGTTTAACTGCGCCGGACTGCGGTCCCAAACCCGTTCGGCCAGTTGCCGTAGCTGGTTCTCGCTGCAATAGAGATGAACAAAGGCGAGATCCGCACGCAGATCCCAGGTCGATTCCGTGCCTGCCGGCATCAGACAGAAGCGGTCCGGTGCGCCACCGTTACGCCAGCCATGCGGGGTTTTATGCCAGGTATCGTAGCCGCCCGCCACGTAAAGGCTCAGCGTGTGATGGTCGCTGAGGTTTGTCACGCGATCGCCACTATTAAACCAGGCTGCCAGCTGAATGCCGCTGTGAAGCTGCACCTGATCGCGCAGTTGTGCTTTGTGTCGTTGCAGCATGTCAAAGGTCTGGAAGCGACTCATCGGGGTATCAGTTCAGATAAACAGAGTGCCAGTTTACGGATTGCGTGGGACAGAAAACAGAGCACATCGGGACAGAGAGTAAAAATGCGCAAGATTTTGCAAACCCTGCGCTATCCGCTGCAAGACCAGGGAGCGTTGCGGGTGCAGACTCGGCGTTTTGCGGTGGAGAATCTGGTAATGAACCTGTTTTTGTATCTCTCAGTCGTGCTGATCTGGGGCACGACCTGGATTGCGATTTATGCGCAACAGTCTGCAGGCATCAGCGCCGTAACTGTCGCTGTCTTCTGGCGTTTTTTGCTGGCCTCGCTGGTCATGTTATTGCTGCTTAAGCTGATAAAGCGTCTGCACAGGCTGACGCTGCAGGATCACCTCTTCTGTGTGCTGCAGGGCTGTTGCGTTTTTGGCTTCAACTTTGTCTGCTTCTATTACGCCTCTGGCTATATCAGCAGCGGACTGGAGTCGGTCATTTTCTCTATGGCGGTGATGTATAACGCCATTAACAGCTGGATATTTTTCCGTCAGCGCCCTTCCGCACGTCTGATTCCGGCGATAGTGCTCGGCATGGCGGGCATTGTTGCGTTGTTCTGGCACGATCTGCGCAGCACTCAGGCCTCGACCGGCTTGATGTGGGGCATTGGGTTAAGTGCGCTGGGTACGCTGGGATTTTCATTCGGCAATATGATCAGTCAGCGGCATCAGCGTCTGCAACGTGACGTGCTGACAACCAACAGTTACGGCATGTTATACGGTGCGCTGATCATGGCACTGGTCTCGCTGCTGCAGGGTGTTTCGCTGCAGCCGACATGGAATACACAGTGGTTTGGGGCATTGATCTATCTGGCTATCGTGGGATCGGTGATGGGATTCGGGGCCTATTTTACGCTGGTGGGACGTATCGGAGCCAGTCGGGCTGCCTATACAACGGTGCTGTTTCCGCTGGTGGCGCTGGCACTCTCTACCCGTTATGAAGGATATGAGTGGCATGCCAGCGCCATCCCTGGCCTTGTCATGATTTTACTGGGCAATGTCGTGATGTTTGCCCGTTGGCCGGCAAGTCGTCGCCGGATAATCATCTGACGCGGAGGCGGGCTGAGGCCCGCGTCCGGATGGGCGTTATGCCCACTGCTGCTGAAGGAGTTTCTGTGGTTTATTGATCGCTTTACGCGCAATCCAGTAGAGCAAAACACGCTCATCGTCACTATCACGATCGGCCATCGACAGCAGTTTTAATGCCAGCGTCGATTTGGTCACAGGCTGTTGTTCTGTACTGAGTTCAATCACCGCCTGACCGATGATGCAGCAAACTTCATCCTCACTGGTGCTGGATTCATATGTCCGGTCTTTCATATTTCCTCCTGATAAGTGAACTCTTAGCCTGGCAAATAATCTGAAAACCTGCTCACAGAATCATCTGATTGAAACATTATCTTACGGCTAATTACGCTTAATCATTAAGCTGCCGTTTTGCTTACTTTTGACGCGACGTTGCCAACCCCTCCCGATGCCATTCATACCGCCTGAATGGCATTTCATTCCCCGATCCGTTCCGTTCATGCCTTTACTGCTCACGCGCGCGAATCACTGCTTTATTCTGACCGCAGTTTCCAGATTCCCGGATGGGAGAGAAAAATTATGAACCAGACTCAACAGGCTTCTTACCAGCGTGCTCGCTGGCTTACATTGTTCGGAACGGTAATCACTCAGTTCGCGCTGGGGTCAGTCTACACATGGAGTTTGTTCAACGGCCAGCTGTCACAGAAGCTGGATGCGACGGTCAGTCAGGTCGCTTTTTCGTTTGGTCTGCTGAGTCTGGGGCTGGCTATTGCCTCCTCGCTGGCCGGTAAATTACAGGAACGTTTTGGCGTACGCCGCGTCACTATCGGGGCGGGTGTGCTGATGGCGCTGGGTTTCTGGCTTACCGCGCATGCTAATAACCTGATGATGCTCTATTTCAGCGCCGGGCTGCTGGTGGGTCTGGCGGATGGCGCAGGTTACCTGATGACGCTCTCAAACTGCGTGAAGTGGTTTCCGGAGCGCAAAGGGATGATCTCTGCCTGTGCGATTGGCGCTTACGGTCTTGGTAGTCTGGGATTCAAATTTATCTGCGGGGCGTTGCTGGCAACGGTGGGTCTGGAGCAGACCTTTATGATCTGGGGCGTGCTCGCGATGTCGATGATTATCCTCGGTGCACTGCTGATGCGTGATGCCCCCCTTCAGGATACCGGGAGCAGCACGAATGGTCAGCAACATGCGCGGGATTACACACTGGCACAGTCGGTGCGTCTGCCTCAGTACTGGATGCTGGCGCTGATGTTCCTGACAGCCTGCATGAGCGGTCTCTATGTGATAGGCGTTGCCAAAGATATCGGCGAAGGGCTGGTGCATCTGACTACGCAGACCGCTGCCAGTGCGGTAACGGTGATTGCGATTGCCAACCTGAGTGGCCGTCTGGTGCTGGGCATACTGTCTGACAAAATGATGCGCATCCGGGTTATTTCACTGGCGCAAATCGTGTCGCTGATCGGGATGAGCGTGCTGCTGTTTACCCGAATGAATGAGATCACCTTCTTCCTGTCACTCGCCTGTGTAGCCTTCAGCTTTGGCGGTACCATCACGGTATTCCCGTCGCTGGTCAGTGACTTTTTCGGCCTTAACAACCTGACAAAAAACTATGGTCTGCTCTATCTCGGATTTGGTATCGGAAGCGTGCTGGGCTCACTGGTCGCCTCGCTGTTTGGCGGGTTCACCGTCACCTTCAGCCTGATTATGACGCTGCTGGTCATCTCCCTGTTCCTGTCACTCACCATCCGCTTACCACAGAGTTCTGTTACAGCAACACCTGTATTGCAACGTCATTAACCATCACGACGGGCCGCGCCAGAGCGGCCCGTTCACGTTTAGCCGCGGAATCGCGGCTCTGCCATGCCCGCCACCGAGACGTCCACCGCAAAGATATCGCCTGACTGCGGATAGCGTGCCAGCTCCTCTTCGGTGCGATCTTCCCGTGAACTGGTAATAAACAGCGTTTTAAGATCGGCGCCACCAAAGGCCACCATGGTTGGCCACTTCACCGGCAGCAGGATCTCATCGACGATTTCGCTGCTCTGGGGATCGATGCGTACTACGCGTCCGCCATCAAACTGTGCGGACCAGTAAAATCCTTCGCTATCCACTGCGGCACCATCCGGCAATCCACCTTTCGCGTCGAAACGGCGGAACAGGGTGCGTTCGCCCGGTTCGCCCTGCGCATTTAATGGATAGCGATAGAGCGCTTCATTCGGCGTGTCACTGTGATACATCCAGCGCCGGTCGGGAGAGAAGGCCAGCCCGTTGGAAATTTTAATGTCACGCGCTTTGACCTCCAGCTTCAGGTCAGGCGTCACGCGGCACAGCAGCCCGCCATTTTTGTCCTGCGGTTCCCACAGGCTGCCGCACCAGAAATTCCCCCAGGGATCAACGCGGCCATCATTAAAGCGACTTTGCGCAGCCACACCGGGATTCTCTGCGATCTTTCTCTCTGGCTTACCCTGCGCATCCAGCAGCCAGACACCGCCACGTAATGCTGCTATCAGACCGCCCTGCTCACGCAGACCGATGCATCCCACCTCTTCCGCCTGCGGGAAGGTTTGCAGTTCACCGCTGACCGGATCAAAACGGTGAATGGCGGGTGCCAGAATATCGACACAGTACAGCACCTGTTCTTCCACTGACCAGAGCGGGCATTCGCCCAGTTCAGCCTGTAAAGCCAGAATATTTTTAACGTCATGCGCCATGTTTCTCTCCCATTGAACTGACATGCTAATAATGTAGTTGTAAAAACTTTCAAATGAGAATTATTTTCGCTTGATTTTGAGACTATTCTCTTTGATAGTATTTACTATTCAGTTCATTCTTATTTCTTTATTATTCTCCGCTGCAAAACGCAGCCCTCTGAAATATTCCGTCATACCTTCTTAAATAACTCTACAAAGCCTGCATCTTCACTCCACTTTTCCAGCGTAGTGTCATAGTCATTGGAAAAGAGGAGAAGCTTCCGATGAAGAGATTAATTAAAGTCGCTTCGGTGGTTGCGCTGATGACCTTATTAAGTGGTTGTATCATCAGCCCCAGACACGACAATGGCTGGCACCGCGGGGGTGGCGGCGGATATCATGGAGGCTACTATGGAGGTTATCACGGTGGGTATCATGGCGGTCACCATCGCCGCTAACGGGCAAAGATGTCACACAGCATAAAATAAAAGCATTACACTTTAAGGGCGGGATAATTATCCCGCCCGTTTTATTTAGCTTTTCACAGCATAATTACACTGGAACCACGCTTTCTGCAGTCCCGGAATATGACTCTCCTGCGCAGGTAACGCCTCGACTTTATCAAAGCCTTTATTACTGCAGTAATTCGCCAGATCAATATTCATTGCATCACGATTGACCTTTACCGGGTCAAAACGGTACTGCACGGTATTTGAGCCTGGATCTTCATCTACACGTTCAAATGCCCCGGGTTTGCTGGCAGTACATCCACTCAGCAAAATCAGCGCCAGTGCGCCGGTTATTAGTTTTTTCATTAAGTTATCCTCACGTTGCCGCGCAGTTTATGACGCAGCATGCCGCGCATCCATAGGATTAATGCGCGAAAGTTCAAAACTTGAGAAGCTTTTACCGATTAATGTAATACGATTAAACGGCTATCACTATCATGCACGGCGTGACAAGATGCATTCAGACAAAACGAAGACTGCACCACACCAGGAAATGCCAAAAATAAAAATCTGTTCCTCTCTTCCCTGCCCGCGCTTAGCGGGCTTTTTTTCGCCCGCCATTCCGCTGCTCCGCTGCCGCTTACTGGCCAGTCAGTGCAATCATTCTACGTAACAGGTTAGCGGCGCGCTTGTCAGGTAATGCCAGAATCGCGCTGTAGAGATCAATCGACATGGCACACAGCGATGAGCGATCAACCGCCGTGTCGGCAGGCATATTCAGCTGCTGCAGCTTATCCCCCCACTGCTGATAGAGCCGGGCGACAATTTTTTGCAGATCATCCTGCGCCAGCGCCTTATCCAGTGGCTGATCGGGCAATGGACTGTTCAGCAGCAGCTGCTCCATGGCATCCGCCTCTTTGCGATTCAGCGACGGCGGCAGTGTGGTCAGCAGATTGATGCCGCCACTCACCTGCGGATAGAGATAACGGAAGCAGAGGCCCGGATCGATTTGGTTCAGCGCCCGCATCTCTTCAACTGAGACGCTGATATAGTTGACCACCGCCGCGTCAGTTCCGCGCATCAGCCGCTGATTAATCACCTCAATCAGCCAGCCACGTAGCTCGCCCGTCGCCTTCTCAGCTGGCTCCCCCGCACGGATGCGCCGGGTCAGCTCCTGGGTCAGCAACAGCCATAACGCCGGTTCCTGAGTCTGCAGCACCCGATAACCGGGCATCTTTGCCAGTTGATTTACCGCCTGCTCACGCTGACTGGCCTGCAACTGATGCGGCGCAACCCAGCTGAACCAGAGCAGGTTCGCCAGTATCAGAGGCAGCAGAAAGATGATCAGCCCCTGCCACAAACGCAGCCGGGTGGTTTTGATCAGTACAATTACAATCAGCGCCAGCAGCGCAAACGCGGCCAGCGTAATAAAAAGCAGAGCATTCATGCGGCGGGATTAATCCTTACGCACGTCGATCAGCACAGGACAGTGAGCGCGCTCAATAACCGATGCGCTGACTGAGCCTTTTAACAGCCGATTCAAAGAGGAGAGATGGCGACGTCCCATGATAATCATGCTGGCCTTAAGCTGCTGCGACTGGGCAACGATAGTATCTGCCGCGTCACCCGCCAGAATCATGCCCCGCGCATTAATGCCCGCACGCAGTAACGGAGCCAGTGCATGGCGCACCACCATTTCTGCCGTATTCTGCTCATCCTGCGCAGCCACAAAATCGGCCGGATCCTCACCCGCATCAATTTCCATTGGCTGATTACAGGAGGAGTAAGCGGGATCGACGCAGCACAGCACGACCACCTCGGCGCGATGCGCCAGCGCTTCTTCAATGGTTAAGGCGACCACTTTTTCCGCTACCGGAGAGTGATCAATGGCCATCAGCAGGGTTTTCATCGAATGCTTATCCTTCTATCGCGGCGACTTTGCCGATTTCACGCACCAGTGCCTCTTTACACTTCAGCATCTCGTCACGAAAACGGGCTTCGTGTCGCAGAAAACGTGCAGAGGGCACCAGCAAAGAGACAGAAAAACGACCAAACAGCGTATCCAGCGCAAACGCCATGGTAGAGATACCTTCCAGCGTTTCACCGCGATCCACGGCGATACCGGTTTCGCGCACTTCCCTGATAAGTTGCAGCAACTGAGGCAGCGTTTTCACCGTCATATCGGTTAACTCCTGCCAGGCGTCGCCAACGATCGTCCGTACATCTTTTTCACACTCCAGCGCCAGCAACGCCCGTCCACCGGAGGTGCTGTAGAGCGGCAGATTGAGTCCCATATGCGGAACCACCCGAAGCTCACGCGACGCCACCACGTGGTGAATTATCGCCAGCTGACTGCCGCTGGCGCGCGCCAGCGAGACGGTTTCATTGGTGTCGGAAGAGAGTTTTTCCAGCAGCGGACTGACCAGATCAACCACATCGGTATGTACGCTGGAGATCAGTTTTAACAGCGCTGGCCCCAGACGCAATCCGCCCGCCCCGCTGCTGCGCACCAGCTCTGCACTGTCGAGCGCGGCAACAATACGCTGCACCGTTGAGCGCGGCAGTTCGACCGCCTGAGCGATCTCACCGAGGCTCATGCCGCCGGGCTGTTCGCCAAGCGCATTAAGAATTTTTGCCGCACGGGCGATGACCTGTATACCGCCCGTTTTTTCATCCTCGCGGCTGGAGGGTTGATGTGCCATAGCGTCGTCCTGTTTGAGCTGCCTTACTGTAGCGCGAATGCCGCACTTTTTACAGCCTGTACCACATTGCAATACAGTATACCGGGATGTAATATTACGACCTGTATCACATCGCAGTACACTGCATCATAATAACGAGATCGCCTGCAATGAACGCTAAGCCTGCCGCCGCGCCGGCCCCTCATCCTTTTACACTGCAACTGGCACTGGGATTAGTCGGCGTGCTCATCGCCGCCCTGACCTCCGGGCTGAACGATCGCGTCAGTGATATCGCGCTGGCCGATATCCGTGCCGCGATCGGCATCAGTTACGATCAGGGTAGCTGGATTATCTCTGGCTATCAGGCGGCAGAAGTGGCCGCCATGATGATTGCGCCCTGGTTTGCCGTCACCCTGTCGCTGCGGCGTTTTACGTTAGGCGTGTCGGCGGGATTTATGCTGACTGGCATTCTGCTGCCGCTGGTGCGGGATCCGACGCTGTTTATCAGCCTGCGCGTATTGCAGGGCCTGTTTGGCGGCGCCTTACCGCCAATGCTGATGACGGTCGCCCTGCGCTTTCTGCCGCCGCCCTTTAAACTTTTTGGCCTGGCGGGCTATGCCCTGACCGCGACGTTTGGCCCCAATATGGCGGCCTCGCTGGCCTCGTTGTGGACCGATCACGTCAGCTGGATGATGGTGTTCTGGCAGGTCGTGCCGTTGATGCTGATCGCTATGCTGCTGACAGGATGGGGATTGCCCCAGGATCCGCTGCGACCGGAACGCTTTCAGCAGATCGATCTGTTCGGCATGGTGACCGGCTGCAGTGGTGTTGCGCTGCTGATTCTGGTGCTGACCCAGGGTGAGCGCCTCGACTGGCTGAACTCGCCACTGATTACCGGTATGTTGCTCACCGCGCTGCCGCTGCTGCTGGTTTTCCTGATTAATGAGTGGTTTCACCCGCTGCCGCTGTTTAAATTGCAGATGCTCCGACGGCCAAATCTGGCGCATGGCTTGCTGGGCCTGGCCTGCGTGCTCATCCTTGGGCTTTCTGGCTCCGCGCTGCCTTCGGCCTATTTTGCTCAGGTCAGCGGCTTTCGCACCCTTGAGTTTGCCCCGCTGGCGCTGGCGGTGGGCCTGCCGCAACTGCTGATCGCACCGCTGATTGCAGCCCTGCTGAATATCCGCTGGATCGACTGCCGCTGGATGCTGACGGCGGGCGTCGGCTTGCTGGTGACCTCCTGTCTGCTGGGCACACAGATCACCAGTGACTGGGCGAGACAGAATTTCTGGCTGCTGCAGATCCTGCAGGCGTTCGGACAACCGATGATTATTTTGCCGATACTGATGAGCGCCACCAGCGTTGTGGCCCCGCCAGAAGGCCCGTTTGCCTCGGCGATGTTTAATACGGTGCGCGGCTTTTCCAGCATCGCTGCCTCTACGCTGGTTGAGGTTTTCCTTTCGCATCGTGAGCAGTTTCACTCCAGTGTGCTGATTAATCAGGCGGCCAGTCGCAGCTGGCTGATGACAGCGCCGACGGCCAGTCAGGCCAGCAGCAGCTTGCCGCTGTTGCCGGATGGCAGCATCAGCGCCGCCGATAATCTCAGCGGATTCGCCACCCTGGTCAGGCATCAGGCCACGATCCTTGGTCTGAGCGACAGCTGGCTGATGCTGACCGGCTTTGCCGCCTGCCTGTTATTGCTTACCGCCATCCTGCCAAAACGGGTGTGGCCGCCTCAAACTTTGATTCAAAACCCTTCCCGGAATAACTGAATATGCGTGCTTTCGAAATGAAAAGAACCCTGCTGCTGAGTCTGTTGCTGCTGGTGTTACTGGCCATCGCTTTTGTGGTCTGGTCACTGATGACCGGCAATGATCACCGCACCAACGACGCTTACGTCAATGCGGACTACACCCTGGTGGCACCGAAAGTCTCGGGCTACATCAGCCACGTGCAGGTGCAGGATAATCAGCAGGTCAAAGCGGGTCAGCTGCTGGCGACGCTGGACGATCGTGACTATCGTGTGGCGCTTGAGAGTGCGGAGGCTGACCTGCAGGTGAGCCAGGCGAAACTGCTGAGCAGCCAGGCACAGCTGGAGCAGCAGCAGTCGGTGATTGATCAGCAGAAAGCCATCGTGGCGGCCAGTGAAGCCTCTGCACAGTATGCCGGTCAGAGCGCCGATCGTTATAACCGCCTCTATAAAAGCGGTACCGTGGCAGCCGACGATCAGCAGAAAGCCAGCTCAAACCAGCGCTCGGCGCTGGCAGCCGTGCATCAGAGTCAGGCCGCGCTGGCGTCGGCAGTAAAACAGGTGGGAGTGCTACAGGCGGCGGTGCGTTCAGCAGAAGCGGACGTTGCAGCGGCGAAGGCCAGCGTCGATCAGGCCAGACTGAATCTCTCCTACACCCGCATTACTGCGCCCGTTGACGGCATGGTGGGTCAGCGCTCGGTGCGGACCGGCGCGTACGTATCAGCCGGCACCCGTCTGCTGGCGGTGGTGCCACTGCAGCAAACCTACATTACCGCTAACTATCTTGAGACGCAGTTAAGCGATGTGCGTCCCGGTCAGCGGGTGCGGATCCGGGTGGACGCCCTGCCGGGCGAGACCTTTACAGGTCATGTGGACAGCATCGCACCGGCCACCGGCGTAACTTTTTCGGCGATCTCTCCCGATAACGCTACCGGCAACTACACTAAAGTCGTTCAACGTCTGCCGGTGAAAATTGTGCTGGATGGCGACCAACAGCATCTGGCTCAGTTACGTGTAGGCATGTCGGCGATCCCTGAAATCGAAGTGCCGTAAAATTGTGAGCAATATCTCAGAACGGACCTATTTCATTTGGGGAGGATTACGCGTAAATTAGCGCTCGATCCTGTTCTGAGTTATTCAGATCAACCCGGAAAAGAGCAGACCATGACTGTAAATGGCGATCTCTTTTCCACATCTGTTCGCGTTGCACTGGTTTGGGATCGCCATCATCGTAACCGCTCAGAGGAGTTGCTTTGTGAAATATGCCTTGATGGGAATATCTTTTTTCGCGTTACTTTGGTTCGGAACCTTTGTTCTGCTGCTGAAGTAATGGCGTGACAGTGCCGCCACGGGGCGACCCCTGAGTCGCCCCTGCTGGCTGTCAGCGTTCTTCTTCCATTTTTATGCTGCCTGGCAATATGCCATCGGCACGAAACATCGCTTTAATTCCCCGTACCGCCTGACGAATACGATCGCTATTCTCTATCAGCGCAAAACGCACGTGCGTGTCGCCATAGTCGCCAAACCCGATACCGGGCGAGACACAGACTTTCGCCTCCTGCAGCAGTTTCTTGGCAAACTCCAGCGACCCCAGATGTGCGTAATGGTCCGGTATTTTTGCCCAGACGTACATTGAGGCTTTCGGGTTATCCACCATCCAGCCCGCTTCATGCAATCCTTTGACCAGCACATCACGGCGGCGTTTGTACTGCTCTGCGATGTCGCGCACGCACTGTTGATCCCCTTCCAGCGCCGCAATCGCCGCCACCTGCAGTGGCGTAAAAGTGCCGTAGTCATGATAACTTTTGATTCGCGCCAGCGCGGCGACCAGCTCTTTGTTGCCCACCATGAAACCGATACGCCAGCCCGCCATGTTGTAGCTTTTTGACAGGGTAAAGAATTCGACGGCGACATCACGCGCGCCCGGCACCTGCATAATCGATGGTGCTTTCCAGCCATCGTAGACGATATCGGCATAGGCCAGATCGTGGATCACCAGCACGTTGTACTGCTTCGCCAGCGCAATCACCCGTTCGAAAAAGTCGAGCTCCACACACTGTGCGGTGGGGTTGGACGGGAAGCCAAGGATCATCATTTTTGGCTTGGGATAGCTCTCGCGAATGGCGCGTTCCAGCTCATTGAAGAAGTCGACACCCGCCACCAGCGGCACCGAGCGTACCTGCGCCCCGGCAATCACCGCACCGTAGATATGAATCGGATAGCTGGGATTGGGCACCAGCACGGTATCACCGTGATCCAGCGTCGCCAGCATCAGGTGCGCCAGCCCCTCTTTGGAACCGATGGTGACAATCGCCTCTGATTCAGGATCGATCTCAACCTGATAGCGATCGGCGTACCAGCGCGAGATCGCCCGGCGCAGGCGCGGAATACCGCGAGAAGTGGAATAACCGTGGGTATCGTCACGCTGCGCCACCTGGCATAACTTTTCGACGATGTGTGGCGGAGTCGGACCATCCGGGTTGCCCATTGAAAAGTCGATGATATCTTCGCCGCGCCGACGCGCAGCCATCTTCAGTTCAGCGGTGATGTTGAAAACGTAAGGGGGTAAACGTTCGATACGCGAGAAACGACGGGGTGTGCTGTTATCAGCCATGATGTCCTCTGGATTACGTAAGCGCCCGGACCGTCCGAGCGACGCGGGTCACTGTGGTGACCCGTTACGAACATAACGTGGCGAGGATCATTTTGTCGAGGGTGGCGGAAAATATTTTTATTTTTGCGGATTCAGCCGCCCCAGCAGCCAATCGTTCACCCAGCAGCCGTTCAGCAGATAATTATCCCGTAGCGTGCCCTCCAGCTGAAAGCCGTTTTTCTCCAGAATACGGCGTGACGCCCAGTTCCCTTCAATCACCATCGCTTTGAGTTTGTGGAAATCGGCTTCAAGCAAAAACTGACACAGCGCCGCCAGGGCTTCGCTGCCATATCCCTGACCGCAGTGGCGATGCAGCAGCATATAGCCCACCTCCGCCTGACGGTATGGCTCCCATTCGGGGCTGCAGCCAAACAGGCCAATCGGCTCACCGTTGTCACGACGTCGCGCAACCAGGCAGAGCATATGAAAACTGCTCGCCTGCCAGGGGGCCAGACGCTCGGTGAAGCGCTGGCGGATATCCGCTTCATCGGGGATTTCGCTCACCCAGGTCATGGTGTTGCGATCTTCATGGACGGCACGAAACAGTTGCCAGTCTTCTGGCTGTAATTTACTCAGGGTTAATCTGGCGGTGACAAGTTGCATATGCTGCTCCCGATGGGCGCGGTTTTCCAGCGGTCACTGGCGCACCTCATCGCGCAACATAGCAAAACGGCACCTTAGCGACCAGCCTCTGCAGGGCGAAAAAACTGTTCCCCTTTAATGCACTCAACCTTTCCTCTTTTTGCAGATATGCCGTAAAAATTGATCTGAAACACTAACTCCCGCCGTGATTGATCGGGACGCTAGCGGTTCGCGATCACATTTTTTATCATAGAGGCACTTTCCATTGCCGACGAGTCGCCTGTGTCCTCCCACTTCACGATGTTACTGGCAGTATTTGACCGCGCCGCCCTGATGCTGATCTGCCTGTTCTTTCTGACACGCACCCGCCCGTTTCGTCAGCTGCTGCAAAAAGATGAACACACCCGTGCGGAGAAAGTAGCCGTTACTGCCATCTTTTCCCTGTTTGCGCTGTTCAGTACCTGGTCGGGTGTCGATGTCGATGGTTCACTGCTGAATGTGCGGGTCATCGCCGTGATGGCGGGTGGCATTCTGTTTGGTCCCTGGGTCGGGATCGCCACCGGGGTTATTGCCGGTCTGCACCGTTTTCTGATCGATATTCACGGCGTAACCTCCGTGCCCTGCCTGATTACCAGCATCATTGCCGGTATCGTCGCGGGCGGTATTAATCGCCGGGTACTGAAAGAGCACCGCTGGCGTGCCGGTATCGTCGGCGGCATGCTCTGTGAAGCCCTGACGATGTTGTTGATTGTTGTGTGGGCGCGCCCCACCTCACTCGGGCTGGCGATTGTGTCAGAAATTGCTCTGCCGATGATCCTCGGTGCCTCCAGTATCGGCATCATTGTGCTGCTGGTGCAGAGCGTCGAGGGGGAAAAAGAGGCGATTGCTGCCCGCCAGGCCAAGCTGGCGCTGGAGATCGCCAATAAAACCCTGCCGCTGTTCCGTCAGGTGAACAGCGACTCGCTGCGCAACATCTGTGACATTATCCGACGGGAGATCAAAGCCGATGCGGTGGCGATGACCGATAAAAAACAGATTCTGGCCTACGTCGGCTATGGCGAACATAATTATAAACATGGGGATGATGGCATCAGCCCCACCACGGCGCAGTCGATCGCCAGCGGTAAAATTATCATTAAGAACAACGATGAAGCGCATCGCACCAAAGATATTCACTCCATGATTGTGATCCCGCTGTGGGAGAAAGGCAAAGTCACCGGCACGCTGAAAATCTACTATCGCCGCGCACACCGTATTACCGGCTCGCTGAAGGAGATGGCGATCGGCCTGTCACAAATCATCTCAACCCAGCTTGAAGTATCGCGTGCCGAGCAGTTGCGCGAGATGGCTAATAAAGCGGAACTGCGTGCGCTGCAAAGTAAAATAAATCCTCATTTCCTGTTCAACGCCCTGAATGCTATCTCCTCTTCTATCCGGCTCAATCCCGATACCGCCCGTCAGCTGGTGATAAATCTGTCACGCTATCTGCGCTACAACCTGGAACTGAACGACGATGAGCTAATCGACATCCGTAAAGAGCTGTGGCAGGTGAAAGATTACATCGCCATCGAGCAGGCCCGGTTTGGCGATAAGCTGACGATGATCTATGACGTCGATGAGGATCTCCATTTTCTGCTGCCGAGTCTGCTGATCCAGCCTCTGGTGGAGAATGCCATTGTCCATGGCATCCAGCCCTGTAAAGGCAAAGGCGTGGTGACGCTGAGCGTCCGTGATCTGGGCGATCAGGTACGGATCTCGGTGCGGGACACCGGTCAGGGCATCAGTGACGAAGTGATAGCACGGGTGGCGCGTAACGAAATGCCCGGTAATAAAATCGGCCTGCTCAATGTGCATCATCGGGTAAAACTTTTGTCGGGTCAGGGATTGAATATCGTGCGGCATCAGCCGGGCACCGAGATTTCCTTTACGCTGAGTAAGAATGGCCAGCGCCTGGCGGAGAATCTGTTATGAAAGCCATTATTGTGGAAGATGAATTCCTGGCGCAGCAGGAGCTGAGCTGGATGATTCAGCATCACAGCAAAATCGAGATTGAAGCCTGTTTTGACGATGGTCTGGACGTGCTGAAGTACCTGCAACAGCATCGGGTTGATGTGATTTTCCTCGATATCAACATCCCCTCACTGGATGGCATGCTGTTGGCACAGAATATCCATCAGTTTGCCCACAAGCCACTGATTGTCTTTATTACCGCGTGGAAAGAGCATGCGGTGGAAGCGTTTGAGCTGGAGGCGTTTGACTACATTCTCAAGCCCTATCAGGAGTCGAGGATTGTCACCATGCTAAACAAGCTCGAAGCCACAGCGCAGGCGCAGCAGGCGGTCAGCCATCTCAGCGCCACGCCCGCGCCGCAGACGGTCAACCTGATCAAAGATGAGCGCATTATCGTCACTGACGTGAATGATATTTACTACGTTGAGGCGCATGAGAAGCTGACCTTTGTTTATACCCGGCGCGAATCCTACGTGATGTCGATGAATATTACCGAGTTCTGTTCACGCCTGCCGGAACAGCAATTTTTCCGCTGCCACCGCTCTTACTGCGTCAGCCTCAGCAAGATTCGTGAAATCGAGCCGTGGTTTAACAATACCTATCTGCTGAAGCTGCGCGATCTGGAGTTTCAGGTGCCGGTCAGCCGCAGTAAGGTGAAGCAGTTTCGACAGCTGATGCGCCTGTAGCGCAGGAGGGTTAAAGGCCTGTTCAGAAAGGGGGATGGCGAAGCAGGAGAGCAGCAAAAAGTCCGGGGGATTTCCCGATCCTGCCCCGCTGAAGCAGGCAGATCGGGAAAATCGCTCGCGCGCAGAATGGCAGTGCGCGCGAGGTAAAACAGAATCAGATTTCGCGACCCAGCGTCTGGCGCAGATGCGCGCCCGCGCCCAGCAGGCCAGGCTGGTCGTGCGTAATCATATAAACCGGGATGCTGGCAACATAGTCGCGGAAGCGGCCTTTATCTTCAAACGCCGCACGAAAACCCGACGACTTAAAGAACTCCAGGAAGCGTGGCACGATGCCACCGGCAATATAGACACCACCAAAGGTGCCGAGATTCAGCGCCAGGTTGCCGCCGAAACGGCCCATGATGACGCAGAACATTGACAGCGCGCGACGGCAGTCGGTGCAGCTGTCATCCAGCGCACGCTGGCTGACATCTTTCGGCTTCAGGTTTTCCGGCACGCGATTATCCACTTTAACTATCGCACGATAGAGGTTAACCAGACCGGCACCTGACAGCACACGTTCCGCTGAAACATGGCCCAGCTCTTCGCGCAGCACTTCCAGGATCTGATCTTCTTCTTCGCTGTTGGCAGCGAAGTCGACATGACCGCCCTCACCTGGCAGGCTGACCCAGCGCTTGTCCACATGCACCAGATGGCTGACGCCTAATCCGGTGCCGGCACCATAAATCGCGATAGGTTTATCTTTGACTGGCTCTGTACCGCCAAACTGAATCACGTTTTCGGCGGTCAGCATCGGGATCGCCATAGATACCGCAGTGAAGTCGTTAATGATTTCCAGGTGTTCAAAACCGATGTTCTCTTTGAGCTTGCGCGTGGAAAACGCCCAGTCATGGTTGGTCATTTCAACCCAGTCATCGGTAATCGGGCAGGCAATGGCAATACAGCCATCTTTAACGTCCTGCTGTTGTTCATCAAGATAGTGGCGGATGACGGCTTCGAGGCTGTCGTATTCTGATGTTGAGAATGTTTTGGCCTGGGTGATGCTGCCGCTTTCCACCTCACACAGGGCGAGGCGTGCGTTAGTACCGCCGACATCGCCGACCAAGGCATAGGTTGTCATTCTTCTGTTGCTCCGCTTGGGGTCTTAAGAGTTGGAGGACACTATAAAATTCTGCCCATAAAACAACAACGCTCACCGGTGCGATTGGTGAGCGTCTTACTCAGGTGTGCTACAGCCTAACCGCGATAGTCCACCCTGCACAGCGGCAACTATCTGAATCTTAGCCGCCGTTGCGTTGATTCAGGCAGGCGGTGACTTTTCGTAGCAGTGGCGGCAAATCCTCTTTCTGCATGACGACTTCAACCAGAGAGAGCCACTTCGGCTCTGAGAGTCGCGCCATCACTTCCTCTAACTGCACCGTTTCACTGATACGCCAGCTCTGCGCCTGGCCCTGCAGGCTAAGGGCGTGCGGTAAGGCCGTCCAGTTCCACTGGGCAATATCATTGTAACGTTGTGTTGCGCCATGAATCGCCCGTTCGACGGTATAGCCTTCATTATTCAGCAAAAAGAGTATCAGTCGCTGCTGGTCACGCAGCATCGAACCCAGTTCCTGAATTGTCAGCTGCGCCGAACCGTCCCCGATGATCAGGATAACCCGGCGATCAGGATCGGCAGTCTGCGCGCCAAATGCTGCCGGAAGAGTATAGCCGATTGATCCCCATAATGGCTGAACCACCAGCTGCGCCTGCGAGGGCAATCTTAACGCGGCGGCCCCAAAGGCGGCTGTCCCCTGCTCGGCCAGAATAAGGTCGCCGGGTTGCAGGAATGCCTGCATAGCCTGCCAGAACGCCTGCTGGCTGATCGCTGCCGCCGGTTCTGCAGGCTGCGCGGCGGGCGGCGTGGCGCCGGGTTGCCACTGCTGGCCATAGCGTTCAAACAGCGGCAGCAGCTCGCTCAGCGCATCCGCCATCGACAGCGGCGCAAAATTTTCACCGCCCACGCTGGCGCTGAAGGGCTGCAGATCAATCAGTCGCTCAGGGTTAAACTGCTGCGTGAAGCCTGCAGTAATGGTGTCGGTAAATCGCACCCCGACGCAGATCGCCACATCCACCTGCTCGATCTGTTCGCACACCTGACCTGCGCTGGCCTCACCGGCATAGGTACCGACGTAACCCGGCTGCTGTTCATCCAGAACCCCCTTGCCCATCAGCAGGCTGGCACAGGGAATCGCACACTGTTCACGCAGCGCGGCCAGTGCGGACTGCTGCTGCCAGCGCAGCGCAAGAAAATCGGCCAGCAGTGAAACCCGCTGCGCCGGTGCCAGCAAACGTTCCGCCGCATCGCTGAAAGCGCGACGCGCAGCGGGCGAAGAGGATTGATGACTGTTCAGGGGCTGCGCGGGTGGCTGCACCTCCATGGCCGCCACGTCGACGGCCAGCGACAAATAGCCGGGACGACGGGCCTGCAGCGCACTGACGATCACCCGATCAATCTCAGCCGTGGCGTTGTCGGCGGTAAGCTGTGCCGTTGCCGCACTGACTTCTGTGGCCATGCGAATAAAATGCTGGAAATCGCCATCGCCCAGCGAATGATGAACACAATCCCCCTGCAACTGGGCCTGCGTCGCAGGCGCGCCAACGATATGGATCACCGGCAGATACTCGGCATAACTGCCCGCAATGCCATTAATCGCGCTGAGCTCGCCCACACCAAAGGTGGTCAAAAGCGCTCCCGCGCCGTTGCAGCGTGCATAACCGTCTGCCGCATAGGCTGCGTTAAGCTCATTAGCGCAGCCTACCCAGCTGATGGCCGGATGGGCGATGACGTGGTCAAGAAATTGCAGGTTATAGTCGCCCGGCACGCCAAACAGATGCTTTACACCAATCTCCTGCAGACGGGTCAGCAGGTAATCTCCAACAGTGAACGTGGACATTGCGCATTCCTTTCAGGGAAGAGTCGGGTTAAGTATCTGACACAGGATGAAATTAGCGAGGCGTGCCGCTATTTTAGCCAGCCGCAATGGCTGGAAAGGCGACGTTACGCTGGCGGAATATTCTGTAAAAATGCGAATTGCAGCGCGCTGTCACTGAGTGTAACCGTATACACTGATAGACTTTTGGCACATATCCCCGTTTTTACCCAGGAGCGCTGAATGTCCCTTTTCCCTCATCCCGATCGCTATCAACAGATGGAATATCGCCGCAGCGGCCGCAGCGGAATCAAACTGCCCGCCATTTCGCTGGGACTGTGGCATAACTTTGGTGACAGTACCCGGGTCGATAACAGCCGTGAGCTGCTGCGTCATGCGTTTGACCTTGGCATCACGCACTTCGACTTAGCCAACAATTACGGTCCACCCCCTGGCTCAGCCGAAGAGAACTTCGGGCGTATTCTGCGGGAAGATTTTCGTGCCCATCGTGATGAGCTGATCATCTCCACTAAAGCGGGCTATACCATGTGGCAGGGGCCTTATGGGGATTGGGGTTCGCGTAAATATCTGGTCGCCAGTCTGGATCAGAGCCTGAAGCGAATGGGGCTGGAGTATGTGGATATTTTCTATCATCACCGTCCCGATCCGGAAACCCCGCTGGAAGAGACGATGCGCGCGCTGGATCATGTGGTGCGCCAGGGCAAAGCGCTTTACGCTGCCCTTTCTAACTATCCGGCCGATCTCGCCGCCGAAGCGATAGCTATCCTGCGCGATCTCGGCACCCCTTGTCTGATTCACCAGCCGCGCTATTCGATGTTTGAACGCACACCTGAGCAGGGATTGATTCAGACGCTGGGCGATGCGGGCGTCGGCTGTATCGCCTTCTCTCCGCTGGCAGGCGGCGTGCTCACCGATCGCTATCTGCAGGGCATTCCGGAAGATTCGCGCGCGGCCAGCGGCAGCAAGTTCCTGAATGAGAACCAGCTGACGGATGAGAAGATGGAGAAAGTCCGCAAGCTTAATGCTATTGCGCAGCAGCGCGAACAGAAGCTGGCGCAGATGGCGCTGGCGTGGGTGCTGCGCGATGAGCGTGTGACTTCAGTACTGATCGGAGCCAGCAAAACAGCCCAGATCGATGACGCGGTGGCGATGCTCGCTCGCCGTCAGTTCAGCGACAGCGAGTTAGCTGCGATTGACGCGGCGCTGCTGTAACGGTTTTAGCGCCCGGCTGAGGCCGGGCGTTTTCTGCGCCAGAATAGTCTCAAACCCCTTTCTCTCCCCAATTTCCTCACAATCTTCCGACACAATGATGCGGTAACAACAGCAATACGCAGGCATAATCGCTGCGCCGCAACAGCGTCAGACTGTTGATGAGGAGAAGAAAATGAAAAGAGCCCTTATTTTTGCTGCCCTGCTGGCCCTGTTGTCGCCGCTGGCACACCACAAAGCCCAGGCCTCCAGTGCCTCTATTACTCTGGCCCCCGGCGTCACCCTGAATCTTGGCGATCGCGATCGCCGTGGCTATTACTGGGATGGTGGTCGCTGGCGTGAACCGCGCTGGTGGAACGACCGCTATTCTTACAACGAACGCCGCTGGTGGCGACACGAAGAGTGGCGTCGTCAGCAGCAGTGGGAGCGCGAACGCCGCTGGCATGAGCGCGACCGTGAGCGTCGCTGGGAACATCAGTATCGCCGCGATCGTGATCGTGGCTGGGATCATCATGACCGTCGTGGTCCTGACCATCGCGGTCCAGACCATCACGGACACGATCGCCATTAATAAAAACGCCCGGCAGAACCGGGCGTTTCAGACAACACAAAGACTTCAATCAGTGTGATTCTGGCCGCAACGCATAAACTCAACGCGCAGGGAACACGGTCAGAAGAGGAAAGCGTCCCGCGCCATGGACAAAAACGCCGGGAGCGTTTTTGAACAACGCAACGCGTTGGCCCGGCTACGGGCGCACCTCAAGGATGAGGTGCGTAATCGCGCGGGCCGAGCATGTCATGGATGACGGATTTTGCGTCTTTCCGATCTGACCGTGTTTCCTGCGCTGGCTCGGTATCACTGCGAACCTGGCCAGACGTTGCCAACAAGAAAATGCCCGGCATAGCCGGGCGTTTTCTTGTTTACCATAACCGCTACAGCCCCAGCGCTTCACCCACCAGCAGGTAAAGATTCAGCGTAATCACCAGCAGCACGATCAGTCGCCCGGTATTCTGCATCAGACGCGAGTTAACCATATCATCGCCCATCAGCTCGCGGTTGCCGGTAAAGGAGAGCAGCGGAATCAACGCCAGCGCAATACCGAAACTCAGCAGCACCTGACTCATCACCAGCACCCTTGTCGGGTCCCAGCCTGCCCAGATGACAATAAAGGAGGGCAGCATGGTGACGGTTCGGCGCACCCACAGGGGAATATGGAAGTGGATAAAGCCCTGCATCACCACCTGCCCTGCCAGCGTACCGACCACCGTTGAAGATAATCCGGCGGCCACCAGGCTCAGACCAAACACCGTCGCCGCTGCCTGACCTAACAGCGGTTGCAACGTCAGATAGGCCTGATCGAGTTCAGCGATTTTACTGTGGCCGCTGAAGTGAAACGCCGCTGCGGCAGTCGCCATCATCGCCAGGTTAACAAATCCGGCGATGGTCATGGCAATCGCCACATCCAGTTTAGTTGAGGAGTACCGCTGACCTTTGCTGTCCTCACTTTTGCCCTGCGTCAGCGCGGAGTGCAGGTAAATCACGTGCGGCATAATGGTCGCACCCAGCACACCCGCCGCCAGGAATACGGCATCCGACGTTGGTAACGCGGGCAGCGCCATGCCGATCACCAGCTCTTTGACACTGGGCTGGGAGAAAAAGAGTTCGACGATATAGGCCGCCGCCACAAACAGCAGAAGTCCGCCAATCACCAGCTCCAGCGGCTTTTGCCCCCGGCTCTGTAACATCAATATCAGGAACGTGGCGATGCCTGTCAGCACCGCGCCCTGCATCAAAGAAATGCCGAGCAGCAGTTTGAACCCCAGCGCGGCACCGATAAATTCCGCCAGGTCAGTGGCCATGGCGATAATTTCCGCCTGCACCCAGTAAAACCAGACGGCAGGCCGGGGAAAACGATCGCGGATGTGTTCAGCGAGGTTTTTGCCGGTAGCGATACCCAGCTTTGCTGACATCAGCTGAATAAGCATGGCCATGATGTTGGCCCATACCACCACCCACAGCAATTTGTAGCCGTAAGCAGCGCCCGCCTGAATGTTGGTCGCAAAGTTGCCCGGATCGATATAGCCGATAGCGGCGATAAAAGCGGGCCCCAGTAGTGCGAGTTTGACTTTTCTGACTCCGCGAGCGGCGCGCTCGGCGGTACGACTTTCAAACATATCCGGTACCCTGTCTGAACATTTGCCTGCCCCGGCAGCTTAGGGGTTAGCAGGTGCAAGTGAAATTCGTTTGTTGTTATCGGTGTAATAGATGCTGCTATAAAGTATAGCCATTGCTATACATTACAGTAAAGGATGTGATTGCTAAAAATGTGAGCAATAGTGTCACTTTACGCCCGGTGTAAAATTCAGACAATAATTATGTGGTTATCTGAAGTGAAGTATTTGTAAACAGGACGTGATCTCTGGAACTTTTCTGGAAAATATAACGATAGCGAATACTTATATTGTGGTTCAGATCTCGTTTTTAAGTAACGCGTTACATAGAATACGCAACAAAATACAACCCTCCTCAAATTTGGAGCAACCATGTCCCATATTTTGCAATTTCTTTTAGCACTGGTGGTGGTCGGGATACTCGCCTTGCTGGTTAGTCACGATCGTAAAAGCATTCGCATTCGCTACATTATACAGCTACTGGTGATTGAAATTGTGCTCGCCTGGTTCTTCCTGAACTCAGAAGCGGGACTCGGTTTCGTCAAAGGATTCGCGGGCTTCTTTGACCATCTGCTGAAGTATGCCGCTGAGGGTACTAACTTCGTCTTTGGCAACATGAGCGACAAAGGTCTGGCCTTCTTCTTCCTTAACGTATTGTGCCCTATCGTCTTTATCTCTGCGCTGATCGGTATTCTGCAGCATTTCCGTATCCTGCCATGGGTGATTCGCGGTATTGGTACCGTACTGTCGAAAGTGAATGGCATGGGAAAACTGGAATCTTTCAACGCCGTGAGTTCTCTGATACTGGGACAATCAGAAAACTTCATCGCCTATAAAGATATCCTGGGCCAAATGTCACAGCGCCGCATGTACACCATGGCCGCGACCGCGATGTCGACCGTATCGATGTCGATTGTCGGCGCCTACATGACCATGCTGCAGCCGAAGTATGTAGTCGCCGCGCTGGTGCTCAACATGTTCAGCACCTTTATCGTGCTGTCGCTGATCAACCCTTATCGTGTAGAAAACGAAGAAGATCTGCAGTTGCAGGATCTGCACAAAGGCCAGAGCTTCTTTGAGATGCTGGGCGAGTATATCCTGGCCGGTTTCCGCGTCGCGATTATCGTTGCCGCCATGCTGATTGGTTTTATCGCGCTGATTTCAGGTCTGAATGCGCTGTTTGATCTGATCTTCGGCATCTCTTTCCAGGGCGTTCTCGGCTTTGTCTTCTATCCGTTTGCCTGGGTGATGGGCGTACCTGCTGGCGAAGCGTTGCAGGTCGGCAGTATTATGGCGACCAAGCTGGTGTCGAATGAGTTTGTTGCCATGATGGATCTGCAGAAAATCGCGGGTCAGCTGTCACCACATTCAGAAGGTATTCTTTCTGTGTTCCTGGTCTCGTTCGCTAACTTCTCTTCTATCGGCATCGTGGCCGGTGCGATTAAAGGTCTGAACGAAGAACAGGGTAACGTGGTTTCCCGCTTTGGTCTGAAGCTGCTGTACGGCTCTACGCTGGTCAGCGTGCTTTCCGCCGCTATCGCCGGTCTGGTTCTGGCGTTCTAAGCACGGTTCTGCGCACTACTCTAAGCATCAAAGGGCGAGCAGGTCTCGCCCTTCTCTTTCTGCTCTATCCTTGTTCTGCTTCCCGCTGATTCCCCTTTCCCGCGTTACCTCTTTCATTGCACATGTCACATCTGCATTCAGATCGTGCACGAGAGGCGGCACAACGTCCTGCAAACAGCATCGGATGTCATGACAGGTTATGCCGGTTAATAACGCAATTAAGCGTGCGCAGCAGCGTGAATGGCAAAGCAATAGCGTTGGGATCCGCAGCAACTGGCGAATAAGAGATTAATCAGAAAGGATTTTGACAACGGCGTGTCAGAAAATGGTGGAGATAAGCGGGATCGAACCGCTGACCTCTTGCATGCCATGCAAGCGCTCTCCCAGCTGAGCTATACCCCCACATCTGGAATCGTTTTTCAGTGCCAAACTTTCGGGAAGAAGTTTGGTGGAGCTAAGCGGGATCGAACCGCTGACCTCCTGCATGCCATGCAGGCGCTCTCCCAGCTGAGCTATAGCCCCGAACCGAAAAACTGTCGCGTTAAGCGACGGACGGCATAATATGAAACCCCCTCCGGGGTGTCAACGGCAAAATGACATTCTCTGTTTGATCGCTGAAAAAGGCGGCAACCTGCGAAGTTTCAGCAGCATGCTGCAGGGGAAAATCGTGTCTGTTCACACAGGACCGTTTTTTAACTGTTATTCAGTCTGCCGTCAGGTTAATTCACGGTTAAATATGTTATAGGAATTTTCTTGTCTTCGGCTTTTTCGCATGCAAAACTTAGCCCGCTAATTTAGTGGTACCCGGGACCCTCTCCCGCGCACCACGCGTCCACCAGGCGTTATCGTCCCATTAATCATAAAAAAACTACTGAGATACTATGTCGCTGCATACACCTAAAGAAATCGCACAACTGGCGATCCAGTCAGGCGTGGCTAAAAGCCGTGCACCTGTCAGCATCCTTCTGATTCTCGGCTTTATGGCGGGCGCATTTATTGCGACCGGCTTCCTGCTGGATCTTCACGTGATCAACACCCTTCCCGCTGAATGGGGCTCTTTTGGTGGCCTGTTAGGTGCCGCGGTCTTCCCGGTGGGGATCATCATGACCGTGCTGGCGGGTGGTGAACTGCTGACCGGTAATATGATGACCTTACCGGTGGCCTGGTTCGCCCGTCGCATCAGCTTTATGAGCGTGGCGCGCAACTGGTTCTGGGTTACCCTGGCTAACTTTCTCGGCAGCGTGGCTGTCGCCTGGTTCTTTGGTCACATGCTGGGTATGACCGAGGGCGATTACCTGAAGAAGACCGTTGCTATCGCTTCTGCAAAAGTCCACGCTGATTTCCTGCACGCCTTTATTTCCGGTATCGGCTGTAACTGGCTGGTTTGCCTGGCGGTATGGCTGGCCTTTGCCAGTAAAGATGTGGTCGGCAAGATCTTCGGCATGTGGTTCCCGGTGATGGCATTTGTGGCCATTGGCTTCCAGCACGTTGTCGCTAACATGTTTATTATTCCGGCCGCCATTTTTGCCGGTCAGATGAGCTGGGCAGAGTACTTCCCTAATTTTATTGCCGTCTTCTCAGGCAATGCCGTGGGTGGTGCCGTGTTCGTTGGTCTGGCCTATTTCCTTGCATTCCGCCCTGCCGCTGAACCCGCCAGTAATCCTCAGTAATGATGTTTTGCCTTTTGTCGAGAGACAAAAGGCAATTTCAGCTTCAGTTACTTTCACCCGTTACGTTTTGCTGTAATATGTCCTGCTAATGTATTAATCAGGGACTGCATCGTGAAAAAGGAATGGCTTACCCCCGAAGAGCTGGCTGCAGAGACGGGTTACAGTCGGCAAACGGTGAATAAATGGATCAAGCGGGAAAACTGGACGACCACGCCGAAGCCCGGTGTGCAAGGCGGTAAAGCCCGATTGATTCACATTGATGAGCGCGTGAAAAATTTTATTCAGTCGACCCGTAACCTTAACGAGCCGACGGCAACTTATGGCACTCCGTCTAATTCATTACCTGCGTTATTAATAAGTTCCGTCCAGCAAATGACTCAGGACGAGCAGGATCAATTCACTGCACTAATCTTACGCGAAGGTATCAAGGGCGTTTTGCAGCGACTGGGAATCAGCGAAGAGTAAGGTGTATTTATCAGGGAAGGTATGATGAAAAAGGAATGGTTAACACCCGAAGAACTCGCCTCAGAGACGGGCCTGAGCCGACAGACAGTGAACAAATGGATTAAGCGCGAAAACTGGACCACCCTGCCCAGACCCGGCATTCAGGGCGGCAAGGCGCGATTGATTCATGTCGATGATCGCGTAGAAAAATTTATCCATTCGACGCGTAGCCTGCACGAACCTGCCGCAATGTACAGGGTTCCGGCAGATTCACTGACGGCACTGTTAGTAAATGCGGTTCCGCAAATGAGTCAGGCTGAACAGGAGCAGCTGTCAGCGCTGATATTACGGATAGGTATTAAAGGCATGTTGCAGCGTCTGGATATCACTGAAGAGTAAAAACCGGAAGCGCGAAGCTTCCGGTTCTGTTTATTAAGCCTGCGCTTCCCGCTCACTGATAAAGGCCAGCGCCTGCTCAATACGTGCAACGCTGCGGCTGCGGCCTATTGCTTCCACGGTGACATCCAGTCCGGGTGACTGACCGGCACCGGTTACGGCCACGCGCAGCGGCATGCCCACTTTCCCCATCCCGACTTCCAGCTCATCTGCGGTGCTCTGAATAGCCTGATGTACGTTTTCAGCCGTCCACTCTTCGATCGCGGCCAGCTTATCGCGTACCACTTCCAGCGGCTGACGCGCTACCGGACGAAGATGTTTCTTCGCGGCATCGGCATCAAATTCTGCAAAGTCTTCATAGAAGTAGCGGCAGGATGCAGCCATCTCTTTCAATGTTTTGCAGCGCTCGCCTAACAGACCAACCAACTTCGCCAGTTCCGGCCCCGTGCGGGTATCAATTTTCTGCTCTTCAATATGCCACTGCAGGTGTGTCGCCACATATTCTGGCGGCAGCGTATTGATGTAGTGATGGTTCAGCCACTGCAGTTTCTCAGTGTTGAACGCACTGGCAGACTTACTGACTGCATCCAGGGTAAAGAGCTCAGCCATTTCGGCCACGCTGAAGATTTCCTGATCGCCATGTGACCAGCCCAGACGAACCAGGTAGTTGAGCAGCGCTTCTGGCAGGTAGCCATCATCACGATACTGCATCACCCCTACCGCGCCATGACGCTTGGAGAGCTTTTTGCCGTCATCGCCCAGGATCATTGAGACGTGGGCATACACCGGAACCTGCGCGCCAATTGCTTTGAGGATGTTGATCTGACGTGGCGTGTTGTTAATGTGGTCTTCACCGCGAATCACATGGGTGATGCCCATATCCCAGTCATCCACGACGACGCAGAAGTTGTAGGTTGGCGAACCATCGGTGCGGCGGATGATCAGATCATCCAGCTCCTGGTTGCTGAACTCAATCGGGCCACGGATCTGGTCGTCAAAGATGACCGAACCTTCCTGCGGATTGCGGAAACGCACAACGCACGGCTCATCATCTGCATGATGTTCATGGCTGTCACGGCAGCGGCCGTCGTAACGCGGCTTTTCGTTGTTGGCCATCTGCTCTTCACGCAGCGCTTCCAGACGTTCTTTAGAGCAGTAGCATTTATAGGCTGTACCCGCTTCCAGCATTTCATCAATGACCGCGTTGTAACGATCAAAACGTTTTGTCTGGTAGTAAGGGCCTTCATTCCAGTCGAGGCTCAGCCAGTTCATGCCATCCATGATGGCTTCGATAGCTTCCGGCGTGGAGCGCTCCAGATCGGTATCTTCAATGCGCAGCACGAACTCGCCCTGGTTGTGACGGGCAAAGAGCCAGGAGTAAAGTGCGGTACGGGCGCCACCTACATGCAGATAGCCAGTCGGGCTGGGCGCGAAGCGTGTTTTGATTTTCATTGAGTATTGCCTTAGATGCGCGGGTTCTCTGTCTGGATGACAAAAAACAGGTTAGACGCGAAAAAACAGTGGGCACATTCTAGCATCTGACGGTGAATCCTCAATGCATGCCCGCCAGTTGCCGCCCGGGAAAAGGGGCTTTTCTGCCAGTAAAACCAGCACATTGGCTAAAAGCGCGACAGGGTGTTTAAAAATAAACCGAACGCACATTTATGTTTTAAAAAGCGTTGACTCAAAATCAACTATCCCTATAATGCGACTCCACACAGCGGGGGTGATTAGCTCAGTTGGTAGAGCATCTCCCTTACAAGGAGGGGGTCGGCGGTTCGAACCCGTCATCACCCACCACTCTTAACAGCGTGGCCCGCAGTGAACAGGTATGAAGATATGGGTGATTAGCTCAGTTGGTAGAGCATCTCCCTTACAAGGAGGGGGTCGGCGGTTCGAACCCGTCATCACCCACCATATCTTGCCTGTTAGTAGTACTGAAGTACGAAGTGGGTGATTAGCTCAGTTGGTAGAGCATCTCCCTTACAAGGAGGGGGTCGGCGGTTCGAACCCGTCATCACCCACCACTTCGGGTCGTTAGCTCAGTTGGTAGAGCAGTTGACTTTTAATCAATTGGTCGCAGGTTCGAATCCTGCACGACCCACCAATTCAGAATAAAGCGCCTTTAAGGCGCTTTTTTCGTTTCCGGGGCACGGACTTTACCGTGCAGGGTGAGAACCTGCTGCAGGTTCGACTGAATCGCCGGGAGCGATTCAGGCTGATGCGACAGCATCACCCGCAGGGCGAGGCCCACGACGGGCCGAGGCTATCCTGCACGACCCACCAATTCAGAATAAAGCGCCTTTAAGGCGCTTTATTCGTTTCTGCTATTGAGGGATTTCCTGCGCTTCAGAGTGGAACTGCTTTTTCCAGCTATTTCAGACTTTAAACAAAGTGCTGGCTCAGGGAGCACAGGCCTTTCGCAAAGACGCAAAATCGCCATCCATGGCAGGCTCAGCGCGGGCGATTACGCACCTCATCCCTGAGGTGCGCCCGCAGACGGGCCAACGCTTTGCGTTGTTCAAAAACGCTCCCGGCGTTTTTGTCCCTGTCCCGCGATGCTTTGCTACAGGCCTGTGATCCCCTCGCTTTAAGTTTATCTGCTGTCTTTTAGCCCTTTTTGGTGCCTGTTTTTTTTCTGCTGCACTGACATTGGCTTAACAGATAAGCTCTCACCTTTTCGCAAACTTAACAATTTCAGCTCTCAAGTCGTTTCACAGCGTGCCGATAACGTATCTGACAACTTACAGGGAGAAAAATGATGTCTTCAATTTCCGGAATTCTAAGCAGTGCAGTCAGTGGCGGTGACAGCGGTGGCGGCAGTGTTGCCTCGCAGGTCGCGGCGCTGAATAAACAGATTCAGAACGTCTTAACGCAAGTCAAAGAGCTGGCCGACAACAAAGAACTGACTGACGAACAGAAGTCTGAAATGCAGCAGATGTATCAGTCACAAATCACCATGCTGCAGGCACAGATTGCTCAGCTGGAACAGAAGCAGGCCGAGCAGGATCAGCCAAAGAGTGACAGCTCGTCCGTCAGTGAGAGCAAAGCAGACGGGATTAACCGCCCTACCGACACCAACAAAATTGACGTCTACATCTAAAATGCGGGCCTGGCCTCGCGTTGTTGCGCCAGCAGCGTCGCCTGCTGGCGCACCTCCTGCCAGATCGCTTCGGCAGCAGGCGTAAGCGAGCGGTTTTTACGCTTGATCAGCGTGAGGCTGCGATTGATTTCAGGATATAGACGCCGCACCGTTAATGCGCGATCCGCCGGTAACGGTAACGCCAGCGCGGGCAGAATACTGATGCCGATCCCCACCTGTACCATCGGAAACAGCGTAGCGGGATGACCAATCTCCTGAACGACTTCAGCCCTGATATTCTGCTGCTGCATCGCCGCATCAATGAGGACCCGACTACCCGAAGCATAGTCCTGAAGCACCATGGTGCGGCCATCCAGCATTGACCATTCTGCCCTTTCCACCTGCGCCAGCGGATCATCATCACGGCATAGCAGCAGGAAAGGCTCATCCAGAATCGCGATGCTGTCAAAATCGCTGTCGCTGAGTGGCCCAATCACAATCCCGAAATCGACTTCGGCGTTACGCACACTTTGCAGCACCCACTGCTGGGCGCGATCGTGCAGTATCACTTTGATGTCAGGAAAGTGTTGCTGGCTGGCGGCCAGACATTGCGGCATCAGATGAGCGGAAATGGTCTGGCTGGCTGCCACCCTGACGGTACCACTGCGCTGTTCGCCAAAACTGCGGATATCCAGCAGCGTGGTATGAATCTCCTCCAGCAGGCGCTCCATGCGTGACGCCAGCTGTTTTCCCGCTTCAGTCAGCATCACCTCCCGGGTGGTTCGATCCAGCAATCGCACGCCGGTTTCCGCTTCCAGCTCTTTAATACTGTGGCTGACCGCCGACTGACTCAGACCTATCGCCTGCCCCGCCTGGCTGAATCCGCCATAGTGTGCCACCGCAATAAAGGTTCGTAGCTGACGCAGGGTATAATTCATCGATTCTGCTCATAGATTAATTCAATAAATCAATTTTATTTCTAAACAGGTTTCACGCACAATCGCGCTATTGAAAATTTACCGGAATTTAACAATGGGATTTTTAAAACTCGATCCGATGATGATTAAACTCATCATCACCGTGCTGCTGGCCTCTTTTCTGCCAGCCAGAGGGATCTACGTTGATATATTCAGCTATCTCGCGACGGCAGCGATAGCACTGCTGTTCTTTATGCATGGTGCCAAGCTGTCGCGTGAAAAGATCATCTCAGGCAGCAGTCACTGGCGGTTGCATCTGTGGATTATGTTCAGCACCTTTGTGCTGTTTCCGGTGCTGGGTCTGTTGCTGGTCTGGTGGCATCCGGTTAATGTCGGCCCGGAAATTTATACCGGCTTTATCTACCTCTGTATCCTGCCTGCGACCGTGCAATCCGCTATCGCGTTTACCTCCATGGCGGGCGGTAACGTTGCGGCAGCGGTATGCAGCGCCTCTGCATCAAGCCTGCTGGGTGTGTTTATTTCGCCGTTGCTGGTGAACCTGGTGATGGATATTCACAGCAGCGCGCCCAGCGATGGACTGGAGCAGATCGGGAAGATTATGCTGCAACTGATGGTGCCTTTCGTACTGGGACACCTCTCACGGCGCTGGATCGGTGGCTGGGTTGAGAAGCACCGCAGCCTGATTGGCAAAACCGACCAGACCTCGATTCTGCTGGTGGTCTACTCCGCCTTCAGTGAAGCGGTGGTTAATGGCATCTGGCATCGCGTTGGGTTGATTACGCTGCTGTGGATTGTGGCAGGCTCAATCATTCTGCTGACCGCCGTGCTGATTATCAACCTGCTGGCCTCGCGTCTGTTCCGCTTTAAACGCGCCGATGAGATTGTGGTGCTGTTTTGTGGTTCGAAGAAGAGTCTCGCGAATGGCGTGCCGATGGCGAATATCCTGTTCCCGGCCAGTACCGTGGGGATTATTGTGCTGCCGCTGATGATTTTCCATCAGGTACAGCTGATGGTCTGCTCATTTATTGCCGGACGTTATAAGAAGACCAATGAGAAGCAGCAGGCTGTGCAGGTCAAAGATTCGGTGATGGAGTCTCAGAAATAGATCGGCTGCCCGCCAGTGCGGGCAGCGTTACTTACGGGTCTGAAGCGGTTTAACTAACCCTTCCAGACCCTCAATTTTTATTGTCAGGGTGAGTTGCATGAGATCACCCAGCAGACCAGACGGAAAGTCCCCACTGCGGGCAAACCACAGCAGATAAGGCTCAGGCAGATCGATCAGCATCCGCCCCTTATATTTGCCAAACGGCATAGGCGTATTAGCTATCGCCACCAGCTGATGTTCATCCATCTGAGGCTCCCAGCAGGCGGATCATTTCTGCTTCATCAATCACTTCAATGCCAAGCTCCGCTGCTTTCGCCAGCTTTGAACCGGCCGCTTCACCGGCAATCAGCAAATCGGTTTTCTTCGAAACACTTCCGCTGACTTTTGCGCCCAGTGCGATCAGCTGCGCTTTGGCATCATCGCGGTTCATCTGCGACAGTGAGCCGGTCAGCACCACCGTTTTACCCGCGAACGGACTGTCGATCTCTTCGGCTCTCACCACCACCACCTGCGGCCAGTGAATACCGATATCCTCGACCAGCTGGCGGATAACCTCACGGTTGCTTTCTTCTTCCATAAAGTTGCGCACGTGTGCCGCAACGACTTTGCCGACATCCGGCACCGCAATCAGCGCCTCAAGATCGGCATCCATGACCTTCTGCAACTCACCAAAATGGTTAGCCAGATTGGCAGCGGTGGCTTCACCCACTTCACGAATGCCCAGTGCATAGAGGAAACGCGCCAGCGTAGTCGATTTCGCTTTCTCCAGCGCGTCGACAACGTTTTGCGCCGATTTCGGCCCCATGCGATCCAGTCCGGTCAGTTTGCCCGCCGTGAGACGGAACAGATCCGCAGGTGTGTTGACGTACTCTTTCTCCACCAACTGGTCGATAATCTTATCGCCCATGCCATCAACATCCAGTGCCCGGCGCGAGACAAAATGCTTCAGCGCCTCTTTGCGCTGAGCACCGCAGATTAAACCGCCCGTGCAGCGCGTGACCGATTCCCCTTCGACCCGTTCAACCTCGGAACCACAAACCGGACAGTGTGCCGGGAACAGGACTTCACGCGTCTGTTCAGGGCGCTCGGCGAGCACCACGTTGACCACCTGCGGGATCACATCACCGGCGCGGCGAATGACCACCCGATCGCCGATGCGTAATCCCAGCCGCTCGATTTCATCCGCATTATGCAGCGTGGCATTGCTGACGATCACGCCCGCGACCTGCACCGGCTCAAGGCGAGCTACCGGTGTGATAGCCCCGGTGCGGCCAACCTGAAATTCGACGTCCCGCACCCAGGTCAGTTGTTCCTGTGCCGGGAATTTAAAGGCAATCGCCCAGCGCGGCGCGCGCGCCACAAAGCCCAGTTTTTCCTGCAGTTCCTGTGAATCGACTTTGATCACCACGCCATCAATATCAAAACCCAGATTCGGACGCTGTTGCTCAATATCACGATAGAAGGCCAGGGCTTCTTCTGCGTTGTTCACCAGCTTAATGCGGTCGCTGACCGGCAGGCCCCAGGCTTTAAACTGTTGCAGACGCCCCATGTGACTGTGCGGCATCTCACCGCCTTCCAGCAGGCCAAAACCGTAGCAGAAGAAGGTCAGCGGACGTTTGGCGGTAATGCGCGGATCCAGCTGACGCAGAGAACCGGCTGCTGCATTGCGCGGATTAGCAAAGACTTTGCCATCAGTCCGGCGTGCTTCCTCATTCAGCTTTTCAAAGCCGCGCTGCGTCATAAATATTTCGCCACGCACTTCCAGCCGTGCCGGAATGTTGTCGCCTTTAAGCCGCAGCGGGATAGCGCGAATGGTGCGGACATTGGCGGTAATGTTCTCGCCGGTTGTGCCGTCACCGCGCGTTGCGGCCTGGACCAGCAGACCATTTTCATACATCAGGCTGACCGCAGCGCCATCGAGCTTGAGTTCACAGCAGTAGGTTATGTCGTCACTGCTTTTCAGGCGATCCTGCACCCGCTTGTTGAAAGCCATAAACGTGGCTTCATCAAAGGCGTTATCCAGCGACAGCATCGGGACTTCATGGCGCACCTGCTCGAAGACCGTCAGCGGCGCGGCACCCACGCGTTGTGTCGGCGAGTCTGGCGTAATGAGATCCGGGTGTTCCTCCTCCAGCTGACGCAGTTCGCGCATCAGACGATCGTATTCAGCATCCGGCACTTCCGGCGCATCCATAACGTGATAGAGATATTCATGATGGCGCAACGTGGTGCGCAGTTCGGTGATGTGATCCTGGACGGATTTCATAAAGCCCCATCAGATAAAAAACCCCCGACAGGCGGGGGTTTGTTTTTAACAATTCAGATAGCGTTTAGCGCAGGTCTCAGACGCCAACCACATCGCGGATACGCGCTTTGTAAGTTTCCAGCTTCTGTGGCGTCATCATGCGACGCTCATCATCCAGCACCACGCCACCTACATCATCAGCGATACGCTGAGCCGACTGCAGCATCAGCTTGAAGTTCTGATTCGCATCGCCATAAGAAGGCACCATCATAAAGATAGAGATGCCAGGCGTGCTGAAATCGGTCATCAGGTCAGGATTGAATGAGCCCGGCTTAACCATATTGGCCAGACTGAACAATACAGGGCCGCTGCCAGCCGGACTGAGATGACGATGGAAAATGTTCATTTCACCAAACTGGAAGCCCGCCTGGAGAATACCCTGCAGTAGTGCCTCACCGTTCAGTTCACCGCCCGAGTGTGCGGCAACATGCAGCACCAGTACCGCTTCTTTCGGTTTTTCCGCTGGCGCTTTAGCAGCAGGCTGTGCTGGCGCGGGCGCCGGTGTCACTTCAGGCTGCGGCTCAGGTTCTGCCTGGTACTGCGGTGCTGGCTGTACAGATTCCAGCGGGTCGAGATCCAGCAGTGGGTCGGCCTGAACGGGCGGCGCGACAAAGGTGGGTGCGGGCTGCTGACGAACCGGTTCAGGGCGCGACTGCGGAGCAGGCTGCGGTGCCGTGTTAAAAAGCGGGTCGCTTTCAGGTTCGGGTTGCGGTGCGGGTCGTGGCGCAGGCTGACGCACAGGCTCAGCGGGCGCAGGCTTACGCGGCGCTTCTGGCTGTGGCTCGCGAATCTCATCGAAACGCGGTTCCTGATGTACGTTGCGATCAGAACGAACGCGAACCTCGCCGACGCCATCATCCTCGTCGTCAATCAGGTCCTGCTCATCATTTTCATCACGTTGTTTTAGACGTTTGTGCGGGCGATCGCGGAACACTGACGAACGCTCTTTACGGCTGGTCCACAGCCCGTGAAGAAGGAGCGCTATAATGGCGATCGCGCCAACAACGATTAATATCAGACGCAAATCCTGCATCATTGTATTCTCTGTTGTTCCAATACCTTGCCACCGCGGCAAACTTTATCCTCTAACTGTATTTGCCCTGCTACACAAGTGCAAGTCTGTGCACTATTTTCTGACAAATAAGATAGGCAACCCACGCTTTTTCGCTGTTTTTTTACCCAAACGGCACCTGGCCTGGAGAAAAAGCCAGGTTATAGTGGGCGCGCCTTAACATCTTCAGGAGAACTGGCTTTATGGCCATTGAGAATTCCGTCTCAAATTTTAACGGCATGCACTACTTTAGCCAGGGCTGGAAACTGGTACGTCTGCCTGGCATTCGCCGCTTTGTAGTGATGCCGTTGCTGATCAATATCGTGATGCTGGGTGGCGCTTTCATCTGGCTGTTCTATCGTCTCGGTGACTGGATCCCGCGGCTGATGGCCCATATTCCGGACTGGCTGCAGTGGCTGAGCTATCTGTTATGGCCGCTGTCGGTGATTGCGATTGTGCTGGTGTTTAGCTACTTCTTTTCGACCCTGGCAAACTTAATTGCCGCTCCGTTTTGCGGCCTGCTGGCCGAGCAGCTGGAAGGCCGCCTGACAGGCAAGCCTCTGCCGGACAGCGGCTGGGCTGGAATGATCAAGGATGTGCCGCGCATTATGAAGCGCGAGATGCAAAAACTGGGTTATTACCTGCCCCGCGCGCTGGGACTGCTGCTGCTCTACTTTATTCCTGGCTTTGGCCAGACCGTTGCGCCGGTGCTGTGGTTCCTGTTCAGCGCCTGGATGTTGTCCATCCAGTATTGCGACTATCCGTTCGATAACCACAAAGTGCCGTTTCAGCAGATGCGCAACGCCCTGCGTCAACACAAAACGGCCAATATGCAGTTTGGCGCGCTAATCAGTCTGTTCACCATGATCCCGGTTCTGAACCTGGTGATCATGCCGGTTGCCGTCTGCGGTGCCACCGCCATGTGGGTCGATCGCTACCGGTCAACGCTGGCACGTCATGAGTTGCGTTAAATTCATCAGCGCGCCTTATGCTCTTTTTAGCAGGGCTTATTGCCGGGCGACATATAGATATACGATTTCTTTCCTTCCGCCACCAGGCAGAAAAGGTATGCTCATAGGGTTCCCAATAATTCATACAGTTAAGGACAGGCTATGAGTAAGATCTATGAAGACAACTCTTTGACAATTGGTCATACGCCATTGGTTCGACTGAACCGCATCGGTAACGGCCGCATCCTTGCGAAAGTTGAATCCCGTAACCCGAGCTTCAGCGTAAAATGCCGTATCGGTGCCAATATGATTTGGGACGCAGAAAAACGCGGTATTCTGAAACCGGGTGTTGAACTGGTTGAACCGACCAGCGGCAACACCGGTATTGCTCTGGCCTATGTCGCCGCAGCGCGCGGTTATAAATTAACGCTGACGATGCCAGAAACCATGTCAGTGGAGCGCCGTAAGTTGCTGAAGGCGCTGGGCGCGACGCTGATATTGACCGAAGGCACCAAAGGCATGAAAGGTGCCATCAGTAAAGCTGAAGAGGTTGTTGCCAGCAATCCGGATAAATATGTGCTGCTGCAGCAGTTCAGCAACCCGGCCAACCCGGAAATCCATGAAAAGACCACCGGCCCGGAAATCTGGGAAGACACGGACGGCGAAGTGGATGTCTTTATTGCCGGTGTCGGCACCGGCGGTACGCTGACCGGCGTGAGCCGCTACATCAAAAACACCAAAGGCAAAAAAGATCTGATTACCGTCGCGGTTGAGCCGACCGATTCCCCGGTGATTGCTCAGGCGCTGGCGGGCGATGAGATCAAGCCCGGCCCACACAAAATTCAGGGTATCGGCGCAGGCTTTATCCCGGGCAACCTTGAGCTGAATCTGGTGGACCGCGTCGTGGCCATCACCAATGAAGAAGCGATCAGTACGGCGCGTCGGCTGATGGAAGAGGAAGGTATTCTGGCCGGTATCTCATCCGGTGCTGCCGTTGCCGCGGCGCTGAAGCTGCAGGAAGATGAAGCCTTCGCCAACAAAAATATTGTGGTGATCCTCCCCTCCTCCGGTGAACGCTATCTGAGTACTGCCCTGTTTGCCGATCTCTTCACTGAAAAAGAGCTTCAGTAGCAGAGGCCGATAGTCCGAAAATGGAGAAAAAAGCACCCAATCGGGTGCTTTTTTGTGGTGCAGATCTCACTTTCATCACCCGGCAGATTGATTTCAGTGACGCCGCTCTGGTATTTAGACTGCCAATTATTTCGATGCCTGAAATTAATCCGCGTTTGAAGTGGATCAAGCTGAATCGATTTACGGATTCAGTGAAACGGCGAATCACGGCATAATTAACCGGTGACGTGTAGAATCGGTTTTGAGACGCAACGGACTGTAGATTTGACGCATGCGCGTCTTTGGTCAGCATGAAGCTATACCCGCGCACCTACACAGGCTAAAGTAAAGGCTCCAGGCTAGACTTTAGATCCATAACACTCATCCTGATAACGTTGGGGAAATAGAATGTTCCAGCAAGAAGTTACCATTACTGCACCAAACGGTCTGCACACTCGCCCAGCTGCGCAATTCGTTAAAGAAGCCAAAGCTTTCCAGTCAGAAATTACCGTGACCTCTAACGGTAAATCAGCGAGCGCGAAGAGCCTGTTCAAGCTGCAGACACTGGGTTTAACCCAGGGAACGGTTGTGACCCTTTCCGCGGAAGGTGAAGACGAGCAGAAAGCAGTTGAGCATCTGGTCAAACTGATGGCTGAACTGGAGTAATCTCCGCTCAGCTCTCCAGCAAATCGACTCCTCTGCGCCATTGAGTGCAAACATCTTGATCGCGGACAACCTGTCCGCGTTATTGCTTTCGTAGAGTACGTGTCCCGCGACAATGGCACCGCACAGAGTCCCATCAGCCATCGTGATTAAAAGGTAGCGTTATGATTTCAGGCATTTTAGCATCACCAGGTATCGCTTTCGGCAAAGCACTGCTGCTGAAAGAAGACGAGATCGTCATCAACCGCAAGAAAATTTCTGATGACCAGGTTGAGCAGGAAGTTCAGCGCTTCCTCGATGGCCGCAGCAAAGCGGCATTACAACTGGAAGCGATTCGCGTCAAAGCGGGTGAAACCCTCGGTGAAGAGAAAGCAGCAATCTTCGAAGGCCACATTATGTTGCTGGAAGATGAAGAGCTGGAGCAGGAAATCATCGACCTGATCAAAAAAGATCACGCTTCTGCCGATGCTGCTGCTTACTCGGTCATCGATGGCCAGGCGAAAGCACTGGAGGAGTTAGATGACGAATATCTGAAAGAGCGTGCGGCTGACGTACGTGACATCGGTAAGCGTCTGCTGCAAAACATCCTCGGTCTGCATATCGTTGACCTGAGCGCTATTCCGGACGAATCCATTCTGGTGGCAAAAGATTTAACGCCGTCAGAAACCGCACAGCTGAACCTGAAGAAGGTGCTGGGCTTTATCACCGATCTGGGTGGCCGTACCTCACATACCTCAATCATGGCGCGCTCGCTGGAGATCCCAGCCATTGTCGGTACCGGCAATGTGACCGTCACGGTGAAAAATGGCGATTTCCTGATTCTGGATGGCGTTAACAATGCGATTCACGTCAATCCTTCAGAAGCGATTCAGGAAGAGCTGAAAGCCGTACAGAACCAGTATCTGTCGGAAAAACATGAATTAGCTAAGCTGAAAGATCTGCCAGCCGTTACGCTGGATGGTCATCAGGTTGAAGTCTGCGCCAACATCGGTACTGTGCGCGATATCGCCGGTGCTGAACGTAACGGCGCTGAAGGCGTGGGTCTCTACCGCACCGAATTCCTGTTTATGGATCGTGACTCACTGCCAAGCGAAGAAGAGCAGTTCCAGGCGTATAAAGCCGTCGCTGAAGCTATGGGTTCACAGGCCGTTATCGTGCGTACCATGGACATCGGCGGCGACAAAGACCTGCCTTACATGAACCTGCCAAAAGAAGAGAACCCGTTCCTCGGCTGGCGCGCTATCCGTATCGCCATGGACCGCAAAGAGATTCTGCATGCGCAGCTGCGTGCCATCCTGCGCGCCTCCTCTTTCGGTAAACTGCGCATCATGTTCCCGATGATTATTTCGGTTGAAGAAGTACGCAGCCTGAAAGCGGAACTGGAACTGCTGAAAGCGCAGTTGCGTGAAGAAGGTAAAGCCTTTGATGAGAGCATTGAAGTCGGCATCATGGTGGAAACCCCGGCTTCAGCCGTGATTGCTCATCATCTGGCGAAGGAAGTCGACTTCTTCAGTATTGGGACAAACGATCTGACGCAGTATACTCTGGCGGTCGATCGTGGTAATGATTTGATCTCGCACCTGTACAACCCAATGGCGCCGTCTGTGCTTAACTTAATCAAGCAAGTCATTGATGCATCTCACGCTGAAGGTAAATGGACCGGCATGTGTGGTGAGCTGGCAGGTGATGAACGTGCTACACTACTGTTACTGGGAATGGGGCTGGACGAGTTCAGCATGAGTGCCATTTCTATCCCTGGCATCAAGAAAATCATTCGTAATACTAATTTTGAAGATGCGAAGGCATTGGCGGAGCAGGCACTGGCTCAACCGACAGCGGAAGATTTAATGAACCTGGTAAACAAGTTCATTAAGGAAAAAACGCTCTGCTAATCCGCATGATGCTGGCCCCAAATTACTGCTTAGGAGAAGATCATGGGTTTGTTTTCTAAACTTTTTGGCGAAAAAACGGATAGCGCTGGGACAATTGACATCGTAGCGCCTCTGTCAGGCGAAATCGTGAACATTGAAGACGTACCAGATGTGGTGTTTGCAGAAAAAATCGTGGGCGACGGGATTGCCATCAAGCCCAGCGGCAACAAAATGGTTGCTCCTGTTGATGGCACTATCGGTAAGATTTTTGAAACCAATCACGCTTTTTCGATCGAATCAGACAATGGCATTGAGCTGTTCGTCCACTTCGGTATCGATACGGTAGAACTGAAAGGTGAAGGCTTCAAACGCATCGCTGAAGAAGGCCAGAAGGTCAAAAAAGGCGACGTGGTTATCGAGTTTGACCTGCCGTTGCTGGAAGAGAAAGCGAAATCAACCCTGACACCGGTTGTCATCTCCAACATGGATGAAATCAAGGAATTGATTAAGCTGACTGGCCAGGTCACCGTCGGCGAAACGCCGGTGATTCGCATCAGAAAGTAAGCATTCGTTCATAACATAACGGCACCCGCGGGTGCCGTTATCGTTTCTGCTTTCTGCCTGTTCAGGGCTGCCAGTGCGGCAGACGCAGCGTCAGTTCCAGTCCGCCTTCTGGCCGGTTTCTTGCCTCAACCTCACCATGATGCGCCAGCACCACCTTGCGCACGATAGCCAGTCCCAGACCATAACCTTTGCCCATCAGCGGCGAATTCACCCGCACAAACGGGTCAAAGATGCTGGAGAGTTTATCCTCATCGACACCCGGCCCCTGATCGCGCACCTGAATCACCAGCCACTGCTGTTCTGCGCGCAGATGAACATCAATCCGCTGCCCTGGCTGAGAGAAGCGCAGCGCATTGCGTAATACATTCTCTGCTCCGCGCCGTATCAGCTCTGCATTGCCTCGCACGGTGTAATCAGCGCGATCGTCGACCTGCAACTCTACCTGCACGCCTGGGATCTGCGCTTCATAACGGACATCGGTAATAACCGCCTGCAGCAAGCCGGTCAGATCAAAATATTGCTCATCCGGGATGCTTTCATGCTCAGCCCGCGACAGTGTCAGCAGTTCACCGATCATCTTGTCCAGCCGACGCGCCTCTTCATCAATGCGATCAAGCGAACTGTTCACACTTTCTGGCGTCTGTCTGGCCAGCCCGGTCGCCAGCTGCAGTCGCGCCAGCGGTGAACGAAGCTCATGTGAGATATCATGCAACAGTTCTTCACGTGCGCGCACCAGGGTATCGAGCCGCTCGACCATAGCGTCAAAGGCTTCAGCGACGTTTGAGATCTCGTCGTGGCGCTTACGCATGATCGGAAACAGCCGCACGCTTAAATCGCCCTCAGCCACGCGGGAAAATCCTTCCCGCAGCTGACGCATAGGTCGCGTCAGATTCCAGGCCAGCAGCAGACTGAACAGCAATCCCACCGAACCGGCGAAGACAAACATCGGCTCAGGAATATTCAGAAATTTGCGCGGCATCATGTTCAGCGTGCTGTCTTTACGCATGCCATCCAGGTCGTAGCGCAGCTGATAGGCTTTGCCATCCGCGCCGCGAACCCAGCGCACCACCTCTTCAGGAAAACGCCCTCTGATATCCAGGTTGCCGCTGTTTTCTGATTGTGACGGTTTTGTCTGTTGGGTGACGTGGAAGAACTGCCGGTCGCTGTTATCCCAGTCCGATAGCATCGCATTCAGCGCATCAGGCCCGCCCCGCTCCAGCACTGACGCGGCGGAGGTCATCTGCAGATCCACAATACGACGGATAGCCACGAGTTCAGGCGGTTCATGCCGTTTACCGGAGAGCGTAAAGCCGAGCCAGATAAGCTGGCTCATAATGACGAAAACGATCCAGAAGCCGATAAAGATCTTCCAGAACATGCGTCCACGGTAACTCTGCTTCATCGAATACGGTAACCGATGCTGCGAACGGTTTCGATGTTGATGCTGTCAGCGGTTAATGCACTGAGCTTCTGACGAATGTTACTGATATGCACATCGACGCTGCGGTCATAGGCTTCACGCGGACGACCGAGTCCCTTTTCGGAGAGCTCATCTTTTGACACCACTCTGTCCGGCGCACGCAGCAGCAGATCCAGCAGATTAAATTCCGACGCCGTCAGATCAAAGGTTTTACCCTGCCATTCGCTTATGCGGGTGGCGGGATTAAGCATCAGCTCTCCCCAGCGCAGCGGCTCTCTGGCGTCTGGCTGCGGTGCCTGCTCTTCGAAACGGCGCAATACGGCGCGCAGACGCGCCACCAGCTCTCGGGGATAGCAGGGCTTGGGCATATAGTCATCCGCGCCCATCTCCAGACCGATCACGCGATCAATATTATCGCCTTTGGCGGTCAGCATAATCACCGGTATCCGGCTGTTCTGGCGCACCTGACGCAACACATCAATGCCGCTCATGTCGGGCAGCATAATGTCCAGGATCATGGCGGTGAACTCTCCCGATAACGCGCCCTGCACGCCAGCGCTGCCGGTCAGAACCAGCTGGGCATCAAACCCTTCGGTGATAAGGTACTGGCTTAACATCGTGCCTAATTCGACATCATCATCAACAAGCAAAATTTTCATGGTTATCTCTCTGGAGAATTGCCGCTATTTTGTCCTGTGCTGAACATTCGCGCAGCCTGATTTACGCGATCCTTACAGATTCAGTCTATCTGGCACTGAAAATTGGGGTTAAAAAAAGGCCTGTGGGCAGTAAATGCACGCACAGGCCTGATTCCGCATCAGCAGAGGTTACTGATGATAGAGTCCGGTAGAGAGATAACGGTCACCGCGATCGCAGGCGATCGCCACCACCACGCTGCCAGGATTGGCCTGCGCAATGCGCAGCGCACCCGCCACCGCGCCGCCTGAACTGACGCCACAGAAAATGCCTTCACGGCGTGCCAGCGCGCGCATCGTCTCTTCCGCTTCCTTTTGCGTCATATCTATCACATCATCCACCAGATCGGGACGGTAGATCCCCGGCAGATAGGCCAGCGGCCAGCGACGAATGCCTGGAATACTGCTGCCTTCGCTGGGCTGCAAACCGATCACCTGCACGCCCGTGTTGAGCTCTTTCAGATATCGTCCTACGCCGGTAATGGTGCCGGTGGTGCCCATGCTGGAGACAAAATGGGTCATGCGCTGGTTCGACTGCTGCCACAATTCCGGGCCGGTGGTCTGATAGTGACCCAGCGGATTATCGGGATTATTAAACTGGTCCAGCACCCGGCCTTCACCGCGCGCCGCCATCGCCTGCGCCAGATCGCGTGCGCCCTCCATGCCCTGTTCACGTGGCACCAGGATTAACTCTGCGCCATAGGCGCGCATCGCGTCCTGCCGCTCCTGACTCATGTTGTCGGGCATCAGCAGGCGAAGTCGGTAGCCTTTCATCGCCGCGATCATCGCCAGCGCAATCCCGGTGTTGCCGCTGGTGGCTTCAATCAGCTGATCGCCAGGTGAAATATCACCACGCAGCTCTGCCTGATTGATCATCGACCAGGCCGCGCGATCTTTTACCGAACCTGCCGGATTATTGCCTTCCAGCTTGAGCCAGACCTCGCTGCCGTTGGCGGGCGTAAGGCGCTGCAACTTAATCAGCGGGGTATTGCCGATGGTATTTTCGAGAGTCGTCACGGTGCGGTTCCTGGCATCTTACAAACCAGATGCGAAAAAAAGGCGGGAGTGTCACTCCCGCCCGGTGTTGAAGAGAAAATATCAGGCGCTTTGTGCAAAGGCAACTGCGCGCAGTGGCGTATCGCCCTTATAGAGACGCGCCTGCTGCAAGCCAACAAACAGACGCTCGCCGCGAATCGGCGCTGTCTGCTCACCTTCAAACACCACCGAGACCGGCTCGCTTTGCCAGCCTGCAGGCTGGACGACCAGCTGCCAGAAGTGTCCACGCGGGCTCACCTCCAGTACCTGTACCGGCAGCGGGGTTTCCAGACTGCTGCGGCGTGACACGTCGATTTCCCACGGACGCAGGAACAGCTCAACCGCGCCCTGGTGGGCCGAGGTATAGCCCAGCGGCCAGTGGTGCGCGCCAACGTGGAACTGTGATCCCTGAATCTCGCCATCAAAGCGGTTCACTTCACCCAGGAATTCCAGCACAAAACGGGTCGCCGGATCGCGCCACACATCATCTGGCGTGCCGACCTGTTCAATATTGCCCTGGCTCATCACCACCACGCGATCCGCCACTTCCATCGCCTCTTCCTGGTCGTGGGTGACAAACACACTGGTGAATTTCAGCTCTTCATGCAGCTGACGCAGCCAGCGGCGCAGCTCTTTACGCACCTGAGCATCCAGCGCGCCAAAGGGTTCATCCAGCAGCAGAATCTGCGGTTCAACCGCTAACGCACGCGCCAGCGCCACACGCTGTTTCTGGCCGCCCGACAGCTGTGCCGGGAAGCGATTCGCCAGATGAGCCAGCTGCACCATCTCCAGCAGACGGGTAACACGCTGTTTGATCTCCGCCGTTGAAGGACGCTCACGACGCGGCAGCACGGTCAGGCCAAAGGCGATGTTGTCGAATACCGTCATATGACGGAACAGCGCGTAGTGCTGGAAGACAAAACCGACCTGACGATCGCGAGCATGCAGGCGGCTGACATCGTTACCATGAAAACGGATTTGACCGCTGTTCTGATGCTCCAGCCCGGCAATAATGCGCAGCAGCGTGGTTTTACCCGAGCCTGATGGGCCAAGCAGCGCCACCATTTCACCCGAGGCAATATCCAGAGAGATATCGTTCAGCACCGATGTGCGACCAAAGGATTTGTTGATCTTGTTAATCTCAATGCTCATGATTTCCCTCCTGTTGCAGGCGTTTGTGCTGTTGCTCTAAACGCCACTGCACAATGCTTTTCAGAAACAGCGTCACAATTGCCATCAGGGTTAACAGGGCGGCCGCGGTGAACGCGCCAACGGTGTTGTAGTCCTGATGCAATAATTCAACCTGAAGCGGTAATGTGTAGGTCTCACCGCGAATCGATCCCGATACCACCGAGACCGCACCAAATTCACCAATCGCACGGGCGTTGGTCAGCACGATGCCATACAGCAGCGCCCAGCGAATGTTCGGCAGCGTTACGCGGCGGAACATCTGCCAGCCAGAGGCGCCCAGCAGCACCGCCGCTTCATCTTCGTGACTGCCCTGACTCAGCATCACCGGGACCAGTTCGCGCACCACAAACGGACAGGTCACAAATACCGTCGCCAGCACCATGCCAGGCCAGGCAAACATAATCTGGATGTTATGCGCATCCAGCCAGCCGCCTGCCGGGCCATTAACGCCCCAGAACAGCAGATACATCAGACCGGCCACGACCGGCGACACGGCAAAAGGAATATCAAACAGGGTCAGCAGCAACTGACGACCCGGAAAGGTAAAGCGCGTCACCAGCCAGGCGAGCAGCGTGCCGAACACCAGGTTAACCGGTACGGTGATCAGCGCCACCATCACGGTCAGCCAGATGGCGTGCAGCATGTCCGGATCCGCCAGATTGCTGAGAGCGACAATCAGCCCCTGATTCAGCGCTTCCCAGAAGATGGAGGCCATCGGCACCACCAGCAGCAGAATCGAGATTAGCGCGCCGATACTAATCAGCAGCCACTTGCCCCAGTTCACTGGCTGACGAGCAGCGTGATTAATTTGTGAAACCTCAGCCATTAGTGACCTCCCAGACGACGGCCAAAGCGGCTCTGTAATGTGTTAATCGCAAATAACAGAATCAGCGATGCCGCCAGGATTACCGAGGCGATGGCGCTGGCCGCCGGATAGTCGAACTCCTGCAGCCGGACAAAAATCATCAGCGAGGTGACTTCCGTTTTCCAGGCGATGTTACCGGCAATAAAGATCACCGCACCAAATTCACCCAGGCTGCGGGTAAAGGAGAGCGCCGTTCCGGCCAGCAGCGCCGGTGCCACTTCCGGCAACACGACGCGGCGGAAGCTCTGCCACGGCGTGGCACCCAGCGTTTCGGCCGCCTCTTCATACTCCGGGCCTAACTCTTCCAGCACCGGCTGTACGGTACGCACCACAAACGGAATGCTGGTAAAGGCCATGGCGATGGCGATACCAATCCAGGTATAGGAAATTTTGATGTCGAACTGAGCGAACCACTGTCCATACCAGCCGTTGACCGAAAAGAGTCCGGCCAGGGTCAGACCCGCCACCGCCGTAGGCAGTGCAAACGGCAGATCCATCAGGCCATCCAGCAGCGTCCGCCCCGGAAAACGGTAACGGGTCAGGATCCATGCCATCAGCATGCCGAACACCGCATTAAACAGTGAGGCGACGCCTGCAGAGAGCAGCGTTATTTTATAGGCGGCAATCAGCTGCGGATTGGTCACCACATCCCAGTACTGTTGCAGCGTCATCTGCGACAGCTGCATGATCACCGCGCTGATAGGCAGCAGCAGAATCAGACAGGTAAAGAGCAGACTGGTGCCGAGGCTGAGACCAAAGCCGGGCAACACGCGTTTCTGGCTGGCTGCAAACATTATCCGCGCCCCGCCGCTAACAACTTATCAAGCTCACCGCCGCTGACGAAGTGCGTCTTCATCACCTTATCCCAGCCGCCAAACGCCTCTTCCACCCGGAACAGGTTGGTCTGCGGGAAGCGATCTTTCTGCTCCGCCATCAGCTGTGCATTGTTCACGCGATAGTAGTAGTGAGTAATAATATTCTGCGCTTCAGGTGTATAGAGATAGTTCAGATAAGCGCTGGCCGCATCAGCGGTTTTATTGGTGGCGACGTTTTTATCCACCCATGCCACCGGAAACTCCGCCAGAATGTTGGTTTTCGGCACCACCACTTCATACTCATCTTTGCCGTACTGGTTGCGGATGTTATTCACTTCGGACTCAAAGCTAATTAATACGTCGCCCAGGCCACGCTCAGCAAAGGTCGTGGTGGCACCGCGACCACCGGTGTCGAATACTTCAACGTTTTTCAGAAATTGCGTCATAAAGGCACGGGTTTTGGCCTGATCGCCCCCGTCCGCTTTCTCCGCTGCGCCCCAGGCGGCCAGATAGGTGTAGCGGCCATTACCTGAGGTTTTCGGATTCGGGAAAATCAGCTTCACATTACTGCGGGTCAAATCTGACCAGTCGTGAATCTGTTTTGGATTCCCTTTGCGCACCAGAAACGCCATGGTGGAGTAGAAAGGCGAGCTGTTATTCGGCAGACGGCTTTTCCAGTCTGCGGCAATCAGGTTGCCTTTATCGTGCAGCACCTGCACATCCGTAACCTGATTGTATGTGACGACATCCGCGCGCAGTCCCTGCAGGATAGCCAGCGCCTGCTTCGATGAACCGGCGTGCGACATCTTAATGGTCAGTGGATCGCTGGGATGACTGGCATCCCACTGTTTAACGAAGGGAGCATTCAGGGCGACAAACAGCTCCCGCGAAACATCGTAAGAGCTATTGAGGAGTTCAGTGGCATTGGCTGCGCCGGCCAGGCTCAGCGACAACGCGATACCGCTCACGATTTTTTTCATCGCTTGTAATGTCATTTGGCACCCTGAAAAAGTTTGATGCGGATCTCACCCGCTGAGGCACCAGTTTATTTATAACTCAGTGAAAACCAGTAACGGTTTTATATATCGTTTGATGATTTCAAAGTCGAAAAAAGCATAAGACGACGGCACTGTTTATGCAGAAATCAGCAAAAGCCGATAGGTAGGAGGAACCCCGTGCCGTGCGCGCCGTCAAAGGTTTCGGGAGGCTCAGCGGCCGCCTGACGGGCGGCGCGCTGAAGACGAGGGATTAACGCTGCCAGACAATCTTGCTGATTTTCCAGCTTTTCAGCGTATCGTCCGAGGGCATTAATCCCTCCGGTCCATGCCAGTCACCCTGATAAACATAGGTCAGATGCTGACTGCCAGGCGCACGGCATGCCACGTCACGCGCATCGGTGCCGCTGGCTAAGGTGCAGTTGTCGAAGGCTTTGCTGAACTTATTACTGAAGAGATCACCCACTTTGCTGCCATCGCTGCTGGCGATTGCGCTGTCCATGACCTCAATACGTTCAACCTGCGACTGCCCGTAAATCACCAGCTTAACGTTGCCATCATCCAGCGCCTGCCAGAAAGAGACCACCTGACCGTTCTGGCTGCGCATGCCCTGACGCAGGTTATAGTCACCGTTCAGTCCGGCATTAATCGCGTCCTCTTTCATGGCGGTCGAGGCAGTTAACCCACCCACACCCTGTTCAGTCGCGGTCAGCGAGGAACCGAACCAGTTCCACGGCAGCGCCGAAGACCAGTGATACGTCAGCGGATTCCACCAGCTTGCCTGCTGGCTGCTGTCAGCGCCGGAACCCGAACTGGCACAGCCGCTCAGTACAACCGCGGCGATCAGTAGCGTGGAACGAACAGCTTTCATGAGAACTCCTGTAAATGCGATGCCGGAAAGGCGGAACTGATTGGAGTCGCAAAGCGACAAAAAGTTTAGTGAAGATGATGTTCGGGCAGAAAGCAGTCGCGACAGCGGCGGCTGGATTGCAGCCAGATCAGCGCCAGCAGGTCAAAGAGCGTCAGCAGCAATGGCAGCGGTGAGGTGAGCAGATCGCCCTGCACAAACTGCATTCCCTGCCAGAGCAGATTCACCAGCAGCGACAGCGCCAGCACGCTGCGCCAGTGCTGCCAGAGTCGCGGCAGGCGGGTGCGATACCCGGTCAGTAGCAGGCCCGCCAGCGCCGGTAAACCCAGCGCAAGACCGATCCAGAACGCCTGACGATCCGGATAGAACAGCGCCAGCAGATCGTTGCCCTGCTGCCGAGACGCACCGGCCATCACCAGCAGCAGCCAGGTCCGTGCCTGGAGTAACAGGATCAGCCAAAAAAGAAACGGCAGCCGCAGCTGCCCTCTGGCGTCATACTCGTCCGGCAGATAGCCCGGTGACGGCTTAGTATTCACGATCTTCGATCAGACGTTTACCAAACAGCAGCGCATCGACCGGCTCATAATCAAGCTTCTCATAGAACGCCACCACCTGATCATTCTCTTCGCGGATCATCAGATGCAGTTTCGGACAGCCGCGCGCGATAAGCTTCTTCTCCAGACGGTTCATCAACGCATTCGCAAAGCCGCGTCCCTGATAGTCGGGATGCACGGCCAGATAGTAAGCCGCGCCGCGATGGCCATCATAGCCGCCCATCAGTGTGCCCACGACCACGCCGCCCACTTCAGCGACCAGAAAGAGATCGGGGTCGTGATTCATTTTGCGTTCGATATCCAGCTCCGGATCGTTCCATGGCCGTAACAAATCGCAACGTTCCCATAAGGTGATCACTTCTTCAAAATCTTCCTGGCGGAAGGCGCGGATTTCCATCTTCTTTACCTGCAAATAAGCACAATTTGCTGATTATCACGCATTCTCTGCCGCACGCAACCCTCCATGACGGGCGACAAATAAAAAAGCGCAAATTTACTGTTCGCGACCTGCAATACAAAGTAATGCCCTGAAATGGTTCTGTGATCGCAGGCAGCAGCCCCTTAGGCTATAACACCGGCAAGATTCCTGTTACCGGACCCGCACATGCACCTGCTTAAACGTTTGATTCATCGCCGTCAGTTACTGCTTTCCGGGCTGGCTCTGGCCATTTTATCGCCGCGCGCGGTTCAGGCTAAAGAGCAGTCTGCGCTTACTGGTGCAAATCGTCACTCGCGCCCTGCCCCGCCCGCAAAGAACGGGAAACGTATCGTGATGATCGACCCCGGTCACGGCGGCATCGACTCTGGTGCCGTTGGCGAAGAGGGTTCAGAAGAGAAACACATCGTGCTGGAGATTGCCGGTAACGTGCAGCGTCAGCTACAGAGCCATCCGCGCATAGAAGTGCGTCTGACCCGCGACAGCGACCACTTTATTCCGCTCTATCAGCGGGTGGAGATCGCCCACCAGCACGGCGCAGATCTCTTTATGTCGATTCATGCCGACGGTTTTACCAGTCCCGATGCCAGCGGTGCCTCGGTGTTTGCGCTCTCTAATCGCGGTGCCAGCAGCTCGATGGCGCGCTATCTGTCACAGCGGGAGAACGATGCGGACAAGCTGGGTGGCGTGAAAGCGCAGCAGCAGGATCACTATCTGCAGCAGATCCTGTTCGATCTGGTGCAGACGGACACCATCAAAAACAGCCTGACGCTGGGCAAGCATGTACTGGATCAGATCCGCCCGGTTCATCATCTTCACAGCCAGCACACCGAGCAGGCGGCCTTCGCAGTACTCAAGTCACCGTCGATCCCCTCGGTGCTGGTCGAAACCTCCTTTATTACTAATCCGCGTGAAGAGCAGCTGCTCGGCACCACCGCGTTTCGTCAGAAAATCGCCTCGGCTATTGCCAGCGGCATCGTCAATTACTTTGATGAGTTTGATCGCCGCAACGCCTGATGCATGTCGTCGGTTCAGGCCGTGCGACTCGCCGCACTCATGCAAGCGGCGCGGTTTTGCGTATAATCGCTTCAGACTTTGACAAACCATAAGCGAAAAAATGGCTGATATTTCCCGCGTAAAAGCGTTCCTGCTCGCATTGCAGGATGAGATTTGTAACCAGCTGGCGGCTGAAGATGGCGGCGCAGCGTTTGCTGAAGATAGCTGGCAGCGCCCTGGCGGCGGCGGCGGTCAGAGCCGCGTGCTGCGCAACGGCGCGGTGTTTGAGCAGGCGGGCGTCAACTTTTCGCACGTGCATGGCGATCAGATGCCGGCATCCGCCACTGCACACCGGCCGGAGCTGGCGGGTCGCAGCTTTGAAGCGATGGGCGTGTCGCTGGTGATCCACCCGAACAATCCCTATGTGCCCACCAGCCACGCCAACGTGCGCTTTTTTATCGCGGAGAAACCGGGTGCCGATCCCGTCTGGTGGTTTGGTGGCGGATTTGACCTGACCCCTTTTTATGGCTTCGAAGAAGATGCGCTGCACTGGCACCAGACCGCCGCTGACCTCTGCCAGCCTTTTGGCGAGGATGTCTATCCGCGCTATAAAAAGTGGTGTGATGACTATTTCTATCTGAAGCATCGTGATGAGCAGCGCGGCATTGGCGGCCTGTTTTTTGACGATCTCAATACGCCCGACTTTGTGCAGAGCTTCAGCTTCATGCAGGCGGTTGGCCGCGGCTTTATGGATGCCTATCGGCCGATTGTGGCGCGCCGTAAAGATCACCCGTGGGGCGATCGTGAGCGTCAGTTCCAGCTCTATCGCCGTGGTCGCTATGTGGAGTTTAATCTGGTGTGGGACCGCGGCACGCTGTTTGGTCTGCAGACCGGCGGTCGCACTGAGTCGATCCTGATGTCGATGCCCCCGCTGGTGCGCTGGGAATATGATTATCAGCCCGATGCCGACTCGCCTGAAGCCGCCCTCTATCGCGATTTCCTGCCGGTGAAGAACTGGCTGAATCTGCCAGTCTGATCGTTTCTGCCGCTGCAGCGCGCGTCTCAACCCGCGCTGCGCTTACCTCTCGCCTGATCGGCCTCTTCTTTTTTACAGGGCACGGATTGCTACAGTGTGGCCTGCGTCATTCCTCCTGACTGCTATGCTTAAGGATGGAATATGGCGCACCCCACGGTTAACACCGCATGACGGCTCCTTCGCACCGCCTCGCAGCGCAACAATCAGAGAAACCGCATTTTCATCAGAAACTCTCTGTTGCAATGTTATGGGTCCGCGTTCCCGGTAGCAGAACATGCCACAGACCGGCTGCGAGGCCTGAGGTGCCCCCTGTTCGCTTTCATTTTTCTTTTCAAGGAGTTTAGAGATGAACCAGCTAGAAGCCCTAAAACAGTTCACCACCGTGGTGGCGGACAGTGGTGATATCGAATCGATTCGTAATTACCATCCGGAAGACGCCACCACCAACCCCTCACTCATTCTGAAAGCGTCCGGTCTCGAAGGGTATAAGCACCTGATGGATGACGCGATTGAGTACGCCAAAAAACAGGGCGGCAGCAAAGAGACGCAGATTATCAACGCCAGCGACAAAGTGGCGATCAACCTTGGTATGGAAATCCTGAAAAGCATACCGGGCCGTGTTTCGACCGAAGTGGATGCGCGCCTCTCCTTCGATCGTGGCATGTGTGTGACCAAAGCAGAAAAACTGATTCGGATGTATGAAGAGCACGGTATCGATCGCTCACGCGTACTGATTAAGCTGGCCTCAACCTGGGAAGGCATCCGCGCAGCGGAAGAGCTGGAGAAAAACGGCATCCAGTGCAACCTGACACTGCTCTTCTCCTTTGCTCAGGCGCGTGCCTGTGCCGAAGCGGGCGTGTTCCTGATCTCCCCGTTCGTTGGCCGCATCTACGACTGGTATAACTCGCGCAAGCCCATGGACCCCTACGTGGCGGATGAAGATCCGGGCGTGAAATCCGTGCGTCGCATCTACGATTACTACAAGAAGCACCGTTACAGCACCATCATCATGGGCGCCAGCTTCCGTAAAGTGGAGCAGATTATCGCACTGGCAGGCTGTGACCGCCTGACCCTGTCACCTAACCTGCTGGAAGAGTTGCAGAACAGTGATGCGCCGCTTGAGCGCAAACTGGAGCCTTCAACTGAAGGCTTCCACCAGCCGTCGCCGCTCTCCGAGGCGGAGTTCCGTTGGGAACATAATCAGGATCCGATGGCAGTTGAAAAACTTTCTGACGGCATCCGCCAGTTCGCGGTTGACCAGCAGAAGCTGGAAGATGTGCTCGCCGCACGCCTGTAGTCTTTATTTTAGTCGGGCGGGACTTTCCCGCCCTGATGCATAACAAGGGAGAACTTTATGTCCTCACGCAGAGAGTTGGCAAACGCGATTCGTGCACTGAGCATGGATGCGGTACAGAAGGCAAATTCAGGCCACCCCGGTGCGCCAATGGGAATGGCCGATATCGCCGAAGTGTTGTGGCGCGACTTCCTCCAGCATAATCCGACCAATCCCGCCTGGCTTGATCGCGACCGCTTTATCCTCTCCAACGGCCACGGCTCGATGCTGCTTTATAGCCTGCTGCACCTGAGCGGTTATGACCTGCCGATTGAAGAGCTGAAAAATTTCCGTCAGCTGCACTCTAAAACGCCAGGTCACCCGGAAATCGGCTACACCCCAGGCGTTGAAACCACCACTGGCCCGCTGGGTCAGGGACTGGCTAACGCCGTGGGCTTAGCCATTGCAGAACGCACGCTGGCCGCGCAGTTTAACCGTCCGGATCATGAGATTGTCGATCACCACACCTATGTGTTTATGGGCGATGGCTGTCTGATGGAAGGCATATCGCACGAAGTCTGTTCACTGGCGGGGACCCTGGGTCTCGGCAAACTGATCGGCTTCTATGACCATAACGGTATCTCGATCGATGGCGAGACCGAAGGCTGGTTTACTGACGACACCCATAAACGCTTTGAGTCCTACAACTGGCATGTGATTGGCGACATTGACGGCCATGACGCTGATGCCATTCGTGAGGCGATCAAAGAGGCGCAGAGCGTCACCGATAAGCCTTCACTGATTATCTGCCGCACCATTATCGGTTTCGGTTCGCCGAACAAAGCCGGTAAAGAGGAGTCGCACGGCGCGGCGCTGGGTGAGGCAGAAGTTGCCCTGACCCGCAAACAGCTCGGCTGGAACTATCCGGCGTTTGAGATCCCGGCTGAAATCTACCAGCAGTGGGATGACAAAGCGGCGGGTGCTGAACGTGAAAAAGCCTGGGATGCAAAATTTGCGGCTTACAAAGAAGCCCATCCAGAGCTGGCGAAAGAGTATGAGCGCCGGATGAATGGCGAAATGCCCGCCAACTGGGAAACCGAAGCGACCCGGTTCATTCAGGAGTTGCAGGCTAACCCGCAGAAAATCGCCAGCCGTAAAGCGTCACAAAACTCGCTGGAAGCCTACGGCAAAATGCTGCCGGAGTTCCTCGGCGGTTCTGCTGACCTGGCACCGAGTAACCTCACCATCTGGTCAGGTTCTAAATCGATCAAAGAGGATCCGGCCGGTAACTATATTCACTACGGCGTGCGTGAATTTGGTATGACGGCGATTGGTAACGGTATCGCGCACCATGGCGGTTTCGTTCCCTACACCGCAACCTTCCTGATGTTTGTTGAATATGCGCGTAACGCCGCGCGTATGGCTGCGCTGATGAAGGCACGACAGATTCTGGTCTACACCCATGACTCCATCGGTCTGGGCGAAGATGGCCCGACGCACCAGCCGGTAGAGCAGATCGCCAGCCTGCGTCTGACGCCAAATATGAGCGTATGGCGTCCGTGCGATCAGGTCGAAACGGCTGTAGCGTGGAAAGCCGCCGTCGAACGTCATCACGGTCCGACAGCGCTGATCCTCTCGCGTCAGAATCTGCTGCAGCCGGAACGTACCCCGGAGCAGATCGAAAACATCAAACGCGGCGGCTACGTGCTGAAGGATTGCGACGGCATACCAGAAGTGATTCTGATCGCGACCGGTTCAGAGATTGAGATCACCCTGGGTGCAGCGGATAAGCTCACTTCAGGCGGTCACAAGGTTCGGGTGGTTTCACTACCTTCTACTGACCTGTTTGATGCGCAGGATGCCGCTTACCGCGAATCCGTACTGCCGAGCGGCGTGAAAGCGCGTGTGGCGGTAGAAGCGGGTATTGCTGACTACTGGTTCAAGTATGTCGGTCTGGACGGTGCGATTGTCGGTATGACCACCTTTGGTGAATCCGCCCCGGCCAGTCAGCTGTTCCCGGAGTTTGGCTTCACGGTTGAGAATATCGTCAGCCACGCTGAAGCATTACTCAAGCCAGTTTAATGCTTATGCCCTTCCCGGCTCACCGGGAAGGGCCATTTCCACTTATAGCCTGATACATAAAAAAAACTCCATTCCCCTCTTCCCGCCCTGCGCAAACTCATTACTATAGAGCCGTCATACTTAATGCTGCCTGTGCGCTGGCTGTCCGTCTGTTCCTGCTGTTGTTCTGCCGGGATAACGCGGTTCTGTCCTGATGCATCCCGATGAGTGAAGGCAGATTTCCTCCGATTTTATAGCGAAGCCACTTCCGTTGAACATGCGCACACCCTATTTACTGGCCCTGATGGTTTCACTGCTTCCATTAAAAAGCATGGCGCAGGTCGCGCCCGATCCACTGCTGGCCTCTCAGATTGTTGATCGCTATGCGGAACATATCTTTTACGGCAGCGGTGCAACCGGCATGGCACTGGTGGCGATTGATGGTAATCAGCGGGTGTTCGCCAGCTTTGGTGAAACCCGTCCCGGCAACAATGTCCGTCCGCAGAAAGATTCGCTGATTCGCATCGCCTCGCTGAGTAAGCTGATGACCAGTGAAGTGATGGTGAAGCTGGCTGAGCGCGGACAGATCCGCCTCGACGATCCCCTGAGTAAATATGCGCCGCCGGGTTCACGCGTGCCCACCTACAATGGTCAGCCCATTCGCCTGATCAATCTCTCGACCCACACCAGCGGACTGCCTCGCGAACAGCCAGGCGGCAAAGCGCAGCGTCCGGTATTTGTCTGGCCGACCCGTGGTGAACGCTGGGCGTGGCTGTCGCGCGCTAACCTCAAAGCGGCGCCAGGCAGCAGTGCCGCCTACTCCAACCTGGGCTACGATCTGCTGGGTGATGCGCTGTCGCGCGCCACCGGCAAACCCTATCCGGCACTGTTTCAGCAGCTGATTACCCGACCGCTCGGCATGAAGGACACGACGTTTACGCCGTCGCCTGAGCAGTGCGGACGCCTGATGGTGGCGGAAAAAGGGGCCAGTCCGTGCAATAACACCCTGGCGGCGATTGGCAGCGGCGGTGTTTACTCCACGCCGGATGATATGGGCCGCTGGATGCAGCAGTTCCTTAACTCTTCGGTTAACCACCGCACGCCGCAGATCGATCGACTGCAAACGCTGATCTATCGTCGCGATCAGCTGAGCAAGGTAGAAGGCATGGATGTGCCAGGCAAAGCGGATGCGCTGGGGATGGGCTGGGTCTTTATGGGGCCGAAAAATGGTCGCCCTGGCATTATTCAGAAAACCGGCGGCGGCGGCGGTTTCATCACCTATATGGCGATGGTGCCGCAGCATAACGTAGGGGTATTTGTGGTGGTGACACGCTCGCCGCTGACCCGCTTTACGCCAATGAGCGACGGCGTGAATAATATGCTGGCCGAACTGGTCGGTAATCAGCTTGGCTCGCCGATGATGGTGCAGGCGATTCGTTAACGCTGCTGTACGCCACCGTCAGACTGGCTGACCCACAGGGTTGGCCAGTCATCACTGCTGTGCCAGGCGTCACAGGTCGACTCTTCCGCATACTCCGCTAACACAAAACGCGTGCCATCAAACTGCCAGCGTGTGGCACTGCCGCAGTCACCCAATCCACGTCCTTTACCAAAGGTGTAGAGCTGGCCGCTGGCCGCATCATATTCGGCGTTAATCAGCTCAAGCTGTCGATCACTGGCACCTGGTGGGGTAAACGGCAGAGTTAAGGTGATGCCGCGCGCGACATACGGCTGGCTGCGCGTCACTTCAAACGCCAGATCGATCACGTTATAAGCCCCCATTTCACAACTCACCAGCAGCAGCGCGCGCTGATCGGTGAGTGGCGCCACGCTGACTTCACGGCGCAGTGGATCGAGTGAGCAGGAGTCGGTATTGACCCGCCAGGTGCCGTAATCAATTAATCCGCTGGTCTCATCGCGCGTCAATGCCGCGGGTGGCTCGACAGCAGGCGGCAAGGGCGGCAGCGCAGGCGGTGGTGGGACATCCCAGCTGGCGCGATCGCCACGTTTGACCCATGCGCTCATGCTGTTGACCCGCCCCTGGGTGTCATCCATCAGCAACAGCGCGGCCTTCATGCAGCGCAGGGAGATCAGCGCATTGGGATCGAAAGTGAGCTGAAGGGTTTTCGCCTCCATCACCAGATCAAGAAACTCATCAATTGCGATGGCATTGCTGGTGGCGAGATGATGCGGTTCAACCGTCCAGTGTTTGAGGTCGGGTTTCAGACGGCGCTGATCTAGTAGCAGGTTGTCCTGAAGCGAACCGCCAGGCAGCGCGCCACTGTAGGCACTGCCGTAGTCGATTCGCAGCAAGGGGCGATCGTTGACGCCCGCATGCCGCGAAATCGTCATCACTAACCCTTTGTCGCCCGGAATATTGCGCGCCACGCAAAAGGCTTCATTGTTGCAGGTGATTTGCCAGTCGTTGAATGACTTTTGCAACGGTTCCGCCTGAACACAGGCAACCCACAGAGACGGCAACAGCCACAGCGATTTCATCCAATACGACATTAAGAAAATCGATCCCCGAATACCCAGAGTGGAGAGGATAGCGCATCAACGGCCCTGCCAGGGTTCCCATTCTGTGAACCTGTGCAAAAAGCGCAGTTAACTGCTTAAAAAGCGTGCATGGAAAGTGGATGATGTTTCACTATTCCACGCTAAACGCCGTCACGCTGCAACAGGCTAACTGCATGATTTTTTATGGTATCAGCCAGCCAGCAATCTGCGCATGCTGCAACAGCATGACGGTTTTGCCGTCGCGAATGCGGCCATCGGCGACCATCGCCAGCGCATCAGGGAAAGGCAGCTCCAGCACGTCGATCGACTCATCTTCAACGCCGCCGCCCGCATTGTCGCGCAGCGATTCATTATATTCCGCTGCGAAAAAGTGGATCAATTCAGTGACGCCGCCCGGCGACATATAGCAGGCATAGAGTTTCTCCACCTCGCCCACCGCATAACCGGTCTCTTCAATCGCCTCTTTGCGAATGCAATCTTCCGGAGAGTCGTCGTCCAGCAAGCCAGCGCAGGCTTCAATTAACATGCCGCCCTCGTTACCGTTGACGTAAGTGGCGATACGGAACTGCCGCGTCAGGACCACGCTGTTCTTTTCACGGTTATAGAGCAGGATGGTCGCCCCGTTTCCGCGATCGTAGACTTCACGTTTATGGCGGATAACCTCACCACGACGATCGGTGATCTCATAGGTGTAGTTACGCAGCACAAACCAGTTTTCGGACAGGAGCTTATCTTTGATGATGTTGATCTTAAACGACATGAGGACTCCGCTACCGCATAAAGGGAGCCTTTCATCATAGGGGCAAGCTTGCGGGAAAACTATCCTAATTCTCGCGGTGAATGAGGCGGTTTACGCCAAAAAAAAGCCAGCCCGAAGGCTGGCCTGATTGCTGCAGCGCTTATCAGCGCGAGGTGTCGTCAGCCAGTCGGGTCGGCTGAGGCTCCTCTTCGTGATGATCCTGTTCGGTCTCAGCTATGGCGTGAACACGTTTACGCACGCCAAACCATCCCAGCACCAGCAATACCGCGATAAGCGGAATGGAGGCGATGGTATAAGTCCCGTTCGGGTAGTCAAACGCCATCAGCACCAGTACGCTGAACAGGAACAGCAGCGTCAGCCATGAGGTAAACGGCGCGCCTGGCAGCTTGAAGCTGACATCATCCGCCTTGCCCTCTTTAATGGCTTTGCGCAGACGCAGCTGACAAACCACGATAAAGGCCCAGGAGGAGATAATCCCCAGGGAGGCGACGTTCAGGACGATCTCAAACACCTGAGAAGGCACATAGTAGTTAAGCACCACACCAATCACATAGACGGCGATGGTCACCAGAATACCGGCATAAGGCACCTGCTGACCGTTCATCTTAGACATGAATTTCGGTGCAGAGCCACCCATCGACATGGAACGCAGAATACGCCCGGTTGAGTAGAGGCCCGAGTTCAGGCTGGAGAGCGCCGCACTCAGCACCACGATATTCATGATGCTGCCAACGTAAGGCACGCCCAGCTTCGAGAAGAAGGTAACAAACGGACTCTGACCCGCCTGATAGGCGTTCCACGGCAGCAGCAGCACCAGCAGGACCACAGAGCCGACGTAGAACAGGCCGATACGCCAGATCACGCTGTTGATCGCTTTCGGCAGCATGGTTTTCGGGTCTTTACATTCCCCCGCCGCCGTACCTACCAGTTCGATAGAGGCAAAGGCGAACACCACACCCTGAATCAGCACCAGCGCAGGCAGTAAGCCGTGTGGGAACATGCCACCGTTATCGGTGATCAGATGGAAGCCGGTGCTGTTGCCATCCAGCGGTTTGCCGGTGCCAAGGAACACCACGCCCACCACCAGGAAGATCACAATCGCCAGCACTTTCACCAGCGCGAACCAGAACTCCATCTCGGCAAACCACTTTACGCCGATCATGTTCATGGTGCCGACAATCGCCAGCGCGCCCAGGGCGAACACCCACTGTGGCACATCACCAAACGCGCCCCAGTAGTGCATGTAGAGCGCGACGGCGGTGATATCGACGATGCCGGTCATTGCCCAGTTGACGAAGTACATCCAGCCCGCCACGTAGGAGGCTTTCTCACCCAGGAATTCACGGGCGTAGGAGACGAAGCTGCCGCTGCTGGGACGGTGTAACACCAGTTCGCCCAGCGCACGCAGAATAAAGAAGGAGAAGATGCCACACACCAGATAGATGATGGCTAAGGCGGGGCCAGCAGCCTGCAAACGGCCACCTGCGCCCAGGAACAAACCGGTACCGATGGCACCGCCGATCGCAATCATCTGTACGTGACGGTTACCCATCGCCTTCTGGTAGCCGGCGTCATGAGAGTTGAGCCAGCGTCGTTTCGCAGCGCGCATCTCGCCTGGGGTTTTGTTTTTAGATTTCATAGCATTCCTGTTTGTCCTGACTATCAGTCGTCGCCCCCATTTCAGGCGTAATGCCCTGTGAAATGGGGTATTTTCCTCTGTGCGTTTGCCTGTGAGTGAGTGCCAGGCAGCGCGGGAATTTACGGCGATGAATCCTACCCGTTCTGCAAGAACGAAGCAAAATATACCGGGCAGATGCACAGGCTGATTTGTAAGAATCCATCCTGATGCACAAAAACAAAAAAACCGGCCATTTTCAGGCCGGTAAAAGCTACAGGGATGGAAACAGGAGGGTTGGGTTAGCGATAAATCTCTGCGGTGCCGCTCCACAGGCTGGAGTCGCCTGGGTTATCAACACCGATAACGCGGTAATGGCTGGCGCCCATCTCTTCCGCTTTTTGCGACAGCTGCCGATTTGCATCGTCCAGCGAGCCGCGAACGCCGGAGACCGAAACGCTACCGATGCTCTGCATATTCTGCGCCTGCGACTGATCGACCGGCGCGGCGGCGAAAGTGGCAAATGAGGCGGTAGCCAGTAATGCCCCCGCCAGGACAGCATTCAGCTTTTTCATTGGATGCTCCTTAATCTGTGTTCAGGGTTGAGTTGATGACTGGATGAATTATTAACGCTGCAATGAAAAGCAACATCGGGACGATGTAAACCTGTTCCTTTTTTAAGCGTTGAACAGCAGCACGTCCTGGGAACTGTCAGTTGCGGTCATTTTATGTGCGATGTGTAACGTCCTGTGCGATAAACAAGGAAGGGATCATTTGCGTTACGTTAATGCGCTCTTATAATTCCCGCACTCTCAACAGGGCCATTCATGTGATTGTTAAACGTTCCGTAACTCAAAGCATCGCTCAGGCGCTCAGCGCCATTGTCCTGCTGTCGCTGCTCACCACCGGTCTGGCATTAGTCACGCTCCTGAGCAGCCAGCGCGACGCGGAGGCGATCAATCTGGCGGGTTCACTACGTATGCAGAGCTATCGCATGGCCTGGGATGCCAGCCGTCAGCCGCAAAATCTGGCTCATCATCTGGCGCGCTATCAGCAAACGCTGGATGCCCCGGTGCTGCAGAAACTTGATCGGCCCTGGGTACCCCGTGAAGTAAGTGTTCGCTATCAACGGCTGCGTGCCGCCTGGCCCTCGCTGCAGCAACAGTTGCAACAGGGCGATACCGTGGCTTATCAGCAGCAGGTGCCGATCTACGTCGGTGAAATCGATCGCTTTGTGCTGGGTCTGCAACGCTATACCGAGTTGAAAATGCATCTGGTGGCCGCCAGCAGCCTGGTGGGGGTGATTGCGATTGTGGCGCTGGCACTGATGACGATTCGCTTTACCCGACTGCAGGTGGTGCGCCCGCTTAATGCGCTGGTCACCGCCAGTCGCTACGTAGAGAGCGGCAACTTTGCTTTTCCACCGCTGCACGTTGAGCAGCAGAATGAACTGCGGGTGCTGTCGCATGCCTTCAGCGGCATGGCGGCACGGCTGCATTCGCACTACCAGTTGCTGGAAAGTACGGTGCGCGCCAAAACAGAAGATTTAACCCAGGCTAATCGCACGCTGTCGCTACTCTATGACAGCTCACAAATGCTGACCGCCAGCCCGCTGCATCCGGCACTGTTTGAAGCCGTGTTAACCAATGTACTGACGCGCGAGAAACTGACGGCGATCCGGCTCGACAGCGACCAGTTTCAGTTTCGCGCCGGTGATGATCAGGCAGCCGGTCAGTGGCAACGTCTGCCGTTACAGCAGGACGAGCAGCAGATTGGCGAGCTGCGCTGGCAGACAGCTGGTGCCTCGCCTCCGGATGAACTGATGCGCAGCCTGGCGGCGATGCTGGGACGGGCTATCTGGATCTGGCAGGCACAGCAGCAGTATCAGCAGATGCTGCTGATTGAAGAGCGCACGACCATTGCCCGGGAATTACATGACTCGCTGGCGCAGTCGCTCTCGTTTTTACGCATTCAGCTGACCCTGCTGCGCCGCGCCGTTGATAAAGACAATAGTGCCGCCCATACCATTATCGCGGACTTCGATCAGGCGCTGGCCGAGGCCTATCGTCAGCTGCGTGAGCTGCTGACCACTTTCCGTCTGACCATTGAGCAGGCGGATCTGGTGGCGGCCATGCAGGCGATGATCGCCTCGCTGCAGGAGAAGAGCAGCGCAGAGATACACTTTAACTATCAGACCGGCCTGCAGAGTCTGGAAGCACAACAGCAGGTGCATGTGTTGCAGATCGTCCGTGAGGCGCTGCTGAATGCGATTCGTCACGCCAGTGCGCAGGTTATCCGGGTGGATTATCAGCACAGTGAAAAAGGTGAGCACTTACTGACGATTACGGATGATGGCGTGGGGATGAACAGCACTGAGGAACCGCCGGGCCATTACGGCCTGACTATTATGGCGGAGCGCGCTCAGCGCCTGAGTGGCCATCTGACCCTCCACGCACAGCCACGGGGTACCAGGGTGGAGTTGCGTTTTCCACCACAACCGGCGCGCCCGCTGGAATAGCAGGCCAGAGCGGGTCTTAATTCATTAAATAATCCATTGGTTTTTGACCGCGGACTATTCGATACAGAACAGGATGTTGTCCCTGAACAATACCGTCTGATCTGCCGCAGTCTGAAACCCATGCAACGGAGAAAATATGCAACAGCCCGCATTAACATTGATGATTGTGGATGACCATCCGCTGATGCGCCGCGGTGTCCGTCAGCTGCTGGCGCTGGATCCCCGGCTGGAGGTGATCGCCGAAGCCAGCAACGGCACTGAAGCGCTGGCGGAGGCCCGTCATCAGGAACCGGACATCATTCTGCTCGACCTGAATATGAAAGGCATGTCCGGACTGGATACGCTGAAGGCGCTGCGCCATGAAGGGATCAGTTCGCGCATTCTGGTGCTGACCGTTTCTGACGCCCGCAGCGATATTTTTGCCATGGTGGATGCCGGTGCTGACGGCTATCTGCTTAAGGACAGCGAGCCGGAGGTCCTGCTGGGGCATATCCTGCAGGCATCGCGGGGCGAAAAGGTCTTCAGCGAGGGCGTCACCCGCTATCTGGCTAATCGCCAGCACAGTGCCGATCCTCTGCGTCAGCTCACCGGGCGCGAACGGGATGTGCTGCAGGAGGTGGCGCGTGGCCTGTCGAATAAAGAGGTTGCCGCTATTTTGCATATCTCTGAAGAGACGGTAAAAGTGCACATTCGTAACCTGCTGCGGAAACTGGATGTCCGCTCACGCGTCGCCGCCACGGTGATGTGGCTTGAAAGCCGCAAATAGCCAACGAATTTACATTTTCTCCTCAATTTCTCCACGATTTCCCCCGCTGCCGCACGTAGAGTAAACGGCGGCGGAGAATCATGGCAAAGACCCGCCGATTTTCCTGCCAGAGCGCCCGTTGCTGGTGGGCCTGACCAACGATAAAAGTAGTGAGGAGTGTCGATTTAATGTCGAATTTCTTTATCGACCGCCCTATCTTTGCCTGGGTTCTGGCGATTCTGCTGTGCCTGTGTGGCACGCTTTCGATTATTTCGCTGCCTATTGAACAGTACCCCGATCTGGCACCGCCCAACGTGCGCATCACCGCTAACTATCCGGGCGCATCCGCCCAGACGCTGGAAAACACCGTTACCCAGGTGATCGAGCAGAACATGACCGGCATCGATAATCTGATGTACATGTCCTCTAACAGCAGCAACACCGGCCAGGCACAGATCACCCTCACCTTTACCGCCGGGACCAATCCCGATGAAGCCCGTCAGCAGGTACAGAACCAGCTGCAATCCGCACTGCGCAAATTGCCACAGGCGGTGCAGTCGCAGGGTGTGACCGTCAATAAAACCGGTGACAGTAATATTCTGATGGTGGCATTCGTTTCAACCGACGGCAGCATGGATAAGCAGGATATTTCAGACTATGTCGCCAGTAATATTCAGGATCCGCTAAGCCGTATTGATGGCGTCGGCCAGGTTGACGCTTACGGCTCGCAATATGCGATGCGTATCTGGCTCGATCCCAATAAACTGATCGCCTATTCGCTGACCACGGAAGATGTGGTCAGTGCGATCCAGTCGCAGAACACCCAGGTTGCCGTGGGTCAGGTGGGTGGCCTGCCGTCGGTAGAGAAACAGGCGCTTAACGCTACGGTCAACGCCCAGTCGATGCTGCAGACCCCTGAGCAGTTCCGGGCGATTACCCTGAAGAACAATCCCGATGGTTCGGTGGTGACGCTGGGCGATGTCGCCAGCGTGGCGCTGGGCGCTGAGAAGTATGATTATCTGAGTCGTTACAACGGCCAGCCCGCGTCAGGCCTGGGGGTGAAGCTGGCGTCCGGTGCCAACGAGATGAACACCGATAAGCTGGTGCGGGCGCGCATTGAGGAGCTGTCCCACTACTTCCCGCACGGTCTGGAAGCAAAAATCGCCTATGAAACCTCCCCTTTCGTTAAAGCGTCAATCACCGATGTGGTGAAGACACTGCTGGAGGCGATTGTGCTGGTATTTGGCGTGATGTACCTGTTTATGCAGAACTTCCGCGCCACCTTAATTCCTACTATTGCAGTGCCGGTGGTACTGTTCGGCACCTTCAGCGTGCTCTATGCCTGCGGATTCAGCATCAATACCCTGACCATGTTTGCCATGGTGCTGGCAATCGGGCTGCTGGTGGATGATGCCATCGTGGTGGTGGAAAACGTTGAACGTATCATGCATGAAGAGGGACTCTCGCCGCGTGCCGCCACCCGAAAATCGATGGGCCAGATTCAGGGCGCGCTGGTGGGTATCGCGCTGGTGCTCTCTGCGGTGTTTGTGCCGATGGCGTTTTTCGGCGGCACCGTCGGCGCCATCTACCGTCAGTTCTCAATTACCATTGTGTCGGCGATGGTGCTGTCGGTGCTGGTGGCGATGATCCTGACACCGGCGCTCTGTGCCACGCTGCTCAAACCCGTTTCGCAGGGCGAGCAGCCTGAGCGTCGCGGCTTCTTCGGCTGGTTCAATCGTCACTTTAATCGCAATGCTGACCGCTACGAGCGCGGGGTCGCGGGTATCCTGCGCAAGGGCGGTCGCTGGCTGCTGCTCTATCTCGGCATCATCGGCCTGATGGCCTTTCTGTTTCTGCGTCTGCCGACGTCGTTTCTGCCGCTGGAAGATCGCGGCGTATTCCTGACGCAGGTTCAGCTTCCGGCAGGCGCGACGCTCGAGCAAACTGCCAGCGTCGTCGCCAAAGTTGAAAACTATTATCTCACCGAAGAGAAGGCCAACGTGCTGTCGGTCTTCTCCACCATCGGCGCAGGTCCGGGCGGCAATGGACAAAACGTGGCGCGTCTGTTTGTGCGGCTCAAAGACTGGGAAGCGCGGCCCGGTGCCGATCGCACCTCGTTCGCGATTATCGAGCGCGCGACGAAAGCGTTTCAGAAGATTAAAGAGGGTCGGGTGATTGCCAGCAGCCCGCCAGCCATCACCGGCATGGGCAGCAGCTCCGGCTTTGACCTGCAACTGCAGGATCACGCGGGCGTCGGTCATACCCAACTGATGGCGATGCGTGACAAACTGCTGGAGATGGCGGGCAATGACAACGCGCTGTCGCGGGTACGGCACAATGGACTGGATGACAGCCCGCAGCTGCAGATCGATGTTGATGCACGTAAAGCGCAGGCGCTGGGCGTGTCGCTGGATACCATCAACGACACTCTGACCACCGCGTGGGGTTCCAGCTACGTGAATGACTTCCTGGATCGTGGCCGGGTGAAGAAGGTCTATGTACAGGCTGCCGCTGAATTCCGCATGCTGCCAGACGACATCAACAAATGGTACGTGCGCAATAGCAGCGGCAAAATGGTGCCCTTCTCCGCATTTGCCACCAGCCGCTGGGAGACCGGTTCTCCACGTCTTGAACGCTACAACGGCTATTCTTCGCTGGAGATTGTCGGCGAAGCGGCCAGCGGCGTCAGCAGCGGCACGGCGATGGATGAGATGGAAAAACTGGTTAATGCCCTGCCCCTGGGCGTCGGGTTCCAGTGGACCGGTGCCTCTTATCAGGAGCGGCTCTCCGGTTCGCAGGCACCGGCACTTTATGCGATTTCGCTGCTGGTGGTCTTTCTCTGCCTGGCCGCGCTGTATGAAAGCTGGTCGATCCCGTTCTCGGTGATGCTGGTAGTGCCGCTGGGCGTGGTCGGGGCGCTAATCGCCACCTGGATGCGTGGGCTGGAAAATGACGTCTATTTCCAGGTTGGCCTGCTGACGGTAGTGGGGTTATCCGCCAAAAACGCCATCCTGATTGTAGAATTTGCTAATGAGATCAACAGCCGGGGACGCGAGCTGGTGGAATCTACGCTGGAGGCATCGCGTCAGCGCCTGCGGCCGATTCTGATGACCTCGCTGGCCTTTATCTTTGGTGTACTGCCCATGGCGATCAGCAGCGGTGCAGGCTCCGGCAGCCAGCATGCCGTGGGAACCGGTGTGATGGGCGGAATGATCTCTGCCACACTGCTGGCGATCTTTTTTGTGCCGCTGTTCTTTGTACTGGTACGCCGCCGTTTCCCGCTCAAAGAGAAGCCGCTCGACTAAGTAGAGGCGCAAATAAAAAGCGGTCACTGATATCAGTGGCCGCCTTATTTCTGTGTGTGGTAAGAATTCCAGCAAGCGGGATTAACCTGCTTTTTCTTCGCGCGTTACTTGTTGCGTAACATCGCTTCGATAAATTCTTTCCAGGTTCCCATTTCGGTGTCAATCATAATGCCCTCTCTTATTGTGCTGGCAATGTTACGCTCTTTTTTTATACAGGTGAATACGTTTACACCTGTTATATCTATCGGCATACGCCATAAAAACATGAATGTTGCTGGTTTTGCAAGCTGACGCACACTTCAGCAACTCCTTAACCCCGTTGAAAATAATTTATTTTAAACCCAGCGGTAGACTATTTTATCAACATGGCGAAATTCCTAAGCTCTTATTGATAAGCAGGGTAATGGTTAGCTGCGAAATTGATAGCGTTTACCCGATGCCGGACGATGACCTTGCTGCCGTGCTCTGTGGCCCGATTCCCGCGCCTGTGCAGATGCCGCAACGGATCACACTATGGTAAACTCGCACTTTGGCTGCTTTTTTCAGCTTTCACTTCTCACAGGACAATAAGGATCGGGCAATGAGCACGCAGTGGGTGATGTTCGGGATTAAAAATTGCGACACCATAAAAAAAGCCCGGCGCTTTTTAACAGACGCAGGCGTTGACTATCACTTCCACGACTACCGTGCGGATGGCCTGAACGATGCCCTGCTGCAGGAGTTTATCGATGCACTGGGTTATCAGGCTCTGCTTAACACCCGGGGCACCACCTGGCGTAAATTGCCTGAGAGTGATCGCGACGCGGTTACCGATGCCAGCAGCGCCAAAGCGCTGATGCTGGCGCATCCCGCCATGATTAAGCGTCCGCTGTTGCGCGCCCCGGATGGCTCCCTGCTCGCCGGTTTCAGCGAAGCCACCTATCAGAATGCTATCCAGGAGAAGTCATAATATGTTTTGCCCGGTCATTGAGCTGACGCAGCAGCTTATTCGTCGCCCCTCTCTCAGCCCCGATGATGCCGGATGTCAGGCTCTGCTGATCGCCCGTCTTGAAGCTATTGGCTTTAAGATTGAAACGATGAACATCGACGACACCCTGAATTTCTGGGCCACCCGTGGCGAAGGTGAAACGCTGGCGTTTGCCGGTCACACCGATGTGGTGCCGCCTGGCGATGCCAGCCGCTGGATTAATCCGCCATTTGAACCCACCATCCGCGACGGCATGCTGTTTGGCCGCGGCGCGGCCGACATGAAAGGATCTCTGGCGGCAATGGTGGTGGCTGCCGAACGTTTTGTTGCGGTGCGTCCCAATCACCGAGGGCGACTCGCCTTTATGATTACCTCTGATGAAGAGGCCAGCGGGGCCAACGGCACGGTTAAAGTGGTTGAGCGGCTGATGGCGCGCCGCGAACGGCTCGACTATTGCCTGGTCGGCGAGCCCTCCAGCACAGAAGTGGTGGGTGATGTGGTGAAAAATGGCCGTCGCGGTTCGATCACCGCTAACCTGATGGTGCATGGCGTGCAGGGCCACGTCGCCTATCCGCATCTGGCGGATAACCCGGTTCACCGGGCGATGCCCGCGCTGAACGAGCTGGTCGCGACCGAGTGGGATCAGGGGAATGAGTTCTTTCCGGCGACCAGCATGCAGATTGCCAACGTCCAGGCGGGCACCGGCAGTAACAATGTGATCCCCGGCGAGCTGTTTGTGCAGTTTAACTTCCGCTTCAGCACCGAACTCACCGATGAGATGATTCGTCAGCGGGTCGCAGAGCTGCTGGATCGTCACCAGTTGCGTTACACCATTGAGTGGAAACTCTCTGGCCAGCCCTTCCTGACCACGCGCGGTAAGCTGGTTGATGCCGTCGTGAAAGCTGTAGCGCACTATAATGAAATTAAGCCGCAGCTGCTGACCACGGGCGGAACCTCCGATGGCCGCTTTATTGCCCGGATGGGTGCACAGGTGGTGGAACTGGGGCCAGTGAATGCCACCATTCATAAAATCAATGAGTGTGTGAAAGCCTCCGACCTGCAGATGCTGAGCCGGATGTACCAACGCATCATGGAACAACTGATCGCCTGACGGCGGTTTTAAGGAGCAGCAAATGGAATTTATTAAAGATTACTGGTGGATCCTGGTGATCCTGCTGATGGTTGGCGTGCTGATGAACGTTTATAAAGATCTGAAACGCATCGATCATAAAAAATTTATGGATAACAAACCTGACCTGCCGCCGCATCGTGATTTCAACGATAAATGGGATGACGACGACAACTGGCCGAAGAAGAAGTAAACGAAAAAGCCCCTGCTATGCAGGGGCTTTTTTATGGTTCTTCACAAAATCAGCTCTCATCAGCGTTAAGATCGAGCTTGCGCAGGGGCTTTTTACATCATCACGATAACATCATCGTCACCCGGTTTTGCGCCGCTTAACGCCTCATCAAAGTAGCGTTTTGGCACCGTATAACGCAGATGATTCAGCGCCAGCTCCATGCTGCGGTGATCGATGGCGTGCTCCAGATCGTCAACGATATCCAGGGTAACGTCGCCACCGCAGGCGGTCAGCCGATGCTCCGCCTGCTGCGCATGGTGCAGCGGGACCTGCTCATCATAATCACCGTGGATCAGGTGGATGGTGGTGCGGGTGCTGGCCTTCTCCGGCAAGGTGATAAACCGGCCATTAAACACCACCGCGCGGCCCGCCAGATCCGGATGCGCCTTAATCCCTTCCAGCACCATACTGCCGCCCTGCGAAAAGCCAATTAAGGCTGTCGCTTCCGGCCGCACGCTGCTCTTTTTTTGCCAGTGACGCACAGACCCAACAAACTGCGGCATGGCCGCATCAACCCGCTGCTGGACGGTCTGATCGTGCAGGTCGGTTTCGCCGAACCACTGACGACTCGCACCAGGCGAGCCGACGGACACCACCAGCGCGTCGGGAAACGTTCGGGCAAACCAGTTGCCAATCTCGCCCATTGAATCCGGGTTATCGCCAACGCCATGGTAGAGCAGAAACAGCTGTGCTGTGGTGGCAGGCTGTTGAACGATTACATATTTCAGTGTCATGTTGACCTCCTGTGTTCACTCTACGCCGCATGGCATAAAATCATATGAGGATAATTTGAACCAGCTGGTCGAATTATTTCAACGGCAGGTGCAGCAAGGCTGCATCAACGCCCAGTGTCTGGAGGGCCGCTGCCGCCTGCTGCCGCAGCGCTGCGACTAGCGCTTTGCGCCCACTCACTCCCGCCTGCTGGGCCAGTTCGCCCAGGGCTGTGGGTGTGGCCACCGCCGCAGCCAGCAGCGGTAAAGAGGCTGAACTGGCCTGCACCAGACGCTGCAACACCGGCAGGCTCGCTTCCAGTGGCCGCTGCGCCCAGGCAAAACCCGCCGCCAGACGAATATCCTGCGCGGTCAATCCGTCGTCAGTAACCTGATCAAACTGCAGTTCCAGTGCGATATGCTGGCGCAACAGCGGCCAGTCTCGCGCCAGCTGTTCTGCCGCGCGGTGCTGCAATGCCTCACCCGCAGCAGAACAGGGCAACATGGCCATCGCCGCGTAGCAGCCGCTGCTGGCTTCGCGCTGACTGCCAATCCGCACCAGGCTAAAGCCACAGGCGCGCCAGAACGCCCAGAGAGATTCAGTGTAGCCGAAGCTGACGGAGAGGTAGTCATATCCGGCTGCCGCACTGGCCGCTGCCGCAACCAGCTGCTGTCCGGTTCCCAGACGACGCCGCTCCGCCGCCACGGCAATACGGCTGATGCGCAGCGAGCGCAATGTCGCCGCCTCAGCCAGACCAGCGTGGGCTGCCAGCGACTGCGCCACCAGATTCCCGCGGGGTCGCCGGGTGCCCGCCCAGACCGCCTGTGCCAGTGCAGGTTCAAGACCGCCCTCTTCCACCAGCCAGAGCGCACCCTGTAACGCCGACGCGTCGCCGGCCCGCCACAGCTGCATACCCGGAGCATCCAGCAGGCGGCGCAGATCAAGTGGCGAGGTACGATAGTGTGCACTGGTCAGCAGACGATACGCGGCCTCCAGCGCGCTGAAATCGTGGCGCTCAACACGATGAGGCGTTACAGGAGAATCGGGTGCGGTCGCGACGGCATCGTCAAACAGCAGCGCCTGGTTCAGCCACTGCTCCAGCGGATCGAAACGCGACCAGCGCAGCGGCTCATCGAGCGTAAAATAGTGTGCATCAGGAAGCCCGGCGCAGAATTTAAGGATAAACCCGCGCCCGCTTCCTTCGTAGCCCTGTACGGTGGTGGTGAGCAATACACGGGGATATCGACTGACCAGCGCCTGCAGCAGCGGTGCCGGGATCGCCGCCGCTTCATCCACAATCAGCCATTCCGCCTGCGGCGGCGTCTCCAGCGCCAGCAGCGCATCGGGTGCCATAAAGTGAAAAGCGTCAGCGGCGAAGGTGCTCAGCACCTCCGTTGAGGCTTTGGCCGGAGCCGTCACCAGACAATGTCCGTTCAATCGCGCCAGCATACCCGCCAGCGCCGATTTACCGCGTCCGCGGGGCGCGGTCAGCACGGCAACCCCCGATGGCAGCCTCATCAGCTGATCGAGTATCGCCTGCTGCTGCTGCGGTGCCTGACAGTGCCACTGCGGCCAGTCCGGCTGCGCCGGAAACCGGCATGGCTGATGCTGCCGCTCCACCAGCACCTGGTCATCCGCTAATATCAGCTGTTGCAGGTGGTGAACAAAATAAGGGGTGGCGATGGGTTCAGCGACATCGGCCCAGCGCAGGCTGTCGCTGTCAGGCTGCTTCGCCCACTGTTCCCAGGGCGGCACCAGCAGTAACAGCCAGCTACCGGCGGTGAGCGTGCCAGCCAGCGCAGCGAAAGCGTCGGCATGAAAGCCCTGACGAGCGTCAAACAGAGCATGACGAAATTCACGGCCAAGCAGCGTGCGCACCGCAGCAGGCTGTTTGTGCAGGACCGGCGTTTTATACTGACCCGGCCCTTTATCCGAAGCAGAGAACAGCGGTTCCGGGCTCAACGCCAGCCAGTCGCCGGTCAGCGTTTCACGCCACGCCGCAGCCCTTAGTAAACACCAGGCCGGGTCGCCGCTGATCACCGCCAGACGACGCACACCGGCCTGCTGCATAAGCTGCGTAAGAGGCTGCAGACTCATCAGTTGCTGGCGAAGGTGTTGCACTGTCCTGGATTGCCACCATCAAACCCGCGCTTGAACCAGGTGTAGCGCTGCTCAGACGTGCCGTGGGTGAAGCTGTCCGGCACTACGCGGCCCTGACCTTTCTGCTGCAGGCGGTCATCGCCAATTGCCTCGGCGGCATTCAGCGCTTCCTGCAGATCGCCCGCTTCAAGGATATTTTCCTGCTGCATATAGTGTCCCCAGACACCGGCAAAACAGTCCGCCTGCAGTTCCATTTTGACGGAGAGCTGATTGACCTGCGTCTGGCTGGCACCCTGCTGCATCTCACGCACTTTCGGTTCAATACCCAGTAGTTTCTGGACATGGTGGCCAACTTCATGCGCGACGACGTAGCCCTGGGCGAAGTCACCGTCCGCGCCGAGTTTGGTTTTCATCTCGTCATAAAAAGAGAGGTCGATGTAGACGGTCTGATCGGCAGGACAGTAGAACGGCCCCATGACTGACTGTCCGGTACCACAGCCGGTGCGGGTTGCGCCGCGATACATCACCAGCTTCGGCGGCACATACTGTTTGTTCATCTGCTGGAACAGTTTGCCCCAGGTGTCTTCCGTGGTGGCCAGAATCACCTTCGTGAATTTCGCAGCCTCATCATCATTGGCGCTGACGCTGCGCTGTTGCTGCTGGCTGGTCGGTGCAACTTCGCCGCCTGTCAGCAGTGCGGTCAGGTCGTAACCGTAATAACCCGCGATGGCCACGACAATCAGCAGCACAATACCGCCTTTACCGCGCGGCAGACGAATCTGGCGGCCTCCGCCGCCTAAACCGGACGATTGATCGCGACGGTCTTCTACATTGTCGCTTTCGCGACGCCCTTGCCAGCGCATGCTGTATTCCCTCAGTCATTTTTTCAGATGGCATGATTTTAGTTGTGTGAGGCAGCAATCACCAGCTTTACCCTGAAATGAAAAAAGGAGAGCCGGGGCTCTCCTTTTTCTTTCTGCGCGGCAGGCAAACTCAGTCAAGCTTCACGCCCAGCCGCTGTGCAACCGCCTCATAGGCTTCCACCACGCCGCCCAGACTCTGGCGGAAACGGTCTTTATCCATTTTATCCAGCGTCTCTTTGTCCCACAGGCGCGCACCGTCTGGCGAAAACTCATCGCCCAGCGTCACTTCGCCGTTAAACAGACCAAACTCCAGTTTGAAGTCGACCAGAATCAGGCCCGCATCGTCGAACAGTTTGCTCAGCACCTCGTTGGCTTTAAAGGTCAGCTCCTGCATCCGCGCCAGGTTCTGTTTGCTGACCCAGCCAAAGGTTTCGCAGTAAGATTCATTGACCATCGGGTCATGCTTTGCATCATCTTTCAGGAAAAGATCAAACAGCGGCGGATTGAGCACAATGCCCTCTTCCACGCCCAGACGTTTTACCAGCGAGCCTGCGGCGCGGTTACGTACCACGCACTCTACCGGCACCATCTCCAGCTTCTTCACCAGCGCTTCAGTATCTGACAGCAGCGCTTCCATCTGGGTCGGGATACCCGCTTCCTGCAATTTAGTCATGATAAAATGGTTAAACTTGTTGTTAACCATTCCCTTGCGATCAAATTGCTCTATTCGGGCGCCATCACCTGCTGACGTATCGTTGCGGAATTCGAGTATCAGCAGATCCGGGTTATCGGTGCTGTATACGGTTTTCGCTTTACCGCGATACAACTCAGCTCGCTTTTGCATCTTGTTCACTCCAGACTTGAAATAACGGGTGTTCAGCGGCCAGTGCCGCTGCGGCGATTGCCTTGACGCAATCGTTTACTTCGCCGCGCGCTATTATGCCAAAAACAAAATAAAAAGGCCGGAGAATCTCCGGCCTGGGGCAACTTTATTTGTTCAGCGCCGCCTGGAACACGGCCACCAGCGCATCGTTCTGCGACTGGGTCAGCACATGCCCTTTCGGGTCGATGAATTGCAGACTGGTGCGGTTGTCGAGATCGCCGACCTGCACTTTGTAATCACCGTTTGGTAATTCCGGATCTTTCGCACCGACTGAATCCCAGTCGCTGCTGCTCAGTGACTTGTAGGTCACCTTCATGCTGCCGGTTGAGCGGGTCGTGTCGGTCACTTCCATCCCGACGCGTTTCATTGCATCAGGCAGACGCTGCCATGCCACGTTGTATGGCGTACGCAGGATCAGCAGTGGCAGGCCGGTATCATCTGCACCGCTCTGCACATCAATGGCCCCATTCACCCGACCAGAGGCCGCGTTTTCACTCGCCGTATCAATCTTGTCCATACCGGTGCTGATGTCATTCAGCATCTGCGCGGTGTAACGCTGGATCTGCACAGGTGAGGTAATGGTTTTACCATCCTGCTGCAGCTCCAGCAGACGAACGGTTAACTGTTGCTGATAGCTCTGCGACTGCACGCTGATCTGGTAGCGACCACGATACTGCTGATCTTCATCAGCACGGTTCCACTGCACCCAGTCCGTCGTCAGCTGCTGGCCTGCGTCATTACGTGAGGCAATCGGGAATTTGTATGACTGCACCACGTTGACGACCTGCGACCAGACTGAGCCGCGGCTGTTATCAATCATCAGCGCGCCGGTATTGTTGCTGAACTGTGCGCGGGTGCCGTTCATCAGCGCCAGCGGCTGGGCTGGCGGACGGATGTCGAGCTGCTTGCCGGTGGGTGCCTGACTGGTCGTGCGCGGCACGTCGAAATCACCACGCTGCACCGGCAGGATCATTCCGGCAGGCGCTTTCAGTTCATTTAACTGACTGGCTTCAAGATAAGATTCGTCACCGCTGACCTGGCGCTTATAACGCTGATCGCTTGAACAGGCCGACAACAGCATCAGGGTAGAAAGCCCCACCACTGTGGCTACTGTTGACCGCTTTACTGAGTAATTCATTCAAACTCCCTAAATTATCGCAAACCCGCTTTCACCAGCGCCTGCTCCACTTTCGGCTGGCCGGCTGCAGTCAGTGGCGTCATTGGCAGACGCAGCGTGTCGTTAGCGATTAATCCTAGCTGTTTCGCAGCCCATTTCACCGGGATAGGATTGGGTTCACAGAAAAGCGTCTGGTGCAGATGCATCAGACGCTGATTCAGGCGGCGTGCCTCGACGAAATTGCCCTGCTGTGCGAGTTGACACAGTTCGACCATTTCGCGCGCAGCCACGTTGGCCGTCACCGAAATGACGCCTTTGCCGCCCAGTTGCATAAAGTCCAGCGCAGTCGCGTCATCGCCACTCACCAGAATGAAATCTTCATTAACCAGCTCTTGGATCTGACTAACCCGCGATAAGTTCCCGGTTGCCTCTTTGATTCCGATAATATTTTTGATTTCGGCCAGGCGGGCAACGGTTTCCGGCAGCATGTCACAACCGGTACGCGAGGGAACGTTATACAGCATCTGTGGCAGGCTGGTGCTATTCGCAATCGCTTTAAAGTGCTGGAACAGCCCTTCCTGCGTCGGACGGTTGTAATATGGGGTCACGGTCAGGCAACCCACAACGCCGGAATTTTCAAAACGCTTAGTCAGAGAGATGCCTTCAGCGGTGGCGTTTGCCCCGGTTCCGGCAATCACCGGAATACGGCCATCGGCCAGCTCCAGGGTCAGCATCACCACATCACCATGTTCTTCATGGCTCAGGGTAGCAGATTCGCCTGTGGTGCCGACGGAAACGATCGCCGCGGTGCCGCTGGCGACGTGATAATCAATCAGTTTTTTCAGACTCGACCGGCAGACATTACCGCTGTCATCCATTGGCGTAACGAGTGCAACAATACTTCCCGTAAACATTGGCGATCCCCTCGACAAACAAGTGCTTCATGGTACGTTTTACACTTAGGGAAAAGCAAGCCAGCCACGCCATTCCCGCGCTTGTCAGCAGTTTTTTTTATGTTTACCTTATGGTTATTAGCGAAAGCAGAGGAAAAGCCATTTTGCCGCAATCTCAGCCCCATCATCTGGTGATCACCGCGCTCGGTGTTGACCGTCCGGGTATCGTCAACACCATTACCCGACACGTCAGCAGCTGCGGTTGCAATATTGAAGATAGCCGTCTTGCCATGCTTGGGGATGAGTTCACCTTTATCATGCTGCTGTCGGGCAGCTGGAACGCGATCACACTGATTGAATCGACCCTGCCACTGAAAGGGGCAGAACTCGAACTGCTGATCGTCATGAAGCGCACCAATGCCCGGCTCCGTCCGCCGATGCCCGATACCGCGTTCATTCAGGTTGAGGTGGCTGATTCGCCGCATATTATTGAACGCTTTACCGATCTTATCGATAAGCATCAGATGAATGTGGCCGAACTGGTTTCGCGCATTACGCCAGCGCAACACAATTTGCCCCCTACGCTCTATATTCAAATGACCGCTCACAGTCCGACGCGAACCAGTGGCACCCCGTTTGAGCAGGCGTTTAATACCCTGTGTCAGGAGCTGAATGCTCAGGGAACGCTGCGCCTTTACAGTGTGTCAGATGCCGACAGCAGCGAATCTGTCAGCGCGGTACGCTAAGCTTTGGTCAATTAACCGGAGTTATTTCTCCACATTACTGCCACTGAAAGGTGACCGGCTATGTGGTGAAATACCCCCTGATGGTAATTTTCCCTCTGGCCGTTTCTGACCGGATGGTGTATTACCCACAGCCTGAATAAGAAAATGGAGAGATGTAATGAATCCACTGAAAGCCGGAGATACTGCACCCGCATTTAGCCTGCCCGATCAGGACGGCGAACACGTGAATCTGACCGACTTCCAGGGACAGCGCGTTCTGGTGTACTTTTACCCGAAAGCGATGACACCAGGCTGCACCGTGCAGGCGTGCGGTCTGCGTGACAACATGGATGAGTTGAAAAAAGCGGGTGTGGAAGTGCTGGGCATCAGCACCGACAAACCGGAAAAACTGTCAAAGTTTGTCGAAAAAGAGCTGCTGAACTTTACCCTGCTCTCCGATGAAAACCATGAAGTCTGCCAGGCGTTTGGCGTCTGGGGTGAAAAAACGTTTATGGGGAAAACCTATGACGGCATTCATCGCATCAGCTTCCTGATAGATGCTGAGGGCAGGATCGAAAAAGTGTTTGATAACTTCAAGACCTCGAATCACCACGACATGGTGCTGGATTACGTCAAGTCAGCCTGATGTTGAGGGGCGCGGTAGCCTTAACGCCGCGCCCTGCTTAGCTTCCCCTTCCCCACCCATTTTTATCCTGCCGTTGCGAAACACTGTGAGTTAACGCGATTACGCGGCGGCCACGATAACGCAGTTGCGCCCGGCATTTTTCGCTTCATAGAGCGCCGCATCCGCCTGTTTTAAACTGCCTTCCAGCCCGACATCCTGCGAACCATTCCAGGCCGCGACGCCGATAGACAAGGTAATGCGTCCCACGTCGGTGAGCCAGGCTTCTGCAATACCCAGTCGCACGCGCTCGGCGATAATCTGCGCCTCATCCAGCGCCGTTCCCGGCAGCAGCATCAGAAACTCCTCTCCGCCGTTGCGGCACACCACATCAGACTGACGGGCGCTGGCACGCAGCGTGCTCGCTACCTGCTGAATCACCCGGTCGCCCACATCGTGGCCCCAGCTATCGTTGACGTTTTTAAAGTGATCGATATCCAGCGCCAGCACCGAGAAAGGCTGACGTAGCGTACGGTAGTACTCCAGTACCGCATTAAGACCACGCCGATTCAGCAACTGAGTCAGGGGGTCGGTCTGGGCTTCCGAACTCAGACGACCGATTTTGTCCTGCACCAGTCCGATGCCGGTGAGCAGCGCGCGCTTGACCTGCGCCGCCTCAAAATACCAGGCACTGATGCCGCCAATCTCTTTTGATACGCCCTGCGCATCCATACGGCTGGCTTTGCGGGCCAGCTGGAACAGTGGTCGGGCAATCAGCCGTGCCAGCCCTAACGCAACCAGCAGGGTCAGCAGCGCGAACGGCACCGAGTTTTTCAGGACTTTCATTAACAGGCCTGAAAGCGGGTTCAGCGTGACGTTAATCGGCTTCAGCGCCACCACCGTCCAGCCGGTGGTCGGCACGACGGCATAGCCCGCCAGCTGCGTCGACTCACCTGCACCCGCAAGCATCAGCGAGCCATTGGTCTGCTCGTCACGCGGACTGACGATGGCGGGCAGAACTTTACCAATCAGCTGACGATTCTGGTGATACAACACCTCATTATTACTGTCGAGCACATAGACCGTAGTGCCATCACGGTAGAATTGTTCACCCAGTAGCGCATTCAGAATGCTTTTTTTCTTCAGATAGATCGTGCCGCCGATGTAGCCCAGATAGTCGCCATCGGGACTCCAGATTGGCCAGGAGACAAACACCAGCAGATTATTGGCTGCAGAAAGGGTCGGTTTACTGATGATCGGCTGCCGCAGCGTCAGCGCTTCGCGGGAGGCGTCGCTGGTGACACGCATCCCTTTCAGCGTCAGGGATTCGGGCGAGATCGCTTTGATCGCGCCCTGCTCATCCACCACGGCAACCGAGTTGAAACTGGTAGTCTGCTCACGCAGACGATTGACTTCGCTATTCAGCAGCCCTTCATTATTAAAGTCACGGCTTAGCTGATTGGCGCTGTAGTGCAACTGTGACTGCGCCAGCTGGAAGAAAATTTCACTGGTTGAGGCCAGCTTGGCGGCATAGGCCCGGTTAGCCTCAAGCGTGGTGTCAATCAGCACCTGGCGCTGCACCCGCCAGGTGGCGTAGAGCGTATTCGCGAGCGTGATAACAATGCTGACAATCACCAGCAGGGCGATCAGATTGCGCAAGTCGGCCTTGGGCCGAAAGAGCTTTAACATGGCGTCGCCGCCCCGGAGAAGAGTGTCATGTCGTGAATGCCTGATTATTTTTTTAATGTGTGCCAGAAGCCCTGATAGCCGGGCTTAAGTCTACACTGTGTCGGCATTTTTGAGCAGCATTAAGACAAATATCACCCCGCTTAATACAGATTTAGCTGGCACTAATCGATTAACCCCTGACTATCGTAAAATGGCCAGGGTCCCGAAAAGTGGCCAATCGCGCACTGATGCGTGACCATTCCCTGCATTGGCTGCCAGCAATGGAGCAAAAAGCCGGGCGGCTCCAGAATAAAGTGAGCCGGCCCCTCCGGGTGCAGATCCAGAGCCACCTGATGCGACACGCCGGGTGCGACACAGGCCAGGGTTCCGGCAAAGCGGGTCTGCAGGCTGCGATGCAGATGACCACAAAGCACCCGCTCAACCTGCGGATGGCGGACAATGATCGCCTCAAGTGCCTCAGGATGGCGTAACCGTTGCCGATCCATATGCGCAATGCCACAGGCAAAAGGGGGATGATGCAGCATCACCAGCGTGGGCTGATCCGCGGCCTCGCGCAGTGCCTGATCCAGCCATTGCAACTGCTGCTCATCCACCTCCCCCCACGGCTGTTGCGGTACGCTGGAGTCCAGGGCCAGCAGCCTGACGCCGCCCACGCTAAGCTGCCAGTTCAGGGTCGGCCCCGCCTGCAGGTAGGTGTGATCCGGGAAGGCAGCACGCAGTGCCTCGCGATCGTCGTGATTGCCCGCCATCAGATAAAAGGGCAACTGGAGGCGCTGCAGGGCTTCGCGCAGCGACTGGTACTCTTCCGGCCTGCCAAAATCGACCAGGTCGCCGGTAATCACCACCACATCGGGGCGCGGCTGCAGCGCGTTAAGGGTATCGATAACCTGCAGTAAAGCGGCATGGGTATCGACCTGTTTATAAGAGAGACGACCAAAAGCCTTGATATGCAGATCGCTGATTTGCGCGATGACCGTGGGTTGAACAGACACAACAGACTCCTTAGCAACTAAATTCCAGCGCGGCCTGGCGGGTCAGCGACCAGCTGATGCGCTGTCCCGCCTGCCAGATTTCGCGGGCATGACGCTCGACCTGAATGGGGTTATCCAGCCCGATATCGATCAGTAAGCGCTGCGAGGCGCCAAGAAACGTACTGCCCACCACCACACCGCGCTGGGCATAGCGGGTGTCGTCGGCCAGCAGCACATCTTCCGGGCGGCAAAAACGCAGGGGATGACCGTCGGGATCGTGCGCAATGCAGTTTATGGCGCCCACAAAATCCGCTACAAAGCGGGAGGCCGGGCGCTGATAAATTCCCTGAGGAGTATCGAGCTGCACCAGACGGCCCTGCTCCATCACCGCGATGCGATCGCCCAGCGCCATCGCCTCCTGCTGATCGTGGGTGACGTAAACCGCAGTGATCGCCAGCCGCTTGAGCAGCGCGCCGATCTCCAGCCGCAGCCGATCGCGCAGCCTGGCGTCAAGCGCTGCCAGCGGCTCATCGAACAACAGAACTTTAGGCCGGGCAGCCAGCGCACGTGCCAGCGCCACCCGCTGCTTCTGCCCGCCGGACAATTTATCAATCGCCCGGTGAGACAGATGTGTCAGGTCAACCAGTGCCAGCATCTCCGCGACCCGCGCATCACGCTCGGCACGTGGCACGCCCTGTACCTTCAGACCATAGGCGACGTTCTGCGCCACGTTGAGCGTCGGGAACAGCGCGTAGTTCTGAAACACCATGCCAACGTTGCGTTTCTCAATCGGCAGCGCGGTGACGTTACGCTTGTCAAACCAGATCTCTCCCGGAGGATCGCTGCTATCCAGACCGCTGATAATACGCAGCAGCGTGGTTTTGCCACAGCCTGACGGCCCCAGCAATACCAGTGTTTCACCGGCGTGAACCTGCAGGTCGAGCGGATGCAGCGCGACCTGCTGATTAAAGCGACGCGAGCAGTGGCGCAGCGTCACGTTGACGGCCTCATTCATACGGTTTCCTCTCTCTGCTGCCGCGAAGATTGCCGTTCCAGCCAGTGATTACAGGCGTTGAGCAACAGCAGCAGCGGTAAAATCATCATAATAAAGATTAGGGTATAGGCGGACCCGACTTCCAGCCGCATCGAGGTGTAGCTGTCGGCCAGACCGACCGGCAGGGTTTTGGTCAGTGGCGTGTGCAGCATCCAGGTAATGTTGAACTCCCCCACCGACAGGGTGATCACCATAAATGCGCCCGCCAGAATGCCGTTGCGGCAGTTCGGGACGACCACGGTAAAGAAGCGGCGCCAGAAGCCCGCCCCCAGGCTGGCGGCGGCTTCTTCAAGGCGCGGCAGATCAATGGCCTGCATCACCGACAGCACCGGTCGGATCATAAAGGGCAAGGTAAAGAGCACATGGCCGATCAGGATGAAGAGCCAGCTGTCGCGCAACGCGCTGAACTGACCATAAAGCAGAATGATGCCCAGTGCGGTGGCCAGGCCCGGCAATGCGACTGGCAGCATCAGGCACTCCTCAATGCGGCTGGCCCAGCGTGACGGTGATTTCAGTAAGCCCCAGGCGGCTGGCACGCCAGCAATAACCGTCACCGCCAGACAACTCACAGCGATCAGCAGCGACAGCCAGAAGGTGTCGGCATACATCTGCCACACCTGTTCCACCCACTTCAGCGTCAGGCCGCTGCGCAGGCCAGTGAAATAGTTCTGCGTGACGCCCGCCAGCATCGAGAGCACAACCGGCACAATCATAAACAGCGCGGTGAGGCTGGTGATCACCACCTGCAGCCAGAACAGCCCCCGGCGTTTCATGCCTTCTCCTTACGGCGGGCAACCAGTCCGTTCGCCAGCATCAGCGCCAGCCAGGCCACCGCCCCCATCACCACCGAAAGTGCCGCTGCGGTGGCAAAGTTGGCGTAATTAGTGAACTCACCATAAATGGTCAGCGGCAGCACCGCGAGCTCTGTGCCAAGGGTAAATGCGGTGCCAAAGGCGCCCATGCTGGTGGCGAAACAGAGCGCGCCGCAGGAGAGCAGCGCCGGTTTCAGCCCAGGAATGATGACGTCAATGATGATGCGCCACTGGCTGGCACCCAGCGATCGGGCGGCCTCTTCCAGCGAACGGTCCAGCTTTTCACTGGCCGCCACCAGCGTCACGATGGCGCGCGGCAGCGAAAAATAGAGATAGCCAATAAATAAGCCGCTAAGCGAATAGGCCAGGATCCAGCGCTCATGAAACAGGCTGAGACTGAGTTGCGCCAGGACACCCTGACGCCCCGCCAGCATGACCATCAGAAATCCCACCACCACGCCCGGAAAGGCCAGCGGAAAGGTCAGCAGCGCCAGCAGCGTGCCTCGCCCGGTAAAGCGCTGCCGTGCCAGAAAGCAGCCGACCACCGCAGCAATCAGCAGCGTCACCAGCGTGACCGCCGCCGAGAGCAGCACGGTATTCAGCAGGCTTTGCAGATATTGCGGCTGGCTGATTACCGTCCAGTAGCCGCTGTGGTGAGTCGTGCGATCCTCCGTCATACCGATCTGCAACAGACGAGCAAACGGCAACAGCCAGAAGGCAGCAAAGAACAGCAGCGCAGGCAGCAGCATCCACGGCCAGTTTGCCCCCAGCGGCCGAAGGCGGTGGCGAACTGAGTCGCCAGCAGCAAACGGATTGATCTCTGAGAGTGACATCAGCGGATCTCGCTCAGATAACGGGCGGAGAAGCTCTTCTGCGCGTCGGCCATTTGCTGATAATCAACCGTGTGAGCGCGCGCATAGTCGCTGTCAGGCAGAAAATATTTCTTCGCTTCGGGTGACATCGCCCCCGCCCGGACCGGACGCAGCCAGGCATTAGCCCAGATCGCCTGACCGGCATCTGACAGCACGAAATCGATCACTTTCTTACCGTTGGCCGGATGCGGCGCATTTTTCACCAGGCTGATGACGTAAGGCACCGTGACCGTCCCCTCGCTGGGGATCACAAATTCCACATTGGCGTGATCTTTGTAGCGGGCGCGATAGGCGTTGAAGTCGTAGTCGATCAGAATCGGGATTTCGCCTGAAATCAGCCGGGCATAGGCGGTCTGCTTAGGCACAATCGGCTGGTTGCGTTGCAGCGCTTTGAACCAGTTGATGGCCGGGGTGAAGTCATGAAGACTGCCGCCTTTCGCCTGGTTCACCGCGACGGCTGCAACGTAGCCCACAAAGGCGCTGGCCGGATCAAGATAACCCACCATGCCTTTATATTCCGGCTTCAGCAGATCATCCCAGGAACGCGGCACCGGCGCGCCACCCAGCGCATCAACATTGACCATAAAACCCATGGTACCGGAGTGCAGCGCTACCCACTTGCCAGCAGGATCTTTCATGCCTGCCGGGATCTGATCCCAGTTTGCCGGTTTGTAAGCGCTGACCACGTCTGCACTGACTGCCTGAATGCCGAAGCTGACGCCGTAATAGACCACGTCGGCGACCGGATTGCTTTTCTCGGCGACCAGCTGCGCCAGCGCCTGACCCGAATTTTTATTGTCCTGCGGCACATGAATGCCCGTCGTTTTTTCGATCGCCTGGAGCTGTGTCGCCCAGTCGGCCCACTCTGGCGGGCAGTTGTAGCAGATAGCATTTTCAGCCGCCTGCGCCCACGATGAGGCAAGCGTGCATCCGGCCAGCAGCGCAGCGCTGGCGATAGGTTTGAAGTTAACGGTGAGTGACATGATGTTTCCCTGAAAAAGAGCCATGAAATGCCGGGGCGACACTCTCCCCGAGACGTAAATGATGAGCCAGCAGATGGGTTTTACCGCCGACGGGATTCAGAAGCAGGTCAATGGCGCGCGCGCCCATTAGCGCAATCGGCTGCACCACGCTGGCCAGTGAAGGTGAAAGCTGTTCGCCCAGCTCAATGCCATCGAAGCCGACCACGGAGAGCTGATTCGGAACGCTGACGCCGGCACGCGCAGCGGCGCCCAGCAGGCTGATAGCCAGCAGATCGTTACTGCAAATCACCGCCGTCAGCGGCGAAGGTGCATTAATCAGCGGCAGCAACAGATGGAAATCGGACTGGATATGGCTGGGCATCTCAATCATCGCCTGCGGCGTCAGACCGGCCTGCTGCATGGCATCGCAGTAGCCGAGATAGCGCAGACGGGCGCGGTCAGATTGCTGCATAGGGCCCGCAGCCATCACGATGTGGCGGTGGCCCAGTGACACCAGATGGGCGGTCGCTTCGGCAATGGCTTTGCGGTTATCTACGCACAGCGCGGGCCATTCGTGCTGTTGCGGTACGTTGTGGGTCAGCACGAAGGGCATCTTCGCCGCCGCCAGTGTCGGCAGCAGCGCACTGCTGTCGGCATCTGCCACCGTCAGTACCAGACCGGCGACACGCTGGTGCAGCATATGTTCGACAATGGCCGCTTCCCGCTCAGCCTGATAATCACTGGTTGCTACCAGCAGCCCATATCCCGCCAGACGAGCCTGCTGCTCCATCGCCTGTAATTGCATGGCAAAAACCGGATTGAGCAGTGAAGGCAACAGGACGCCAAGCGTGGTGGAGTGCTGGGTGCGGAGCTGACGGGCAATATGATTCGGGCGGAAACCGATCTGTTCCGAGGCGGCAAGCACCTTTTGCAGCGTGCCCGGTTTTAGCAGATGAGGGTCAGAAAAGGCGCGCGCAGCGGTTGCGCGGGAGACCCCTGCCAGTCTGGCTACGCTGATTAAATCGGTCATGACTGCCTCGTTTATTGTCGATGAGATCGATCTCATTGCGACAACACTAGCGGCGTTCTATGACAGGGGCATCACAGCAATTTGACGGGCAGATGACAGCGGCAGTGACGCCGCTGTGGGGGAATTAAAGCATCAGGAAGGCGTAACCGCTGTTTTCCAGGGTCGCAACGGTGGTGCCGCTGGAGATAGTGTGAGTGACCATCGGGTCGATCCAGTTGCGCTCAAGCTGATGAAACGCCACTGACTGATCGCAGATAGTGACCTGAACGCCCGCTTTTTTCAGCTCGCTGATCAGCTTCAGGTTCGGGTTATCGACGCCGTAGGCTTTGCTGAACTGGTCATTATTCAGCGCTGATGAAACCGCGTCGCCGTTAATTGACACCACAAATTTCAGCTGGTCGAGTGGCACACCTGCCGCATAATAGAGGTTGGTGACGCGCGCTACGCGCTCCAGACCGAGATTCGGCTTACGAATATCCCCTTCACTGCGGTTGATCTGGAATACTATTTTATTACTCAGGCCAGCTGTCGTGCCGGGTTTAAATGCAGGCGTATCGACATAATGTATTTTTCCGTAGCCTTCAATCGCTGGCGTACTCCAGAAATCAGCAGGTTCGGATTTATTATCCGCCATTTTTCCGCTGACCTTATCGAATAATTCCGGCAACTGTAAAACATTGCCTCCGATAAATCCCGCTACGGCTGCCATCACCACTAAAGCTGCTGGACGCATTAACTCTTCTCCCGATCGTTTAAAACATTAATTACATTGCCAGCCACGCGTATCCCTGGTTTTGCAGGGTTGATACGGTGGTCGGACTGGAAAGCGCATGGACTACAGATTTATCAATCCAGTTATTGGGATAGTGATGGAATGCCACGGACTGATCGCAGACCGAGACTTTCACTCCCGCCTGATTCAGCTCATTAATCAGCTTCAGGTTTGGATTTTCGATGCCATAAAACTTTTTAAAATGGGCGTTATCCAGCATGGCGGGCGTCGCATCGCCGGTGACCGAAACGACAAACTTCAGCTGATCGGCCGGAATGCCGGAGGCGATATATAAATTCACCACGCGCGCCACACGCTCCAGTCCCAGATTGGGCGCGGTCATCGCGCCATCGCTTCGGGTAATCTGGAAAACAATTTTATTGCTCAGGCCCGCCACCGGTTTAAACGCGGCGTCGGGCTCATAATGAATTTTGCCGTAACCTTCAATCGCTGGTGTGCTCCAGAATCCCGGAGCTTCCTGTGGCTCGGTTGCAAAATGGCGTGTCACTTTGTCATAAATCTCGCCACTCTGTGTGACAGCCGCGCCAACGACTCCGCCAATAATGGCGATTAACGCGTATGAAACAACTGAACGCATAACACTTCTCTCCGGCAAATAATGGCTGGCAGATTCAGGACTGAATCAGGTCGGCTATCTATATCACAGCGCAGGCATAATTCTCGCCTGCGTAAATTCAGGTCAGCGCGCGGCTGATAACCGCTGAAATTATTCACCTTCCGTATTAATCGAAAAGTTTCATTATGAGGAAAAAAAGTTCTTAATCAGAATGGACCTGACTCTTTGTGCTCTTTTCACTTCCTGTGACATTAACAGCAATAAATAACAGCCAGGCGTAGCTGGAATAAGCAGGATAAAGGCGGGAGCTACGATTTAATTTATCAATGGCGAAGAGGAGATTCACGGCTCAGAGAGGGCTATTTTTTCAGAGTAGACCTGGAAAAACTCATGCCATAGTCAGTTTTTTTGAGTGAATTTACATAACTTTAAAAAAATCCGCTCACAGGCTAAATCTGCGCGGCAGCAGATTCTGCTTTATTCTGCCGAAGCGCATTGGGAATAAATGAATAAGGCGTTACTTAACCGCTCACAAACCCGGCGATACTCCGCCGGTTTTTATTCGTTTAACCGCGGTTTAAGTTGGCAGGATGTTCAGTTTTTTTCGTCAAAATGGGTGATCTTGCACAAATTACGTCGGTCGTTTGCCAGAAAACGACATTTCATTCTTTTGATGCTCTGGTTAAGATAGTCACGAACCGTCGTTATCTGCGAAAAATGGAACATTCCCGCTGCGCACCTGTCCATTTTCAGGGCCTCTCTACAGGATTAAGGCATGTTGAACCGGTTAAAGAAAACGCTGATCGCCGCGCTCCTTCCGACGCTCATTTTCACTACTCTGTCACCTGCTTACGCCGATGTCAGTGATTCACTTCCCGATATTGGCACTACGGCCGGTTCGACGCTGTCGATTAATCAGGAACTGCAGATGGGCGACTTTTATGTGCGCCAGCTGCGTGCCAGTGCGCCGCTGATCAACGATCCGCTGCTTAATCAGTATATTAATCAGCTGGGTCAGCGACTGGTGTCGCACGCCGACTCAGTGAAAACCCCGTTCCACTTCTTTCTGATTCAGAACGATGAGCTTAACGCCTTTGCCTTTTTTGGTGGCAACGTGGTGCTGCACTCAGCGCTGTTCCGCTATACCGAAAATGAAAGCCAGCTGGCATCAGTAATGGCGCATGAGATCTCACACGTTACCCAGCGCCATCTGGCGCGCGCAATGGAAGATCAGAAGCGCAATGCGCCACTGACATGGGTCGGTGCGCTGGGCTCTATTCTGCTGGCGATGGCCAATCCGCAGGCGGGCATGGCAGCACTGACCGGCACTCTGGCGGGAACTCAGCAGGGGATTATCAGTTTTACCCAGGGTAATGAGCAGGAAGCTGACCGCATCGGAATTCAGGTACTGCAGCGCGCCGGGTTTGATCCCCAGGCGATGCCGAACTTTTTACAGAAGCTGGCCGATCAGAGCCGCTTCTCCTCGAAGCCACCTGAAATTCTGCTGACGCATCCCCTGCCCGACAGCCGTCTGGCGGATGCCCGCAACCGCGCTAACCAGATGCGGCCGGTGGTGGTGCAATCTACAGAAGATTTCTATCTGGCAAAGGTGCGTTCACTGGGCATGTACTCCACCGGGCGTAATCAGCTCACCGACGAACTGCTGAGCCAGTATGCCAGCGGCAATTCTCGTGAGCAGCTGGCGTCACAATATGGCAAAGCCATACAGTTTTTGCAGGCGAAAAGCTTTGCCGATGCGAAGCGGATTATGACGCCGCTGCTGGCGAAACAGCCGAATAACGTCTGGTTCCTGGATCTTATGTCGGACATCGATATCGGCCTGAATCAGCCACAACAGGCGATCGCCCTGCTCAGCGCCGCCACCAGTGCAAAAAACAGCCCGGTGGTGCAGCTCAACCTGGCCAATGCCTACGTTGAAGCGAAACAGTATGCCAACGCCAGCCGCATTCTGAATCGCTACACCTGGGCTAATAAAGATGATCCCAACGGCTGGGATTTGCTGGCCCAGGCGTCTGCACAGCAGGGACTGAATGATGAAGAGTTATCGGCGCGGGCAGAGAGTCTGGCGCTGAATGGCCAGCTCGATCAGGCGATCACCGCGCTTGGCAGCGCCAGCGCACAGGTGCCGCTCGGCAGCCTGAAACAGGCGCGCTACGATGCCCGTATCGATCAGCTGCGCCAGTTACAACAGCGCTTTAAGCAATATCAGAAAGGCTGAGCATTCACGCTGCGAATAGAGGAGAGTCTGAGATGGTGACGATTTACCACAACCCGCGCTGCAGCAAGAGCCGCGAGACGCTGGCGCTGCTGAACGCCCGCGGGATAGAGCCGGACGTGGTGCTCTATCTGCAAACGCCGCCCGATCGCGAGACACTGCAAATCCTGTTACAGAAACTGGGAATGCAGAGCGCACAGCAGTTGATGCGGACTAAAGAGGCGATCTATAGCGAACTGGCACTCAGCGACAAAAGCGAAAGTGCACTGCTGGATGCGCTGGTGGAACATCCGGTGCTGATTGAAAGGCCGATAGTGATCAATGGCGACAAGGCGCGGATCGGGCGTCCGCCCGAAGCGGTGCTCGACCTGTTTTAAAGGCCGAGTGTCTCTTTCACAAACGGAATGGTGAGTTTACGCTGGGCGCTGATCGAGGCGCGATCAAGCCGATCCAGCGTATCAAACAGGGTGCGCATTTCACGATCCAGTCGCTTCAGCAGGAAGCGCCCCACATCTTCCGGCAGCTCAAATCCGCGTAACCCGGCGCGCAGTTGCAGCGCCTGTAATTTGTCTTCGTCGGAGAGAGGCTGCAGGCGATAGATCTGCCCCCAGTCCAGCCGCGAGGCGAGATCGGGCAATTGCAGATTAAGCTGGCGTGGCGGACGATCGCCGGTAATAAACAGGCGCGTATTGCCGGTTTCCAGAATACGGTTATAGAGATCGAAGATCGCCATTTCCCATTCAGGCTCGCCTGCAATGCACTCGATGTTATCGATGCAGACCAGTGACAGCTGCTCCATCCCTTCCAGTACTTCCGGTACAAACCAGGTGCGTTTATCCAGCGGAACGTAACCGACCGCTTCGCTGCGCGCTGACATCTCGGCGCACGCGGCGTGCAGCAAATGGCTCCGCCCTCCGCCTTCGCGTGACCAGAAGTAGAGATAGCTGCCATGTTGTTGGTTGAGAGCGCCTTTCAGCGCGGCAATCAGCGACGGGTTTTCCCCCGGCCAGAAGCTGGAGAAGGTTTCATCGTCAGGTAAATAGAGTGGCAATGACAATTGTGCCGGCGTGTTCAGAAGCACCTCAGCAAGAGAACAAGCAAAAAATCGGGGGAAGTCTAACACAGTTTTCAGAAAGAGATGAATGGGGCGTCCCTGCCCCGATCCTGTCAGGCTTGCTGCGATCACGGCTCGCGCGATTCTTCAGCCTCCAGTACCACTTCTTCCGGACGCAGCAGTGAGATCACACGGAAGATCAGCGCTAATCCAACCCCTACGATTGTCGCCAGCGCCATGCCTTTCAGCTCCGCAGCACCGATATGCACCTTCGCACCGCTGACGCCGATGATCAGGATCACCGAGGTCAGGATCAGATTTTGCGCTTTGTTGTAATCGACTTTGGACTCGATCAACACCCGAATACCGGATGCGCCGATCACGCCATACAGCAGCAGCGACACGCCGCCCATTACCGGTACCGGGATCGCCTGGATCACCGCCGCCAGTTTGCCGACACAGGAGAGCAGGATCGCCAGAATCGCCGCGCCGCCAATCACCCAGGTACTGTAGACGCGGGTAATTGCCATCACACCGATGTTTTCGCCGTAGGTGGTGTTAGGCGTTGAACCAAAGAAGCCGGAGATGACCGTTGATAAGCCGTTGGCGAACATCGAACGATGCAGGCCAGGGTCGCGAATCAGATCTTTCTTTACGATGTTGGCGGTGACCACCAGATGACCGATATGCTCGGCAATCACCACCAGCGCCGCAGGCAGGATCGTCAGCATCGCCACCCACTCAAAGCGCGGGGTATAGAAAGTTGGCAGCGCAAACCAGGGTGCTTTGATCACGCCGCTCCAGTCAACAATGCCCATAAATGCAGAGAGCAGATAACCCGCTACCACCCCGACCAGAATCGGGATGATCGCCAGGAAGCCACGAAACAGCACGGAACCGAATACCGTCACTGCCAGCGTGACCAGCGAAATCAGCACGGTTGTTCTGTCGGGCGCACTGCCTTCCGCGGGCAGCAAACCCGCCATATTAGCGGCTACCCCTGCCAGCTCCAGACCGATGACGGCGACAATCGCGCCCATCGCCGCCGGGGGAAACATCACATCGAGCCAGCCGGTGCCCGCGCGTTTGACAATCAGCGCCACCAGACAGAACAGCACGCCGCACAGGATAAATCCGCCCAGCGCGACCTCATACCCCAGCGGCAGCAATAGCAGTACTGGCGAGATAAAGGCAAAACTGGAACCGAGGTAAGCGGGAATTTTGCCTTTACAGATAAAGAGGTAGATCAGCGTGCCTACGCCGTTAAATAACAGCACCGTCGCCGGGTTGATGTGGAACAGAATCGGTACCAGTACCGTGGCACCAAACATGGCGAACAGGTGTTGCAGGCTGAGTGGAATGGTTTGCAGTAACGGCGGTCGTTCACTGACGCCAATGGCGCGACGAGTCATCATTTATCCCCTTGTGTTATTTATCCCCCAGGGCGCGCGCCTCTGGCACAGCAGCAGGCACGCCGGTGAGCCTCGCAGCCACACCGAACCCGTTCGGGGATCTTTTTTTTGCCAAAAAAAAGCCGACTCTCTGGTCGGCTATGCGATTTATTTGGTTCCGAAAATCTTGTCCCCGGCATCGCCGAGCCCGGGAATGATGTAACCCTTCTCATTCAGTCCCTGATCCACTGACGCGGTGTAAAGCTCAACGTCAGGATGCGCTTTCTCCAGCGCGGCAATCCCTTCTGGTGCGGCAACCAGTACCAGCACTTTAATGCTGGTGCAGCCCGCTTTCTTCAGCAGGTCGATGGTGGCGATCATGGAACCGCCAGTCGCCAGCATAGGATCGACAACCAGCGCCAGGCGCTCTTCGATGTTAGAGACCAGCTTCTGGAAATAGGGAACCGGCTCCAGTGTCTCTTCATCACGGTAAACACCCACCACGCTGATACGGGCGCTGGGAACGTGCTCCAGCACCCCTTCCATCATGCCCAGGCCTGCACGCAGAATCGGCACCACCGTGATTTTTTTGCCTTTGATCTGATCGATCTCTACCGGGCCGTTCCAGCCCTCAATGGTTACGCGCTCTGTTTCCAGATCGGCGGTCGCTTCGTAGGTCAGCAGGCTGCCCACTTCAGACGCCAGCTCGCGAAAACGCTTTGTACTGATATCATGCTCACGCATCAAGCCCAGTTTATGTTTGACCAGCGGGTGTCTGACTTCCACGATCTTCATTGGTGTTCTCCCGGAATGAGTTGAGCTAAAAAAAATCGCGGGATTATACCGCCTTTTGCGCTCCGCGCCACCTGCTCTTGCGCAAAGCCGCGGGTTTTACCGGGACAAATAGAGGATTAATGAAAATCGCCCGATGCGCAATCCCGGACTCGCAAACGTTTGCCTGCACTGATAGAATTGCCGCGCTTTATTTTAAACCACCAACCGCAACTCGCGTGGGGACCTCGCAGTGACCGACAAAACCTCTCTCAGTTACAAAGACGCCGGTGTTGATATTGATGCTGGTAACGCTCTGGTTGACCGTATTAAAGGCGTAGTGAAAAAGACGCGTCGCCCGGAAGTGATGGGTGGACTGGGCGGTTTTGGTGCGCTTTGCGCGCTGCCGCAGAAATACCGTGAACCGGTGCTGGTCTCAGGCACCGATGGCGTTGGCACCAAGCTGCGTCTGGCGATGGATCTCAAACGTCACGATGCCATTGGTGTTGACCTGGTGGCGATGTGTGTCAACGACCTGGTGGTACAGGGCGCCGAGCCCCTCTTCTTCCTCGACTACTACGCTACCGGCAAACTGGATGTGGATACCGCCTCTGCGGTGATCACCGGCATCGCCGAAGGTTGTCTGCAGTCGGGTTGTGCGCTGGTGGGCGGTGAAACCGCTGAGATGCCAGGCATGTATCACGGCGAAGATTACGATGTGGCCGGTTTCTGTGTTGGCGTGGTGGAAAAGTCAGAGATCATTGATGGCAGCAAGGTGCAGGATGGCGACGTACTTATCGCCCTCGGCTCCAGCGGCCCGCACTCCAACGGCTATTCGCTGGTGCGTAAGATTCTGGAAGTCAGCAACACCGATCCGCTGGCTGAACAGCTGGAAGGCAAACCGCTGGCCGATCATCTGCTGGAACCGACCCGCATCTACGTGAAAAATATCCTGAGCCTGATTGAGCAGGTCGATGTGCACGCTATCGCACACCTGACCGGCGGCGGCTTCTGGGAGAATATTCCGCGCGTGCTGCCCGACAACACTCAGGCCGTCATCGACGAGAAGAGCTGGCAGTGGCCGGCCGTCTTCAGCTGGTTACAGCAGGCAGGCAACGTCAGCCGTTTCGAGATGTACCGCACCTTTAACTGCGGCGTCGGCATGATCATCGCCCTGAGTCCGGCAGACGCGGACAACGCGATTGCGCTGATGCAGGCTGCGGGCGAGAAAGCCTGGAAGCTCGGCGTAATTAAAGCGTCTGATGCCGAAGAGCGTGTGGTCATCAACGGATGAAAAAGCTGGTTGTACTGATTTCCGGCAACGGAAGTAACCTTCAGTCCATCCTTGACGCCTGTGCAAGCGGGCGGATTCACGGCAGCGTGGCTGCCGTGTTCAGCAACCGCGCCGCCGCTTATGGCCTTACGCGGGCGCAGGAGGCAGGGATTCCCGCCCACTCGCTTGCCGCCAGCGACTTCACTGACCGCGAAGCCTTCGATCGCCAGCTCATCGCTGAAATCGAAGCCTACAGTCCAGACCTGATTGTGCTGGCAGGATATATGCGCATTCTCAGCAGCGCGTTCGTGGCCCATTTTCACGATCGCCTGCTGAATATCCACCCTTCCCTGTTGCCGAAATATCCGGGTCTGCATACGCATCGTCAGGCTCTGGAAAATGGCGATAGCGAACATGGCACCTCTGTACATTTCGTCACTGACGAGCTGGATGGGGGTCCGGTGATCCTGCAGGCAAAAGTCCCGGTATTTCCCGGCGACAGCGAAGCGGAGATTACGGAGCGGGTGCAGCATCAGGAGCATGCCATCTATCCGATGGTAATCGGCTGGTTTGTTGAGGGTCGTCTGGCGATGCGTGACGGTAAGGCCTGGCTGGATGGCGAACCGCTGCCGCCGCAGGGTTATGCTAACGACTGACCCGACAGGGGAAGCCGGGGCTTTCCCTGAAGTGCTGGCGGTCGGGGTAAAGACTCAGGGAGCCTATGAGCCGTCTGACATAACAACCTGCTCTGCTCCCGTTACTGACTTAACCGTAGCGCCCCGTAATATAATCTTCGGTCCGTCGCTGTTTTGGCGCGGTAAAGATACGGTCAGTCTCATCAAACTCCACTAACGCGCCCTGATGCATAAACGCGGTGTAATCTGACACGCGAGAAGCCTGCTGCATGTTGTGCGTCACCAGCACCAGTGTGAAATGCTGCTTGAGCGTAGTCATCAGCTCTTCAATCACCAGCGTTGAGATGGGATCGAGCGCGGAGGTCGGCTCATCCAGCAGCAGAACTTCCGGTTCAATCGCAATGGCGCGGGCAATCACCAGCCGCTGCTGCTGTCCGGTAGAGAGCGTCAGCGCATTCTGTGACAGCTGATCTTTGACCTCACTCCACAGCGCCGCCGCGCGCAGCGCACGTTCACAGGCTTCGTTCAGCACCCGCCGATCGCGTACACCCTGTAAACGCAGCCCGTAGACCACATTTTCATAGATCGATTTTGGAAAAGGATTGGGGCGCTGAAACACCATGCCGACCCGACGACGCAGCGCCGAGAGATCCTGCTCAGGTCGCAGGATCGGCTGCGATCCCAGCAACACCTCACCCTCGACCCGGCAATGATCAATCACATCATTCATGCGATTAAAGCAGCGCAGCAGCGTCGATTTGCCACAGCCGGAGGGACCAATCAGCGCGGTAATCTTGTTTTTCGGCACCTGCAGCGAAATAGCCTGCAGCGCCTGGCGCTCGCCATACCACAGCGATAGCTGGTTAACGGTCAGCGCGATATCCGTGTCGGACGTCATAGTCATAGCCTGTTATTGAGTCATAAGGCGATAGCGTTCACGCAGACGGTGACGCAGGCCCATCGCCAGCAGATTAAGCGACAGAATAATCAGCACCAGCAGCAGCGCGGTGGCGAACACCAGTGGCCGGTCAGCTTCAATATTCGGACTCTGAAACGCCAGATCGTAAATCTGGAAGCCCAGATGCATAAATTTGCGATCCAGATGCAGATAAGGAAACACCGCGTCGACGGGCAGTTCCGGCACCATTTTTACCACGCCAACCAGCATCAGCGGCGCGGTTTCACCAGCGGCACGCGCCACCGCCAGAATCAGGCCGGTCAGCATGGCAGGCACCGCCATCGGCAGCACCACGTTCCACAGGGTTTCCGCCTGAGTCGCGCCCAGCGCCAGCGACCCCTGCCGCAGGCTGTTGGGAATGCGGGATAGTCCCTCTTCGGTCGCCACAATCACCACCGGCAGCGTTAGTAACGCCAGAGTCAGCGACGCCCACAGCAAACCAGGTGTCCCGAAGGTGGGATTGGGCAGCGCGCTGGCGAAGAAGAGCTGGTCTATCGTGCCGCCCACCAGCCAGACAAAGAAGCCCAGACCAAATACGCCATAGACGATTGAAGGAACGCCTGCCAGATTGACCACCGCGATGCGCACCAGTCTGGTCAGCGCATTGCGTCCGGCATATTCATGCAGCCAGATGGCGGCGATGACACCCAGCGGCATCACGACCACCGACATCAGCAGCACCATCAGCACGGTGCCAAAGATCGCCGGGAACGCCCCGGATTCACTCTCGCCTTCAGCGGGTGAATCACTGACGAAACGCCACAGCTGATGCAGAAAATGCAGCGTTTTGCCGGTCAGCGTCATCGCGTTCGGCTTCCAGCTGTCAACGATTTCGGTCAGCGGGATCGCATGTTCGGTGCCATGCACATCCCGCAGGATTAACAGATCGCGCTGACTCTGCTGTTGCAGCGAAGCCAGTGTCTCGCTCAGCTGATTAAAACGGCGCTGCAAAGCGGCCTGATTGGCCTGATATTCTGACTCGGCCTGCAAATCAAAGCGCCCGGCAGCACGGTTTGTGGCCGCCTGCTCATCAAGCTGCTCACGCTGGCTGTTGAGGCGCGCCATATCGACCCGGCGAATCTGATTAGCCTGCCGCACCAGCATCTGCACCTGTCCGAGCCGCTGATGCAGCAGTGCATCGGGATCCTGCGCAGTCAGCTCTTCATTATCCTCACGCAGGCCGACAAACCAGCCGTATGCCTGACCGTGGCTGCGGCGCTGCAGCACCATGATGTCCGCTGGCTGGCTGACCTGCGCCGCCGTGCGACTGTAAACCACCCGGAAATCGGGTGCGTCCCAGTCACGGTTACCGGTTTTAATCAGATAACGATTAACCTGTCCGCCGCTGTTGCCCTGCTCATCTGCCGGGGCCGGAAAGCGCCGCTGATGTTCCAGAGTTTCACCCAGCAGGCGCGTCTCGCCCCCTTCAGGCTGGCTAAACGTGTAGAGATCGACGCGCTGCGGCCAGAAAGCGCGCACACCCTGCCAGGCCAGTAACCCAATCAGTAGCGTAAAGGCCAGCAGGCAGACGGCTACGGCACCGGCGGTTAGCCAGCGCCAGCGATCGTTCTGTTGCATCGCTTTCATGCCTGCTCCTCGTGCTGGCTGTAGCGCTGGCGCAGCCGCTGACGGATCAGCTCGGCAACCGTGTTGATCACCAGCGTAAACAGCAGCAGCATCAGGGCGCTAAGAAACAGCACGCGATAATGGGCACTCCCCGCCGCCGCTTCCGGCATCTCAATGGCGATATTGGCGGACAGTGCGCGCAGGCCGCTGAACAGGCCACCTTCACTTTGCGGCGTGTTGCCGGTCGCCATCAGCAAAATCATGGTTTCTCCTACGGCACGCCCCAGACCAATCATCAGAGCGGCAAAAATACCGGCGGAAGCACCCGGCAGCACGACGCGGGTCAGGGTTTGCCACGGCGTCGCGCCCAGTGCCAGCGAGCCCTGCCCCAGTGCAGCAGGCACGCTGAACAGCGCATCCTCAGAGAGGGTAAAGATCAGCGGTACCAGCGCAAAGCCCATCGCCAGCGCGGCTACCAGCAGATTGCGCTGTTCGTAATGCGGCAGCCAGTCGCCCGCATCCGGTATCAACAGCGTGGGCAGCCACAGCGTCAGCAGCGTGACCAGCAGCAACAGCGGCAGCAGAATCAGCACTTCACGACCCGGCTGACGCCAGCGCGGCGGTAAACGCGCGCTGAATACGCCGCACAGCAGCAGCGTGCCCGCCAGCGTCAGCGGCAGCAGCAGCACACCCACCAGCGCCTGACCAATATGCGGCGCGAGCCAGATCCCGGCAATCAGCCCCACCACTACGCTCGGCAGCGCGCCCATCATCTCAATGGCCGGTTTAACCCAGCGTCGCAGGCCTGGCGCCATAAACCAGGCGGTGTACATCGCCGCCGCCAGCGCCAGCGGTGTGGCAAACAGCAGCGCTAAACTCGCCGCTTTCAGCGTACCCATCACCATCGGCATCAGGCTGAACTTGGCCTGATAACTGTCACCCGCCGCGGTCGATTGCCAGATCCAGTCCGGTCCGGGGTAATTTTCATACCAGATTTTTTGCCAGAAATTGCGCCAGGTGACGTCCGGCCACGGATTATCAAGCCGCAGGGTCTGCCAGCTTCCCGCCCGTTCAATCAGCAGGCTGTCGCCACGTGGCGAAAACTGCGCCTGCACAATGCCAGGTTCCAGCTGACGCTGCAGTATCGGGCCATCCTGCTTGCTGGCAAACAGCCGCAGCATCCCCTGTTTACTGAGCGTCGCAAACACGCGGCGTTGTGATTCCGTCACCAGAATGGTCTCACCGTCGCTGTTGGCAAAAGTACGAATGCGCTGCAGGCGCGGCCCCTGTTCGCTGGCGATAGCAAACCACTGCGTGACGCCGCTGCCATCCTGGATCAGCAGGCTTGTGCCGCCCACCAGCAGATGCAGACTTTTTGGCCGCTGCGGCAGGGTGTGCGTTTCGCGCAATAGTGCACGGTCATCGTCAAGTTGCCAGACCCGCAGCAGATTGCCTTCGGTGGTGTAGAGCAGATCGCCGGACGGAGAGAGCGCCAGCAGATCCAGCTGGCGTTGCGGCAGCGGGATAACCGAGGCCTGGCGATCGGTGCCAAGCGTCAGCACCCGGAGTCCGGCCTCAGTGAGTGCGGCTATACGCCACTGACCCGCATGGCGCGTAGCCAGCGCCATCTTCGTCACTGCGCCATCAGGCAGATGAAAAGGTTTATCGCCCAGCGGAAAACGCCACTGCTGGTCGGCGGTTGGCTGCATCAGTGTCAGCGCACCCTGCATATTCAGCAGTAGCGTCTGCTCATCGGCACTCCGCACTATCTCCCCGGGTGGCGGGGTCAGCGCCAGTGCCGGTTCCGCAGGCTGACCATCCAGCGGAATAAAACGCGCTGCACCGCGCTCGCTGATGCGCCAGCCGACCTTCCCCTGATTGCCAATCGCTAAGGCTGGCGCACGATCCCAGAGTTGCTGGCTGGCCGCGATCTGCAGGCCCGGCGCATTAAACAGCGGTAATACCACGCCAATCAGCCAGCAGAAGAGCAGCAGCATCAATAGCAGGATCGCCACGCCACAGCAGGTGACCAGTCGCCGCGTCAGACGGTCAACAGCACGACGCTTACGATCGCTGAATTGGACAGGAATGTGGTTTGCGCTCATGCGGTTCCGCTAGCAGGCCAAAATAAGCCGCTATGTTGCCCGTAGCCGATTGATAAGACAACTCCTGGCGTTGGACAACGCTGCCATACTCTCGCCATAATGTTGGTGGATACTGGATCTTCAGTCCTGCAACCGCTAAATGGAGTGAGAATGGGTCAGGTAAAGCTTTATATTGAAAAAGAATTAAGCTGGTTATCCTTTAATGAACGGGTTTTGCAGGAAGCAGCAGACAAAAGCAATCCACTGATTGAGCGGATGCGCTTTCTGGGTATCTACTCCAATAATCTCGACGAATTCTATAAAGTGCGTTTCGCCGACCTCAAACGCCGCATTCTGATTGGTGAAGAGCAGGGTTCCGCCAGTACGCCACGCCATCTGTTTAAGAAAATTCAGCAGCGGGTAATGAAGTCCGATCAGGAGTTTGATGCGTTATATAACGATCTGCTGCTGGAGATGGCACGTAACCAGATCTTCCTGATCAACGAACGTCAGCTCTCATCCAATCAGCAGGCGTGGCTGCGCCACTACTTCAAGCACGAACTGCGTCAGCATATCTCGCCGATTCTGATCACCCATGAAACGGATCTGACCGAATTCCTTAAAGATGACTACACCTATCTGGCGGTAGAGATCATTCGCGGTGACAATATTCAGTATGCGCTGCTGGAAATTCCGTCCGACAAAGTCCCGCGTTTCATCAATTTACCGGCTGAGCCACCGCGCCGCCGTAAACCGATGATCCTGCTGGATAACATCCTGCGTTACTGCCTGGATGACATTTTTAAAGGCTTCTACGACTACGACGCGCTCAACGCCTATTCAATGAAAATGACGCGTGACGCCGAGTACGACCTGGTCACGGAGATGGAGTCGAGCCTGCTGGAACTGATGTCCTCCAGCCTGAAGCAGCGATTGACGGCGGAACCGGTGCGTTTCGTCTATCAGCGCGATATGCCAGACACGATGGTGTCGCTGCTGTGCCACAAGCTTTCCATCTCAAACCTGGACTCCATCCTGCCAGGCGGCCGCTACCACAACTTCAAAGACTTTATCGGCTTCCCTAACGTCGGCAAAAATAACCTGGTGAACCGCCCGCTGCCGCAGATTCGCCACATCGGCTTTGATGGCTTCCGCAACGGCTTTGATGCGATTCGCAATCGCGACGTGCTGCTCTACTACCCGTACCACACCTTTGAGCATGTGCTGGAGCTGCTGCGCCAGGCGTCGTTCGACCCCAGCGTGCTGGCGATAAAAATCAACATCTACCGCGTTGCTAAACACTCCCGCATCATGGATGCGATGATCCATGCCGCCTACAACGGTAAAAAAGTCACGGTGGTGGTGGAGCTGCAGGCGCGCTTTGATGAAGAAGCGAATATTTACTGGGCGAAACGCCTGACTGAAGCGGGCGTGCATGTCATTTTCTCCGCACCAGGCCTGAAGATCCACGCCAAGCTGTTCCTGATTTCACGCCGCGAAGGCGAAGAGATTGTGCGCTACGCGCATATCGGTACCGGCAACTTTAACGAGAAAACCGCGCGTCTCTATACGGATTACTCGTTGCTGACCGCGGATGCGCGCATCACCAATGAAGTACGTCGGGTGTTCAACTTTATTGAGAATCCCTACCGGCCCGTGACGTTCGATCATCTGATGGTCTCGCCGCAGAACTCGCGCCGGATGCTGTATGAGCTAATCGACACCGAAATTGCTAATGCGCAGCAGAATAAGCCCTGCGGCATTACTCTGAAAATCAACAATCTGGTGGACAAAGGTCTGGTTGATCGGCTTTATACAGCCTCCAGCGTAGGGGTGAAGGTTAATCTTCTGGTGCGCGGAATGTGCTCATTAATCCCTGACTTGCCCGGGATCAGTGAAAATATTCGTGTCATCAGTATTGTTGACCGTTATCTGGAACACGATCGCGTCTATATTTTTGAGAATGGCGGCGATAAGAAGGTGTTCCTCTCCTCCGCTGACTGGATGACACGTAACATTGATTACCGTATCGAAGTGGCAGTGGCGATTCTCGATCCCCACATCCGGCAGCGCATACTCGACATTATTGCTATTCAGTTGAGTGATACGGTGAAAGCCCGCATCGTCGATAAAGAGTTGAGTAACCATTACGTCCAGCGCGGCAATCGTCGTAAAGTGCGATCGCAGCTGGCCATTTATGATTACATCAAGAAACTGGAACAACCTGAATAAATCCTATGCCAATTTCTCATAAAAGTACGCCAAAACCCCAGGAGTTTGCGGCGATTGACCTGGGCTCGAACAGTTTCCATATGGTGATTGCGCGGGTTGTCGATGGTGCGATGCAGGTACTGGGCCGCCTTAAGCAGCGCGTCCATCTGGCTGACGGGCTGGATGCCCGGCACAACCTCAGCGAGGAAGCGATGGAGCGGGGGTTAGCCTGCCTGGCCCTGTTCGCCGAGCGCCTGCAGGGGTTCAGTCCGAGCAACGTGACGATTGTCGGTACCCACACGCTGCGCGAGGCGGTCAACGCCGAAACCTTCCTGCAACGTGCGGCCGAGGTGATCCCCTATCCGATCGAGGTGATTTCGGGCCATGAAGAGGCTCGCCTGATCTTTATGGGCGTTGAACATACCCAGCCGGAGAAAGGCCGCAAGCTGGTGATCGATATCGGCGGCGGATCAACCGAGCTGGTCATTGGCGAGGATTTTGAACCGCAACTGGTTGAGAGCCGACGCATGGGTTGCGTCAGTTTCGCCCAGCTCTATTTCCCGAAAGGTGAAATCAGCCGTGAAAACTTCCGTCGCGCCCGTTTAGCGGCCGCGCAGAAGCTGGAAACGCTGGCGTGGCAATATCGTCTGCATGGCTGGCAATATGCGCTGGGCGCGTCCGGCACCATCAAAGCCGCCTGCGAAGTGCTGCTGGCGATGGATGAAAAAGAAAAGCTGATTACGCCTGAGCGCCTCGAAAAGCTTTATGACGAGGTGATGAAACACAAATCCTTTGCTGCACTCAGCCTGCCGGGTCTGTCGGAAGAGCGTAAAGGCGTGTTTGTACCCGGGCTGGCGATTCTGTGCGGCGTATTTGATGCGCTGGCCATTCGCGAATTGCGCCTCTCCGACGGTGCGCTGCGTGAAGGCGTGCTCTATGAGATGGAGGGCCGTTTCCGCCATCAGGATATTCGCAGCCGTACGGCACAGAGTCTGGCGAACCATTACGCTATCGACAGCGATCAGGCACGACGCGTGCTCGACACCACCGAGCAGCTTTATCTGCAGTGGCGCGAGCAGAATCAGAAACTGGCGAATCCACAACTGGCCGCGCTGTTGAAATGGGCGGCGATGCTGCACGAAGTGGGCCTGACCATTAATCACAGCGGCCTGCAACGCCATTCAGCCTATATTCTGCAAAACACCAATCTGCCGGGCTTCAATCAGGATCAGCAGATGCTGCTGGCGGCGCTGGTCAGATTCCATCGTAAAGCGATAAAGCTTGATGAGCTGCCGCGCGTGACGCTGTTCAAGAAAAAGCAGTTTGTGCCGCTGATCTTCCTGCTTCGCCTGGGTACCCTGCTGAATAATCAGCGACAGGCCACCACGCGTCCGGAGGCGTTAACCCTGAAATGCGATGATGGCCACTGGACGCTGACCTTCCCGGCGGGCTACTTCACGCAGAACAACCTGGTTCAGCTCGATCTTGAACGGGAGCAGGTTTACTGGAATGACGTCACGGGATGGAAACTGATCCTCGAAGAAGAAGTCTGACAACACGGGCGCCTGGCGCCCGTTTAACTGAAATGATGAATATGACACAACCAACCGCACCCCTTTCAGGCGAAAACTATTTTGCCGAAACCTATGGTTTAACGCCGCCCCACTCCGAAGTGGTTGCGGCGCTGCCCCAGCTCAATGTCGGCAAGGCGCTTGACCTTGGCTGTGGCGTGGGACGCAATACGCTGTTTCTGAATCAGCACGGTTTTGACGTCACGGCGTGGGATCATAATCCGCAAAGCCTGGCGCGCCTGCAGGAGATTATTGCGCAGGAAAATCTCAGCGGCATACATACCGAGCAGCGCGACCTGAACAACACGCGCTTTAATGGCGGCTTCAACTTTGTGCTATCGACCGTGGTGATGATGTTTCTGCAGCCGAAGATCATTCCGCAGCTGATTGCCGACATGCAGGCCTGTACGGTCAGAGACGGTTTTAACCTGATCGTGGCGGCGATGAACACGGACGATATGCCCTGCCCGGCTGATTTCTCCTTTGCGTTTAAATCAGGCGAGCTCAGCCACTACTACCGCAACTGGCACATCGTGAAGTACAACGAGCACCCTGGCCAGTTGCATCGCACAGATGAAAATGGCAACCGCATCACCTGTCGGTTTGCGACGCTGCTGGCGCAAAAAGCGAGTTACTGATTTTTATCTGCTGTTTTTTTCAACAGCGATTGATTTCATCAGGCGACTGTGACTAAATATTGCAGTCGCCCCAGATGGGGTCATTACAGGAACCACCCCGCGTGAACAGCGCTATTTCTCCCCGAAGACGTCAAAAAACCGGCACCATGACCCGCATTGTGCTGCTGATTAGTTTTATCATTCTTTTTAGTCGCCTGATTTTTATCCTGCCTGCTGCCTTCGAGCATCATCAGCAACAGAAAGCTATTCCTGAACCGGTTGCCATAACATCAGGCGATACGCGATAGCGAATAACCAATAACGACCTTTCGCCTGAAACGCACCTGAAACTTAAACGTTATCCAGATAACTGGACTCTTTTTTGCATCCCTTTTTCAGGCGAAACGCTACACTTCGTGCTGGTGCTTTCAGACTTAAGGGATCCAATGTGTCTGCCTCTCACTCTCAACGTTTAAGTGAAATACGTCATCGCATTCTGACGCTGCTGCTCAGCGAGCACGACCTGGTTGATGCCCTGCTGGAGAAATCGGGCGATCTCAATCCTGAACAGCAACGTGAAAATGCGGCCCAGCGTGACGCGCTGGAACAGGACATTCTGCAACTGCATGCCGCTGACCTCGCGGATATTCTAGAAGCCCTGCCCGAAGAAGAACGTCAGGCGCTGTGGCGGCTGGTGCCGAACGAGCGGCGCGGCCATGTGCTGGTTGAAGCGTCTGAAACGGTCTGGGCCAGCCTCACCGAAGAGATGAGCGACCGCGATATCCTGCGCGCTATCCAGCCGCTGGATATCGACGATCAGGTCTGGCTGGCGCGTTATCTGCCACGTGACCTGACCGGACGCCTGCTGGCAACTGTAGAGCCCGCCCTGCGCGCCCGCATGCTCGATATGGTGCAGCTTGACCGTGACCGCGTGGGCCGGGTGATGGATTTCAATATCCTGACGGTGCGTGAAGATGTCACGCTTGCAACAGTGCAACGCTTTCTGCGCAAGCGCAAAAGCATGCCGGGCGGTACCGATAAACTCTTTATCACCAATAAAGATAATCAGCTGCTGGGCGAGCTGCTGCTGACGGACATCCTGCTTAACAAACCCAAAACCCTGGTGAGCGACGTGATGAACGCGCGCCCTACCACCTTCCAGCTCAATGATAAGGCCGAAGACGCAGCCAGCGCCTTTGAACGTTATAACCTCATTTCTGCCGCCGTCACCGACGCCAAAGGCAAGCTGATAGGCCGCGTGACCATTGAAGACATCATCGACCTGGTGAATGCCGAAAACGAAAGCAACATTCGTAAAATGGGGGGGATCAGTCAGGAAGAGGATGTGTTCGCGCCGGTGCGTAAATCGGTACGTAAACGCTGGGCCTGGCTGGCGATTAACCTCTGTACCGCCTTTGTCGCCTCACGGGTTATCGGGCTGTTTGAAGGGACGATTTCGCAAATCGTGGCGCTGGCCACGCTGATGCCGATCGTCGCGGGTATCGGCGGCAATACCGGTAATCAGACCATCACCATGATTGTGCGGGCGCTGGCCTTACATCAGGTTGAACCGGGCAACTTTTCGTTTTTGATCGTCCGCGAGCTTGGCGTGGCGCTGATCAACGGCCTGTTCTGGGGCGGCATCATGGGCGGTATCACCTGGCTGATGTATGACAATATGGCGCTGGGCGGCGTTATGATGCTGGCCATGGCGCTGAATCTGCTGCTGGCCGCGCTGATGGGCGTGCTGGTGCCGCTGGTCATGACTAAAATGAATCGCGATCCCGCCGTCGGCTCCAGCGTATTGATCACCGCCCTTACTGACACCGGCGGCTTCTTTATTTTCCTGGGACTGGCGACGATCTTCCTGCTGCCGCACTAATCTTCAGGCTTGCAGGCCGTAACGTTGCAGCGACCCGTTAAGATTGCGCTGCCGCGTTACCTGTGCCAGCTCTCGGGTCGCCGCAGGCAGCGTATAGTTACCACGCTGAATCAGCCACTCCAGCACATCCGCTAAGTGCCAGATGGCGGTTTTACCGTCATGCACCGGCAGCGGAAACGGCGGGCGGTGGCTGAGCATCAGCTTACGCATATTCTGACGCGTCATGCCGATGATCTCCGCCACATCCGTCAATCCCACAAAATCGGGTGCGGCTTCCACCAGCGTGGCTCCCGGTATCGCACGCAGCACATCCTCTTCTGCCTGCTTCAATACATCCGTTGCGGAGTCAGACTCGCGGGTGAACTCCAGTGCAATTCTGCCCGGCATGCCCAGGCCGATTAGCGCATCATCACAGCCTGCCGCTGCCAGCGTTTCCAGCAGTTCATCCACCGGCGCGTGCCCTTCCGGCAGGCTGAACCGTAATGTGAAACAATATTCCATATGCTTCTCCTTGTGCTGCATCAGGACTTCAGATAGTGACAGTTGTCGACCACGCGCCGCAGCGCGCGGGCATGCTGATGTGCGTTTTTTGGTGTGCTCCAGATACAGGTCAGACAAAACTCCCCACATCGGCACATCAACAGATTTTTCGGACAGTACATTTTGCCCCAGGCGTGATGGCCTCCCGTGACGACCAGCCAGCCATGGGATTCGGCGTAGCGTAACGCCGTTTCGATCTCTTTGTTGGGATGCCGCTTCCTTGCCATATTTTTCCCTATCCTGACGCTGAATTGATAAGTTGTCAACTGACAACCCTATGAAATTATCTTAGTGCGGCTCAGCATGCGCAGACTTTTTCTCGCAGTAAAACAGTCAGGGTATAAACTGGAAAACGTCACACAAAAAACGATCAGCGCCAGAAGTCATCTGGCAGCAGAAACGATTAACAACGGAGGCAATATGTTTAAAGCAGAGGATTTTGTTCAGTCTAAAACCGGCGGCCCGAAAATGCAGGTGCTGCGCGTCGAAGGTGACACCTTATGGTGTGCACGCGTTGATGATGCGGCGAAAAAAGAGATCGAAGTGAAAGCAGAGAGCGTCAATCTCTATCACGAAGAGGGTGACTTTGGCGTGTGCTGAAGTGAAACGGCCCCTGACGGGGCCAGACTGTCAGGGCTTATCCTGCTGAAGGTTGTCATTTCCCAGGCCGCCAATAAACGGCAGACGCAGCCGGAACGGTGTGAAATCGACTCCCATGTTCAGGCCCAGCAGATTCACTTCAAATCCCTCTTCTGCACCCAGCGTCACTCCCGCCACACCCAGAATCGACACCTGCACACCGCGCCCGGATGGCGGCAGCCCGACCGGACGCCACAGTGGCCGGTAATCTTTACCCAGCGCGTTAGCGGGCAGATCAAGCCTTAAAGCGGGTACTTCGCGGCCAATATGCGCCAGGAAGGTGTTGCTGTTTGGTCCAGGCCAGGCGCGATAGGTTGTCGGCCACGGATAGGATTGAATGGCGGCTTCAATCTGCGGGATCATCGCTTCTGCTTCCGGTCCGCGATGTTCCACCAGCAGCCGCGGTTTTGCGCCATACCAGTAGCCATCAGGCAGGTTGGTGTTGCGCCGGACTTTATCGCCGCTGCCCCAGCTAATCACTTCGTAGCGAGTGAATCGAGTTTCACCTGCGCGCTTGAAGATGATCCACGGATGCACCGCCACCGCCCCTTTCCAGCCATAGGTCGGCGCAGCATAGACCTGTACAATAGCCAGGCTATATAAAGCGCGCGGGTCGGGTGCTATCCCGGACGAATCACGTCGGGCGGTCGCCCAGCCGCCCGGCTCTGCGGTTTCGCTGTGACGCGTCGCCTGCGCAATGCTGGCTCCCAGCGATAGCAGCAGTACGACAACAAAAAACAGGCTGAACACTTTAAGTGAGAGCATGACAACATTCCTGGTGACGTAAGAATCGCGAATCGCCTGTTCAGCAGGCGGTTTCAGTAAGCGGCGGCTTTGGGATACGGACGATCGGTGAAAGCGGCGGTTAAGAGCGGGACACAACTGACGTCAGTTGCGGGCTTTTACTGCATGGAGGATAGCGTAATTTCCGGCAAAGTGAATAATAAAACGCCAGCGGCGAGGCGGGATGCGCTGAAAAGTTAAAACAGCACGGCGAATGCGATAACCACATCGTAATCCGTTACCTGGCAGGGTTTCATCAATAGATGAGCGAGTTTTCCTGAATAAGTGATAACCGCATGCCTTCGCATTAAAACCCTGGTGTCAGTAACCCATAAAGCGTCCTTACTGTTTCAGGGTATTTAACGCTTTTAATAAACTCATTATTTTTTATCCGGCCCTGACTTCCTGCTGCAGGCATAACCCGAGGGGAATCACACTGCCCTGAGTGAACGCCAATTTGTCGAAACTATAAAGTCGTTGCTCTGATAAAACCTAAGCATCAGCGAACATGAGGCATACCGTGGCGTTTTCACTGTTAGCGCTATACCTGCAGATATAAACAGGATGTACGTACTCTTTTAGTCAGAAGTAAGGCCTGCCACTACAGCTCTTTTGTTAATACCTCAAGATTGTCCGCAAGGATATTAAGCACCGCATTAACGTAGATATCCCTGTTTCCCTGGTGCCACATCACGCACAGTGGCAGCCCGGCTATATTGTCGACCGGAGCCAGTGGCAGATAGGTTACGCCATCCGCGTTCATGTTGCGGTAAGAGGATGGCACGAGCGCCACACCCAGCCCAGCAGCAACAAAGCTCAGTATTGTCTGTTTTTCCTCAGCATACTGAGCGATAACCGGATATTTACCGGCCGCTCTGAACAGGTTCATCGTCAGGTCATGACTGTGGGGACGGGAACGTCTTTCCGGCACAATCACCGGCTCATTGCAAAAATCCTCAATGCTTACCCGATCGTAATGCACCAACCGGTGATGAGCAGGGACTGCCAGTACACAGGTTTCATGGGCGATAAAGCGAGTGGTCAGAATGACATCTGTTTGTTCTGGCGGTCGCACAAACACCAGGTCCAGCCAGCCCGAGGTGAGTCGTGGGATCAGGCTGTGCGATTTATCTTCACTGATGTGGATATCGGCATCAGGAAACGCACTGACAAACAGGTTAAGCAGTTTCGGCAGTAATCCTCTCGCCGCGCTGTCAATGGCACCGATCCGCAACGTTTTTTTCTGCGACGCGATGTTTTTATGGAACCGCAACCGTAACGCATCAAAATCCGCAACAACGGACTTAGCCTCACTCAAAAACTCCGCGCCTTCCCGGGTCAGAGAAACGTTCCGGGTAGAACGATTCAGCAGGCGTATACCCAGATCCTCTTCCAGCAAGCGGATAAAACGGCTGAGTGACGCAGGCATCATTTCAAGCTTCCGGGCAGCCCTGCCGAAGTGAAGTTCATCACCTACCACTACGAAGCATCTCAGCTGATTTATATCCATTTTTCGCCCGCACTCAGATTATACAAGTTATTTATATAAACCCTTGCCGATGATAACGCCAGTCAAAACAGCATACTGGGTTCACAACAAAATGATAACAACCCTACCTGACTGTGGAGCATCCTGATATGCACAATGACCTCGAAAAAAAGGTAATGCGCAAAGTAACGCTGCGGATTATTCCTTTTATCATGCTGCTGTATTTTATCGCGTTTCTCGACCGGGTTAATATTGGCTTTGCCGCCCTGACCATGAATCAGGACCTAGGTTTTTCGCCGATGGTCTTCGGTATGGGGGCCGGGATTTTCTTTCTTGGCTACTTTCTGTTTGAAGTCCCCTCTAACCTTATTCTGCATAAAGTCGGTGCCCGTATCTGGATCGCCCGCGTCATGATTACCTGGGGACTGGTCTCCGGCTGTATGGCATTTGTTCAGGGCACCACCAGTTTTTATATTCTCCGCTTTCTGCTCGGCGTAGCCGAGGCCGGTTTCTTTCCTGGTATCATCCTTTATCTCAGCTACTGGTTCCCGGCTGTAAAACGTGCGCAGGTTACCGCCATTTTTATGGCCGCAGCACCACTCTCTACTGCGCTTGGCTCCCCTATCTCCGCTGCGCTGCTGGAGATGCATGGGCTGATGGGCTTTGCTGGCTGGCAGTGGATGTTTGTGCTGGAGGCGATCCCCGCTTTACTGCTGGGCATCGTCGTTCTGTTCTGGCTCACCGACCGTCCTGCCAAAGCAAAATGGCTGACCGAAGAAGAGCGGACCTGGCTTCAAAACTCTCTGCAGGCTGAAGAGCAGGCGCGCGCAACCGGGCAAAGCCACACCAGCGCATGGCGCGGTCTGGCGGATAAGCGGGTTCTGGCACTGGCGCTGGTCTATTTTGGCACCTCAGCCGGTCTTTATACCCTGGGTATCTGGGCACCGCAGATTATTCACAGCTTTGGTGCCTCATCGTTAGAAATCGGCTTCCTGAATGCTTTCCCTGCGGTGGCCGGTGTTCTCGGCATGATCCTCTGGGCCCGCCACTCGGACCGTACCCGTGAACGCAGCTGGCATGTTATTGCTGCCTGTCTGCTGGCCGCGGCCGGGCTGATTTATGCCGGAAGCGTCACAACCCTTTTCTCAGTGATTATCGCCCTGACACTCGTCACCGTTGGGATCAGCGCTTCCAAGCCCCCGCTGTGGAGCATGCCTACCCTTTTCCTGAGCGGGCCAGCGGCGGCAGCGGGCATTGCAGCCATTAATTCGATTGGCAACCTCGGTGGATTTGTCGGACCGATGATGATTGGCATCATCCGCCAGCAAACCGGTAGCTATACCGGGGGACTCTATTTCGTGGCCGGACTGCTGCTGATTTCAGCCCTGACGGTACTGATTCTGTCCGGAAAAGCGAAAAAGCCTCAGACCACAGAACTTCATCAACCTCACACTCATTAATTAATACGGAGAAACATCATGCGTAACTACTCTATTGCCGCAATTCCTGCTGACGGTATCGGCCCTGAAGTCATCTCTGCCGGCATTGAAGTCCTGAAAGCGCTGTCACATCGCGATCCGCAGCTGAAATTTGATATTCAGACTTTCGACTGGGGTTCCGACTACTACAAACGCTACGGCGTGATGATGCCGGAAGACGGCTTACAGACGCTGAAAAAATTCGATGCTATCTATTTCGGCGCGGTCGGCGCTCCGGATGTGCCTGACCATATTACCCTCTGGGGGCTGCGCCTGCCGATTTGTCAGGGCTTCGATCAGTATGCGAATGTGCGGCCGACAAAAATTTTGCCTGGCGTTACCTCGCCGCTGCGTAATCGGGGTCCAGGTGACCTCGACTGGGTCATCGTGCGTGAAAACTCCGAAGGAGAATACTCAGGCAATGGCGGCCGCGCCCATAAAGGTCTGCCGGAAGAGGTCGGAACCGAAGTGGCGATCTTTACCCGCGTCGGCGTCACCCGGATCATGCGCTATGCCTTTAAACTTGCTCAGTCGCGCCCACGTAAATTGCTGACGGTGGTCACTAAATCCAATGCGCAGCGTCATGGCATGGTGATGTGGGATGAAATTGCGGCTGAAGTGGCGCTGGAGTTCCCGGATGTGCAGTGGGACAAAATGCTGGTGGATGCCATGACGCACCGCATGACGCTGCACCCGCAGAGCCTGGACACGGTCGTCGCCACCAATCTGCATGCCGATATCTTATCCGACCTGGCCGGGGCGCTGGCTGGCAGCCTTGGCGTAGCGCCAACAGCGAACATCGATCCTGAGCGGCGCTTTCCATCGATGTTCGAGCCGATTCACGGCTCAGCCTTTGATATCACCGGTAAGGGCATCGCTAACCCGATCGCCACCTTCTGGACGGCGGTACAGATGCTGGAGCATCTGGGCGAGCATGAAGCCGCTGCACTGATCATGGGAAGCATCGAACATGTCTGCACCTGCGGCATCCTGACGCCCGATGTGGGCGGCACGGCCACAACGGCCGATGTCACGCGTGCTGTGGTGCAGTTCATCGAATCCCGTTCAACCGTTGCTGAGATTGCATAACAATGAGAAACAATCAGGCCGCAACGATACTGGAGGATATCTTTAAGCAGGCGGTTGACAGTGCCCGTCCCGGGCCTGTCGTTCCGGCGGCGCTGCCGCAGAAGCCTGCTGGCCGCTGTATCGTGGTCGGGGCAGGCAAAGCTTCGGCCGCCATGGCGGCGGCTGTGGATGCCGCCTGGCCAGACGTGGATGTCAGTGGCGTGGTGGTGACTCGCTATGGTCATGCAGTGCCCGCCGGGCGTATCCGTATTCTGGAGGCTTCCCATCCGGTTTCAGATGCGATGAGTGAAACGGCGGCTATGCTGATTCTGGAAACGCTGCGCGGCCTGACACCCGACGATCTGGTACTGGCGCTGATATCAGGCGGCGGCTCCGCCGTGATGGCATTACCCGCGCCGGGTATCACGCTGGCCGATAAACAGTCTGTTACCCGTGCATTGCTGCACAGCGGTGCCAGCATCAGGGAAATGAATCTGGTCAGGCGTCACCTCTCGGCGATAAAAGGCGGCAGGCTGGCTGCACTGGCGCAGCCTGCACGGGTGGTTTCATTGATTATCAGCGATGTCCCGGGTGACAATCCGGCAGATGTGGCATCAGGTCCGACTGTGGCTGACAACAGCACGCCAGAAGATGCACTGAAGGTGCTCGAGCGCTACGCTATTCCGGTATCCGCCGAGGTTCGCCATGTGTTGAGCCAGCCGCTGGCGTTGTCAGGCATGCTGCCCATTGGTGAGGTCAGGATGATTGCCACACCAGCAATGGCATTACAGGCCGCAGCCAGGGCTGCGCGTAATCATGGTATTACCCCATTGATACTCGGTGATGCCCTGGAAGGTGAGAGCCGGGAAGTGGCAACCGTCATGGCAGGCATTGCGAAATCGGTGAAGCAGCATGGTCAGCCGCTGAAGGGCCCTGCTGTTTTGCTGTCGGGAGGGGAAACAACGGTTACCGTAAGTAATGAAGGTGCGGGTAAAGGCGGCCGTAACACTGAGTTTTTGCTGGGATTAGCCTGCGCACTCCGTGGAGAAAGGGGAATCTGGGCCATAGCGGGTGACAGCGACGGCATTGATGGCACCGAAGATGCAGCGGGCGCGATGATTTATCCGGATTCGCTGACGCGCGGAAAAAATCGCGGGCTTGATGCACTCACCTGTCTGAACGCGCATGACAGCTACAGCTATTTTCACGCAATCAATGATTTGCTGATAACGGGACCAACATTAACGAATGTGAACGATATCAGGATAATACTGGTAGCATAGCCGCCACTTTTCGCATGGCTGGCAGGATTAAGCAAACGTCTGCATGACATGATTATCAGGAGAGTTCTGCAGTGAGCTGAAAGCCATATCAGCATGACCTGTAGACGTTTTGACCAGTCTTTAGAAAAATGACTTCGCTTTTTTTACCGTACGCTGCCTGTAAGAGGCGGCGTAACATCGACTGTCGATTCTGGCATCAGATTCAAATCCTGCAACCTGTCAGGCTTTTGCAACAGACTGCCTGACGAGGCAAAATTCTCCAGTGCACTAATGAAAAAGCCCGCAGTGATGCGGGCTTAGAGGTGCTTTATTGCTTATACGTGCAGGCTGTTGCCAGACGTTAAATCATTCCCACTCAATCGTCGCTGGTGGCTTACCGCTGATGTCATACACCACGCGGGAGATGCCGTCGACTTCATTGATGATGCGGTTAGAGACACGGCCAAGGAACTCATACGGCAGGTGCGCCCAGTGTGCGGTCATAAAGTCGATGGTTTCCACCGCACGCAGCGAGACAACCCAGTCATATTTACGGCCATCGCCCATCACGCCGACTGAACGTACCGGCAGGAAGACGGTGAAGGCCTGGCTGACTTTGTTATAGAGATCCGCTTTATGCAGCTCTTCAATGAAGATGGCATCGGCACGGCGCAGCAGGTCGCAATACTCTTTCTTCACTTCGCCCAGCACGCGCACGCCCAGACCTGGACCCGGGAACGGATGGCGGTAGAGCATGTCGTAAGGCAGGCCCAGCTCCAGACCAATCTTACGCACTTCATCTTTGAACAGCTCACGCAGCGGCTCAACCAGGCCCATCTTCATCTCTTTCGGCAGGCCGCCGACGTTGTGATGCGATTTGATGACGTGCGCCTTACCGGTTGCAGAGGCCGCAGACTCAATAACATCCGGATAGATGGTGCCCTGTGCCAGCCACTTAACGTCCTGCAGCTTCAGCGCTTCTTCGTCGAAGACTTCCACAAAGACGCGACCGATAATTTTACGTTTCGCTTCCGGCTCATTCTCACCTGCCAGCGCGTCGAGGAAGCGCGCTTCGCCTTCAACGTGAATAATGTTGAGGCCGAAGTGGTCGCCAAACATATCCATAACCTGTTGTGCTTCGTTCAGGCGCAGCAGGCCGTTATCTACGAACACACAGGTCAGACGGTCGCCAATGGCGCGATGCAGCAGCATTGCCGTCACGGAGGAGTCAACACCACCTGACAGGCCAAGGATCACTTTGTCGTTGCCGACCTGCACACGCAGGCGTTCAACCGCATCTTCAATGATTTTGGCTGGCGTCCACAGGGCTTCACATTCACAGATGTCGATAACGAAGCGCTCAAGCATCCGCAGGCCCTGGCGGGTATGGGTCACTTCCGGGTGGAACTGCACGCCGTAGAAGCGCTTCTCTTCGTTAGCCATAATGGCGAACGGACAGGTTTCTGTGCTGGCAACGGTTACGAAGTCAGCCGGGATCGCCGTGACTTTGTCGCCGTGGCTCATCCAGACATCCAGCAGCGGTTTGCCAGCGGCGCTGATCGCATCTTCAATATCGCGAACCAGGGCGCTTGGCGTCGTCACTTCAACCTGCGCATAACCAAACTCACGCTCGGTTGAGCCAGCAACGGTACCGCCCAGCTGCATCGCCATCGTCTGCATACCGTAGCAGACACCCAGCACCGGCACGCCAGCGCTGAAGACATATTCAGGCGCACGCGGGCTGTTCAGTTCGGTGGTGCTTTCCGGACCACCGGAAAGGATGATGCCGCTTGGATTGAACTGGCGAATCTGCTCTTCGGTGACATCCCATGCCCAGAGTTCACAGTAAACGCCCAGCTCGCGCACGCGACGTGCAACCAGCTGAGTATATTGTGAGCCGAAATCGAGAATCAGAATGCGATGCTTATGGATATTTTCCGTCGTCATTGAGGGTTTTCCAGAACGGTGACTTGATCAATAAAAGCGCCCGGCTGAAGCCGGGCGGGAAATCGGGATTATGAACCCATGCGGTAGTTCGGTGACTCTTTGGTGATGGTCACATCATGCACGTGGCTCTCATTGATGCCGGCGCCGCTGATGCGGACAAACTCCGCCTTAGTACGCAGGTCATCAATGGTCGGGCAACCGGTCAGGCCCATGCACGAGCGCAGGCCGCCCATCTGCTGATGCACGATCTCTTTCAGACGGCCTTTATAGGCCACGCGACCTTCGATACCTTCAGGCACCAGTTTGTCAGCGGCGTTATCGGTCTGGAAGTAGCGGTCAGAAGAGCCTTTAGACATCGCGCCCAGTGAACCCATACCGCGATAGGATTTGAACGAACGGCCCTGATAAAGTTCGATCTCGCCCGGTGACTCTTCGGTCCCCGCCAGCATCGAACCGACCATGACACAGGACGCACCGGCGGCGATCGCTTTCGCGATGTCGCCGGAGAAACGGATACCGCCATCGGCAATCACCGGAATACCGGTGCCTTCCAGCGCGGTGACTGCGTCAGAGACGGCTGTGATCTGCGGAACGCCCACGCCGGTTACGATACGGGTAGTACAGATAGAGCCCGGGCCGATACCCACTTTAACGGCGCTGACGCCTGCCGCAACCAGCGCCAGTGCACCGGCACCGGTGGCTACGTTGCCGCCGACGATTTCAAGGTCCGGGTATTTGGCACGGGTTTCACGGATACGTGACAGCACGCCTTCAGAATGGCCGTGTGAAGAGTCAATCAGCAGCACGTCAACGCCCGCTGCAACCAGCGCATCGATACGCTCTTCGTTACCTGCACCTGCGCCAACTGCCGCACCGACACGCAGACGACCCTGCTCATCTTTACAGGCGTTAGGTTTACGTTCAGCTTTCTGGAAATCTTTAACGGTGATCATGCCCAGCAGATGGAAGCTGTCATCCACCACCAGCGCTTTCTCAACGCGCTTTTCATGCATCCTGTGCAGCACCACATCGCGCGCTTCGCCCTCTTTTACCGTCACCAGACGATCTTTCGGGGTCATGACTGCAGAGACAGGCTGTGAAAGGTCAGTGACAAAGCGCACGTCACGACCGGTGATGATACCCACCAGTTCGTTGTCGCGGTTAACCACCGGATAGCCCGCAAAGCCGTTGCGCTCGGTCAGCGCTTTGACGTCAGCCAGTGGGGTGGTTGGCAGGACGGTCTGTGGTTCAGTCACCACGCCGCTTTCATGTTTCTTCACCTTGCGCACTTCGTCCGCCTGGCGTTCGATTGACATATTTTTATGGATGAAGCCAAGGCCGCCTTCCTGTGCCAGCGCAATCGCCAGACCCGACTCGGTCACGGTGTCCATGGCAGCGGAGAGCATAGGAATATTTAAACGGATATTTTTGGTCAGCTGGGTGCTGAGATCGGCCGTATTCGGCAGGACGGTGGAGTGTGCAGGGACGAGCAGAACGTCGTCAAAAGTGAGTGCTTCTTTAGCGATTCTTAACATGGCAATACTCCACCTCGGGTGATTGAGAATAGATAAAATATTGCCGCGGCATTATACAGGCCGTAATCGATTGCCTCCAGCATTATTTACGAAAAACTCTTGATCCGCACTGACAGCCCTGTAGTATCGATGAATTAACCTGCTGATTTGGAATTTGATCTTCGTCACATGTCGCTGCCACCCATCGCCAATATTTTTACCGTCAGCCGTCTCAATACGACAGTGCGTCAGCTGCTGGAGAAAGAGATGGGCCTGGTCTGGATCAGCGCCGAGATCTCCAACTTCACGCAACCGGCATCCGGTCACTGGTACTTCACGCTGAAAGATGATGGCGCTCAGGTTCGCTGTGCTATGTTCCGCAACAGTAACCGACGCGTTACCTTTCGTCCGCAGCATGGTCAGCAGGTGCTGGTTCGCGCCAACATCACTCTCTATGAGCCACGCGGTGACTATCAGCTGATTGCCGAAAGTATGCATCCGGCGGGTGAAGGCTTGCTGCAGCAGCAGTTTGAACTGCTGAAAGCAAAACTGGCCACCGAAGGGCTGTTTGATCCGCAGCATAAGCAACCGCTGCCGGAACCAGCGCGTCAGGTCGGGGTAATCACCTCTTCCACCGGCGCGGCGCTGCACGATGTGTTACGCGTGCTGCATCGCCGTGATCCCTCCCTGCCCGTGGTCATCTACCCGACCGTGGTTCAGGGCGTCGATGCGCCAGCGGCTATCGTCCGCGCAATTGAAATCGCCAACCTGCGCAACGAGTGCGACGTATTAATTGTCGGACGCGGCGGCGGTTCGCTGGAAGATTTGTGGGGCTTTAACGATGAACGCGTGGCGCGCGCCATTTTTGCCAGCCGCATTCCCATCGTCAGCGCGGTGGGTCATGAAACCGATGTCACCATTGCCGACTTCGTTGCCGATTTACGTGCACCCACCCCTTCCGCCGCGGCTGAAATTGTCAGCCGTAACCAGCTGGAGTTACTGCGTCAGTTGCAGTCACAGCAACAGCGGCTGGAGATGGCGATGGATTACTACCTGGCACGTCAGCAGCGGCTTTACTCCCGCCTTGAACATCGTCTGCAACAGCAGCATCCGCAGCTGCGTCTGGCCCGTCAGCAGACCGCCCTGTTCCGCCTGCAGCAGCGACTGGGGGAAGCAATGGAAACCCACCTGCGTCAGGCCACGCGTCAGCAGGATCGCCTGTCGCATCGACTCAATGCCCAGCAGCCTCAGCAGCGGCTGTTCGATGCGCAAAAACAGCTGCAAAGCTGGCACTACCGCCTGCAGCAGAGCATGACAAAACAGCTGAGCACCAGCAAACAGCACTTTGGTCAGTTGGTGGCGCAACTGGAAGGCGTCAGCCCGCTGGCGACGCTGGCGCGTGGTTTTAGCGTGACCACCGACACTGCCGGACAGGTGGTGAAGAAAACCGCACAGCTCCAGAGCGGCGACCTGCTCCGTACCCGTCTTGATGATGGCTGGGTTGAAAGCCAGGTGACGCAGTTACTGCCTGAGAAAAAGCGCCGCCGCAAAACCGCCTCCTGACTCTGCCCGTCAGCTCACACTTTTACACTTAACGCTGGCCTCACTAATGAGGTCTAACCAGCCTGACGGGTCTATACTTTCTGGCACATTCCCTGTCGCCAAGGAGTTTCAGATGGCTTATTGCGTTATTCCTCCCTATATCCTTCGCAAAATCATCGCGCACGGTTCCGGCCACCAGCAGGAGCAGGCGCGTCGCACCCTGACACACGTCCAGCACCTGATGGCGGAACACTGGCAAAAGCAGCCGGTGGCAAAAACCGCGGCAGGCGGCCACGTGGATCGTGAAATTTATGATGCGCAAAGTCAGCAGACCCTGCCAGGTAAGTTGATTCGTCAGGAGGGCCAGCCCGGCAATGACGACGTAGCGGCTGAGGAAGCCTGGGACTATCTTGGCGTAACCTATGACTTCTTCTGGCAGGCTTATCAGCGTAATTCGCTGGATAATCAGGGGCTGAAATTGCTCGGTACCGTGCACTACGGTGACAAATACCAGAACGCCTTCTGGAACGGTCAGCAAATGGTATTTGGTGATGGTGACGGCGAAATCTTTAATCGCTTCACCATTGCGATTGACGTTGTGGCGCATGAACTGGCGCATGGCGTGACGGAAAATGAAGCCGGCTTGATCTACTTCGAGCAGGCTGGTGCACTGAACGAGTCACTGTCAGATGTGTTTGGCTCGCTGGTGAAACAGTTCAGTAAAAAACAGCGCGCCGATGAGGCGGACTGGATTATCGGCGAAGGCCTGCTGGCAAGCGGCATCAATGGGCGTGGTCTGCGATCGATGTCTGAACCTGGCTCTGCCTATGATGACCCGATGCTGGGCAAAGATCCGCAACCGGCACACATGGATCACTACGTGAAGACACGTGAAGATAATGGCGGGGTTCATATCAACTCCGGCATCCCTAACCGGGCTTTTTATCTGGCAGCAACAGCGCTGGGTGGTTATGCGTGGGAACAGGCGGGATATGCCTGGTACGATACGGTGTGTGACGACGAACTGCCACAGGATGCTGACTTTAAGACCTTTGCCCGCTTCACCGTTCAGCATGGTAAAAAACGGTTCAACGAATCGGTCGGCAGTGCCATTGAACAGGCGTGGAAGGAGGTTGGCGTGCTATGAGTGACCTGCCCGAACTCACTGATGACGCCACCATCATCGTCGCGCGTGAAGGCGGCATGGCCTTTATTCCGGGGCTACGCGCCGAACGACGCTTTATGCTGGGCGAGCTGCCGCCGCCAGAAAGAGAGCGCGTCTGCCATGCGCTGCAGCAGGCGATGCCGCTGGGCGAACCTGAGGAGAAAGCCGCGCAGGTGGGCAGTGGCGATCAACGCTATTTTCGCATCCAGATTCAGTATGCAACCCACCGCGAGGTTGGGACGATAGTGCTGTTGATTCCGGAACAGGTGGCGCCGCCTGAGTTGCAGGCGCTGTGGCGCGACGGCAAATAAGCAAAAAAAAGGGCCGACTATGTCGGCCCTTTTCCTTAAGCGTTGTTACTTGCTGTCTGGCAGCGCGTAAGCAATCACATAATCACCACGGTCCGGTGACTGACGTGCGCCACCTGCCGAGATCAGGATGTACTGCTTTCCATCTTTCGGTGAGACGTAGCTCATCGGGCCACCCTGACTGCCCACCGGCAGACGTGCTTTCCACACCTCTTTCCCGGTTGAAGAATCAAAGGCGCGCAGATAGTAATCCTGCGTACCCGCGATGAACACCAGGCCGCCCTGCGTGGCCAGCGTACCGCCCAGCGTTGGCATGCCAACCGGCATTTTCACGCGCATCTTGATACCGAATGGTCCGGTATCCTGCACCGTGCCGACCGGCACCTGCCAGACGATTTTCTGCGTTTTCATGTCAATCGCCGACAGCGTACCAAATGGCGGTTTCTGACATGGGATACCCAGCGGTGACATAAAGCGATTTTTATTCACAGCATATGGCGTGCCTTTCAGCGGAACGGCACCCATACCGGTGTTGATCGCTTCGCCGCCGTTGCTGCCACGCGCAATATTGCTGGTATCAGCCGGGATCATCTGAACCCACAAACCCAGACGCATATCATTGACGAACAACAGGTGGTTGTTCGGATCGACCGACATGCTGCCCCAGTTCATACCGCCCAGCGAACCCGGGAAGCTCAGAGACTTGTCGGTGTCCGGCACGGTGAACAGGCCGTCATAGCGCATGGATTTGAAGCCAATGCGGCAGGCCAGCTGATCAAACGGCGTGGCACCCCACATGTCAGACTCTTTCAGCGTCTGGTTGCCAATCTGCGGCATCCCGGTCGAGTGTGGCTGCGTTTTGGTGTACTGCTCGTTCGGGATATGACCCTGCGGCATCGGCAGTTCTTCGACTTTGGTCAGCGGCTTGCCGGTCATACGGTCAAGCACGAAGATCATGCCGGTTTTGCCGCCAATCACTACCGCAGGTGTGGTAGTGCCATCTTTTTGCGGGAAGTCGATCAGGCTTGGCTGCATCGGCAGGTCAAAGTCCCACAGATCGTTATGCACGGTCTGATAGACCCACTTCTCTTTACCGGTCGTGGCATCCAGCGCCAGAACCGATGCGCCATATTTGTGATCCAGCTCAGTACGGTTCGCACCCCAGAGGTCAACCGACGAACTGCCCATTGGAATGAACACGGTGTTCATTGCCGGGTCGTAAGACATTGGCGCCCATGAGTTCGGCGTACTGCGGGTATAATCTTTACCCGGCATCAATATCGCATTCGGGTCAACATTGCCTGGGTCAAACGCCCAGCGCATCTGGCCGGTGATAACGTCAAAGCCACGCAACACGCCACCCGGCATATCCGTCTGTACGTTATCCGCTACGCGACCGCCGACCACCACAGTGGTGCCAGCCAGGGTTGGCGCTGAGGTCAGCTGATATTGCGGATCCGGTGCCTTGCCCATGCCCGCTTTGAGATCAACGATGCCGTGATCGCCAAAGTTTTCACAGAACTCACCGTTGTCAGCATTGATCGCAATCAGACGCGCGTCGATGGTGTTCATCAGAATACGACGCTGACAGCTGTCACCGGCTGGCAACACTGCGGCAGTCACAGGTGAAGACCCCGGCTTATCTGGCTGCTGCAGCGGTTTCGTGGCGTCAAAGTAAGCCAGACCACGGCAGCGTGGCCAGACTTCCGCTTTGGCATTGATTTCACGTTTCCAGATCTGCTTACCGCTGTTGGCTTCAACGGCGATGACGTTGTTGTGCGGTGTGCAGAGATAAAGGGTATTGCCAATCTGCAACGGTGTCTGCTGATCTTCTGCGCCGTTGCCGGTCGGGCTGACAGGGGTATCACCGGTGCGGAAGGTCCAGGCCACCTGCAGATCTTTCACGTTGTCGCGGGTGATTTGATCCAGCGCCACAAAGCGGCTGCCCTGCGGAGTATTACCGTAGTTATTCCAGTCTTTCTGCTGTTTCGCTTTATCTACCGGGATCAGCGGCAGCTCTTCGCCCGTGCCTGCAACGGTAGGATGTGGCTGGAACATCTGCACCAGCGTAACAACCATGCCTGCCGCCAGCAGCGCAGAGAACGCATAAGAGGGTTTTGCCAGTGAGTGCTTACCTTCATGCTTACGCAGTGAAGGCCAGATCAGGAAGGCAAGCAGCATCAGTCCGGCAGGCACCATCAGGCGTGATACCAGCGGCCAGAACTCCAGGCCCGCGTCGAATAGCGACCAGATCAGGGTGCCGACAAAGACCAGCAGGAACAGAACCACTGCCGAGGATTTGCGACGGAAGAACTGAATTGCGGAGAGTACAGTGACGATACCCGCAATTAAAAAGTACCCGCTGCCACCAAGTGCAACCAGTTTGCCGCCGCCAATTGCAAAAAACAGACCGGTGGCAAGCAGCACCAGTCCGAGCAGCACGGATGCTATTCCCAGCCCCTTTCCGGAGCGGGAGGATGTTTCAGCCATAATACTTACTCTCCTGAATAAACAGAGCGCCCGGACAGATGCCATCCGGACGCCGGCGCGTTAAGTCAGTCCGCGCCGGGCACCGCTCGGTTTCAAATCGAATATAAACAGACCCGCGTCCGTGAGATCGAGGGGCCGGAAGAACACGGATGTGGCTTGCCCCTCCCACGACGCGGCAGGATTGTACCACCTGGTACATTACAGAGTGAACATCCACAACTCATTTGTTACGGCGCAATAGCATTTTTGCTACAAAATGAGCCAGTCGTCGCTCTGAATTCTCAGACGTTTTAAGCGTAGCTGAAAGCGGCGTCAGTGACCTGGCGGCTGGAAAAGGACGCGCTTGCGGGAGATAAGGCCATGTCCGTTCCGGCAAAAATAGTCCACCGCGCCGCAGGCTTTGAGCACCTCAAGCGGCTGATGACACGCCGGACAGCAGGGTTGTGCGGGGTAATGCGTACCGCAGGTATTACAGATAAATTCACCGTCACTGAGCGACAGCGGTTGCTGACATTTTTCGCAAATAATAGTCACTATTTTCTCCCTGCTCCGGTTTATTCAGGGTAAAAAAAAGAGGGCCAGATGGCCCTCTATTCTTAACGCTTGTTCTTTTTCATATGCGCCAGCAGACGCTTACGTTTACGCTGCTGCGTTGGTGTCAGCAGGTTACGTTTGCCTTCATAAGGGTTATCACCCTCTTTGAACTGAATACGAATTGGCGTTCCCATCACGTTGAGTGATTTACGGAAATAGTTCATCAGGTAGCGTTTGTAAGAATCGGGCAGATCCTTAACCTGATTACCGTGGATTACCACGATAGGCGGGTTATAGCCCCCCGCGTGCGCGTATTTGAGCTTAACGCGACGACTGCGTACCAGCGGTGGCTGGTGATCGTCTGCCGCCATGTTCATGATACGGGTCAGCAGCGAGGTGTTTACACGCTTCGTCGAACAGTCATAGGCTTCAGTGATCGACTCAAACAGATTGCCGACGCCGCTGCCGTGCAGCGCAGAGATAAAGTGGATGCGGGCGAAGTCGATAAAGCCCAGACGGTAGTCCAGTGTCTCTTTCACTTCATCACGCACTTCCTGCGACAGGCCATCCCATTTGTTGACCACAATCACCAGCGAACGACCACTGTTGAGAATGAAGCCAAGCAGCGACAGATCCTGATCGGAAATACCGGCATGGGCATCAATCACCAGCATCACCACGTTGGCATCTTCAATCGCCTGCAGCGTCTTGATCACCGAGAATTTCTCTACAGTGTCAGAGATTTTGGCACGCTTACGCACGCCCGCCGTGTCGATCAGAACGTATTCACGTCCATCACGCTCCATCGGAATATAGATGCTGTCGCGGGTGGTACCCGGCATATCGTAGACCACTACGCGGTCTTCACCGAGAATACGGTTGGTAAGCGTTGACTTACCTACGTTAGGACGGCCAACAATCGCCAGTTTGATCGGCAGGCCCGTCGGGTCGAAGTTTTCTTCTTCCTCTGCGGCTTCCTGCTCAGCAATCTCGTCAGCTTCAAGCGCAGCCCAGTACGCCTGGTTCTCTTCTTCTTCCGTGAGCTCGACCGTCTCAACTTTGTCCATCCATGGCAGCAGTGCCTCTTCTATCAGGCTGCTCACACCACGACCATGCGATGCCGCAATGGCGTGGATCTCGCCCAGGCCCAGTGAATAGAAGTCCACAACCGCCTGATCAGGATCCATCCCGTCAGTTTTGTTGGCCACCAGGAAAGTCGCTTTCTGGCGGGAACGGAGATGCTTAGCGATTTGCTGATCGGCGGCCATCATGCCCGCACGCGCATCGACCATAAACAGCACGACATCCGCTTCTTCAATCGCCAGCAGTGACTGCTCGGCCATCCGCGTTTCAACACCCTCTTCGGTGCCGTCGATACCACCGGTATCAATAACAATAAATTCGCGCCCTTCCACTTCGGCGCGACCATATTTGCGATCGCGAGTCAGTCCAGGAAAATCCGCTACCAGCGCATCACGTGTGCGGGTTAAGCGGTTAAATAGCGTAGATTTTCCCACATTGGGACGCCCAACCAGCGCGACCACAGGTACCATAACAAAATGCCTCAATAAATAATTAATCGCCCGAATGGCGTGATTATAACGGCTCTGGCCGTCAAGTTCAGGCTTAAGGCGCAAAGAATACCATGCCTGACTAAAAACGAAACGGCCCCTGATTAAATCAGGAGCCGTCGGAACGGAGGATTTCACCTGCCAGACGTGTACCCGTTAACGGGTAATCGCATAAACCTCACCATCTTTCGACTGGATCAGCAGCTTATCGCTGGCGACCACCGGCTCGGTCTGGAAGCCTGAGCTATCCAGTTTCTGCTGCGCAACGAAACGACCATCCGTGGTGTTCAGCCAGTGCAGATAACCTTCACTGTCGCCGACAACCAGATAGCCGTTGTAGAGCACCGGCGAAGTCAGGTTGCGATGCAGCAGATCGCTTTGACGCCAGATGGCGACACCGCCGTCAGCGTTAAGCGCAATCACACGATCGTCCTGATCGACCAGATAGATGCGGCCGGCATCCACAATCAGATCTTTCACACCGCCAATTTCGCGTTTCCACAAAATCTGGCCGGAACGCAGATCCAGTGCTGTCAGATTGCCGTTATACGCCAGCGCGTAAACCACGCCATTGACGATAACCGGTGTGGTATCGACATCGTTAAGACGATCGATCTCAGTGGCACCGCTGACCTGGGAAATACGCTGCTGCCAGACCAGTTGTCCCTGGTTCAGCACCACGGCACTGACACGACCATTGTCGCCACCGACAATCGCGCCACCAAAAGCGACAGCCGGAGCAGATTCACCGCGCAGAGACAACGCTGGCATATCCAGGTTGACGCTCCACTTCACGGCACCGCTGCTCTGATCCAGGCCCTGCAACATGCCGTTGCTGGTATGAACCAGCACCAGACCATCGCTGACTACCGGACGTGACAGTGCTTCACCGGCGACTTTCGTCTGCCACGCCAGGCTACCATCACTGCTGTTGAGGGCATAAACCTGGCCGCGCTCGCTGCCAACATAGACCCGATCGCCATCAGCCGTCAGGCCACCTGATAACATGGCTGAGCGATTTTTCGAGAAGAAGCCGGTTTTCTCAGAGAGATCGACTTTCCATTTTTCTTTACCGTCTGCGGCATCGAGCGCTTTGACGATACCAAAGCGGTCGGCAGCATAAACCGTATTATCCTGCCAGGCAGGATGCAGATTTGAGTAGAAATCACCGACACCATCGCCTACCGAGGTGCTCCACACTTTCTGTGGCGTGAACTGATTTTCCACCTTCGGCAACGGGGCCATTTTTACTACATCTTCTTCGCCGCTAAACAGCGAACAACCGCTGAGCAAAGTGACTGAAATCAGTCCCGGCAGCAGGTATTTACGTAATTCCATGCGCTCTCTCTTGACTGGCTTAGCTTAAGTTATTCATCTTCATCTGCATCATTTGCTTCAATGCCGGAGAGGCGTCAGATTCAACCCCTTTACTCCAGGCATCGCGCGCGCCCTGCTTGTCGCCTTTGGTCAGCAGCGCTTCGCCGCGAATATCGGCCACAATGGCTGTCCAGCCATCACCCTTCACACCGTCAAGGGTTTTAAGCGCCGCATCCGCTTGATTCTGTTGCAGTTGAATGCGTGCCAGGCGCAGGTTAATCACCGCCTGCAGATTGGCATCTTTGGTATCTTTCAGTCCGTTTTGCAGCAGCGTCGCGGCTTTATCAAGCTGACCGGCGTCAACATACTGCTTCGCCAGATCCATCGCAGCCAGCGCACCGTAGGTGTTGCTGTTTTCACTGGCAAAACGGTTTACCGCTTCCAGCGTCTCCGGTTTGCCCGCCTGCATGGCGCTGGTGAGCTGCTGATACTGCGCTGATACTGTCTTCGCCGTATCGTCCTGATGACTGCTCCAGTAACGCCAGCCGCCCAGCGCAGCAATGCCGATCACCACGCCAATAGCTAACGCTTTGCCATTGTTGGCAAAAAAGTTGCGCAGCGCGTCGGTCTGCTCGTTCTCATTGCTATACACTTCCACGCAATCCCTCTCCTTTCTATGGTTGGTGCTGTGTCACGCTTACTGTAACAGCGAGCGCAAGACAGCAGCAGCCTCTGCCTGATCCAGCGTTTGCTGCTCGCCACGGCGCAGATCTTTAATCACGACCTGACCGGCTTTGACCTCGTCCTCGCCTAACACCAGTGCGACGCGAGCGCCCCACTTGTCAGCACGGGCAAACTGTTTCTTGAAGTTGCCGCCGCCAAAGTTGGTCATCAGCCTCAGTTCTGGCGCTTCATCACGCAATTTCTCAGCCAGCTGCATTGCTGCAGACTGCACGCCCTGACCTGAAGCGATAACATAGACATCCACATTGCTCGTCGGTTCAAATTCAGGATTAACCGCCTGAACCAGCAGCACCAGACGCTCCATGCCCATGGCAAAGCCAACGGCAGGTGTTGCGCGCCCACCGAGCTGCTCAACCAGGCCATCATAGCGACCGCCACCACATACCGTGCCCTGTGAACCCAGGCTATCGGTGACCCACTCAATCACGGTGCGATTGTAATAATCAAGACCGCGTACCAGACGCTGATTGACGGTGTAGCTGATCCCGGCGTCATCCAGCAGGGCACACAGGCCGCTGAAATGTTCGCGTGATTCGTCATCAAGATAGTCGCCAAGCTGTGGCGCATCATTCAGTAGCTGCTGGATATCAGGATTTTTAGTGTCGAGAACGCGCATCGGATTGGTGTACATGCGGCGTTTACAATCCTCATCCAGCACCTCTTTATGCTGTTCAAGGAAGGCGACCAGCGCGTCGCGGTAATGCGCGCGTGCTTCCAGCGAACCGATAGAGTTGAGTTCCAGACGAACGTGCTCAGAGATACCCAGGGCTTTCCACCAGCGGGCGTTCAGCATGATCAGTTCAGCATCGATGTCCGGTCCCTGCAGACCAAACACTTCCACGCCAATCTGGTAGAACTGACGATAGCGGCCTTTCTGCGGACGCTCATAGCGGAACATCGGGCCCATATACCACAGGCGCTGCTCCTGGTTGTAGAGTAAACCGTGTTCAATACCGGCTCGCACGCAACCTGCAGTGCCTTCCGGACGCAGCGTCAGGCTTTCACCGTTGCGGTCTTCGAAGGTATACATCTCTTTTTCAACCACGTCGGTGACTTCACCGATGGCGCGTTTAAACAGTGGGGTTTGCTCCACCAGCGGTAAGCGAATTTCGCTGTAACCGTAGCTCGCCAGCGTCTGCTTGAGAACGCCTTCAATCCGTTGCCAGAGGGCGGTATCCGCAGGCAGGTAGTCGTTCATCCCGCGAATCGCCTGAATATTCTTCGCCACGTTAGAATCTCTTAATGCAAAAAAACCTGTCCGGCATCATACCTTATGAGGATGAAACCGCACAGGTTCAGTCAAAAAAGTCACGCACGTAAACCGCGTACGCCATTATTTTTCCAGATGCTGCACATCAATACGGCGACTGGCATCCAGCATCGACGCTTTAGCACGAATGCGCGCTTCCAGCTGATCGATCATGTCATTGTTGTCGAGACGATCGCGCTGACGCACACCATCTTCGTAGAAACCACTCTTCTTGCTGCCGCCGGTCACGCCCAGCGTAGAGAGAGTCGCCTCGCCGGGTCCGTTGACCACGCAGCCGATAATGGAGACATCCATCGGGGTGATGAGGTCTTCCAGACGCTGCTCCAGCGCGTTGACCGTGCCGATAACGTCGAACTCCTGACGTGAGCAGGTCGGACAGGCGATGAAGTTGATGCCACGAGAACGGATGCGCAGTGACTTGAGGATATCGAAACCGACTTTGACTTCTTCTACCGGATCGGCGGCCAGCGAGATACGCAGCGTATCGCCGATCCCTTCTGACAGCAGCAGACCCAGTCCAATCGCCGATTTCACTGCGCCAGCCCGCGCGCCGCCCGCTTCGGTGATACCGAGATGCAGTGGCTGTTCAATCTGTTTCGCCAGCAGACGATAAGATTCAACCGCGAGGAAAACGTCAGAAGCTTTAACGCTGACTTTAAATTGATCGAAGTTAAGACGGTCGAGATGATCGACATGGCGCATGGCAGATTCCAGCAACGCCTGCGGCGTCGGCTCGCCATACTTTTCCTGCAGATCTTTCTCCAGCGAACCGGCGTTCACGCCGATTCGAATCGGAATATTTTTGTCGCGCGCGCAGTCGACCACCATACGGATGCGCTCATTGTTCCCGATGTTACCGGGATTGATGCGCAGGCAGTCGACGCCATACTCGGCGACTTTCAGGGCGATGCGGTAGTCAAAATGAATATCTGCAACCAGCGGGACGTTTACCTGCTGTTTGATCAGCCTGAATGCTTCTGCGGCATCCATGGTAGGCACCGAGATACGAACGATGTCGACACCGACTCGCTCAAGGGCTTTGATCTGATTTACCGTCGCCTCCACGTCAGTGGTGCGGGTGTTGGTCATCGACTGGACAGCGATGGGTGCGCCGTCACCGACCGGCACCTTGCCGACGTAAATGCGTTTGGATTTACGACGGATAATGGGTGCTTCGTTATGCATATTTCTTCTCCACAATTGCCCGGTACGCGATACGCTGTTATTGCGCACCCAACGTCAGGCGAGCAACCTGGTTATTACGGATAAAACGACTTAAATCAACGGGCTGATTCTGATATTGCACCTGAACAGCGGAAGGCGCGCCAATTTTCAGACGATACGGAGGCGTTCCTGCGAGGCTGAGTTTACCACCACTGCGCTGAATGCCGCTGAACAGTTTTTTGCCGGTGGCATCGCTCACTTCCAGCCAGCAGTCGGCGTTAAAGGTCATCACCACCGCATTAGGGTCAGCAGCCGGTTCACTGACCGCCGCTGCACCTACTGGCATCTGAGGTGCCGTGCTGGTATTGGTATTCGTGTTCGCGGCCGCAGCCGCTGAGTTGTCCACGGGCGCCTGGCTCGGTGAAACCACGGCATTGCTGGTGGTATCCGGCTGTGCGGTGGTCGCGCTATTGCTGCCAGTGGCGGCCGGCGCCGCACTCGCTGGCGCACTGGCTGCGCTGTTGTCACTGGTGGTATTGCTTTCGTCAGGCGCGGCAGGTGCCGCGCTGTCACCGCTGGATTCACCCAGCGGAATCGACTGACCGCTATCACCGCTGCTGCTGTTCTGATCGGTCATCGGCACCAAATCATCCTGCGACTCTTTATGATTCTGCCACCACCAGGCACCGGTCAGACCCACCACCACAAACACCACCAGCCAGGTGAAAATCATCAACCAGCCGTCGCGTTTCTTGCGGCGTTTGCCCAGCGAGAAACTTTGCATCGGCTCGATCTTTGAAGCCCGAATCGGTGTCTGTTTCGCCATCATCGGCAGCAGTTCCTCTTCAGGAATGTGCACCAGACGCGCGTAGGAGCGAATGTATCCGCGCAGGAACGTGGAGGCCAGATCGGCAGGCGATTTGTCTTCCTCGATATCACGCACGGTAGAAAGTTTCAGGCACAGGCGTTCAGCGACGTTCTGCTGCGTCAGCCCCATCTGCTCACGGGCCAGACGCAGGCGTTCACCTGTTGAATGTAATGCAGAGTTTTCTTGAGTGGCTTCAGTATTCATTAGCTAAATAACGCTGGTACTGTATCGATTGCGGAAAACGTCGCGCTAACTGGTCGCCATAACGTGAAACGTCAGCGGCATCTCCCTGTAGCGCGGCGAAACGTAAGTGTAACGCCAGACTTCGTGCCGTTGCGGGCAGCTGTTGCTGGTAAATATCAAGCAAAACCTGCACCTTCGCCAGATGGTTATCTGCCAACTGCTTTTCAGCTTCCGACAGCAGCGAATCAGCTTTGCGTCTGTCAGCCTCAATGGCCTGGCGTAGTGTCCTGCGGGCAGCGGCAATATCGCCAGCCTGCAGATAACAAAACCCTGCCAGTTCAAGCGCGTCATTGCGTGCATCAAACTGCGGTGCTGCGCTTGCCCGACTAAACTGTTGATGCGCTTCGCCATACTGCCTTAAAGCGCAGAGAAACGCACCGTAATTGTTAGCAACAAAACCATTATCCGGGGCCTGCTGCTGTGCCAGTATAAACCGTGCCTGCGCCGCTGTCTGATTACCCTGCTTCTGCGCCAGTCGAGCCAGCGCAAGCGAGACCCGGTAATCCTCTGGCGCGGCGGCCTGTGCCCGCAGAAAGTTTCGCTCAGCTGCGGCATAGTCGCCACCCGCCAGATAGTGCATCCCTAACTGCAGACGCACCTCTTCTGCTCCGGGTTCGTGATGCTGGCTGACACACCCGCTTACAACAAACAGCGCCAGTAAAACGGCAGGTAATCCGTTACGCATAATCGTTTCCATCCGGTTGACGTTGACAGGCTGCAGCCTGCCACGCGTCATCACTTCAGGAAACGCTCTGAGTCACTCTTCTAGAGAGCCTTCACAGAGATGGCTTCACCCGCCATTTTTTTACGCATCGTACGCTTGGTACGGTCGATCACCTCACCGGCTAACTGACCACAGGCGGCATCGATATCGTCGCCACGGGTTTTACGCACGATGGTCGTAAAACCATAGTCCATCAGGACTTTGGAGAAACGATCGATGCGGCTATTGGAGCTACGGCCATAAGGCGCGCCCGGGAAGGGGTTCCAGGGGATCAGGTTGATTTTACACGGTGTTTCTTTCAGTAATGCGGCGAGTTCATGCGCATCATCTGTGCTGTCATTGACGTGATCCAGCAACACATACTCAATGGTCACGCGTCCCTGATTGGCGTTGGATTTGCCAATGTAGCGTTTCACCGCCGCCAGGAAGGTTTCGATATTGTACTTTTTGTTGATCGGGACAATATCATCACGCAGCTTATCGTTAGGCGCGTGCAGGGAAATCGCCAGCGCGACGTCGATCATATCGCCCAGTTTATCCAGCGCGGGCACCACACCCGAGGTAGAGAGGGTCACGCGACGCTTCGACAGACCAAAACCGAAGTCATCCAGCATGATCTCCATCGCCGGGACCACGTTATTGAGGTTGAGCAGCGGCTCGCCCATGCCCATCATCACCACGTTGGTGATAGGACGCTGGCCGGTGATTTTGGCTGCGCCGACAATTTTCGCCGCGCGCCACACCTGACCAATAATTTCTGACACCCGCAGGTTACGGTTAAAGCCCTGCTGTGCGGTCGAACAGAATTTACACTCCAGCGCACAACCCACCTGTGAAGAGACACAGAGCGTGGCGCGGTCCCCTTCCGGGATATAGACCGTTTCCACCAGCTGGTCGCCCACGCGAATGGCCCATTTGATGGTGCCGTCGGTAGAGCGCATTTCTTCTGCCACTTCTGGCGCACGGATCTCCGTCAGCTCCATCAGCCGGTTACGCAGCTTTTTGTTGATGTCGGTCATCTGCTCAAAGTCATCGCAGCAGTAGTGATAAATCCACTTCATGACCTGATCGGCGCGGAAGGGCTTTTCGCCCAGCGACAGGAAGAATTCGCGCATCTGCTGACGGTTGAGATCCAGCAGGTTTATTTTCTGGCTTTTGGGGGAGACGACAATAGGGGATGCTGACGCGGACGTCACAATCTGTTCGGACATAATATTCTCTGGCCTCGTTGTTACACGTTATGGCGCTGTTCAGGGATAGGTGAAAAAAATTGCGCCTTCATTAAGCTGAGTCAATGAAGGCGCAATATTGTACAACATCTGCAGCCTGATAACAGGCGGGAGTGACCTCCCCTACGCAGATTTTTGTAAAGCCTACGTAACGTTTATCGCCAGGCGATTAACGGGTACGTGGGCAGATTTCGTTTTCGCCAAAGAAATAAGCGATTTCGCGGGCAGCGGATTCAGCAGAATCTGAACCGTGCGTGGCGTTTTCGGTGAAGCTGTCAGCGTAGTCAGCACGCAGTGTGCCAGCCAGTGCGTTTGCCGGGTTAGTCGCACCCATCAGGTCACGGTGACGCTGAACGGCATTTTCACCTTCCAGCACGGAAACAACAACCGGGCCAGAGGTCATGAATTCAACCAGACCATCGAAGAATGGCTTGCCCTGGTGCTCAGCGTAAAAACCTTCAGCCTGCTCTTTGCTCAGCTGCAGCATTTTTGCGCCAACGATTTTGAAGCCAGCGCTTTCAAAACGGTTGTAGATAGCACCAATCACATTTTTAGCGACGGCGTTTGGCTTGATGATAGAAAAAGTACGTTCGATTGCCATGATGACCTCTGTCTTGACGTTCTGAAGAAACCGGTGGCGTCCGCCCCGGTTAAGAAACGGCGCCGATTATAGGGGCTGAGTCCGGCATTGCCTATCAGAGATCCCTAATTTGATGAAAATTCTTGATCTGAGTCGAAGCAGACGCGCCATAGTTATGATTTAGCGCAAAAAAGCGTCAGCCCCGGCTGAAGGTGACCGAGACAAGTTGCCCCTCTTCATCCATCACCACCAGCTGATACTCGCCCGGATGATCGAGCTGCAGCGACAGGCTGTCTGCGGCGTTCTGCGTCATCAGAGGCTCACCATTCAGGAACCACCAGCGCTGTGTGCCCTGCCCTCCCTGCACCGCGACCGGCATTGTCAGCGCGCTCCTGCCCGGCAGCGGTCTGACAATTTGCCCCTCAATCACGCCGGTAACGATCAGCGGTGCGCTGCTGCCCTGCTGTAACGGCGGACACCGGGCATCGACAGGGGGCAGACGTTGCGCCCGCCGCTCCTGAGGCGGCAGCCAGGCCTCCAGCGGCAGCGGCCAGACCAGCCGTTCATGGCGGGTGGCGTCGGGGCAGTCTGCTGCGACGCGCAGTCCCTGCGCATTCTGCCAGTAGCCCAGGCGTAATCCGCTGAGGCTCTCCTGACCGGGAGCCAGCAATGTAGGCGGCAGCGTGTCGGCGGCAACCCAGCTTTGCCGCCGCTGGCGACAGTTTTCGTCTCCGGCGGGCAACGGCTGACCGCCAGGCCAGCAAATGGTCGCCACCGTCACCGAGGCCGGCCGCGGATCGCCCGGAACGTCACGTCTGCCGAGGCGACTCATCAGCAGGCTGTTGATCTGATTCATGACGGGCACGGCAGAGGCAAAACCAAACTGCCCGGCAACCGGCGTCGCATCCGGTCTTCCGACCCAGACGCCAATCAGATAACGGGGATTGATCCCCACCGACCAGGCGTCGCGGTAGCCATAACTGGTGCCGGTTTTCCAGGCCAGTGGCACCACATCGGGTACGCTGCCATTGCCCGCGGGCTGCGCTTCCCCGGCCAGGATACGCCGGATGATCCACGCCGACTCAGGCGAAAGCAGCGGCCGCTGCTGTAAGGGTTGATCGGGCATCCAGCGCAGCTGGCCGGCGTTGCCGTGGCGGGCAAAGGCGCTGTAGGCTGCCACGATCTCATCCATGCGCGCTCCGGTGCCGCCGAGAATCAGGGAAAGATTAGGTTCAGCGCCGGGGGGAAAACGTAAGTTGAGACCGACATTGCGCAGGCGCGCTGCAACGTTTTTCGGTCCCAGCGCCTCCAGAAGCTGCACCGCAGGCAGATTCAGCGACCGCACCAGTGCGTCACTGGCGCTGACCGGCCCGTGAAATCCGGTATCGAAGTTGCCTGGCCGGTAATCACCAAAGCGACGCGGCACATCCTGCAGCAGTGATTCGGCATGAATCAGCCCCTCATCCAGCGCCATGCCGTAAATAAAGGGTTTTAACACCGAGCCTGGCGAACGCACGCTGGCGATCATATCCACATGGCCAAAACGGCTGTCATCGGTAAAGTCAGCCGAGCCGACGTAGCCGCGAACCGCCATGGTGGTGTGATCCACCACCAGCATCGCCAGCGAGGTGCGTGGAGGAAGCTGATTTTTAACATTCAGCGCCAGGCTTTCCAGTTCGCGCTGCAGTGAGGGGTCAAGCGTAGAGACAATCTTATCGCTGTGGCTGATCGACAGCAGTCGCCGGGCCAGCAGCGGCGCCATCTGTGGCATCTGGCGCGGCGGCAGCCACACCGGCTCCTGACGGATTTCCGCCACCTGTTCAGCAGACCAGATGCGGTATTCCGCCAGCCGATCCAGCACTTTGTTGCGTGCGGCTTCTGCCCGCTCAGGCCAGCGATCGGGCCGCAGACGGCTGGGTGCCTGCGGCAAAACGGCCAGCAGCGCCGCCTCGCCCGGCGTCAGCTGTGACGGGGCTTTTCCCAGCCAGCTCCAGCTTGCCGCGCCCACCCCTTCCAGCGTGCCGCCAAAGGGCGCACGGTTAAGGTAGAGCGTCAGGATGTCTCGTTTGGAAAGATGCCACTCCAGCTGCAGCGCCCGCCACGCCTGAATCAGCTTGCCGCGCAGCGTTCGGGGTTGCGGGTCGATAAGGCGTGCCACCTGCATGGTCAGCGTGCTGCCTCCGGAAATCACGCTCTGATGGCGCAGATCCTGCCAGGCGGCGCGCAGCAGAGCCAGGGGATTGATGCCGGGATGATACCAGAACCAGCGATCTTCATAGGTCAGCAGCGCCTGCAGATAGGCCGGAGCCACCTCCTCTGGCGTGACCGGATAGCGCCAGATCCCCTTGCTGTCAGCAAAGCGCCACAATGGTGTACCGTCGCTGGCAACAACCACCCGCGCAGGCTGCACCTGTTTAAGCGGCAACGGGAAAAGCCGATCCAGCCCCCATATCGCCAGCCACAGCGCCAGAAAAAAAAGCGGCAGCGCGAGCCACCACTTTTTGATGCTGCTGACGTTTACCACGCGTCGCGTCACTTACTGAATATGCAGCTGTGACGGCGTGCTGCCGGTGGCGCGCCACTCCGGCACATACATCGACTCGACCTGCGGTGGTGGCATCAGATAGCGACCCGGTGTGACCGCCCGCGCCAGGTAGACCAGCGTCGCGGGACGATAAGTATCCACCGCCAGTGCCGCCACAAAGCGATCGTCACGGAACTCAATGTGTCTGATGTCAGCCTGCTGCATGTCACCCATGCTCTCCTTCAGCGCATCCGCACTGTCGCCGAGGCTGGCGCTGCTGTCTGCCAGGTTCTGGTTTTCCAGCTCCAGACCGGCAGGCAGCAGATCCACCACCAGCGCATCGGTGATGCTGCGCTTCGACGAAACGGTCAGACGCACCACCAGCAACTCGCCGCTGCGCAGATTGCTGAGATCGGCGGCTTTGCCATCCAGCGTAAAGTATTCACGCTTTATCCCGAGCACATTGCTCTCCGGCTGTGGCGCGGCCAGCGGATAACCGGTGACATCCAGACGACCATACAGCGGCGCACTGCCCGGATTACTGATGGCTAAGCCCTGCAACAGTCGTTCAGCCCCCAGCCCTTTATTCAGTGGCGCATCGCCCTGCAGAGGCTGTGCATTGCCCGACAGTTGCGCCTGCCAGCTTCCGCCCTGCGCACGCTGCAGCGTATGCGCCGCTAAATAGAGCGCGTTATTCTCCTGAGTCGAAAACCAGCGCTTGCCGTTGACCTCTTTTGACAGCGACAGCAGCAGACTATTCTGCAAATCAGGCTGCAGCTTATTCTCTGCTAACAGGGCTATCATCATCCCCTGATCGCGCACCGTGCTGCCATAGTCGCCATACCACTCTTTATCTGAGCGCGTCAGACTGGCACCCTGCATGATCGCAAGCGATGCGCGCTGCCCGTCACCCATCAGCTTCAGCGCTACGCCAAGCTGCATCAGCGCCAGGCCGGAGCGGGCCTTCTCACGCTTTTCATACAATGCGCGCAGCGCACCCAGCGGCGCACGCTGCTGACGCGCCAGCACCAGTCCGGCGTAAGCCTGCACGCTGAACTGCAGCGCGGCGTTGTTATCACTGCCGCCGCCGCTGATCTGCGCGGGATCCTGCAGATAGCGCAGCAGCCGTGCGTTAGCGCGATCAACTACGTTATCCGGCAGCGCATAGCCCGCCTCGCTGGCGCGAAGCAGGAAATCGGTCACGTAAGGCGTCAGCCAGAACTCCTCCTCACTCTGTTTGTCCCACAGCCCGAAGCTACCGTTGGCCCGCTGCATGCCCGCCAGACGGGCAATGCCGGTGTCGACGGCGGCCCGGCGCGCCTCATCACTGCTGGTTTTTATCCCCATCGCGGTCAGCTCGGCATGGCTGGTGTAGAGCGACGGCCAGAGGCCGCTGGTGGTCTGTTCCAGACAGCCGTAGGGATAGGCGTAAAGCGCACTGATATAACTGGCGATATTGAGCGGCGGACGATTGCTCAGCGTCAGCTGTCCACTCAGGGTCTGAGCATCCAGGCCGGTAAACGCGGTTGCCGCGACCTGCCAGGGCTGATCGGGATTGATGACGGCATCGAAATTCAGCGTCCGGGCCGGATAAGGTGGCCTGACGCCGATTTTCCACTGCTGTTTGCTGGGCTTCACCTGCTCGCCCGGCAGGTTCAGACCGGAAATCTGTACGGCGACCTCGCCATCACCAAAGCCGGCTTTCGCCGTGACCGGAATCTGAAGTGTGGTACGTGCGCCTTTGGCCAGCGTCACACTCTGGCTGGCAGCCCCGGCCAGATCCACTAAGCCACTGCTGCTCAGATCCACCTTCAGAGTTTGCGGCAGATCGGTCAGATTAGTGAGATCCAGCGCCAGTGAGGCTGTATCGCCGCTGGCAAGGAAGCGCGGGGTGGCCAGTTCGCTGATCAGCGGTGCCGCAACCACCAGTTTACGTTCGGCCGCGCCGAAGCTGTCGTCGCTCCATGCCTGGGTCATCAGCCGCAGTTCACCGTTAAAGGCCGGGATCGGCAGCGTAATCGATCCGTTGCCCTCTTTATCCAGCGTCACCGCCTGTAACTGCTGCGCCACGATATTGACGTGCGTCACCGGCTTTTTGCCGCCGCGCGTCATCGATTCATCTTCGCCATCACCACCAAAACGCAGTGCCGCGAGCCGACCACCGCCTTCGATCAGCTGGCCAAAGACGTCGTACTGATCGACGTTATAGCGTTTACGGCCAAAAAACGCCTGCCACGGATCGGGGGTTTTATAATCCGTGACGCTCAGAACGCCGCTGTCCACTGCTGACAGCAGTACATTCACTTTTTCAGGCAGCGGGCCGCCATCACGACTGGCGTGGACTTTTACCGTCAGGCGTTGCTCAGGACGGATTTTATCGGGCGCATCCAGCGTCAGATTTAAGCGGCGCGCCTCCGTCGCCATCGGCAGATGCAACAGCCCCACCGCGCGTTTTGGCGTTGCGCCACTGACCTTATCGCCGTCACGCACCACGATGGCGCTGAAGTAGAGATCGTGACGCTGCCAGCTCTCAGCAACAGGGACATCCACCGTTGTGCCGCCCTTTGGTACGGTCAGTGGCTGCCACCAGAGCGTGCCGCTGCTCGACTCCACCATCAGGTAACCTTTACCGGCCGCCGGTGACTCAACCTGCAGATGCACGGTATCGCCCGGCTGGTAAGCCGCTTTATCCAGCTTCAGTCTGACCTGATCCGGGCGCAATGCACCCGTGCCGTTGGTGTTATCCTGCCAGTCATAACCCGCCTGGAACCGGACGCTGCTGACGATCTTCTCGCCCGCCTGCACTTCCAGCCGGTAGTGGCCCCACTCGACCGGGAAGCTGACTTTGGTGCTGCCATCAGCCGGGACAGAGATGGCGCGTTCATCTTCCTGCAGATCCTTGTCGCTATACTGCGACTGCCAGCCTTCGCTGTCAGAGAAGCTCCAGTAGTAATCATGGCGTTCACGGATCAGGCGAACATCCAGCTTCTCTGCCGCCAGTTTTTTGCCCTGACTGTTGGCATAGACAATGTCGAATTCGGCCAGGCTCTGTTCCGGCACGGTCGGCTCATCGTGATAGCTGTCACTGCGGTAGTCATAAACCGCCTTGTTACCAAACAGCGGCCGGATACCCGGCAGCGCTTCAGCGGGCCAGATGGCCTGGGTGGCACGACGGGTGACCGGACGTCCGCCGGTTTCCAGCAGGCTGGCCTGCAGGATGAGATTGAGCGGAGAGTGGAGCTGCTCCCACTGATTTTCTACCGTGAGTTGTGCTTTACCGCTGGCGTCGAGCTTGAGATCCACCTCATCCAGCGTGCGCTTTAACCCCTCTTCGGTGATGTCACCAAACTGATAGCCTGGCAGTGCAGTCACCGCCTCGCGTGCCGGTCGCAGATAGAGTTGACCCTGTAGCGTGTTACCTGCTGCTGGGGCGCCATAGAGATAGCGCCCCTCAATACCGAACTCAACACTGGCATCAGCGGCCTGTGGCTGAGGGTCATTTTTCAGGGTTAACGCCATACGCTCCGGCAGAAAATCTTCGACGTGAAACTTCCACTCTCGCTTGAGGTTATCGCCGGTATTCAGTCGCAACATCCAGTCGCCGGTCATGGCCGACGCGGACAGCGCCAGTCGCTGCTGGTAGAATCCCGCTTCAGGCTGCCAGACAAAAGTCCGCATCACCTGGCCATCGGGCTGCACCAGCTCCGCTTTGATCGGCTGCGCGGGCAAGGGGTGTCCGTCGGCATCGCGAAGCAGCGCATTCACGATGACCGTTTCGCCAGGACGATAGATATCGCGCGGACCAAAAACAAACAGCTGTTTGTCATAGCCCTGCGGCCCCGCGACCGGGAATTCAGCGAGATCCAGCGCCGGACGCGCCAGGTCGATCATTGAGGTCTGTTCTCCCTGAATTGCCAGCAGGAGCTTGCCTTTTTCATCCGCCTTGAGGCTCAGATGACCGGTGCTGTCACTGGTTCCGCTTTGCAGCACCTGCCCCTTCTCATCCAGTAACCTGACGCTGACCCCGGAAAGCGGCTGACCGTCTGCCAGACTCTGGGCGAACAGTTCGAACCGGGTCGGGAAGCGATGCAGTGACAGGCCAATATCGCTCAGGGTGAAAAGCGTGGCGGGCTGGCTGTAGCGATAAGTACCGGCCTGCTTCATCACCGCCAGATAGACGCCCGGCTGCTGAAGTGCGGTAATGTCACGCATCGGCAGCTGCAATTTTTCACGCGTGTTACGCGCCGGGTTGAGCTCAAAGCGTCCGCTATAAACCAGCTGGCTGCTTTTCAGCAGCTCCTGCGACTGCCAGCTTGAGAGGTTGTTGCCGTAATTCCACTGCGAGAGAAATTCCGCCAGGCCGGCATTCTTTATCCGGAAGAAATCGACATCGACCTGGTCAACATTCAGCGCCAGCACCGGCAGTCCCTGGGTGATACGCAGCGGCAGCAGTGAACCGCGACTGGCAAAGCCCACCATCGGCTGGATATCACGGGTGGCGATTTTCTGACTGTAATCGGCGGCAAGCGTCTCTCCGCTGGCCGCGCGCAGTCCCGCATCCACCGTGACGGTGAAGTGACGCGACGGCTCGGGATGGCGGAAGCGCAACGTTTTGCGGTTAGCAGAAAGCTCCCAGCCGCCATCCACCCGGCCCTGTTTATCGTCGGTCAGCCTGACTTTTTGCGCGATATCCTGTTTATCATCAAGCGGCTGACTGAAGGTTAAGACCAGCGCAGCGGCATTATCGATCTGCAGTTCCGAGAGATCGATAATCGTCAGCGGTTTGCTGACCTGGGAGGTTGCGGGTGCTTCTGCCGCCTGGAGAGGCAAAACAGGTAACAGGGTCGCTGACAGCAGCGAGCCACCGATCAGCATGCTGAGCAGCAGCCGGGTATTGCGTTTCTTCATGGTAGTTCCTTCACCGGGACGCAGGGAGTGTCGTTTGATTACGCAGCGCAATTTCATATCAATGCTCGCATTTAATCAACGCTTCTCTTGAGATGGTGCGCACATTCCCTGACACTGGTATGACAGATTGCTGAGATGAGGTTGTTATGACGACGCCACTGTTTGTGTCCGCCGACTGGTTACAAGAGCACTACAACGATGAGCGGCTTCAGGTGCTGGATGCACGGTTGTTGCCACCCGGTATGGAAGCGGTTCGCGATATCCAGGCCGAAAATCTGGCGGGTCATTTACCCGACGCCCCTTACTTCGATATTGAAGCGCTTTCCGATCACACCAGCCCTTACCCCCATATGCTGCCCCGCGCCGAAAGTTTTGCCGTCGCGATGCGTGAACTGGGTGTCAGCAGTGATAAGCACCTGGTGGTGTATGACGAGGGTAATCTCTTTTCTGCGCCACGCGCCTGGTGGATGCTGAAAACCTTTGGTGTGGCTCAGGTGTCGATTCTGGCCGGGGGCTTGCAGGGCTGGAAAGAAGCCGGTTTTGCGCTGGCAACCGGCGAAGTGAATCTGCCGGAAGGTGAGTTTGAGGCCCACGCAGATGAAAGCCGGGTGAAGCGCCTGACGGACGTACTGCTGATCAGCCATGAAGGCGGCGCACAGATTATTGATGCGCGTCCTGCCAATCGCTTTAACGCCGAAGTGGATGAACCACGTCCCGGATTGCATCGTGGCCATATTCCCAACAGCCTGAACGTGCCGTGGAACAGCCTGGTTGAACAGGGAAAACTCAAGCCGGAGGCGGAACTTCAGACGCTGTTTGCCGATGCGGGCGTCGATATTACCCAACCGGTGGTCGCCAGCTGTGGCTCAGGCGTGACGGCGGTGGTGGTGATTCTGGCGCTGACGGCGCTGGGCGCACGGGATGTCACGCTGTATGACGGATCCTGGGGCGAATGGGGCAGTCGCGACGACTTACCTATCGCGAAATAAAAAACAGGCGGCCCATGAGCCGCCTGTTTACTTTGTTGTCTCAGATAATCCGCTCACTGCCCTTGAAGTCCCGCAGGAAACTGCCCCAGCGACGCTCGTAGAATGGCGTGATGTGGGCGGTAAAGAAGTGGCTGATGCCGCGATCGTTTAGCGTCACCTCACAGATATCAACCGGCGCATCGTCCGGCAGCGTATCGGTTGCCACGCTGCCCGCCGCCTGAATGATCGTCTCAATATTGCTGTCCGCTTCAATGCCAATCAGCAGATTGGGCGCTTCGTCAGCCCGCTCACGGATACTGGCGATAAACGCGCGACGCACCTGCTTATGCTTGCTGAAGAGCTGAGTCAGTGAGTCGATCATCTGCGCAGGGGGTTCAGCCACCTCAGACAGCAATAGTGACTGTCCGCCTTCCAGCACGGTTTGCTGGCTTAGTGCACTGCCCTCTTCAGCCAGCAGATGGGTGATCTCGGCCGCAGTAAACTCTTTACCGGAAGGCAGTTTGGGATTGAGAAACAGCGTCTCGCCACGTGTAATCTCAAACAGCGTTCGTACCGGCAGACGCAGCCAGGACTGCTCACCGCTCACCGCTTCACTCATCGCCTCTTCTGACGTGAAAAAAGGAATGATGCTGCTGCCATCCTCTTTTTCCCAGTGCTGCAGATCAACGGGCGTGCTGGCATCAAGCTGTTGCGTGGTGCTTTCACCTGGCACCCAGGCATCAGATTCCAGCAACAGCTGAAAAAATTCGGGCCGATGGGCAGGCTCAGTGGCCGCCAGCTTCAGCACCTCTTCAAGACGATTCATAGTTTTCCTTTGAACAGCGGCGGCATCAGCCACCGCTGAGATCGGCTTATTTCAGTAACAGATTGGCGAGGGTACGCACGCCAAGACCTGTTGCACCCGCCGCCCACTGGTCAACTGCGCCTTTGCGATAGGTCGCGGAGCAGTCGATGTGCAGCCAGCCCTGCTGATAGTTACTGACGAAGTGTGACAGGAACGCTGCCGCGCTACTGGCACCCGCCGCATGTGACGGGCTGGCGATATTATTGAGATCGGCGAAGTTAGACGGCAGATGGCTGCGATGGAATTCGGCCAGCGGCAGACGCCAGAAAGGTTCGTTCTCACTCACCGCGCTGCCCATCAGCGACTGTGCCATCACATCATCAAAGGTAAACAGCGCATGGTAATCGTTGCCCAGCGCCGTCTTAGCCGCACCGGTCAGCGTCGCAGCATCGATGATCATCGTCGGGTTCTGCTCGCTGGCGTCGATTAAACCGTCGGCCAGGACCAGACGCCCTTCCGCATCGGTGTTCATCACTTCCACCGATTTACCGTTGCGATAGCGAATGATGTCGCCCAGTTTAAAGGCGTTGCTGCTGACCATATTATCGGCACAGCAGAGGTAGAGTTTGACGCGCTTGTTAAGACCGCGCGAAATCGCCATGGCCAGCGCGCCGGTGACGGTCGCCGCGCCGCCCATGTCAGATTTCATTGAGTCCATGAAGCTGCTCTGCTTCAGGCTGTAGCCACCGGTATCAAAGGTGATGCCTTTACCGACCAGACAGGCGTAGACCGGGGCATCGTCGTCGCCGGTCGGGTTGTAATCGAGCGCCAGAAATACCGGCGGACGATTTGAACCGCGTCCAACGGTGTGCAGGCCCATATACCCCTGTACCCTCAGATCGTCGCCTTTGGTGATGCGATAGCTGACGGCACTGCCGCCCACTTCACTGATCAGATCGACTGCATTGTGTGCCAGCTGTTCTGGCCCAAGATCTTCCGCAGGCAGGTTAATAACGTTGCGAACCCAGTCGATAATTTTCAGACGGCGATCAAACTCCGCCTGCTCATGTTCGCCCAGCGCCGGCCACTCAACCTGACGCTGACCTTTCGGACCACGGAAGCCCTGCCAGAATGCCCAGCACTGCTCAAGGTGCCAGCCTTCGCCGGTCAGCGCCACATGGCGGATCCCCTGGCTGTCGATTTTGTGAGCCGCACGCTGAATGATATTCAGCGCATCCGCGCCGGTCAGATGCAGTGTCATGCCGCTGTCGTTGCTGCTGAGAATCGCTTTTTCGCCCCAGCGCGCATCGGCGGGCTGGCTGCTAAGCGTAATATTCATGGGTTGTGTGGTCATCGAAAAGCTCCATAATCGTTATCTGTTTCATCCAGCCTGATTGTTATAACGGCTTTAATAAGATGTTAAATATAATTCGCAGAGAGACCTGATAACAGATTCCGTCAGGTGTTGCCAGCGAAGTGCAAATATAGGCGCAATTTCCGGACTATGACCGGATATCAGGATTTCATTAAGGCCCGCAGACGGGTCACTGATTTCTGCACCAGGGCAATGGCGTAGTCGATCTCTTCCTCGGTTGTGAAGCGTCCCAGCGAGAAGCGCAACGAACTGTGCGCCAGCTCTTCACTCAGGCCCAGCGCCCGCAATACATAGGAAGGCTCCAGGCTGGCGGAGGTGCAGGCCGATCCGGAAGAGAGCGCCAGATCTTTCAGCGCCATGATCAGTGATTCACCCTCAACGTCAGCAAAACTGAGGTTAAGAATGTTCGGTGCGCTCTGCTGCAGATCGCCATTGAGGGTGACGTCGGGCAGTGTGCTGATGCCCTGCCACAGGCGATTGCGCAGAGTCTGCAGTCGCGCCATCTCGGTTTCGCGCTCTTCTGCTGCGATACGATACGCCTCGCCCATGCCGACAATCTGATGCACCGGCAATGTCCCGGATCGCATACCGCGTTCATGTCCGCCGCCGTGGATCTGCGCAGCAATCTGCACACGCGGTTTACGCCGGACATAGAGTGCGCCGATGCCTTTCGGGCCATAGAGTTTATGGGCAGAAAAGGACATCAAATCAACCGGTAACTGGCTGAGATCGATAGGCTGCTTGCCGACGCTCTGGGTCGCATCCACATGAAACAGAATCTCACGTTCGCGGCAGAGTTCGCCAAAGGCGGCGATATCCTGAATCACTCCGGTTTCATTATTAACGTGCATCAGAGTGACTAAAATCGTGTCGTCGCGCAGCGCCGCACGCAGCTGGTCAGGCGAGATAATGCCGTTAGCCGCCGGGGTGAGATAAGTGACAGCAAAGCCTTCACGCTCAAGCTGCTGGCAGCTATCAAGCACCGCTTTATGTTCTGTCTGGCTGGTGATGATATGTTTGCCGCGCGCCTGATGGGCGTGAGCTGCACCTTTAATCGCGAGGTTATCGGATTCGGTGGCGCCAGAGGTAAAGATGATTTCACGCGGATCGGCATTGACCAGTTCGGCGATCTGATTACGCGCAACATCAACCGCTTCTTCAGACTGCCAGCCAAAACGGTGCGATCGCGAGGCCGGATTACCGAACGTGCCATCCAGCGTCAGAAACTGCATCATTTTGCTGGCCACACGCGGATCGGCCGGCGTGGTGGCGGCGTAATCCAGGTAAATCGGTAATTTCATTGCGCTACAGCTCCGTATAAAAAATCATACGTCTTTATAGCAGATTCGGCCCTGACCGCGTTAGCAGTAAGGGCCGCAACAGCGGGGATTACGAGGCGCGTTGGTTGACGTTAATTTCCTGCGTGCGCGGGCTCTGGAAGCGACGATTATCAATCGCATTCTGACGATCGGCTACATCCAGGATCTCCTGATTATTCACCAGCTCAGCCAGTGTAATATTGTTCAGGAAGTCACTGATACGCACGCTCAGATCGCGCCACAGCACGTGAGTCAGGCAACGCTCGCCGCCCTGGCAGCCTTCTTTACCCTGACATTTGGTGGCATCAACAGACTCATCAACGGCGGTGATCACTTCACCGACAGAGATGGTATTAGACGCTTTACCCAACAGATAACCGCCGCCCGGACCACGTACGCTGGACACCAGCTCATTTTTACGCAATCGGGAGAATAACTGCTCCAGATAGGAGAGCGAAATGCCCTGACGCTCTGAAATATCAGCCAGCGGGACCGGACCTTCATGGGAGTGAAGGGCAACGTCCAGCATTGCAGTAACGGCATAACGTCCTTTGGATGTCAGTCTCATAGCGTACGACCTCAATAGCGTCCGGTTATCGGAGGATTAGCAACAGATGCTCTGAAGTCTGCCATTCCCGAGTAAATTGGTCAACTATTTAACCTGGTAAATTAGTCAGGTATTTAACCTGGTAATTCACTCAACTATTATCTGCTTCTTTTTTATCGTTTTTTCGCTTTTCAAACGACGAAAGCATGCCGCGCAGGATGTTCAGTTCATCGCGTTCCGGGCGGGCGCGGGTGTAAAGGCGACGCAGTTTGCTCATCACCTGGCCAGGATTGGCTTCACGGATAAAGCCGCTATTCAGCATCATCTGTTCCATATGCTGATAGAAACGCTCCAGGTCATCCACCAGTGGATAAGGTGACTCTTCATACTGCGGCGGCGGGCTGGCCTGCTCCTGCGCCTGTAACCATGCCATGCGCACTTCATAGGCGATAATCTGTACGGCCATCGCCAGGTTCAGCGAGCTGTATTCCGGGTTTGCCTGAATCGCGACGTGATAGTGGCACTTCTGCAACTCGTCATTGGTCAGGCCGACACGTTCACGACCAAATACCAGCGCAACCGGTGCCTGCTGGCCCTCTTCCACGCTTTTCACGCCACATTCGCGCGCATCCAGCATCGGCCAGGGCAGCGAGCGGGAACGTGCGCTGGTGCCGACCACCAGACTGCATCCGGCAATGGCCTCATCCAGCGAGTCGACAATTTTTGCGTCGCCGATAACGTCGCTGGCACCGGCCGCGAGTGAGATAGCCTGTGAGTCAGGCTTGACCAGTGGGTTAACCAGATAGAGGTTGGTTAAGCCCATGGTTTTCATGGCGCGCGCAACGGAGCCCATGTTACCGGTGTGAGAAGTCTCGACCAGCACGATACGAATATTTTGCAACATGATTAGGGATACTCAGAAACGGGTCAGTAAAATCAGTAGAGAGAATATTAACATAAAGCAGGACATTTACCGAACACGCTGCTATACTCCGCGCCGTTTTCCCCGTTCTTTAACATCCAGCGAGAGATACCGATGCATCCAATGCTCAACATTGCCGTGCGCGCAGCGCGCAAGGCCGGAAATTTAATTGCCAAATATTATGAAACCCCGGACGCCGTCGAAGCCAGCCAGAAAGGCAGCAACGACTTCGTAACGAATGTTGACCGCGAAGCAGAACGCCTGATTATCGAAATTATTCGTAAATCTTACCCGAAACATACCATCATCACTGAAGAAAGCGGTGAACTGGCGGGCGAAGATCAGGATGTTCAATGGGTTATCGATCCGCTGGATGGCACCTCGAACTTCATCAAACGTTTACCCCACTTTGCTGTTTCTATCGCTGTGCGCATTAAAGGCCGCACCGAAGTCGCCGTCGTTTACGATCCAATGCGCAATGAACTCTTCACCTCTTCACGCGGTCAGGGCGCTCAGCTGAATGGCTATCGCCTGCGTGGCAGCACGGCCCGCGATCTGGATGGCACCGTTCTGGCGACCGGCTTCCCGTTCAAAATGAAGCAGCACGCGCCGGCTTACATGAATATCATGACCAAACTCTTTACCCAGTGTGCTGACTTCCGCCGCACCGGTTCTGCTGCGCTGGATCTGGCCTATGTGGCTGCCGGTCGCGTAGATGGCTATTTTGAGATTGGCCTGAAGCCGTGGGATTTTGCGGCGGGTGAACTGCTGGTCCGTGAAGCGGGCGGTCTGGTGACTGATTTCACCGGCAACCACGGCTATCTGCTGTCAGGTAACCTGGTCGCGGGTAACCCACGTGTGGTGAAATCGATGCTGTCGAACATGCGTGATGAGCTGAGCGAAGCGTTAAAACGCTAAGTTTCAGTACAGAAAAAGGCGGCTTCTTAGCCGCCTTTTTTATTGCCTGTTACTCAGTGATGATTAACGACGTTCGTGTGACAGCACCTGACGAGGCTGAGTACGACGACCTACCATACCCATCACGCCTGCCAGCACCGCTTCGATGATCAGCAGAATCAGGGCATACCAGCTCGCTTTCGCAGTCGCGGCAGCGGCTTTTTCACCAGCTTCACGCGCTTTCTGTTCAGCCTGCTGTTTCAGTTCCTGATACTTCTGAACCGCCTGCTGATAGCTCTGTTCAGTTTTGGCCACGATCTGATCCACTTCCTGATCGCTTTTGCCGGTGCGCGCTTTGATAATATTTTTCAGCGCATCACGATCGGCTGCCTGCAGGGTATCGGAATGACGATCCATCACCCCTTTTAACCAGTTAGCCAGATCAGTATCCGCTGTCTGTGGATGGTTTGCGGTGTTGTTAGCCTGGTTTTCAGCATTCTGCGCTTCTTTATTTGCATCCTGCTTTAAGTTCTCTGGCTGTAATTCGGGTTTCCCGGTCTGGCGTAAAGTCGTTTCCAGTTCGTTCTGCAGGTTATCTAAATTAATATTACTCTCCTGCAGTTTGTCTTTTGCCATTTGGGTAACGGATGGCGCAGCGGCGGAAATACCACTCCCCAGCGCCTGGAAGCCTGAGCCCACAATATTCATCGCGCCGCCTAATACACTGGTCGCCAGCGCAATAGCCAGGTAAATAGTGAAAATTGTGCTAAGGCCAAACATCAGTAAACCGTGCAGTGCGCCTTCGCGCTGAGCCAGTCGGCCTGCAACATAACTACCTGCAGCCATCGCGACCAGCATTTCAATGGCAGTCCAGACCAGCGCGCCTGTGCCCAGGCCGTCGAGTGGATTCTGTTCTTTCATCGGATCAATGGTTGTTGCACCAATGGCGGTTCCCAGCAGCGTCAGAATAATGTGAACGATCAACGCACAAATGACACCGGCAAACACGGCGCTCCAGGAAATACGTTTTAACGGCAATCCAGCAGGCCCGGTCGCCAGCGTTTCGGTGTAGCCATTATTAATACGGGTATCAGCCATGAAATATACTCCTCGCAATAAACAGAAAGCGGTCTTGATCTTTTATCATCCCGACGGCGGAATGCCGTTTTGGTATTATCAGCGTAGACAGGGAATAGTCATTTCACCACTAAACCAGCCAGAGAAAAAAATAAAGAGATGAATTCAGAGATAATTAACGAAGAGAAGAGCGCAGCGGCAATTTTATTTCCGCTGCGCTTTTATTCAGAAAGGTCGAATTCCGCCACCCAGCGTCATCTGCGCTGACTGCCATAGCGCGATACCCGCTACGATTAAAATCAGGCTGCCGGTTAAGGCCAGCGCGGGGATCAGCAGTCGCGTCATGCCTGCGGCAACGCCAGATTGAGCCAGCCGTTGCGCCACCGTGCGCGCCTGCTGAACCAGCAGGCCAATCGCCGAAATGGTCAGTGCCGTGCCCAGCGCCATCACCGCAGCAGAGATAACCCCCCAGCCATAGACACCAATCACTTTGGCAAACAGCAGCATCATAATCGCGCCGGAACAGGGACGTAATCCCATCGACACCACCACCAGCAGCTGGGTTTTCACACTGAGATTGCCGCTCATCTGCTGCGGTGTCGGAAGATGTGCGTGTCCGCATCCGCACTGATCGTCATGCTGATGGTGAGGTTTGAAGGTGCGAAATACCGGGGCCGGACGCGGACGCAATGTCCGCCACAACGAACGCAGCGCCCGATAACCGATCATCACGCCCAGCCCGATCACCAACAGATAACTGCCCTTCTCCAGCCAGAAACTGCTGAGATGCAGCTGTCGCGATGACGTTTTCAGCAGCACCAGCATCACCGTCACCAGGGCAATCGCCACCGAACCCTGCAGCAGTGAGGCGAGCAGCGTCAGCCTGATACTGGTTTTCACTCTGGTGGGATGGGTCGCCAGAAAAGTCGCGATCACCACTTTGCCATGGCCCGGCCCCAGCGCGTGCAGTACGCCATATAGCAGGCTGAATATCACCAGCGAAATGCCTGCCTGGTGGGGCTGCTCCGCAACCTGCTGTAGCAGCTGAGTCATCTGCCGATGCAGATCTTTTTGCCACAGTACGCTCTGCATCAGAATCTGCGGCCAGTAGAGCCAGACCAGCAATGCGCTGCTCAGCAGCACGCCCGCCATCAGCCACAGCGGCCAGAGGCGGGAAGCCCGTAACGGTGTGGAGATTACTGACATGTCAGTATCACCGTCTGGGCAAACTGGCGGCCTAAATCCATCTCCTCTGCAGGCGCGTCGGCTTTATCCAGCGACAGCGCATACTGCTTCAATGAATCATTGGGCTTTGGCGTGTTCAGCGCGAACTTGCAGCGCGCCTGCAGCGCCGTCGGCAGCGTTAACGCACCAGGATTGTCATAGAACATATCGACGAAATAGGTGGGATCAAAAGTCAGGATCTCAAAGCGCTGCCCGGTCAGCTTCGGGGGTTCCGCCAGCGGCAGAATAAATTCCAGCACCGCTTTATGGCCGTTACGTGACAGGTTGTATTCGGTTGGCAGATTCAAAAACTTTACCCGCTGTTGGTTGTGCCAGATTTCAGAAAAGTAGTGCTGGCCCAGCACGTTCGCCATCACGCCTGCCGCCAGCTTCTTCCACACCACGCTGCCTGGTTTCGCCTCGCCCGCGTCGTAAAGCAGATCGGCGGAGGTAATCTCATCCATGGTCCAGGTCATCTTTAATCCGGTAAAGGTGTCATCCTGCGCCACCAGTTCGGTTTTCATATCGATGAAGCTGTGAGGATGTGCCATTACAGCCGGACTTAATACCATCAAGAGGGCAAAGAGTGTGCGTTTCATAATGTTATAAAGTAACGTTCCCGATGAAAAGAATCTATAAGTAACAAAATTTTGTGACCCGCCTTAAACCTCCGGCAAATAAACCGCGTAAACCGCGCAGGCGCTGACGGGGTTGACTATTCTTAGCTCAAAATAGCCTGCTGGAAACCTGATTGATGAGTTCTGCTACCCCTTTGGCACCACTCTTCACCCGCTCACAGCGTCAGTGCCATCTTTTATTGCTGCTGTTTCTGCCGACACCCGTGCTTACGCTTGAAAAAGTCTGCCAGCTGAATGGCGTCGATCCTGCTGTTGCCCGACAGGATATCGCGGATGTGGGCCTTGAGATACAGCGATATCACCAGCTGGAATTGCATCAGATGGTGGATGGCAGCTTTCGTCTTCATGGCACAGAGTTGGATCGGCGCCTCTGTCTGCTGCACAACCTGCGACGCAGTTTGCGTTTATCGCAGGATTTCGTCTGCGACCATTTTGCAGCTCCCCTGCGTCAGCGCCTGAAGGTGATGAAGATTGAGAAGGCGCTGTGGGATGAGACCAATTTACAGGCGCTGATCCAGCACTGTAGCCTGCGTCTGAAGCGCGATTTCAGCGAACGCGACCGGCTTTTTCTGCAGATTTTCATGAAATATGGATTGTGCCAGCGCCAGCCGGTGCTGTTCAGTGAAGCGCAGTGTCACTGGCTGCAGCAGAAGGCTGAGCGGCAGGCTGCCGAGGATGTGATTCACCACTGGCGCAAACGCTGCCACCTTGCACCGCCCGTCAGTGAAACCGACTTCTGGACACTGCTGTTCAGCCAGATACATACGCCTGTCGTGGATACGATTGCACATCCTGCTGAGCAGCAGTTAATGGCTGCGACGCAGCAGTTGATTAATGACTTTGAACGGTGTGCCGACATTACTTTTGCTGATCGCGACGAGCTGCTTAACCAGCTCTATCCTCATCTGGCACAGGCGCTGGATCGCACCCACTTCACTATCGGCATCGACAACAGCGTGGCGCTGGATGTCAGCCGCCTCTACCCCCGCCTGTTGCGTACCACTCAGCAGGCGCTGCAGGCGTTTGAGCAGCAATACGGGATTGCGTTCAGCCCGGAAGAGGTGAGCTTAATTACCGTTATTTTTGGTGCCTGGCTGATGCAGGAGAATGCGTTGCAGGAGAAGCAGGTGCTGATTCTGACGGGTGACGATACCGATCTGGAGCAGGATGTGGAGCAGCAGATCCGGGAGATCACGCTGCTGCCGATCAATATTACCTATCAGGACGTGAAACAGTTTCAGCGGGATGGCGCACCGCGGGATGTGGACATCATCATTTCGCCCTACCCCACCTCGCTGCCACTCTTCTCTCCGCCGCTGGTGCATGCGGAACTGCCGCTGACGTTACACCATCAGCAGCGGATTCGTTATTTACTGGAGTCGTAGCCGGGACGCAGAAATAGCGCGGGCAGTGCCACCAGTGCCATCACCCAGAACAGATGCCCCTGCAGATGAGCGAACAGCACGCCGCAGATCATGGTCATTATCGCAATGCCACCCCCCATCGCCAGCGCGGAATAGAGCGACTGAAGACGGATCACTTCCGCTCCCTGACGCGCCGCAATAAAACGCATCGCCGCCAGATGACAGACGGTGAAGCTGCCACAGTGGAGGATTTGCGCCACAATCAGCAGCGGCAGCGCGGTAGTGGCGCCCATCAGACTCCAGCGGATCAACGCACAAATGCCCGAAAGCAGCAGCAGATCGCGCGCGCTCCAGCGGCGGAACAACCGGTTGCTCAGGGCAAACACGACGATTTCGGCCACCACGCCCAGCGACCAGAGATAACCCACCGTGGAGGCGGAGTAGCCACTCTCCTGCCACCAGATAGCACTGAAGCCGTAATAGGCGGCGTGCGCACCCTGCAGCAGCGTTACGCAGAGCATAAATCGCCATACCGCATTCTCACGCAGCAATTCACGCCACACCTGCCAGCCGCCGCCCGCCGCGCCCTGCCGTTCATTACCCTGTGGCTGGGTGGCGGGTGACAGCATCATGCCTGCCAGCATAGAGATGACGCCGACGGAAAGCAGCAGCAGAATGGCGTTTGAAGAGTAAGCACTGACCAGCACGCCGGTTAATGCCGAGCTGATCACAAAGGCCAGCGAACCCCACAGCCTGACCGGCCCATACGCCAGTCCTATCTGCTGTGTCCAGGTGGCGGCCAGCGCATCGCTAAGCGGGACCAGCGGCGAGAAAAAGAGGTTAAAGCCGATCATGACCGTCAGCAGCCACATCCACTGCTCACCCACCCAGAAACCGGCGGCGAACAGGCAGGTCATCAGCGCCAGCAGACGCAGCGCCGTAATCAACCGTGAAGGATTTTTGACCTGAGAAGCGATAAGCAGACTGCCGACAAAGCGTGCCACCATGCCACAGCCGAGCAGCAGGCCAATCTTTTCAGCATCAAGACCGGTGCCTTTCAGCCACACGCCCCAGAATGGCAGATAGATGCCGTAACAGAAGAAGTAAGTGAAGTAGCCCAATCCGAGCCATCTGGCGGAGCCGATTGCCATATTCCCTCCAGCAAGAGTGCTGCCTGGCAGCATGAGTGGGCGCTACTCTGGCAGAGCGCCGCAGGACAGGCAATAAAAAAGGATGGCTGATGCCATCCTTTGTATGCTGTCTCACAACAGGTTAACGATTAAGCGTAGACCGGCAGACGGCTGCAGATTTCCAGCACTTTCTTTTTGGTGCGCTCAATGGTCGCTTCGTCATTGACGTTATCCAGCACATCCGCGATCCAGCCAGCCAGCTCACGCACGTCCGCTTCGTTGAAGCCACGACGGGTAACAGCTGGTGTACCGATACGGATACCGGAAGTCACAAACGGGCTTTTCGGATCGTTAGGCACGCTGTTTTTGTTAACCGTGATGTTGGCACGGCCCAGCGCCGCATCCGCTTCTTTACCGGTCAGGTTTTTGCTCACCAGATCGATCAGGAACAGATGGTTATACGTGCCGCCAGAAACGATGTCATAGCCACGCTCAATCAGCACCTCAACCATCGCTTTGGCGTTTTTTGCCACCTGCTGCTGGTAGGTTTTGAATTCCGGCTCCATCGCCTCTTTGAACGCAACCGCTTTACCAGCGATAACGTGCATCAGAGGACCGCCCTGACCGCCAGGGAAGACAGCAGAGTTCAGTTTCTTATAGAAATCTTCGTCGCCGTTTTTCGCCAGAATGATACCACCGCGCGGACCCGCCAGCGTTTTGTGAGTGGTAGAGGTCACGATGTGCGCATGCGGGATCGGACTCGGGTAAACGTCTGCAGCAATCAGGCCGGCAACGTGTGCCATGTCCACAAACAGCCATGCACCTACGCTATCCGCGATTTCGCGCATTTTCGCCCAGTCGCAAACCCCGGAGTAAGCTGAGAATCCGCCAACGATCATTTTTGGCTTGTGGGTTTTCGCCAGTTCAGCCAGCTCGTCGTAGTCAATTTTACCGGTCTCATCGATACCGTAAGCCACGACGTTATAGAGTTTGCCCGACAGGTTAACCGGTGAGCCGTGAGTCAGGTGCCCACCGTGCGCCAGGTTCATCCCCAGAATAGTATCGCCCGGCTGCAGCAGCGCGGTGTAAACCGCAAAGTTAGCCTGTGAACCTGAGTGTGGCTGCACGTTAGCGTAATCGGCACCAAACAGTTCTTTTGCGCGATCGATCGCCAGTTGCTCAACGATATCAACGTACTCACAGCCGCCGTAGTAGCGTTTGCCCGGATAGCCTTCAGCGTATTTATTGGTGAGCTGAGAACCTTGTGCCTGCATAACACGCGGGCTGGTGTAGTTTTCAGAAGCAATCAGTTCAATGTGCTCTTCCTGACGCACTGTCTCCTGCTCCATCGCCTGCCACAACTCGGCATCGTAATCGGCAATGTTCATATCACGCTTTAACATCCGGATCTCCTGACTCAGCTAACTTTCTGACGGTATTTACCCCCCTTCAGGGGCGAAGGCCCACAGTGTAAACCGTTTTAAGAGGTGAAGGTAGGGTGAACCTCCTCTTTTTACGCAAACGATTGGCTGGCTACTGGCAGGGCTTTTTTACACCTTTTCACCCTGTTCAGACGCCACAATTTTTCTTCAGGATGTGACGGCGGTTTCTCAGGATGCACCAAAAAGTTGCCACTTTGACAACCGGGAAATTTATCGGGTTATTTACACCACAGGCGAGACGGCTATAAGATGCATTTAAAATACATCTTTAAATGAGAGGCCGCTTTTATGCTTGATGCACACACTATCGCCACGGTTAAATCGACCCTGCCTGCCATCGCCGCCTGTGGTCCTGCGCTTACCGCACACTTCTATGACCGTATGCTGTCGCACCATCCTGAACTCAAAAATGTTTTCAATATGAACAACCAGCGCAATGGCGATCAGCGTGAAGCGCTGTTCAACGCCATTTGCGCCTATGGCGCGAATCTGGAGAACCTGGCCGTGCTGCTGCCTGCGGTGGAAAAGATTGCACAGAAACATACCAGCCTGAATATTCAGCCTGCGCAATACGCCATCGTCGGTGAAAATCTGCTGGCAACCATTAAAGAGCTGCTGAATCCGGGTGAAGAGGCGCTGGCAGCCTGGGGCCGGGCCTATGGCGTACTGGCAGATGTGTTCATTAATCGCGAAGAGGAGATTTATCAGGCGACGGAGCAGCAAACCGGTGGCTGGCGCGGCACTCGTGCGTTTCGCATCAGTGCTGTTGAGCAGCAGAGCGAGGTGATTAAAAGCTTTACCTTCAGTCCGGTAGATGGCGGCCCGGTAGCGGCCTTTAAACCGGGTCAGTATCTGACGGTGCATCTGCAGCCCGCCAGTTTCGAACATCACCAGATTCGCCAGTACTCGCTTACTCACCTCAGTAATGGCAAAGATTACCGGATTGCGGTGAAACGTGAAGCGCAGGGCACCGTCTCCGACTGGCTGCATCAGAATGGCAAAGTGGGTGATGAGCTGATGCTGGCCGCACCGCATGGCGACTTCTTCCTTGAGGTCGATGCTGCAACCCCGGTGGCGCTGATATCCGCGGGCGTGGGTCAGACGCCGATGCTGGCCATGCTGCATGCCCTGGCGGCCCGCCAGCACCGCGCGCCGGTCAGCTGGCTGCACGCAGCAGAGAACGGCAAACAGCACGCATTTGGCCCGGAAGTGATAGCTACGGGCGCGCAGCTCACCGATTTCGTCAGTCAGGTCTGGTATCGCGATCCCGCCGCTGAAGATGCCGGTCGCTATGACGCGCAGGGTCTGATGGATATCACCGCGATCTCCGCACGTCTCGCCTCACCCGACACCCACTTCTACCTCTGCGGTCCGCTGCCCTTTATGCAGCATGTGGTGGCGCAACTGCGTGATGCCAGCGTGGCAGATACACGCATTCATTACGAACTTTTCGGCCCGCAAAAAGGGATGTAAATCTGGCAGCAACGAATTAGCCTAAAGCGAAGGGAACACGGGCAGAAGAGGAAAGCGTCCCGCGCCAGGACGGCGCGGGCCGAGCGTGCCATGGATGGCGGGTTTTGCGTCTTTCCGATCTGACCGTGTTCCCTGAGCAGGCACGATCGCACAATCATCCGTATCAGGTTCCTCAGGCATAAAAAAGCCCGCAGCGCGGGCTTCTTTATGCTGATAAAGAGCTGATAAAGATATAATCAGATCGCCTCTTCATCCTCTTCGCCAGTTCGGATGCGCACCACGCGCGCCACGTCGAAGACAAAGATTTTACCGTCACCGATTTTGCCGGTCTGCGCAGTACGCATAATGGTCTCGACGCAGGTATCAACGATATCGTCGCCCACCACCATCTCGATTTTAACTTTAGGTAAAAAGTCGACCATATACTCTGCGCCGCGGTAAAGCTCGGTGTGCCCTTTCTGGCGGCCAAAACCCTTTACTTCACTCACGGTCATCCCGGTGATGCCGACTTCCGCTAAGGCTTCACGGACATCATCGAGTTTGAATGGTTTGATAATCGCATCAATCTTTTTCATGTCAGACCCTTTTTCACTCCCTCCATGGTCAGAGGGTTTATCAAGTATAAATGTTGCTGGCGCTGTCGGGCGGTAATATCCGGGATTCTTCAGGTTGCCGCAAGCGCTGCCAGATTATGCTGACCGCACCCATTCTGATTCGGGCCTGAGCAGGCAACCTGCCGGTATCACTCCGCAGCCTCCGCTACTCTTTGAAATCACTGGCATCCAGCTCATGACGAGACAGCAGCTTATAGAACTCCGTGCGGTTGCGTCCAGCCAGACGTGCGGCATTGGTCACATTGCCTTTGGTCATCTGCAACAGCTTACGCAGATAGTTCAGCTCAAACTGATTGCGCGCCTCAGCAAAGGTCGGCAAAGCGCTGTTCTCACCGCTTAACGCCTGCTCCACCAGCGCATCGCTGATCACCGGCGATGAACTCAGCGCCACACACTGCTCAATCACGTTAACCAGCTGACGCACATTGCCCGGCCAGCTGGCCGCCATCAACCGCTTCATCGCATCAACGGAAAAACTGCGAATCTGCGGTTTATGCCGTTCCGCCGCCTGACGCAACAGATGATTAGCCAGCAGCGGAATATCTTCAGTGCGCTGATGCAGCGCCGGAATCTTCAGATTCACCACATTAAGACGATAGAAGAGATCCTCGCGAAACTCCTTTTTCTCCATCGCCTTCGGCAGATCGCGATGCGTGGCTGAAATAATGCGCACGTCGATCTCAATATCATGATCGCTGCCCAGCGGCCTGACCTTACGCTCCTGCAACACCCGCAGCAACTTAACCTGTAGCGGTTGCGGCATATCGCCAATCTCATCCAGGAACAGCGTGCCGCCACCTGCGGTTTTAAACAGACCGTCACGGGCACTGACTGCGCCGGTAAAGGCCCCTTTGGCATGCCCGAACAGCTCTGACTCCAGTAACTGCTCCGGCAGTGCGCCGCAGTTAATGGCGACAAAGGGCTTGCCGTTTCGCGGGCTGGCAGCGTGAATCGCCTGAGCCAGCATCTCTTTACCGGTACCGCTCTGCCCGTTAATCAGCACGCTGACGTCCGACTGCGCCACCATATGCGCCTGCTCCAGCAGCCGTAACATCAGCGGGCTGCGGGTGACGATCGCTTCCCGCCAGCGGTCATCGCTGACCGGCGCCTGCTGAGCCAGTGCTTCATCGATCGCTTTGTAAAGCGCATCTTTATCCACCGGTTTAGTCAGGAAGCTGAAGACGCCCTGCTGCGTGGCGGAAACTGCGTCCGGGATAGAACCGTGTGCCGTCAGGATAATCACTGGCAGACCGGTGTGGCGTTTCTGGATCTCGCCAAACAGCGCCAGACCATCCATCTCATCCATCCGCAGATCGCTGATCACCAGCTCGATTTTTTCTTTCTGCAGCAGACGCAACGCTTCGGGTCCGCTGGCCGCGGTGGTGACCTGATAACCTTCGCTGCGAAGACGCATGCCCAGCAGCTTCAGCAGGCTGGGATCGTCATCCACCAGCAGCAGTTTTGCCGCTTGTCTGACCATTATTGCTCCTCATCCTGCGGCAGCGCAGTGCCATGGCCGCTGTCAGAAACATCCGGGGCTTTCCGTGATGAAAGCTGGCGCTCAATGTCAGTAAGCCGCTCCAGCTTATGCTGCGTGTCGCTGAGCTGCTGCTGCTGTTTAACCATTTGCTGGCGTATCGCCTCCAGCTGGGTATCGCTGCTCTGTTGCAGATGAACATAACGGGTGCGCGCTTCACTCAGGTCGAGCTGCGCGGCCTGATTACTGCGCCACAACTGGAGCAGCGGACGCACAGACTGCGGGAAATCGCTGCTGTAGCGATCCAGGGTTTCAACATAGCGACGACGCTCCACTGGCGTCACGTTGCCGTTCGACATCAGCACGCCCTGCTTGAAGGCGCGCGACCAGCTCTCAACCGGCCAGCGGTGAGCTTCGGCTCGGGCCTCGGCGGGGGAAAGGCGTTCAGCACAATCGATCGCCCGCATCCAGTAGAGGGGATTACTCAGTGCCGCACTATTCTCTATCGTCCACAGGTCACTGCAGCGGGTCGCCAGGTAATCAGCCACGCTGACCTCGGGTTCCGCTACCTGATGGCCTGACGGCAGGGATGAGGTGGCCGGGGAGGTCGTACATCCGCTGAGCAGCAGCGTGGTCAGTGTGCTCAGCAGCAAAGCGGGTAAATATTTCATCAGTCAGACATTCCCGGCTGTGGTGTTCAGTTCAATTCGAAAACAGACGTCAGCCTGCTCGCAGGAGACCAGCGTCAGGTCGCCATGCATCCGGCGCAGGCAATCTTTGGCAATACTCAATCCCAGCCCGCTGCCTTTTACCGGCCCTTTGCGCTGCTGGCTACCCTGGAAAAAAGGTTCGAAAATCATTGCCTGCTCTTCCGGCGGGATCGGCGTACCGCTGTTCGCGACATCAATCCAGACCCGATCGCCCTGCTGCTGACTGCGCAGCCAGATGGTACCGGATTCGCTGCCGTAGTTCACGGCGTTCGAATAGAGATTATCGATGACCCGCATCAGTAACATCGGTTCGGCAAGGCAGTGACTGACCTCCAGATCGACAACCGTCTGCATGAGTTTGGCGCGCGCCGAGAGTGCGTGTGCATTCACTACCCCCTCCACAATTTCCGCCACGCTGACCGGTTCCAGCTGGATCGGGCCATCTGCCAGTTTACGGTTGTAATCAAGCAGCTGTTCAATCAGACGCTGCAGATGACGGCTGCTGCCGTCGAGGATAGTGACCACCTCTTTTTGATCGGCGTTCAGCGACCCGGCTACCTCGTCCGCCAGCAGTTCGGTGCCTTCACGCAGGCTGGCCAGCGGCGTTTTCAGTTCGTGAGAAAGATGGCGCAGGAATTCATGGCGCTGCGATTCCAGCCACTGAAGCCGTTCGCTGAGCCAGACGATGCGCTGTCCCAGCGAGCGTAACTCGCGCGGGCCGCGAAATGTCACGCTGTTACCCAGTTCCCGGCCTTCGCCAAGCCGGTTGATCATCCGCTCAATACGCTTGACCGGCCCGATAATCATGCCGGTAAACAGCGTCATCAACGCCAGACTGATGATAAACAGAATCAGCGCCTGCCAGCCAAAAAACTGGCCGCGATCGGCAATTTCGCGCTGCAGCTGAAGGCCGCGCGAAAACACCACTTCGCGCGTGTCCTGCACCATCTGCGCATTGGTGGCAGAAAAACGATCCAGCGCCTCTGCGGCAGGCGTAACCGGATTACCGTTATCGCACTTTAACGGTGTCAGCAGCGGCAACGTCGCCTGTAAAGTCTGGAATGCGGGCAGCTCGGGCAGGCTGGCGCTGTGCGAACTCAGCATCTGGCTGTAGCGGGTGTGCTGGGTCTGATAAAGGCGCGCCAGCGAGGCATCATCCAGCACGCAGTACTGGCGATAGCTGCGCTCCAGCTCAACCGCCGTTCGCGCCATCGCCTCACTTCTGCGTACGTCGGTGAAGGTATTGCGGTTGGTATCCGCTGCCTGTTCGCTTAACGCAGAGAGACTTTCCCACGCCTGCCAGGCCAGCACCAGCAACGGCAGCAGCACCAGTACAAACGCCATCAGCACCAGCTGACGCAGAGAACGGGGAAATAAACGCCATTTTTTCACGCAGCCGCTTCCTTAAGATTTGCTGTCTGGATGCTAACGGACTCTGTCAGCGGAAGAAAGGTGTCGGCGGAAGAAAGGGGAACAAAAGAAAACGGCAGGCTCAATGGCCTGCCGCTGGCACGACGCGTGATGCATCGCGTAAAAATGGGTGGAGCCTTACTCAACGTTACGTCCGGTGTTTGATAACGCAAGCGATTATCGGTCAGTTGGACGGCAGGCTCCGTTTGGTGCGTCATTCGGGCTTTATGAGCTCTTCTCCGCTAAGCGGGGCAATCATAAACAGGTGAATGAGCAGCTGCATGAGTATAGCAAGTTCCATGCCAGAAAATAAATCATTATATTTTTCAGCAGATTGAATAAGCTTACCGGACAACTGTTGCGCAAAATCTGATTACAGCAAGGGAAAACTGTCTCCGCTGAGCGACATGAAATCGCGCCGGATGGGCGTTCATTAAAAATCAACGAGATAGATGTCGCCAAAAAGAGACAGTACGACATACTCATTGTCGCCATTTGCCAACAGAACCACAAAAAAGAGCAGGAGGCACACTGGCCTCCTGCTCTTTTCAGCGGATTAAATTAACCCAGCTGTCTGCGCGCATTGCGGAAAATGCGCATCCACGGGCTGTCTTCGCCCCACTCTGCCGGATGCCAGGAGTTGCTGACGGTGCGGAACACCCGCTCCGGATGCGGCATCATGATAGTGACGCGACCACTTTCGTTGGTCACGGCAGTGATGCCGTTTGGTGAGCCATTCGGGTTAGCCGGATAGGTTTCTGTTACCTTGCCGAAGTTATCGACAAAGCGCAGTGCCACCAGCCCTTTCGACTCCAGCGCCGCCAGATGCGAAGCATCACGCACTTCAACAAAGCCTTCACCGTGCGAAACGGCGATAGGCATATGCGAACCGGCCATGCCGTCCAGCAACAGCGAGGGACTGGCGGCCACTTCTACCAGACTGAAGCGCGCTTCAAAGCGCTCAGACTGGTTGCGCACAAAGCGCGGCCAGAGATCGCTGCCTGGGATCAGTTCACGCAGATTAGACATCATCTGGCAGCCGTTGCAGACGCCCAGCGCCAGAGTTTGCGGACGATGGAAGAAGGTTTCGAACTCGTCACGCACGCGCGGATTAAACAGAATCGATTTCGCCCAGCCCTCACCGGCACCCAGCACATCGCCGTAGGAGAAGCCGCCACAGGCGACCAGCGCCTGGAACTCTTCCAGGCCGCGACGTCCGGCCAGCAGATCGCTCATGTGAACGTCAATGGCGGTGAAGCCAGCCCGATCAAAGGCGGCGGCCATCTCTACATGGGAGTTCACGCCCTGCTCACGCAGCACCGCGACCCTTGGACGTGCGCCAGTGGCGATCATCGGGGCAGCAACATCTTCCTGCGGATTAAAGGTCAGATTAACGTTCAGGCCAGGATCGCTGTCGTTTTTCTTCGCTTCATGTTCCTGATCGGCACACGCCGGGTTGTCGCGCAGACGCTGCATCTGCCAGGTGGTTTCCGCCCACCAGGTACGCAACGTGTTGCGGCTTTCACTGTAGACCGCACTGTCACCGGAACGGATCACAAAGCGATCGCCCGGCTGCGCGCTGCCCAGCAGATGCGTCGAGTCGGCAAGGCCGTGATCCGCCAGGATCTGCTCAACCACGGCGCGATCGGCGGCGTTGATCTGAATCACCGCGCCCAGCTCCTCGGTAAACAGGGAGGCCAGCGCATCGTTACCCAGCGAGGCGATGTCAACGTCGATGCCGCAGTGACCGGCAAACGCCATCTCGGCCAGCGTCACCAGCAGACCACCGTCGGAACGATCGTGATAAGCCAGCAGTTTCTGCTCAGCCACCAGCGCCTGGATGGCATTGAAGAAGCCCGCCAGCTGAGCGGCATCGCGCACGTCGGCAGGTTTGTCGCCAAGCTGACGGTAAACCTGCGACAGCGCGGTTGCGCCCAGCGTATTCGCGCCGTTGCCCAGATCGATCAGCAGCAGCAGGTTATCCTGATCGGCCTGCAGTTGTGGCGTGACGGTGCGACGAACATCTTCGACGCGGGCAAAAGCGGTAATCACCAGCGACAGCGGTGAGGTCATTTCGCGCTGTTCGCTGCCTTCCTGCCAGCGTGTTTTCATCGACATCGAATCTTTACCGACCGGGATGGTGATCCCCAGCGCCGGGCAAAGCTCCTCGCCGACTGCCTTTACCGCCGCATATAAACCGGCATCTTCACCCGGATGACCGGCGGCGGACATCCAGTTTGCGGAAAGCTTCACACGCTTCAGCGAACCAATATGGGTAGCCGCCAGGTTGGTCAGTGCTTCACCGACGGCCAGACGACCCGATGCCGCGAAGTCCAGCAGCGCAACCGGTGAACGTTCGCCCAGGGCAAACGCTTCGCCGTGATAGCTGTCGAGGCTGGCCGTTGTCACCGCACAGTTGGCAACCGGGATCTGCCACGGTCCCACCATCTGGTCGCGCGCAACCATGCCGGTCACGCTGCGGTCACCGATGGTGATCAGGAAGGTTTTTTCCGCCACGGCAGGCAGATGCAGCACGCGGTTCACCGCATCGACCAGCGTAATGCCGTCACGCTGCAGGGCAGTACCCTGTGTCTGCTGCGTCACCACATCCCGCGTCATCTTCGGCGTTTTGCCCAGCAGGACATCAAGCGGCATGTCGATCGGCTTGTTACCGAAATGACTATCTTCCAGGCTCAGGTGCAGCTCTTCGGTGGCTTCACCAATGACCGCGAACGGTGCGCGTTCACGCTGGCAAATTGCCTCAAACTGCGCCAGCTGATCGGGTGCCACTGCCATCACATAACGTTCCTGTGATTCGTTACACCAGACCTCCAGCGGACTCATGCCTGGCTCATCACTCAGGATATCACGCAGGTTAAACCGGCCGCCACGACCGCCATCGCTGACCAGCTCCGGCATCGCATTGGAGAGACCGCCAGCGCCCACGTCGTGGATAAACAGAATCGGGTTCTCATCGCCCAGCTGCCAGCAGCGGTCGATCACTTCCTGACAACGGCGCTCCATCTCCGGGTTATCACGCTGTACCGAGGCAAAGTCGAGATCGGCATCAGACTGGCCCGAGGCCATTGATGAGGCCGCGCCGCCGCCCAGGCCGATGTTCATTGCCGGACCGCCCAGCACCACCAGCTTCGCGCCTACGGTGATTTCACCTTTCTGCACGTGATCGGCACGGATATTCCCGATGCCGCCCGCCAGCATAATGGGCTTATGGTAGCCACGCAGCTCAGTGCCGTTGTGGCTGGTGACCTGCTCTTCATAGGTACGGAAGTAACCATTCAGAGCCGGACGACCAAATTCATTGTTAAATGCAGCGCCGCCCAGCGGGCCATCGGTCATAATTTCCAGCGCGCTGACGATGCGGGCCGGTTTGCCGAAGTCCTCTTCCCACGGCTGTTCAAAGCCAGGGATACGCAGGTTCGATACGGAGAAACCGACGAGGCCCGCTTTTGGCTTTGAACCCCTTCCGGTTGCGCCTTCATCACGAATTTCACCACCGGAACCGGTCGCAGCACCAGGCCACGGCGAGATGGCCGTCGGGTGGTTATGGGTTTCCACCTTCATCAGGATGTGTGCGGCTTCCTGATGCCAGCGGTATTCGCTCTCTCCGGCGTCAGCAAAGAAGCGGCCAACCTCTGAGCCTTCCATCACGGCGGCGTTATCTTTGTAAGCAGAGAGCACGTAGTCCGGCGTCTGCTCCATGGTGTTTTTAATCATCTTAAACAGCGACTTTGGCTGTTTCTCGCCGTCGATAATCCAGTCGGCGTTGAAGATCTTGTGACGACAGTGCTCAGAGTTCGCCTGCGCAAACATATAGAGTTCAATGTCGTTGGGATTGCGGCCCAGTGCGGTAAACGCCGCCACCAGGTAGTCGATTTCATCGTCGGCCAGCGCCAGACCCAGTGAGATATTCGCCTGAACCAGCGCCTGACGGCCCTCACCCAGCAGATCGACACTTTTAACCGGCTGTGGCGTGTGATGCGCGAACAGCTGTTCAGCCTGCGCCAGATCGCCGAAGACCGTTTCCATCATCCGATCGTGCAGCAGTGTGCCCAGCGTTTGCCACTGCGCTTCCATCAGTTGTGGAGCCTGTACATAAAAGGCCAGGCCGCGCTCCAGGCGACGTACCTGCGGCAGACCGCAGTTGTGGGCAATGTCAGTGGCTTTGGATGACCAGGGCGAAATGGTGCCGGGACGAGGCGTCACCAGCAGCAGACGCCCCTGTGGGGCATGTTCAGCGAGAGAGGGACCATATTTCAGCAGGCGCTGCAGACGGCTCTGTTCGTCAGCGCTTAAGGGCGTGCTGACATCAGCAAAATGGATGTACTCAGCGTAAATATCACTCACCGGCAGATGAGCGTCCTGAAAGCGGGTCAGCAGTTTGTTTACACGAAATGCCGACAGGGCGGGCGAACCACGCAGAATTTCCATTAATAAATCTCTCGTCAGGGCGCCGGGCGACGCTTCATTGGGCGCAACAGGGAAAACGGGGCGTATTATAGAGAAAGCGACCTCGCGACGAAACCGTTTGCGCACAATTTTTGGCGACCCGGATTTGCCTGAATTTTGCGCAAAAGCTGCTATAAAAGTTGCTCAGCGTGATTTTGTTGCGCAAAATGCCCCTCGCTCTGGGAGTTCAAAGAAGACAAATACTGCCTTTAAAAGACAGAGGCCTTAGAGCCAGCGAGAGATAACTATTTGAAACGCCTAAAATTTAATTATCTGTTTATCGGTCTGGTTGCCGTGCTGTTAGCGTTGGCGCTATGGCCATCCATTCCCTGGTATGGGGGTGGGCAGGACCAGATTTCACAGATTAAATCACGGGGAGTACTGCGTGTCAGTACCATCAATTCCCCGTTGACTTACTACACAGTGAACCAATCTCCGGCCGGTATGGATTATGAGCTGGCAAAACGCTTCGCCGATTATCTGGGCGTCAAACTCAAGGTGACAGTACGTCCCAACCTGAGCGATCTGTTTGACGATTTAGATGATGGCAAAGCCGATTTGCTGGCCGCGGGTCTGAACTACAACAGCGAACGCCTGACCCGCTATCAGACCGGGCCAGGCTACTACAACGTTTCGCAGCAGCTGGTCTATCGCGTGGATAAGCCGCGCCCTAAAAACCTCGGTGACTTAAAGGGGCGGCTGACTGTTGCGTCAGGATCGGCGTATCTGTCAACGCTGAAGAGCGCGCGGTCAAATCAGTACCCCGATCTGGACTGGGCGATCTCCACCGATCAAAGTCCTAAAGCCCTGCTGGAAGCGGTGGCAGACGGCAAGCTCGACTATACGATTGGCGACTCCGTGACCATCGCTCTGCTGCAGCGCATCTATCCGCAGCTGGCGGTGGCGTTTGACGTCACTGATGAAGAGCCGGTCACCTGGTATGTGCGGCATAGCGATGACGACAGCCTGAATGCCGCGATGCTCGACTTCTTTAACGGTATGGGTGAAGAAGGGGCGATGGCGCGGCTGGAGGAGAAATATCTCGGCCACGTCGGCACCTTTGATTATGTCGATACCCGCACTTTCCTGCGCGCCATCGACAACACGCTGCCTGACATCAAACCGCTGTTTGAGAAGTACGCCACCAGCATTGACTGGCGACTGCTGGCGGCAATCTCCTATCAGGAGTCGCACTGGAACCCGCAGGCCACCTCCCCTACCGGCGTGCGCGGCATGATGATGCTGACCCGTAACACCGCTGAGAGCCTGGATGTGGGCGACCGGACCGATCCCGAACAGAGCATTCGCGGCGGCAGTCAGTATCTGCAGGATATGATGGCGAAGGTGCCGCAGACCATCCCGGAAGATGAGCGCATCTGGTTTGCGCTGGCGGCCTATAACATGGGCTATGCCCATATGCTGGATGTCCGTAAACTCACTGCCCGCCAGGGGGGTAATCCGGATAGCTGGGCGGATGTGAAGCTGCGTCTGCCCATGCTGAGTCAGAAGCGTTACTACACCCAGACGGCTTATGGCTATGCCCGTGGGCATGAAGCCTATAACTATGTGGAGAACATCCGCAAATATCAGTTAAGCCTGGTGGGTTATCTGCAGGAGCAGGAAAAGCGCCTGGCGCAGCAGGCTGAAGCACAAGAAGCACAGGCCGAACTGGCCAAAGGCTATCCGGCGGTCGAACCGAAGATCGCCATGAACTAATCCTGGCGTTGCGCCTGCCGCAGCGCTTTTTTCTGCTCGCGACGCATACGGAAGAAGTCGCTCAGCATAGCGGCACACTCTTCAGCCAGCACGCCGCTCTGTAATTCAACCTGATGATTCATGCCGGGGTGTCCCAGCACATCGAGCAGCGATCCTGCCGCCCCACTTTTGATGTCGTGCGCACCGTAGACCAGCCGGCTGATGCGGCTGTGAACCATAGCGCCGGCGCACATCACGCACGGCTCCAGCGTCACGTAGAGCGTGGTGTCCAGCAGACGATAATTTTCCAGTACTTTACCGCCCTGCCGCAACGCCATAATCTCCGCATGCGCCGTCGGATCGTGCTGGCCGATGGGCCGGTTCCAGCCTTCACCGATAACCCGGTCATTCTGAACCAGCACCGCACCCACCGGCACTTCGCCCTGCTCCCACGCCCGGCGCGCCAGGTCAAGCGCATGGCGCATCCAGTATTCATCTTGTTGTTTCATGCTGACCACTCCGGGCGACAGAAAAGCGGCGCATTATAGCGGTCTCACCGATCCTTTAGAAACTTATTCCAGCTGTTGCAGCTCACCTGCGGGTGTTACGCGCCAGCGATGCTGACAGAAAAACAGCAGCGGGTTGTCCTGTTTGCTGTCGCTATAACCGCTGTAGAGCTGTAGCGGCGTGCCGATTTTCTCTTCCAGCTGTGCCACTTTCTCATGGCCGAGGCAGCGCATTGCCAGTACCCGCCCGCCCCAGCCGCGCTGCATCTGACTGGCAATCAGCTTCACGCGTGGCAGAAACGCGGAGTCGTAATAGACCTGCTCCACCAGAGACTGTGGCGATCCGGTGATGAGCCAGACGTCAGCATCATCACTGCCGAGATAATCGGTCAGGCGCTGCTGAACCACCGGAAAGGCTTTGACGCGCAGGCGGAACCACTGCGCAAATTCGGCTTCGAGTTGCAGCAGCGTCCGCTCAGAACGGCCAAAAGTAATAGACCAGAGCAGCAGGCTCATGGGCCAGCGTGCCGCCCGGCCTTTAAACAGCAAGCCGATACCCACTACCGGCAATAACGGCACCACCAGCAGCAGATTAAGCGGTCGGCGACGCAGCAGATAGCGCATAAAAGTGCCGAACATGTCCTGCTGGTGCAAAGTGCCATCCAGGTCAAAAAATACGACGCGACGTTGTGTTCCCCTGGTCAAACAACTCTCCTTCAGGCTGATTCTGGAATGATAAAGAGTAGTGTAGCCATCATCAGGCGCTACGGCGATGACTGTCATTTTTAATTCCGATGACTACAATGCCTGATGAATAGTTTATTCTTCACAGATTATCCCTGAATTACGAGGATTGGGCATGAGTTCATTGCTGCGCATTCGCCAGCTTTATCCACGTCTGGCATTGAACGAGCGTCGGCTGGCTGATTTTCTACTGTCGCAACCCGATCGGGCGCGCCACCTGAGTTCGCAAAAGCTGGCGGAAGAGTCTGGCGTCAGCCAGTCGAGCGTGGTGAAGTTTGCTCAGAAACTGGGATACAAAGGTTTTCCGGCGCTTAAGCTGGCCCTGAGTGAGTCACTGGCGGACAAAGATGCCATTACCGTACATAACCATATCCTCAGCGACGATCCCCTTAAAATGGTGGGTGAGAAGCTGCTGACGGAGAAACTCTCGGCGATCCGCGCCACGCTTGACATCAACAGCGAAGAGAAGCTCAACGATGTGTTACAGCTGCTGAAAAATGCCCGGCGTATTTTACTGGTAGGCATTGGCGCTTCGGGTCTGGTGGCGAAGGACTTCTCCTGGAAGCTGATGAAGATCGGCATCAATGCGGTGGCGGAGCAGGATATGCACGCCCTGCTGGCCAGCGTGCAGGCGATGGGGCCCGGCGATGTGCTGCTCGCCATCTCTTACACCGGTGAACGACGGGAGATCAATCTGGCCGCGCAGGAGGCGGTTCAGGTAGGCGCCGATGTGGTGGCGTTTACCGGTTTTACGCCGAATACGCTGCAGCAGAGCGCCAGTTACTGTCTCTATACGGTGGCGGAAGAGCAGAGTACCCGCAGCGCGGCCATCTCCTCGACCACGGCGCAGCTGGCACTGACCGATCTGCTGTTTATGGCACTGGTGCAAAACGATCCGGAACGCGCGTCCAGTCATATTCGCCACAGCGAAGCGCTGGTGAAAAAGCTGGTCTGATCAGCGGCAGTGCGTATAATACCCGCGCTTTTTCTGTTGTTATCAGGTGGGTAAAATGGCGCTGTTGATTACGTCCAGATGCATTAACTGCGATATGTGTGAACCGGAGTGCCCGAACCAGGCCATTTCACTGGGCGATGCGATCTATGAGATTGATGTCAGCCGCTGCACGGAATGTGTCGGGCATTATGAGACGCCAACCTGTCAGCAGGTATGCCCCATCGACAACACCATCATCATTGACCCACAGCACACCGAATCACGTGATGCGCTGTGGGAGAAGTTCGTGCTGCTGCACGGCTAGCTTTCAATGATCACCGTGGCGCAGGCGTAGTGACGCTCATCGGCCAGCGTCACGTGAACGTGTTTAACGCCCAGCCTCTCCGCCACTTCAGCGGCATGCTGAAAGAAGCGTAATCCCGGTTTTCCCAGCGCATCGTTGTAAACTTCAAACTGATTAAACGCCAGACCACCGCGAATACCGGTGCCAAAGGCTTTTGCTGCCGCCTCTTTTACCGCAAAGCGTTTAGAGAGAAAGCGCACCGGCTGCTTGTGCGCCTGATATTGCTGCCATTCGGCTTCGCTCAGCACCCGCCGCGCCAGCCGGTCGCCGGAGCGCTCTATTACCCCGGCGATGCGTTCAATCTCAACGATGTCCGTACCCAGTCCCAGAATAGCCATCAGCGACGGGCTTCACGCAGCAGCTGCTTCATCTCTTTCACCGCATCCGGCAGGCCACTCATCACCGCGCGGCCAATAATCGCATGGCCGATATTCAGCTCATGCATTTCCGGCAGCGCCGCAATCGGCAGCACGTTGTGGTAGGTCAGACCATGACCGGCATTGACCTTCAGTCCCAGACTGGCGGCAAAGGTCGCGGCGTGACGGATACGCGCCAGCTCAGCGTCACGCGCCAGTCCCTCTGGTGCTTCGGCGTAAGCGCCGGTATGGATTTCGATGTAAGGCGCGCCGCTAGCCACGGCCGCTTCAATCTGGCGGTGATCGGCATCGATAAACAGCGAAACCAGAATGCCTGCGTCACTCAGCAGTCGTACAGCCGCGTTCATCTTCTCCTGCTGCCCCGCTACATCCAGCCCGCCTTCAGTGGTCACTTCCTGACGCTTTTCCGGCACCAGGCAGCAGAAATGGGGTTGGATATCACAGGCGATGCCGATCATCTCATCGGTGACCGCCATCTCCAGATTCATCCGCGTCTGGATGGTGTCACGCAGGATACGCACATCGCGATCAGTGATGTGACGGCGATCTTCGCGCAGGTGCACGGTAATGCCGTCTGCGCCCGCCTGCTCGGCGATAAACGCCGCCTGCACCGGATCGGGATAGTTTGTCCCACGGGCGTTACGCACCGTGGCAATGTGATCGATATTGACGCCTAACAGCAACTCAGCCATGACCGTCCTCACTTGTTTTTCATCGTGATGTTGAGTGTACCGCGCAAAGTGAAACAGGCGGTACGACCCGCGCTATTCTTCTGCCTGTTCAGGCTTTTTCTTCGGGATAAACTGGCGGAACAGCTCCTGACTCTTCAGCGGCTTGCCACCAAGATAGGGCTTCAGGGCGATGCGGGTAAACCGCTTCGCGGCGCGCAGAGTGTCGGCATCGGGAAACTCTCGCTCGCACAGGGCGCGCAATTCGCGGCCGGTAAAGCTGCGCTGATTGACCACCAGGCTGGCAATAAAGCCGCGCTCTTCGCGGTAGCTGTACGTCATGTTGTCGCTGACCGGCTCGCCGCTGCCGGCGCAGTGCAGGAAATCGACGCCATAACCCAGGTGACCTAGCAACGCCAGTTCAAAACGCCGCAGTGCCGGTTCGGGCTTGCCGTGCGTTGAGGCTAATGCCTGAAGGCAGTTGAGATAGTCGAAGAAGAGTTCTGAGAAGGGGAATTCCTGCTGCAATACGCGAGAGACCAGCTCATTGACGTAGAGACCGCAGTAGAGCGTGATGCCGCTGAGCGGTAAAGCCAGCGACACCGCCTCGGCATTGCGCAGGGTTTTGACTTCCCCGCGCCCGCTCCAGCGAACCAGCAGCGGGGTAAAAGGCTGTAACGCCCCCTTCAGCTGCGAGCGCCGCGAACGTGCGCCCTTGGCCAGAACCCGCACCCGCCCTTCACTTTCGCTGAACAGGTCGAGCAGCAGACTGGTTTCGCTGAAGGGGCGACTATGCAGCACAAAGGCGCGTTGCCAGCCTTCCATTGAATCAGAGATCGTCTGTATAACCCAGGCTGCGCAGCGCACGTTCGTCATCTGCCCAGCCGGATTTCACTTTCACCCACAGTTCGAGATGCACTTTCGCTTCGAACATCTCTTCCATGTCTCTGCGCGCCTCTGTTCCGATGACTTTGATTTTGGCGCCTTTATTGCCAATCACCATCTTCTTCTGCCCTTCGCGCTCAACCAGAATCAGGCCGTGAATGTCGTAACCGCCACGTTCGTTGGTCACGAAGCGCTCGATCTCAACCGTAACGGAGTAAGGCAGTTCAGCACCCAGGAAGCGCATCAGTTTTTCACGGATCATCTCTGACGCCATGAAACGCTGTGAGCGGTCGGTGATGTAATCTTCCGGGAAGTGATGATCGGCCTGTGGCAGATGCTTGCGGGTAATCGCCGCAATGGTATCGACGTTTTTGCCGCTTTCAGCAGAAATAGGCACGATATCGAGGAAGTTCATCTGCTGGCTCAGGAACTGCAGATGCGGCAGCAGAATGCTTTTATCCTGGATGTTATCGACCTTATTGATCGCCAGCACCACCGGCACTTTATTGTCGCGCAGTTTGCCCAACACCATCTCATCATCGGGCGTCCAGCGGGTGCCTTCAACCACGAAGATCACCAGTTCAACGTCGCCAATGGAACTGCTGGCTGCGCGGTTCATCAGACGGTTAATGGCGCGCTTCTCTTCCATGTGCAGACCGGGAGTATCGACGTAGATCGCCTGATATTCGCCTTCGGTATGAATGCCCATGATGCGGTGGCGCGTGGTTTGCGGCTTACGCGAGGTGATCGACACCTTCTGCCCCAGCAACTGGTTCAGTAAGGTGGATTTACCGACGTTTGGTCGGCCAACAATCGCGACAAAGCCGCAATAAGTAACGTTTTCGCTCATTCGAGTCCTGAATTGTTCAGCGCCTGATGCGGCGCCGAAAGAGTGCTATTTGAGTCATGTGTCATTCAGCGTCTTCTGACGCCGGGATAGAGTGTCAGGTTAATGGTTCAGTGCCGGTTCCGGCACTGTCACCCCGACAGATCTATTCAAGACCTAATTTTATCAGTGCCTGTTCAGCCGCTGCCTGCTCGGCTTTACGACGGCTGGAGCCGACGCCGACAACCGGCTCGGCCATGCCACTCACCTGACAGTGAATGGTGAATTCCTGATCGTGGGCTTCGCCACGTACCTGTACCACCAGATAACTTGGCAGCGGCAGATGACGTCCCTGCAGATACTCCTGCAGGCGCGTTTTCGGATCTTTTTGTTTGTCGCCAGGACTGATTTCGTCGAGGCGGCTCTGATACCAGTCGAGGATCAGCTGCTCTACCCGCTCGATACTGCTGTCGAGGAAGATACCGCCAATCAGCGCTTCCACCGTATCCGCCAGGATCGATTCACGACGGAAACCGCCGCTTTTCAGCTCACCGGGTCCCAGGCGCAGGCACTCGCCAAGATCAAATTCGCGTGCCATTTCAGCCAGCGTGTTGCCCCGCACCAGCGTGGCGCGCATGCGGCTCATGTCACCTTCATCAACCCGCGGGAAGCGGTGATAAAGGGCATTAGCAATCACATAGCTAAGAATAGAATCGCCAAGAAATTCCAGGCGTTCGTTGTGCTTACTGCTGGCGCTGCGGTGAGTCAGGGCCTGCTGTAACAGTTCCGAATGAGTAAAAGTGTAGCCCAGTTTGCGCTGAAGCTTGTTAATCAGGATGGGGTTCATGCGATTCCAGTTCTTTGTTGCGTCTGTGACTCTGCATACCAAACGGGGCTGGTAATCCAACACGTTCCGTTTGGTGTGCAGTGGCCTCCCTGAGGAGGCCACCCGATTTGCCTGTTAATCAGACAATAATGTTAGTGGATACCACCGATGCGACTGAATCGCACGCCGGTTGGCCACTGGCCTTCTTGTTTCTCAAAGCTCATCCAGATAGCGACCGCTTTACCGACCAGATTACGCTCCGGGACAAAGCCCCAGTAGCGGCTGTCGGCGCTGTTATCACGGTTGTCGCCCATCATGAAGTATTGCCCTTTCGGCACGACCCAGCTCGCCTGCGGCTGACCCGGCTGCTGATAATACATGCCTGCCTGACTCTGCGCTTCGTTTACCAGCAGAATGTCATGCGTCACGTTACCGATTGTCTCTTTGCGGGTTCCCAGGCGCAAACCACCGCGCAGGGTATCGCCCTGCGGCACCTGATAAAAACCGTTGCCGGTTTCGTTGCCATCAAAGCCGCTAAAGGTCTGAACAAAGTTGCTTGGCTCAACGTCGGTGTAAGTCACCGCTAACGCTGTGTCACAGGCTTTATCATCGGAGCAGGTCGGTTTCACCGTCAGCGTTTTGCTGTAAGGATCATAAATGACTTTGTCGCCCGGCAGGCCGATAACGCGCTTAATGTAATCCAGGCTCGGATCTTTCGGGTATTTAAATACCGCGATATCGCCGCGCTTCGGCTGACCGGTTGGGATCAGCGTCGTCTGGGTGATCGGATCCTTGATGCCGTAAGCAAACTTCTCCACCAGGATAAAGTCACCAATCAACAGCGTCGGCATCATCGAGCCAGAGGGAATCTGGAATGGTTCGTAGATAAACGAACGCACGATGAAAACCACGGCCAGCACCGGGAACACGGATGCGGTGGTTTCAACCCAGCCTGGCTTTGCAGCGACCTTCGCCAGCGTTTTGCTGTCGAGCGCGTTACCGGTCTGGGCCTGAGCCTCAGCCTGTTTCGCGCGACGCGCGGGTGCCCATTTAAAACGATCAATTACCCATACGATGCCAGTAATCAGCGTCGCTATCGCCAGAATCAGGGCGAACATATTAGCCATTGGAAATCCTTATTTGCTGTCCTTACCGACATGCAGAATGGCGAGGAACGCTTCCTGTGGCAGCTCAACGTTACCAACCTGCTTCATTCGCTTCTTACCATCTTTCTGCTTCTGCAACAGTTTCTTCTTACGGCTGACGTCACCGCCATAACACTTGGCGAGAACGTTTTTACGCAGCTGTTTCACCGTTGAACGCGCGATAATGTGGTTGCCGATGGCAGCCTGAATCGCAATATCAAACTGCTGACGCGGGATGAGCTCTTTCATTTTCTCAACCAGATCGCGTCCGCGATAAGGCGCGTTGTCACGGTGGGTAATCAGCGCCAGCGCATCCACACGCTCAGAGTTAATCAGTACGTCAACACGTACCATGTCTGAAGGCTGGAAACGTTTAAAGTTGTAATCCAGCGAGGCATAACCGCGCGAGGTTGATTTCAGACGGTCAAAGAAGTCGAGTACCACTTCAGCCATCGGAATTTCGTAAGTCAGTGCCACCTGATTGCCGTGGTAAACCATGTTGGTCTGCACGCCACGCTTCTCAATACAGAGCGTGATGACGTTGCCCAGATACTCTTGCGGCAGCAGCATGTGACATTCGGCAATCGGTTCACGCAGCTCTTCGATATTGTTCAGTGCCGGCAGCTTGGATGGGCTGTCGACATGAACGATTTCGCCGCTGGTGGTCACGACTTCATACACCACCGTCGGTGCGGTAGTGATCAGATCGAGATCGTATTCGCGCTCCAGACGCTCCTGGATGATCTCCATGTGCAGCAGACCGAGGAAGCCGCAGCGGAAACCAAAGCCCAGCGCCGTTGAGCTTTCTGGCTCATAGAACAGCGAGGCGTCGTTCAGGCTCAGCTTACCGAGCGCATCACGGAATGCTTCATAGTCGTCAGAGCTGATTGGGAACAGACCGGCGTAAACCTGTGGCTTCACTTTTTTAAAGCCTGGCAGCGCTTTGTCTGCCGGGTTACGTGCGGTAGTCAGCGTATCGCCCACGGGTGCGCCGAGGATATCTTTAATGGCGCAGACCAGCCAGCCTACTTCACCGCAGTTCAGCTCATTACGATCAACCCGTTTCGGGGTGAAGATACCCAGGCGGTCAGCGTTATAAACCTGGCCGGTGCTCAGGACTTTGATCTTGTCGCCTTTGCGCATGGTGCCGTTTTTCACGCGCACCAGGGAAACAACACCCAGGTAGTTATCGAACCAGGAGTCGATAATCAGTGCCTGCAGCGGCGCTTCCGGATCGCCTTCTGGCGGCGGAATGTCGCGCACTAAGCGTTCCAGCACTTCCGGAACGCCGACGCCGGTTTTGGCTGAGCAGCGCACCGCGTCAGTCGCATCAATGCCGACGATATCTTCAATTTCCTGCGCGGCGCGATCGGGATCGGCAGCGGGCAGGTCAATTTTGTTCAGAACCGGCACCACTTCCAGATCCATCTCCATCGCGGTGTAGCAGTTCGCCAGTGTCTGCGCTTCAACACCCTGACCGGCATCCACCACCAGCAGCGCGCCTTCGCAGGCGGCCAGTGAGCGGGAAACTTCATAAGAGAAGTCTACGTGGCCTGGGGTATCGATGAAATTGAGCTGGTAAGTTTGGCCGTCTTTCGCGTGGTAATCGAGTGTGACGCTCTGTGCTTTGATGGTGATGCCACGCTCGCGCTCCAGATCCATAGAGTCAAGAACCTGCGCAGCCATTTCACGAGCGGTGAGGCCGCCGCAAATCTGAATCAGGCGGTCAGAGAGCGTAGATTTGCCATGGTCGATATGAGCGATGATGGAGAAATTTCTTATGTGCTTCATTTATTGGGATATCTTCGCTTAAAATTCAGTTGAAAACCTGAGCACAGACACATTCAGGAAGATCGCTCTTTACCCACAATCCTGTCAGCCTCATTAATGACGACGCATATTACACTGTTAACGCCGCGCATAAAAGAATGGAACGTGGTGGAAGCGAAACAGATATCTGCGCGAGGCAGAACAGACAAAGGCCGCGGGATGCGCGGCCTGGACGTGCGTTACGCTTCGCTTTCAACACGCAGCGCATCGGGAGGCAAGGCGATGTTCAGAATGACCGGCTGAAAGGCTTCCCGATCGCCGAATTTCATTGAAACGCCTTTGGCGACAATAAAACCCCCGATGCCGCCCAGCAGCGCACCGCAGGCGGCGGCCAGATCGCTGCTGAACAGCGCCTGAAACAGCCCGGAAACCAGGAACAGGCCAAACAGCGGCGTCATGTAGACCAGCAACGCTGAACCCAGCAGGCTGCTCTCTTTGATACCGAGTTCGATCCGCTGCCCCGGCTGCAGCGGCTTGCTGCTGGCGATTTGCATCACGTGGGCATTCTTCGGACCGAGTTTATTCAGCATATGGCTGCCACAGCCTTTACGCGCCTGGCAGCTGTTGCAGGAGGTTTTTGCTTCGGTGTGCAGCGTGGCGATGCCATCCTGCCATGCCACCACGGTGGCCCATTCTCTCATCATTTTTGTGACCCCAGGTCGATGCTGTCCGCAATACGTTTTGCGGTCGAGGGCGGTAATTCGCCGATCACCGCTATTTCGTTATTATTGCGCACAACGGTCTGGACCGTACGACGCCCAGTGCGCAATGTCTGCGTTGTGCTGGTTTTATCGGCCGGCGTCACGTTGATAGCGAAACTAAACAGGCCATCACTGTAGAGCTTCGATTCCATATTTTTATTCAGACCGGGTAGCGTGCGGCGATTCTGCGACACCAGCGACATACCGGCAGGTATCCAGCCTGGCTGCCAGGTGAGCGTGACCGCATCCCCTTTCGGCACCGAAAGCGACGGAGGCAGATTGGCTTTCTCCAGCCCCTGCATCAGATTACGCACCCCTTCGTCCACCGCAAAGCTGATGACGCGGAACTGCTCCAGCGTTTCGCCATCACGATCGAGCAAGTCGATGCGCAGCGGCAGCTTGGTGTCCACATCCAGCCAGACCACATAGCTGTAACGGGTGCCATCGCGTGAAACGATGCGCAACACATCACACATCTGATCGGCAATGCGCGAGCGGCCTACGGTAATAAAATCATAGGCTGTGGCGAGCTTGGTGAAGTCAGCAAAAATTACCGACGGTAAAGCATCGATAATGTGATTGCCGGGGAGCGAAAAGGGATCGAGGCCGGGTTCGAAGTAACTGATATCGTTGCCGCGCTGGATCACTTCCCGACGTGGCCCGTCCATCTGCAACAGCTGCGCGAATATCCGGTTATCGATTACAGCATGACGATAACGCAGCGATTCGATGCCGATGCGGGAAACGTTGATATAGGCAAATTCGTAGTTGAGGTTCTGACTTGCCTGCTCCATCTGCTGCAATAGCGCCCCGGACGCAGAAGGTTGCGCCGGGGCGGCAGATGACCACAACAGGCTGCCTGTCAGCAGGCTAACAGCATACCAAAGCGGCTTCATTACTGCTGTTGCTGTCCTAATGATTGATTTCCGGGAACATCAACCTGCGCCTGTTTTGGCGCAGTGGTTTCAAACTGCAGCTGGTCAGCGTGCAGGCGACGTTGCAGTTCGTAATCCTGCAGCATGGCATTTACGCGACGACGCTGGTCCTGAACCTGCTGGTTAGAACTGTTGGTGTCAAATGCATCAGACGGCACGCCCAGGCTCACCGGAGACGCTTTGCCCATCATCGGCATCGTATTGAACACCGGAGAGTCAGAGGTCTGCGTGGCGCTGCCCTCTGGCTGGTTATAGTGCTGAACGCCTACGATCACGGCCAGTGAAACACAGGCAGCGACACCGACCTGGGTCAGTTGCGCAGCCCACGGGCGCGCTTTTTTCCAGAACGGCATTTTTTCCCAGCGGGAAGGTTCTGGCTGAGCTTCAGGGATCAGCGTTGTAACCGTACGCAACGGTTCTTTTTCGATGGCAGCAGCGACGCGCGCAGAAATATCAAAATGCAGGACATCGCCCACATCACCGCGCATGGTGTCGCGAATGAGATGATAGCTTGCCCAGCTTTTCTGTAATTCTGCGTCCTTAGACAAGGCGGAAAACAGCTCGTTATCTAAGGTCTCACCATCCATTAAAGCGGAAAGTTTTTCTTTCTGCATGCCTATGTACCCTTCCAGTAGCCGTTATCACTGACGTTGGATAAGCGGTTGAACTTTGTTATCAATGGCCTCTCGCGCACGAAAGATACGTGATCGAACAGTGCCTACCGGGCAATCCATAATGACGGCGATCTCTTCATAACTCAGACCGTCCAGTTCCCTGAGGGTGATTGCCATACGCAAATCCTCGGGTAGCGCCTCGATGGTACGAAAGACAATTTGTTTCAATTCTTCTGACAACATTAAGTTCTCAGGGTTCGAAATTTCTTTTAATGCACCCGCACTTTCGAAATTTTCTGCGTCAATAGCATCCACATCGCTGGATGGCGGACGACGCCCCTGAGCAACCAGGTAATTTTTCGCTGTATTTACCGCAATGCGGTACAGCCAGGTATAAAACGCGCTATCGCCCCGGAATGAATCCAGTGCGCGATACGCTTTAATAAACGATTCCTGTACTACATCAGGTACGTCGCCCGAGGGAACATAGCGTGAAACCAGGCTCGCCACTTTATGCTGGTAACGAATCACCAGTAAGTTGAAAGCTTTTTGATCTCCCTTCTGTACGCGCTCGACAAGGACCTGGTCCGTCAACTGCTCGCTCATCCGAGGTAATGTCTCCCCAAATTTTTCATACGCATAAAGTAACTGCCAGCACATCTCATGGTTCTGAGCAAGCATGCGCTTAGAGTTGTGATGTGGTGCGAAGTTCACTTCTCGCCCTGATATTTACCGCTCCGATGGACATTACACAGGTTCTTCGTTTTCGTTCAGTGTAAGGAGCGTAAATCGCAGGCAGAGTAACCTATGACAACAGCTTTTTCATCATTAAATCCTTTAGGTTTAATAAGTTTGCTATAAAAAACCGCGCCAAAAGCAGTCCGGTTTTAACTCACTGATATTAAGTAACTTTGGGAAATCATCAGACAAAAACCTGCGCCAGATGTTTAAAATACTTCACAGCAACCCCCATTGCGCTTATGCTCAGCCCTATTCTTGTTTAGTAAATTAAACATTATGATGAATGCGAACCCGGATTATCAGTGTGATGTACTCATTGTGGGCAGCGGTGCTGCTGGCCTGTCGCTGGCGTTGCGGCTGGCAAAACAGTATCAGGTGACAGTTCTCAGTAAAGCGCAGGTCAATGAGGGGTCAACCCTTTACGCCCAGGGCGGTATTGCTGCGGTATTTGATGAGACTGACAGCATCGAGTCGCACATCGAAGATACGCTGATTGCCGGTGCCGGATTATGCGACCGTGAAGCCGTCTCGTTTATCGCCAGTAATGCCCGGCATTGCGTGCAGTGGCTGATCGACAACGGTGTCGCCTTTGATCTCGATCCGCAGGCGGCCGGCGACATGCGTTATCACCTGACGCGGGAAGGCGGCCACAGTCATCGCCGTATCCTGCACAGCGCTGACGCCACCGGCCATGCGGTTGAAACGACGCTGGTAAGCCAGGCGTTGAGCCATCCCAACATCCGGATTCTGGAACGCACCAACGCAGTCGATCTGATTCTTTCAGATAAAATCGGCCTGCCAGGCCCACGCCGTGTAGTAGGCGCGTGGATCTGGAACCGTAATCGCGAACAGGTGGAAACCTGTCGGGCACGGGCCGTGGTGGTTGCAACTGGCGGTGCCGCCAAGGTCTATCAATATACGACTAACCCCGACATCGCCTCCGGTGACGGCATCGCGATGGCCTGGCGTGCCGGCTGCCGGGTTGCCAATCTGGAATTTAACCAGTTCCACCCGACCTGCCTGTTTCATCCGCAGGCGCAGAATTTCCTGTTAACCGAAGCGTTACGCGGAGAAGGTGCCTGGCTGTTGCGTCCCGATGGCAGCCGTTTCATGCCCGATTTCGATGAGCGTGCCGAACTCGCCCCGCGCGATATCGTCGCCCGGGCCATCGATCATGAGATGAAGCGGCTGGGCGTTGACTGTATGTATCTGGACATCAGCCACCAGCCTGAGGAGTTTGTTCGCGCGCACTTCCCGATGATCTATGAGAAGTTGCTGACCTTTGGCTTTGACCTCACCAAAGAACCCATCCCGATTGTGCCTGCCGCGCACTATACCTGTGGCGGCGTAGTCGTTGATCAGCATGGCCAGACCGACGTGAGTGGCCTCTATGCCATCGGTGAGGTGAGTTATACCGGCCTGCATGGCGCTAACCGCATGGCATCCAATTCGCTGCTGGAGTGTCTGGTTTATGGCTGGTCCGCCGCAGAGGAGCTGATTCGCACCCTGCCCGCCATTGAAGCCGTTACTGCGCTACCCGCATGGGATGAAAGTCAGGTTGATGACGCCGATGAGCGCGTGGTGATCCAGCATAACTGGCACGAGCTACGGTTATTCATGTGGGATTACATGGGAATCGTCCGCACGACCCGGCGGCTGGAGCGGGCGCTGCGTCGCATCAACCTGCTTCAGCAGGAGATCGATGAATATTATCGTCATTTCCGCCTCTCCAATAACCTGCTGGAGCTACGGAATCTGGTGCAGGTCGCTGACCTGATGGTGCGCTGTGCGCTGGAGCGAAAAGAGAGTCGCGGCCTGCACTATATCCGCGACTACCCGGATTTACTGCCCGAGGCGCGGCCAACCATCCTGACGCCGCCGGACTACATAAAAAGGTAGAACTCCCGCGTCAGACTACACCACTCATCAGAATAGCGGGTGTCCGGCGTGCGGATAGCGAGACGCTCAAGCAGGGTTTCACCGGCCTGCGGCGACAGCCCCAGCAGAACGCGGTGCGGCGGACGATGGGCATATTCCGCCACGTCCAGCCGGAAACGCAGATGCCAGCCATCCGCCTGCGCCAGGGCGATGAATTCCTGGCCGGTCGCGGTGGGCAGCACCACGCAGAACATCCCCTCTTCTTCAATCAGTAATGCAGCACTGCGTAACAGTGTCTGATGATCGAGCGAGGCCGTGGCACGGGCGCTGTCCCGTGCCGCAGTCGAACAGGCCACGCCAGGCGCAAAATAAGGCGGATTGCTGACGATTAGCGAGTAACGTTTGTCGCACTGTTCAGCCCAGTCGGCGATATCCTGCTGATGAACCTGAATACGTTCAGGCCACGGCGACTGCTGCACATTCTCCTGCGCCTGAAGCGCGGCTTGCGGTTCTAACTCAACCGCATCGATGTTGACCAGCGACGGCGTACGCTGCGCCAGCATCAGCGCGATAAGCCCGCTGCCGCTGCCAATATCCAGAATACGTTTTACCCCGGCAACCGGCGCCCAGGCCCCAAGCAGAATGGCATCGGTGCCCACTTTCATCGCACAGCGATCGTGCGCGACAAAAAATTGTTTAAAGGTAAAACCGTTCTTGTTTAACTGTGGCCGTTCACGCGGCTTATCCTGCATCATTCGTCACTACCATCGTTTTTTTCCTGCCGTACGGCAGCGCATGAGTGTAACGTGACAACAGAGGGAATTCACGCGGCAGACAACCCCAGGCGCAGCCGAAACGGATTAACAGATGAAGATTCAGTCTGATCTGTCTATAATCAGCGCCCCAAACTGAGGTAGACCATGACAGTAACCACATTTTCCGAACTCGAACTCGACGAAAGCCTGCTACAAGCGTTGCAGGAAAAAGGCTTTACGCGCCCAACAGTGATCCAGGCTGCTGCAATTCCGCCCGCGCTGGAGGGCCGTGACGTTCTGGGTTCGGCACCTACAGGGACCGGGAAAACCGCCGCGTATCTGTTACCGGCGTTGCAGCACCTCCTTGATTTTCCGCGTAAGAAATCTGGCCCGCCACGCATCCTGATTGTGACCCCGACCCGCGAACTGGCGATGCAGGTCGCCGATCATGCGCGTGAGCTGGCGAAACATACCCATCTGGACATCGCCACCATCACCGGCGGCGTGGCCTATATGAACCATGCCGAAGTGTTCAGCGAAAACCAGGACATCGTGGTCGCCACCACCGGCCGTCTGCTGCAGTACATCAAAGAAGAGAACTTTGACTGCCGCGCAGTAGAAACCCTGGTGCTGGATGAAGCGGACCGCATGCTCGATATGGGCTTTGCCCAGGATATCGAAACCATCGCGGCTGAAACGCGCTGGCGCAAGCAAACCCTGCTGTTCTCGGCCACGCTGGAAGGCGACAATATCCGTGACTTCGCCGAGCGTCTGCTGAACGATCCGGTTGAGCTGGAAGCGGACCCAAGCCGCCGTGAGCGCAAAAAGATCCAGCAGTGGTACTACCGCGCTGACGATCTGCAGCACAAGACCAAATTACTGATCCATCTGCTGAAACAGCCGGATGTGACGCGCAGCATCGTGTTCGTGCGTAAGCGTGAACGTCTGCATGAGCTGGTGAGCTGGCTGCACGAAGCGGGGATTCGTAGCAGCTATCTTGAAGGCGAAATGGTGCAGGCGAAGCGTAACGAAGCGATTAAACGTCTGAGTGAAGGCCGCGTTAACGTGCTGGTTGCGACGGATATTGCCGCGCGCGGCATTGACGTTGAAGATGTCAGTCACGTCTTCAACTATGACATGACGCGCACCGCCGATACCTATCTGCACCGCATCGGGCGTACCGGTCGTGCGGGCCGTAAAGGCATCGCCATCTCACTGGTTGAAGCGCACGATTTCGTGCTGCTGGGCAAAATCACCCGCTATGTTAACGAGCCGATCAAAGCGCGCGTGATTGATGAGCTGCGTCCTGAGACGCGGGCGCCAAGTGCCAAAACGACCGGCAAACCGTCGAAAAAGGTTCTGGCGAAGCGTGCAGAGCAGAAAGCCAGTGAAACAGAAAAACCGCGTGTGAAAAAACGCCATCGTGATGCCAAAAATGTCGGCAAGCGCCGCAAGGCAAGCGGCAGTACGCCAGCTAACGAGAATGCGGAATAAATCATCGCAGCTATAAAAAAATCGCCTCACAGGAGGCGATTTTTTTTATCTGATAATCAGTAACAGCCCTTTCACAAACTTTTGTCTGCCAGAGCGCTTTCTTCATGACACTGGCATCAGCGTGCCAGAAAGTTAACTGTTTATCTTATTCATAATATTAATAAAAATTGCTGTGTGCGCTTTGCGCTAATTTTCAGCAACCGATAACTCAGGCTGCTCAAAGACTTTCAGTAAAGGTACGGGTAATTACGTCGCGCTGCTGCTCAGGCGTCAGTGAGTTAAAACGCACGGCATAGCCTGAAACGCGGATGGTCAGCTGCGGATAGTTTTCAGGATGTTTAACTGCATCTTCCAGCGTTTCGCGACGCAGAACGTTGACGTTCAGATGCTGTCCACCTTCAACACGTACCTGAGGTTTGATTTCAACCGGCACTTCGCGGTAAGCGAATTCGCCCAGCTCGCTGATGGCGACAACCTGATCTTCTTCGTAGCCCGCTTTTGCACACAGGCAACGCGCTTCGGCTTTCTCTTCGTCCAGCAGCCAGAAGGAGTTCAGTAATTGTGAATTGTTTGATTGAGTGATCTGGATACCAGTGATCATGATTGCGTCTCCCGGGTAATACGTGGATAAATCAAATTTGAGGCCCCGGTATATCACCTTTGATTTCGGACAGTTTTGACCTGTATCAATATTAATCAGGCATTCCGGCCGCTTTTAAGCTAACCCATTGATCTCAATATCCCTGCCACCTAAACTTAATTTGCATTATTCAAATTATTTTTGCCTTCAGGTCAGCGGCAGGAACCGCTAAGCTTATGGCACTAACGTTAAGGGAGTTAAACATGGCTGAAAAGCTGACCTGGCACGACGTGCTGGCTGAAGAGAAAGAGAAACCCTATTTTATCGAGACGCTGAAGCAGGTCGCCGATCAACGCGCCGCAGGTGTCACGGTCTATCCGCCGCAGAAAGATGTCTTCAACGCCTTTCGCCTGACGGAACTGGGCGACGTCAACGTCGTGATACTCGGTCAGGATCCCTATCACGGGCCTCATCAGGCGCACGGTCTAGCCTTCTCGGTACTGCCCGGCGTCCAGGTGCCGCCCTCGCTGCAGAATATCTACAAAGAGCTGATGCAGGATATTCCAGGTTTTCAGAAGCCCAATCACGGCTTTCTTGAGAGCTGGGCAAAACAGGGCGTGATGTTGCTGAACACCGTGTTGACGGTTGAGGCGGGCAAAGCGCATTCCCATGCGCGATTTGGCTGGGAGACCTTTACGGATAATGTGATTGCGGCGATTAACCAGCACTGTGAAGGGGTGATTTTTCTGCTGTGGGGTTCACATGCGCAGAAGAAAGGCAGCATTATCGATCGCCAGCGCCATCACGTGTTGCAGGCACCGCATCCCTCGCCGCTCTCCGCGCACCGTGGCTTTTTCGGCTGCAAACACTTTTCAACAACCAATGAGCTGCTGAGCGCTGCCGGTAAAAAGCCGGTGGACTGGACGCCGGTTTTACCTGACTGACGCCAGAAAGCACACGGCCGCGTCAGAGCGCGGCCGTGTAACGGGATTCAGGCGTTGAATCAGCTTTTAGCTTTGGAAACCGCAACCATCGCCGGGCGCAGCAGGCGACCATTCAGCGTATAGCCACGCTGCATCACCAGCATGACATGGTTTGGCTCAAACTCTTCAGACTCCATCATCGACATCGCCTGATGCACTTCCGGGTTAAATGGCACGCCGGTTTCGCCGACCACTTCAACACCGAATTTACGTACGGCGCCCAGCAGGCCTTTCAGGGTCAGTTCAATCCCTTCAATCATCGAAGCCAGCTGTGGGTCCTCTTTGTTCGCGACTTCCAGCGCACGTTCCAGACTGTCGATTACCGGCAGCAGTTCGTTGGCAAACTTCTCAAGCGCAAATTTGTGCGCCTTCTCAACGTCCATCTCGGCACGACGACGAATGTTCTCAATCTCTGCCTGCGCACGCAGCTGGGCATCGCGCACACCGGTCTGCGACTGCGCTAATTCAGCTTCGAGCTGAGCAATACGCTCATCACGCGGATCCACCTCTGCCGCTGTCTCCGCTTCCTGAGGTTGCTGCTGATCCTGCTGAATTTCGTCTGAGACTTGCTCGTTTGGGGTGTTCTGTTCTTTACTACTCATGAATTTCTCCGCGTTTTGCACATTCATTTCGCTGGTTGGCTTATTATGGGGATTGGTATGACGGATTCAAGGGAACCTATCACATTGCCTTACCGTTTTGGCTTATAAGGAACACCGACCAGATGAACAAACACTTTAACTGCATTGGTATTGTGGGTCATCCGCGCCATCCCACCGCGTTAACCACGCATGAGATGCTCTGGCGCTGGCTGACAGCCAAAGGTTATCAAGTGATCGTTGAGAAGCAAATTGCGCAGGAGCTGTCGCTTCACGACGTGCAGACGGGCACGCTGGCGGAGATTGGTCAGCAGGCCGATTTAGCGGTCGTGGTGGGCGGTGATGGCAATATGCTGGGCGCAGCGCGGGTACTGGCGCGCTACGACATTAAAGTGATTGGGATTAACCGCGGTAATCTCGGCTTTCTCACCGACCTTGACCCGGACAATGCGCAGCAGCAGCTGGATGAGGTGCTGCAGGGCAACTATTTCGTCGAGAGCCGCTTTCTGCTGGAAGCGCAGGTGTGTAAGTCTGACTGCTCGCCGCGCATTGGCTCCGCTATCAACGAAGTGGTGCTGCATCCCGGCAAAGTCGCGCACATGATCGAATTTGAAGTCTATATCGATGAAGTGTTCGCCTTCTCCCAGCGCTCGGATGGGCTGATTATTTCGACACCCACCGGCTCGACCGCCTATTCACTCTCTGCGGGCGGCCCGATTCTGACGCCGTCACTCGAAGCAATCGTGCTGGTGCCGATGTTCCCGCATACGCTGTCAGCGCGGCCACTGGTCATCAACAGCAGCAGTACCATCCGTTTGCGCTTCTCATCGCGCCGCAGCGACCTGGAAATCAGCTGTGACAGCCAGATTGCGCTGCCGATTCAGGAAGGCGAGGATGTACTGATTCGACGCAGCGCCAATCACCTGAACCTGATTCACCCCAAAAACTACAGCTATTTCAATACGCTGAGTTCAAAACTGGGCTGGTCAAAAAAATTGTTCTGAAATGCGGCCTCCCCTCTTTACTGGATAAAAAACCAGTTTATACTGTATGAAAAACCATATGTGTTTATTCATACAGGTGAACCTATGCTGGCCCAACTGACCATCAGTAATTTCGCTATCGTTCGTGAGCTCGACATTGATTTTCAACGCGGCATGACAGCAATCACTGGTGAGACCGGTGCCGGTAAGTCTATCGCGATTGATGCGCTGGGGTTATGTCTGGGTGGTCGTGCTGATGCCGACATGGTGCGTCAGGGTGCCAGCCGGGCCGACCTCTGCGCCCGCTTCCAGCTTAAGTCCTCCCCTTCTGCTCAGCGCTGGCTGATTGATAATCATCTGGACGATGGCAACGAATGTCTGCTGCGCCGGGTTATCAGCGCTGACGGACGTTCCCGCGGCTTTATCAATGGCACGGCGGTGCCGCTCTCTCAGCTGCGCGATCTCGGCCAGTTACTGATTCAGATCCACGGCCAGCATGCCCATCAGCTTCTGCTCAAACCAGACCATCAGAAACATCTGCTGGATGCCTATGCCGGTCACGACGAGCTGCTGCAGCAAATGCGCGCCAGCTATCAGACCTGGCATCAGAGCTGCCGCACCCTGGCGCTGCATCAGCAGCAGGCGCAGGAGCGCGAATCCCGCCGCGAGTTGTTGCAGTACCAGCTGAAAGAGCTGAACGACTTCGCTCCGCAGCAGGGTGAATATGAGCAGATCGACGAAGAGTACAAGCGTCTGGCCAACAGCGGACAGCTGCTTTCGACCAGCCAGCAGGCACTGCAACTGTTAGCAGACAGCGATGACAATAATCTCAACAGCCTGCTCTACAGCGCACGTGAGATGATTTCAGAACTGACCTCACTGGATGAGAAGCTGAACGGCGTTCACAACCTGCTGGAAGAGGCGGCGATTCAGCTGAGCGAAGCCAGCGATGAGCTGCGCCACTACTGCGACAGCCTCGATCTGGATCCTAACCGCCTGTATGAACTGGAACAGCGTATTTCGCGCCAGATCGCCTTAGCCCGTAAGCATCACGTCACCCCTGAAGGGCTGCCTGAACTGCATCAGCAACTGCTGGCGGAAGCGGAATTGCTGTCTCAGCAGGAGAGCGATCAGGAGAGCCTGCAATTACTGGTGGGTGAACACTATCAGGCCGCGCTGCAAAGCGCAGAGCAGCTGCATCAGCAGCGCAGCCACTATGCCGATGAGTTGCAGCTGCTGATTACCCAGAGTATGCATCTGCTCTCGATGCCGCATGGCCAGTTTAAAATCGCGCTGACCTTTAACCCGGATCAGCTGACCGCAGACGGTGCGAGCCGCGTAGATTTCCAGGTGACCACTAACCCAGGTCAGCCACTGCAGCCGCTGGGCAAAGTTGCTTCGGGCGGTGAACTGTCACGTATCGCCCTGGCGATTCAGGTGATCACCGCGAAGAAAATGGAAACGCCGGCGATGATTTTCGATGAAGTGGATGTCGGCATCAGCGGCCCGACCGCCGCCGTGGTGGGTAAACTGTTGCGTCAGCTGGGCGAATCGACCCAGGTGATGTGCGTAACCCACCTGCCGCAGGTGGCCGGTTGTGGTCATCAGCATTTTTATGTCAGCAAAGAGACCGATGGTGCGATGACCGAGACCCATATGCAGCCGCTGGACAAGCGTGCACGTCTGCAGGAACTGGCGCGACTGCTGGGTGGCAGCGAGGTCACACGCAACACCCTGGCCAACGCAAAAGAACTTTTAGCCGCATAGCAGCGCACTTTTTTAACCGGCTGGGGTCATAAGCTTGCTCTGTAGAGGTTTCCAATAGCGAAAAGGTTTATTATCATCGGCACTTATGTCGCCAAAGTAATAAAGCCTGCCGCAGGCAGAGTTCAGATTTTGATGGCAAGAAAACCGCCTGTATAAGGCGTTTGGCCCCGGAAAAGGAATGTATAGATGCGCTGTAAAACGCTGACTGCCGCGGCAGTAGTAATGTTGATGATGACCGCCGGATGTTCCACCTTAGAGCGCGTGGTCTATCGTCCTGATATCAACCAGGGTAACTATCTGGTAGCTAACGACGTAGCCAAGATCCATACCGGTATGACACAGCAACAGGTGGCTTACACCCTCGGTACGCCGATGATGAAAGACCCGTTTGGCAGCAACGTGTGGTATTACGTGTTCCGTCAGGAGCCAGGTCATGAGCGCGTGAAGCAGCAGACGCTGACGCTGAACTTTGATGGCAACGGTGTTCTGACTAACATCGACAATAAGCAGAATCTGGCCAGAAACAGCGACTGATTGAACGTAAGACCGTTTAAACGACAGACAGCAAAAAGGCGCACTGAGCGCCTTTTTTTATGCCCGCTATCCACTGAGCCTGAAGGGATAGCGACTTATTTTTTGCTTTCTGCCGCTCGCTCTGCGCGCTGACGGCGCAGCTCTTTGGGATCGGCAATCAGCGGACGATAGATCTCAATACGATCGCCCTCATTAACCTCATCACCCAGCTTCACTGGCCGACTGTAGATGCCGACTTTATTACTGGTGAGGTCAATCTCCCGACGCAGTTCCAGTAGCCCTGACTTTTCGATGGCCTGCTCTACCGTGCTGCCCTGCTCCACTTTCACGTAAAGCTGATACTGTTTTTCAGGTAAGGCGTAGACCACCTCAACGGAGATCTCAGGCACTGTAGACCTCTTTGGCACGCTGAGTGAAAGCCTGCACCATGCTGTTGGCAAGCTCTTTGAAGATACGGCCAAAGGCCATCTCTACCAGCATGTTGGTGAATTCAAACTCCAGGCTTAATTCAACCTTGCAGGCGTCATCGCCCAGCGAGACGAACTTCCAGCCGCCGGTCAGCTTGCGGAACGGTCCATCAACCAGTTGCATATGGATGCTCTGGTTATCTGTCAGGGTATTGCGGGTGGTAAATGTCTTGCTGATGCCCGCTTTCGACACATCCACGGACGCAGTCATCTGATTATCTGACGCATCCAGCACGCGGCTTCCGGTGCAACCCGGCAGGAATTGCGGGTAGGCATCCACATCATTTACAAGTTTGTACATCTGCCCGGCACTAAACGGGACCAGCGCCGAACGACTAATCTGAGCCATAATGGTTCCTGTTCATCACGAAACCGCTGAATAATAGCATTTTCAGCGATTAAACAAAAATGTCCCCGAGTGAGGGTGTGCTAGAATATCCCGTTTCCTGCCGCCCCGCTGGACTGGGGATGCGATAACCGACTAAGTGATGTAAAATACGCCGCACTATGACAAAGAAAAAAGCACACAAACCCGGTTCTGCCACTGTTGCCATGAACAAACGCGCCCGTCACGAGTACTTCATTGAAGAGGAGTACGAAGCGGGATTGTCGTTACAAGGATGGGAAGTTAAGTCACTTCGTGCTGGTAAAGCCAACATCAGCGACAGCTATATTCTGCTGCGCGATGGCGAAGCCTTTCTGTTCGGTTCAACCTTTCAACCCTTAGCCGTTGCCTCCAGTCACGTGGTCTGTGACCCAACGCGCAGCCGTAAGCTGCTGCTGAAGCAACGTGAACTCGACTCCCTGTATGGCCGCGTCAACCGCGAAGGCTACACCATCGTGGCGCTGTCGTTGTACTGGAAGAACGCCTGGTGCAAACTGAAGATTGGTGTTGCACGCGGTAAAAAAGAGCACGACAAGCGCGATGATATCAAAGACCGCGAATGGCAGTTAGACAAAGCACGTATCATGAAGAATTCAAAGCGTTAAGCACTGGATTTTGAGTTGTTTTGTTGTTAGTATTTGAAGTTCTGGGGCTGATTCTGGACTCGACGGGATTGTGAAGCCTTAGGAGCATGCCGAGGGGCGGTTTGCCTCGTAAAAAGCCGCAAAAAAATAGTCGCAAACGACGAAAACTACGCACTAGCAGCTTAATAACCTGCTTAGAGCCTTCTCTCCCTAGCTTCCGCTCTTAAGACGGGGATCAAGAGAAGTCAAACCCAAAAGAGATCGCGTGGATGCCTTGCCTGGGGTTGAAGCGTTAAATCCAATCAGGCTAGTCTGTTAGTGGCGTGTCTGTTCGCAGCTAACCGGCGAATGTAAAAACTGACTAAGCATGTAGTGCCGACGGTGTAGTAATTTCGGACGCGGGTTCAACTCCCGCCAGCTCCACCAAATTCTTGGTTGATGGTTACCAGAACCATCATCGAAGTCCTGAGAGCCCGCAAGGTGAAAGCCTTGCGGGCTTTTTTGTGTCTATAACCTTCCGAGAAGATCCGTCTGAATCCAGAGATAATTGGTACACGTATTGGTATACGGTAAGATGTATCCAAAAAACGTATACCAATTTTCGCAGGAAGGCCCCGCATGGCAAGGACAACGCGCCCTTAAACCAACACTGAAGTGCTTCGCTCAAAAGCCACTGACAAAGATATAACCCTACATGATGGCGACGGGCTTTTTATGGTTGTAAAAACCACCGACAAGAAACTCTGGCGTTTTCGCTATCAGCGACCAGCTACGAAACAGCGTACTATGATCGGTCTCGGTTCCTTCCCAGCCCTGTCGCTGGGGGATGCCAGGCGCTTGCGTACTGATTACCTCTCCTTACTCGCTAATGGTATTGACCCACAGACCCAAGCTGAACAGGCCACAGAACAGCAGCAGATTGCATTAGATAGCATTTTCTCAACCGTGGCCGCTAACTGGTTTGCTTTGAAGCAGGCCAGCGTTACACCGGATTATGCGAAGGATATCTGGCGTTCTCTTGAGAAAGATGTTTTTCCTGCCATTGGCGAGATTCCTGTGCAGGAGATTAAAGCTCGTAAGCTAGTTGAGGCTTTAGAACCAATCAAAGCCCGAGGTGCTCTTGAAACTGTTCGCCGCTTGGTGCAGCGTATTAACGAGATTATGATTTATGCAGTTAATACCGGGCTAATTGATGCTAACCCTGCGTCTGGGATTGGGATGGCTTTTGAAAAGCCTAAGAAGCAAAATATGCTTACATTAAGACCTGAGGAATTGCCTAACCTTATGCGTTCTTTGGCAATGTCTAATCTAACTGTTCCAACTCGCTGCTTGCTTGAATGGCAACTTCTGACACTTGTGCGACCATCTGAGGCTTCTGGTGCTCGATGGATAGAGATTGATATCAATTCGAGACTCTGGACGATTCCAGCAGAAAGGATGAAAGCAAAACGCGAACACATTGTTCCTTTATCACCTCAGGCGCTAGATATACTTGACATCATGAAGCCTATTAGCATGCATCGTGAGTATATTTTCCCAGGCCGTAACGACCCAAGGCAGCCAATGAACAGCCAAACGGCTAATGCTGCTTTAAAAAGGTTAGGCTATGAGGGTAAGTTAGTTGCGCATGGTTTACGGTCTATCGCAAGTACTGCTTTAAATGAAAATGGCTTCAACCCTGATGCAATTGAAGCAGCATTGGCTCATAGCGATAGGAATGAGGTCCGAAGAGCTTATAACCGCTCTAGTTATCTAAAAGAACGCATTCAATTAATGAATTGGTGGGGTGAAGAAGTTTATAAATGTTTGCTGAGCCCTAGGCTCAGCAACTTAAATTAATGGCTAATTATTTCATTAAGATATTTCATCATAGGAACTTTAAGTATATCTACATGATCGATATTCGGCTTCAACACATTTTTCCAATAAAGATTTGCATTGTAAGGTTTACTCTTATCTCCAGACTCTGTAAATCTTAGAATATCTGGTATCGATTGACATTTATGTGCGGGTTCAAATGTTGTTACATGTGTCCTATAAATGCCCAAATTACCCTTCATAGCAATATAATCTAGGTTATATTGATCGACAATAGACTTTTGTATTCCAGACTCAAAAATACAATTACCTCGTTCATCTGCTCCTATTCTAACAGATTTGTCTGTATCAAAAATAACATGGTATTTGATATTAAATCTTGAAAATATCTTTTGGTAAAAGGGTATGTTATTTACAGTTCCGCAGTTTAAAACAAATATGGATTTCTCTGAGTGTCTTTCTTGAAGATAAGCACGCGCGATTATCTCTTCAGTCGGCCCTTCGATCAGAAGAACTTCATCACAATAAAACGATTCGCAAATGTAAGGGTTAAACCTCAAGACTTCATACATTTCTTGTTTTAATTCTTCTTTAGTTGCTATCCCTTTGGCAGATTTCAGAAAAGCATCATTTATTTGAAAGATTTCGGTTCCGCTACTATTTTTTACTAATTTTATAATTGATGATTTTGGTTTAGTGATATCAATCATTGATGCGGAATGAGACGCACATAATACCTGATAAGGCAAATCTTCAGTACTGACTTGGTAAATTAACTCTCTGAGCTCTTGGACCATTCTTGGGTATAAGAATAGCTCGGGTTCTTCGAAAAGAACCATATAATCTTTTCTTCCCTTCTGCCTTTCAAATTTTTCTGCCACATCTCTCATTAACAATAAGGTAAATATTGCAGTCCTGATTGTTCCATGCCCTACACTGTTATAAGAAGAAGGGATGTTCTCATCATTCTTACCATCCAAGCCTTTTTTTATAAATTCAATATCAAATTCTTTGCCTAATTTGTTTTCAGTCCAAATAACTCTATCCTTATGATCTTTAAACGATATATTTGTATCTCCAAATATTTTATTGAAATAGGTATTTACTGATTGTTGATAACTATCTATAAGTGAAGCATCATACATTTTTTCTTGCAAAGCTTTAATTTTTGCTTGTGCTAATTGCAGCTCTATAAAATCTTTTTCCTTTAATGTGCTTTCTGCCATCGCTTTTAAAATTTCATTAAGAATATTTTTAGCTTGTTCTTCAGTTGGCATTGCATTTATAAAAATAGGCTTCGGCAGACAAGCTTGAAAAACAGTCGGCAACCCAAGCGATGCGTAAGCAATATTTTCATAAACTCCAGTCTCATAGTTGAAAGTAACATTAGTTGAGACGATCTTATTTGATTCATACGCCCATATCTTTTTTATTTTAAGCAGGTTGCCATTTAAATATTTTTTATAGCTTTCTTTTTTTGTTGGCCCTACGGATTCAATTTTAGCCCTATCAAAATCATCAATTTCTACCTCTAGTTCGAACTCGATTTTGGAATTTTTATTTCTCCTGTGGAAATCATCTAAGCAGGGAGTCTCATCTTTATAAAAAAACATATAAGCCTTGAGGAAGGTAGACTTACCTGCATTGTTTGCGCCATAAATAAATAAAGTATTAGTATCTTTAAATATTATTTTATTCTTATCTAAGCCTCCAGAAATACTCCTGAAATTATTGACTGCAAAAAAAGATATTTTCATAACCAACCTCTTGTCCGTAAGTGTTTACAGTTAATGGAGTTGCGCATACATGAGGTTACAATTAATAGCAAATTAAATGAGAATAGTCTTATATTGTTAATGATTAATGGTGGGTTCGTTTCCGAGAAAAAAGAATATATTGAAAATTAAACACTATAATCAAAAGGTTAAAAAAAAAGACATCCACCCGGCTAGACGCTTCAATCATTTTAAATAATGTATCTGATGTAACCATCATAACGTTTAGATGAAAGTGAGATTTTATGTGTGAGGCTAAATTTACCCAGCGCGCTCTCGTAGCCCCGCCACGCCTGCCCGCTCTATGCAGCGGTTTTCATGCACCTGCATGATTAGCTCTGAGCCGCGCTGCTGCTGGCCTTTCCCGCCGTCCCGGGATGCCGGAGACTCATGCGTTTTCATGCAGCATAGACATGCACTCACAAAGCGGACGTAAAAAAGCCCGGCACGGGCCGGGCTTCGGTGAGTTTCTGAGTCTGCGGCTCAGAAAAGTTTACGCTTGCGGCGGTCGGTTCTGGCTCCCCGGAAGGGATTGATCTGCTCCCCGTTGATTAGTACACACCAACGTTAGTAATGTCTTCATAAGCCACATGAGGACATCCCCATGAAGAAGCGTTTTTCCGACGAACAAATCATCAGTATTCTCCGCTAAGCCGAAGCCGGAGTTTCTGTCCGTGAGCTCTGCCGTAAGCACGCCATTTCCGATACCACATTTTACAACTGGCGTAAGAAGTATGGCGGTATGGAGGTGCCCGAAGTTAAGCGCCTGAAGTCGCTTGAGGAGGAGAACGCCAGACTCAAGAAGCTGCTTGCCGTAGCCATGCTGGATAAGGAGGCTCTTCAGGTGGCTCTGGGGCGAAAGTACTGACGACAGACCAGAAGCGGGAAGCCTTGGAAGTCATGTGCGAGGGCGACGGGTCAGTCGCAACGTCGTGCCTGCAGGCTGGCAGGTCTGTCCCTGTCAACCTGTCGTTATTCGGCTCAGCGTCCGGCTGCTGACGCGCGGCTGTCTCTCTGCATCACAGAGCTGGCACTTGAACGCCGCCGTTTTGGTTACCGGCGTATCTGGCAGTTCTGCGACGTGAAGGTCTTTGCGTTAACCACAAGCGAGTTTACCGCATCTATCAACTTAATGGCCTGAGTGTAAAACGCAGACGACGTCGTAAAGGGCTGACAACAGAACGTCTGCCGCTGCTCCACCAAATGGTGCCCAATCTGAGCTGGTCGATGGATTTCGTCATGGACGTACTGGCCACCGGTCGCAAGATCAAGTGCCTTCCCTGCGTGGATGACTTCGCGAAGGAATGCCTGACGGTCACTGTTACCTTCGGGATTTCAGGCGTGCAGGTCACGCGTATTCTGGACAGCATTGCGCTTTTTCACGGCTATCCGGTTACGATAAGAACTGACCAGGGGCAGGAGTTTACCTGCAGAGCACATGACCAGTGGGCTTATGAGCATGGCGTGGAGCTGCGCTTAATCCAGCCGGGCAGGCCAACGCAGAAAAGATTTATTGAGAGTTTTAACGGACGCTTTCGTGATGAATGCCTGAATGAGCACTGGTTCAGCGATATTGTTTACCCAGGAAAATCATTTATGACTGGCGGCTAGATTATAACGAGTGCCGTCCACATTCGTCGCTGAATTACCAGACACCATCTGAATTTGCAGCGGGATGGAGAAATAGAAAATTAGAAGGTAATCAAACCGACATTACTAACTGATCGTTGTATCTAAGACTGGGGGCAGGCCACTGGGGGCAGGTAGAGAGAGTCGGTCAAGGCAGTATATTATAGGATAATTTATGTTATTTGACAGAGAAAGCTTTAATAAAGATGCTTAATGAAGCCTGTTCGAGCATTTGATCGACGCCGTCGCTTAGTAGAGTTGAGCAATCTAACTTTATAAAAAAATGGACCTCAACACGTGAATAATAAAAACATAGTCGTTTCAGTAATAGGTGCCGCTGTTATTTTGGGCTTGGCGATAATTTTTTCCGCAATGGTAAATAACGGACTAATACTGCAAAAAGAAAATGTACAACCTAAGGAAAACATACTTACAACAACTGTAGGCCATGTAAACTTAGGGAAAGTATATAGTGAAAGCCGTGGCATGGACATCATCCTTATTAATTCCGAAGAGAAATCCCCGGCAGCAATAACCTTAACAGACATTGACCCTGATAATTTCTCGAAAGAACTTCATCAAGCACTTGAAAAAATTGCGAAAGATGTCAACAAAAGCCAGGGGCTCACTAATGAAAAAGCATTAAAACCAGAGACATTATTTGGCAGTGTTCAATTTAAGCTAAAAATAAAAACCTACATGAATTACAGGTCAGAATACATGCCAATGTACACACTCATGATTAAAGATGAGGATATCATCATTGATAAGGGTGAAGGTTTAGAGAGCCGTATTACTGCTGAAGGGGAGCGAATAGCAAAAGACAGTTCACTCGCTTTTTCATCAAGCAGTTTTATTAAAAATTCAAAGTAAACTCCGTGCAGAAAAATGAAAGGCCATAACAAACTTTTCACTAAAGCTGGATAAATATCCGGCTTTTTTTATTGCCAGCCCTGACTGCCTGATTAATGCCACAACCGCCCACTAAGGCGGTTTTTTTGTCCGCTGATGAGGCCAGTGATGATTATTCACCATGAGATTAAACGGCTTATTTTCACGCCCTGCCTGTTAGAACGCAGCCGTCAATGCATCAGAGATCGTGCAGGCATTACCCGGGCATTTGTGCAGAAGCCGCCTACGCCGCTGAAATGAGTTCACGATGATGCCCAAACCTCATGCTCCTGACCGGATAAAACAGCGCGCTAAGCAGGTAATCCGCTCATAGCGTGCAGGAAAAATTCATGCACAGCACACTTACCGTGACAGCTATCTCTCATTTCGGGTCACGCACCAATAATGTCTGCTTTCAAGATATAACGGTAGGAACTGGCAATTGCTGAGTCATGCCGATTACAACAACCAACTTTAATCCACTACCAGACAGAGGAACATTTCCCATGATGCAGTCACACGTCGAGGGCGATGGCCCCTCAAAAGGAGCCGCATGAAAAGCGGCGTACCATTTTAAAAAAATATTGTTTTTATTTCATTAAATTACAGAGAGTTCAGCCGTATTGAAATCCTGTCAGCCAGCCCTTATCAAAATACTTTGAGCCTGCAAGATAAAAATCTTGCAGACTTTTCTATGTCTGCGACCCTATTTAAAACATAACTCTCAATTAACAAAACCCCTGCTTCATCGTCTCACTAACTCCATAAGATAATGAAACTGGCATGAGCCTCGCTGCGTAAGTTGATCCCCATAGTTAGTGACCTGACTATATTATTTTAAAAATAAATAACTAATAATCGAGATAACAAAGCTTTAAAGAAACAGTGTTTATTTAAGGTAGGTCTGATCAAAGCACCTACCTGCCTGATTTCAAAAGGATGTCGTTCACACAGATGGAGTTGAATCATGGATGATGGGTTAAAAATAGTATTGTCTCCTGTCCAGCTGGCTGCTGCACTTTCTGATAACTCAGTTACCGAATCTGAAACAATGTCTAACCGTCTTATGGGCGGGCTGGGGCTGATAATGGGTACGCTGGAGCTTGCCGGGGCAACTGCGCTTTGTATGGCACCCGAGCCTACAGGCTTAACAAAGGCGGCCTGCATCGTTGTTGGCACGCACAGCATGGACAGTATTAATACCGCAGCAAATCAGGTTCTGAGCGGCAAGAATGTTCGTAGTGCAACATATCGCGCCGCCATTGAGATGGCGAAACAGTTTGGTGCTGATGAAGATACTGCCTGGAAGGTAGGTTTAACCTTCGATGTTGCTGTACCTGTTGCTCTTTCTCTGGGGGCAGGAGCGGCGAGAATTGCAGCCATTCGCACAGGACGCATCAAACTTATTCAACATGAATCAGTAACTGGTCATACGCCCGGAGGCCATGCAATTTTAAAGCATATTGGTAAAACCCAGCATGAACTAGCAGCCCGGTTAAAAAGCATAGAAAATTTGGCTCGCCCGCCAAATGCCATTAGCTCTTTCACCAATATAGATCTGGCCGAAAAATCAGTATCCGATGCCATAAAGGTAAATAAAGAGTGGATAAAGATTTGGGCGGCAAACAGACCAGGACATAATTTAAATATCAAATATGACACCGGAAAAGTCATTGGTTATTCCCTGTTCAGGGGTAGTCAAAAACTGACTCCGGCAACGAAAGTCAAGGTTGTTCTTAAATATGAATTGTACAACGGCAAGCCTTACTATATTCTGACTGCATTCCCGGAGGTTTAAATTATGTTACTAACTACTAATATAGATATTCTGATTGAAGGGACATTAAATCAGGACTTTGACTTTATTACAGGTGCTGACACCATTGATGAAGCTATTGATATTTATACAGCTGAATTAACACTCCAGGATCGTGAAGACCTAAAAAAAGAAGTGATGAACTTTCTGACATATGACGATGAAATGATAAAATCAGAGTTCAGAGACAGGTATATTAATACCTTTGCACCGGAAGATGGTAAAGGGTTGCTTCTGAGAATACTCGAAAGCATCAACAAGCATAGTGACCATGGCAATCCCTTATAAACGAGCATTGGTGTTCGATGGAGGGTTAAAAGAACTTCGTCGAACGCCTCAGAGCCCGCGAGATAAACGTACTGCGGGCTTTTTGTGTCTGTGCAGCCTTGCGGCCTTCCGTACGAATGCGCTTCAGGCATGTATATCAACATTTTCTGCAACGTCATTACTATACTCCCTTCCGCCTCCCCACTCCCCCCTTTACAGCCCCAACCCAAACACGAAATAATACCCCTCTACGCCGGGCCACAACGCCCTGCCAACGCTTAAACCCAAACCCAAACTCAACTCTGCGGACACCCTATGAATAACGAAATCTCTCTCAAATACTATGATGTCGCAGATGAGTATGCGACGGAGTCCGCTAAGCCGGTGAGCGAAGCTGAACGTACCCCACTGGCGCATTACTTCCAGCTGCTGATCACCCGTCTGATGAACAACGAAGAGATCAGTGAAGAGTCGCAGCAGGATATGGCGCGTGAAGCGGGTATCGATGAGCAGCGTATTGATGAAATTGCGGAGTTCCTGAACCGCTGGGGCAACGAGTAACAGACACTCACCGGCAGACGAGCTTTGCGCAATCCGCCGGTTAATCTGCCTGACTCAACAACCTGATTCGACACAGCGCCGGTATCCCCGCAACAACGCCCAGTGCTGACAGCCACGTGTCTCACGTGGCTGATATCCGTTCCCTGCCCTGCCGACCCATCTTCGTCTTTATCTGCCGCTACACACACTCCATCACACTACTCTTCATCCGCCACAAAGCCCCCTTCCGCCGCTCACCCTCTGGCGCACCTGAAAATTATCATCCAGACTTATATAGTCTGCGCAGGCATTGTGTTTTACACTGCGCGCTGTAAAAAACTGAGTAGATTAAGCAGGCAAAAATGGCGATGAACGGAACGATCACAACCTGGTTTGAAGATAAAGGTTTTGGCTTTATCAAAGATGAAAACGGTGATAACCGCTATTTTCATGTGATTAAGGTCGCCAATCCTGATCTGATCAAGAAAGATGCGGCGGTGACGTTTGAACCCACCACCAACAACAAGGGCTTATCCGCCTATGCGGTGAAGGTCGCGCCGACAAGCAAATACATCTATATCGCAGGCGAGCGGCTCAAGATCACCTCGATTAAGTCTTATCTGGTCTACAACGAAGAAGTCCCGGTCGATGCCGGTGTCGATAAAGAGAACGCGGTGTTGTCAGTGGGTCTGTTGCTGAATAATATCCGGCCGAAAACTGACCCGAACGCCAATGAGATGCGCTCGCTGAAAAAGCTGGCGGTCACCACCTTCCAGGGTACGACACTGATCTTCTCCGAAGATGAGATCGACATTGAAAGCACGGTTAAAGTGCTTAAAGGCCTGAAGTAATCCCGCAGGCGGGCCGAAATTCTGTTAGCAGAATTCCGGCCTTCAGCCTCCCGCCAGCCTGCTATTCAGGCACATTTCTCTGACACGAAATCCCCGCCCACAGGGCTGATACATAACAAAGCGTTGCTCTGGCGGATAAAACCGTCCTGCTCTCCCCTCTAATCCATTGTTTATGATAAAACAAAGGTCAAAAGCGCAGCTCATCAAGGTTCATCCCCACAAAGCGACTTTCCAGGGTAGAATTAGAAACTTTGTTCAGTCATTGCCAATGTTTTCCATCATCGCAAAGTGATACGAAAAGCGGGTGAAATAAGGTATAAAGCCGCATGAAAATCCCAAACAGAATCCAGCCCCTGGTCGATGACGGCCTGATTGACGATGTCCTGCAGCGGCTGAAAAGCGGCAAAGAAGCAGACGTCTATACCGTGCTATGCGGCGGCAAGGTGCAGTGCGCCAAAGTCTATAAAGAAGCGACCCAGCGTAGCTTCAAGCAGGCCGTGCAGTATCAGGAAGGCCGTAAAACCCGTAACAGCCGTAACGCCCGCGCCATGCAGAAAGGTACAAAGTTCGGCCGTAAGCAGCAGGAAGAGTCCTGGCAGACCGCCGAAGTAGATGCCCTGTTCCGCCTGGCGAACGCCGGTGTTCGCGTTCCACAGCCTTATCTCTGCATCGACGGTGTGTTACTGATGGAGCTGGTGACCGATGCCAATGGCTCGGTCGCGCCACGTCTCAGCGATGTCTCTCTGTCTGAAGAGCAGGCGGTGACGGATTTCCACACCATGATCCGCAACATCGTCCGTATGCTCTGTGCCGGTATCGTTCACGGTGACTTATCCGAGTTCAACGTGCTGCTGGACGAACAGGGGCCGGTGATTATCGACCTGCCACAGGCGGTCGATGCGGCGGCCAATAACCATGCCGAGTCGATGTTCGAACGTGACGTGGACAACATCACCTCCTACTACGGTCAGTTCGCTCCGCAGTTGCTGAAGACGCGCTATGCCAAAGAGATCTGGCTGCTCTATGAAGATGGCAAGCTAACGCCGGAAACGCCGCTTACCGGGAAGTTTGTGGAAGAGGAGCGCGTAGTCGATATGGATTCTCTGATGGATGAGATCATCACCGCAGAAGATGAATATTACGAGCGCCAGCGCGCCAGCCGTGAGCGCGACGAAGAGTAACTGCATCAATAAAAAAAGGCAGCGAGTCCCCTCGCTGCCTCTCACTTACCGCACTATCACAACGCCATCACCGCACGATGACCGTCAGCGCAATCAGAGTTAAGCCGATGATCATCACGCCGACAAAGACCTTATCGAGCCTGCTTTTTTTCATCTTCTCCTCCCTAGAACCACTGACCAAAGCGACGGATGTAGAATCGTTTCATGCCCTGCGCCACCAGGCAGTAGCTGAACAGCGTCAGCACCAGCCACGGGAAATATTGCCATGGCAGTGGCACCAGACCAACCATCGCACCCAGCGGTGAGAACGGGATCAGGATGCCCAGCGCCATCACCGCCAGCGTAGTCAGCATCACCGGTAAGGTGGCGCGACTCTGGATAAACGGAATCTTCCGGGTACGCAGCATATGTACTACCAGCGTTTGTGACAGCAGCCCCTCAATAAACCAGCCGGACTGGAACAGCGACTGCACGCCTGCATGGTTAGCGCCGAAAACAAACCACATCAGTGCAAAGGTGGTGACGTCAAAAATTGACGAGGTCGGGCCCATCCACAGCATGAAGCGTTTGATATTGCCGGCATCCCATTTACGCGGCTTATTCAGAAACTCACGGTCAACCTTGTCCCACGGCAGCGCCAGCTGGGAAACGTCATACATCAGGTTCTGAATCAGCAGATGAATCGACAGCATCGGCAGAAACGGAATAAAGGCACTGGCCACCAGCAGCGAGAAAACGTTGCCGAAGTTGGAGCTGGCGGTCATGTTGAGATACTTGATGATGTTGCCAAAGGTCTCGCGTCCTTTGAGTACACCCTCATTCAGCACCTGTAAATCCTTCTCCAGCAGGATGATGTCCGATGAGGCTTTCGCCACATCCGCCGCGCTGTCCACGGAAATCCCGGTGTCAGCCGCCCGCAGCGCAGGCGCGTCATTAATGCCATCGCCCAGGAACCCGACTGTGTGACCGTTCTGCTGCATCAGCCGCACCAGACGGGATTTCTGCAGCGGCGTCAGCTGAGCAAACAGAGTGCAGCGTTCTGCTTCCTGCGCCAGCTCATCATCGTTCATCGCCTCAATCTGATCGCCGGTCAGCATGGCCGGATCGGTCAGCCCGACATCGGCACAGACCCGCAGCGTCACCAGCGGATTGTCACCGGTCAGCACTTTCACCGTCACACCGCTGTCACGCAGGGCTTTAATCGCTTTGCCCGCGCTGGCTTTAGGCGGATCGCGGAAGGTCAGCATTCCCTGGATAATCAGATCGCGCTCATCGCTGTCGCTGAGCGGCGCGTGCAGCTCGCCATCACGGGTTGCCACCAGCAGCACGCGATAACCCTGCTGATGATAGTGTTCAGTCTGCGCCAGCAGCGCCGCGCGCTGTGCCGCATCCAGTGCGACTACCGTGTCGCCCTGCCGCACGGCAATGCTCACTGCCAGCATCTCTTCCACTGCGCCTTTGCAGATCAGTTGTGAATGATGCTGAGTCAGATCCTCCACCAGCACCGACACCCGACGGCGGGTAAAATCAAACGGCAGCTCATCGATCAGCTGGAACTGGCTGCGCTGAGACTGTGAAATGACCTTGTCGCCCGCGCAGAGTAAGGCGCGATCCATCAGGTTTTTCGCGCCACTCTGGCTGCCGCTGTTGAGCCATGCCAGCAGCAGCACCTGTGCATCTTCGTTACCCCGCGCATCCAGATGATGCGCCAGCAGGATGGTGTCCTGGGTCAGCGTGCCGGTTTTATCAGTGCAGAGCACATCCATCGCGCCGAGGTTCTGAATGGCGTTGAGCTTTTTAACGATCACTTTGCGACGTGACATCGCAATCGCGCCCTTAGCCAGGTTGGCGCTGACAATCATCGGCAGCATTTCCGGGGTCAGCCCGACCGCGACGGCCAGTGCAAACAGCGTGGCATCCATCCAGTCGCCTTTGGTGAAGCCGTTAATCAGCAGCACCACCGGGACCATCACCAGCATAAAGCGGATCAGCAGCTTGCTGACGCTGTTCACCCCGCGATCAAAGGCGGTCTGCGGACGGCTTCCGGTCAGCGATGAGGCCAGTGAGCCGAACCAGGTTTCGCCGCCCGTCGCTACCACGACTGCGCTGGCTGTGCCGCTGGCCACGCTGGTGCCCATCAGGCAGATATTCGGTGATGCCAGCCGCTCCTGGGCGGTCTGACCTTCGGCATCGATACCCGCATCGCAGCTCTGTTTTTCAACCGGCAGCGACTCGCCGGTCAGCACCGCTTCACTGATAAACAGATTACGTGAACTCAGCAGACGGACATCGGCAGGCACCTGATCGCCGGTGCTGAGCAGAATGATATCGCCCGGCACCAGTTCACTCATATCCACATCCTGGCGCTGCGCGGTTTCGCTGCCCGGCTCACGCCGCAGCACGGTGACCTGGCTGCGCACCAGTGACTTTAGTGCCTGCGCCGCACGGTTGGTGCGAAACTCCTGCCAGAAGCGCAGCAGCCCGCTCAGCATCACCATGGTGAAGATGATGATGACGCCGGAGAGATCGGTCTCCTGACCGGCGCGCAGCGGCAGAATATAGTCGGTAAACAGGCTCACCAGCGCCAGGACCAGTAATACGTAGATAAACGGGTTATTAAACGCCATCAGCAGCTGAATCAGCGCCGGTGGCGCTTTCTCATGCGCCACTTCATTACGGCCATACAAAGCCAGTCGTTTCGCCGCTTCAGCCTGGGTCAGGCCCTGACGCTGACTACGCAGGTTCGCCAGCGTCATATCAATGTGCTGGTCTGCCTGCTGCGCCACAGCAAACATTTTTTTACTTTTTTTATCATTACGGTTGCCGGATGAAGTGATCGCAACCTGTTCCAGTTTCATGTCGCTCATTTCGACATCTCCCTGATTTAAAGCAATAGTTGTCCTGCACGGGAAATAACGTGCATGGATAAAACCTGGCGTGGCCGGGTTATTTAATGGGGTGACTTTCAGAAACAGTCAGGTTATTCCGCCTGCGCGCTAAATAATGACGCACGCAGGGTTACCTGACGCCGGTTATACGCGGCGTTTTAAAAGTCTGATATCAGCGATTGGGCGCAGCCTGGGCTACGCCAGACGGGGCGGAGGAAAAAGAGCGAATATAAACAGCAGCATAACGCGCACTCCTGGTGATAGCAGGATTAAAAATAAGGAGCGCGATCGTTAATTAAAGCGGGGATCGCTGCTCGCCGGTTGGCAAGCAGCAGAGGAAACTCAGCTTGCCAGAATAAAGGTTAATCTCGGGTGACTGTCCAACTGAATTCTCCTGAAGTTATCTGCCGCCATTATAAAGAGAGGCCGGCTTCGGTAAAGCAATAACGTATTGAATAACGGTTTCGTTGAGGATTTGTTTCTGCTCAGTTTGCCGCTTCGGTAACAGCGTGGCGATCTTCTTATAACCGCCAGGTAATCCTTATAACCTTTTGGCATATGATTAGCCCATATTCGACTATTCTTCGCATCGGCCCTTTCGTAAACTCGCGTAACTTTTTAGAGGCAAGGAAATTTCATGAAAACTATAATTCCATCACTGCTGGCGCTGACGCTGGCTGCCGCCTTCACAGCCCAGGCCGCAACACCCAAAGATACGCTGGTGATTGCACAATCAACTGACGACGCAGACAGCTTCGACCCGGCCAAAGGGTTTGAACTGACCAGCGTTCAGGCTTTTACTAACATCTATCAGCGCCTGGTGCAGTCTGACCCGCAGAATCCGGTGGACCTGAAACCTACACTGGCCACCTCTTGGCAGCCCGGCAGCGACAATCGCAGCCTGACCTTTGAACTGCGCAAAGATGCGAAATTCTCTACCGGCAACCCGCTGCGTCCGGAAGATGTGATCTTCTCGCTGGGCCGCGTGGTGAAACTGAACCTCGATCCCTCTTTCATCCTGACGCAGCTCGGCTGGACCAAAGATAACGTCGATGGCTTCCTGAAGAAAGTCGACGACAATCATGTGCAGATCAGCTGGACCGCCAACGTCAGCCCGACCTACGTCCTGAGCCTGCTCTCTGCCCCGGTTTCATCGATCATTGATGAAGAAACCGCGATGGCGAACCAGAAGAACGGCGATTTCGGTAACGCCTGGCTGGCCACCCACTCGGCGGGCAGCGGCCCGTATCAGATCCGCAAAGTGGTGATGCATCAGGTGGTGCTGCTCAGCGCTAACCCGACTTCACCAGCGGGCGCGCCAAAAATGAAGAACATTCTGATCAAGAACGTGCCTGAACCGGCTGCGCGTCGTCTGCTGCTGGAACAGGGTGATGCCGATATCGCCCGTAACCTGGGTGCCGATCAGATTGCTGCGCTGAACGGCAAACCGGGCGTGAAGACGGAAGCGATTCCAATGGCGTCGCTCTACTACATCCAGTTCAACATCGGCGCGAACGAAACGATGAAGAACCCGGCCTTCTGGGAAGCGGCACGCTACCTGTGGGATTACAAAGGCATCGCCAGTGAGCTGCTGAAAGGCCAGTTCGACGTGCATCAGAGCTTCCTGCCTAAGGGCTTCCTGGGCGCGATCAACGACACGCCATACAGCTACGATCCGGAAAAAGCCAAAGCGATTCTGAAGAAAGCGGGCCTGAACAACGTCACCTTCAAGCTCTCCACCAGCAACCAGCCGCCTTATCTGGATATCGCACAGGCGCTGCAGGGCAGCTTCGCCAAAGCGGGCGTGAAAGTGGAAGTGGTGCCGGGTCTGAGCTCCGAAGTGTCGACCAACGTGAAAGCGCATAAATATGAAGCGACGCTGAACGCCTGGGGCTCCGACTACTTCGATCCCAACACCAATGCCGCCTCGTTTGCTTACAATCCGGAAGATGGCAGCAAAACCATCGCCTTCCGTTCAGACTGGCACATTCCTGAGCTGAACAAGCAGGTGATTGCGGCGACCGCCGAGAGCGATCCGAAGAAACGCGTGGCGCTGTATGAAGCGATGCAGCGTGAAGTGATGAAGAACTCACCGTATGTGATTGGGATGCAGGCGAAGAACCTGATCGCCCTGCGCGACAACCTGAAAGGCTATGTGCAGGGCATTAACCCTGACATGGTGTATTACTCGCAGGTCACTAAGTAATGGCACAGTCTGTTCCTTCAGCCGGGTTCGCCCGGCTTTTTTGGCAGCGTGGCGGGCGCCTGATCGGTAGCGTACTGTCGCTGCTGGTTACGCTGCTTGGCCTGCTCGCCTTTACCTTTATGCTGTCGCATCTCTCGCCGATCGATCCGGTGCAGCAGATCGCCGGCGATCACGCCAGTGAAGCGACTTATGAGCAGGTGCGTCATGACCTGGGTCTCGACCAGCCGGTGCTGATGCAGTTCTGGCGCTACGTCGAACATCTGGCGCAGGGCGATCTGGGTGTCTCCCGTCTCACCAATCAGTCGGTGAGCGGCGACCTGATGACCACCTTCCCCGCCACCATCGAGCTGGCGACCTGTGCGATGATCTTCGCGGTGGTGTTCGGCGTGACGCTGGCGCTGCTGGCCGCCTGGAAACCGGGCAGCTGGATCGATAATCTCGCCCGCTTTGTCTCGCTGCTGGGCTACTCGGTGCCGGTGTTCTGGCTCGGCCTGCTGGGCCTGCTGCTCTTTTATGCGGTGCTGCACTGGTCCGCCGGACCGGGACGGCTGGATGATATCTGGGTCTACACCCTGGAGCCGAAGACCGGCTTTGTGCTGATCGACAGCTGGCTGTCGGGTGAACCGGAGATGTTCCGCAATGCAATTGCGCACCTCTGGCTGCCGGTGGTGATCCTCGGCCTGCTGGCGATGGCGGGCATTACCCGCCTGCTGCGTGCTGCGCTGCTGGAAGAGAGCAGCAAAGAGTATGTGGTGCTGGCGCGTGCTAAAGGCGCGGGTCGGGTGCGCATCCTGCTGCGCCATATCTTCCCCAACGTGCTGGGCACGCTGGTCACGGTGATCGCTCTCTCCTACGCTACGCTGCTGGAAGGCTCGGTGCTGACTGAAACCGTCTTCGCCTGGCCAGGTGTGGGTCGCTATATGACCAATGCGCTGTTCTCCGGCGATGTGCCGGCGATTCTGGGCTCAACCCTGTTAATCGGCAGCTGCTTTATCCTGATTAACACCCTGGCGGATGTTTTAACCTGGTTAACCGATCCGAGAACCCGATGACGCAACAACTCTCTGAACTCGAAACGCTGCGACCACGCCGTCGCCGTCAACGCGTTACCTCGTTAACCGTTGGGCTGACGCTGGTGGCGATTCTTATCCTGATGGCACTGCTGGCGCCGCTGATTGCGCCGTTCGATCCGAACGTGCAGACCATGTCGAGCCGTCTGCTGGCCCCGTCGGCACAGCACTGGTTCGGCACCGACGGCTTTGGCCGCGATCTGCTCTCGCGCGTGATTTACGGCGCGCGTCCGACCCTGCTGCTGGTGTCGCTGATTCTGGTGCTGACCATTCCGGCCGGGCTGTTGATCGGCATCACCGCCGGTTACGTGGGCGGCTGGACCGAACGCCTGCTGATGCGCATTACCGATATCTTTCTGTCACTGCCCAACCTGGTAATCGCGCTGGCGCTGGTGGCGATTCTCGGCCCTGGCCTGATGAACGGCGCACTGGCGCTGGCACTGACCAGCTGGCCGCCGTTTGCCCGTCAGGCACGCGCTGAAACCCTGGCACTGCGCCGCAGCGACTACCTTGCCGCCGCGCGGATGCAGGGGATTACGGGCTTTCGCCTGATGTTCGGTCATATCCTGCCGCTCTGCATGCCGACGGCGGTAGTCCGCGCCGCCCTGAGCCTGGGCGGGATTATCCTGGCCGCAGCCGGGCTCGGTTTCCTCGGTATGGGCGTTCAGCCGCCGACGGCGGAATGGGGTTCGATGGTGGCCGAAGGCAGTAAAGTCATTTTTGATCAGTGGTGGGTTGCTGCTGCACCGGGCGCGGCGATTCTGTTTGCCAGCCTGGCCTTTAACCTGACAGGCGATGGCCTGCGCGACCGACTGGATACCCGTCATGCAAAATAATCTGCTCCATGCCGAGGGGCTGACCATTCGCAGCGACGATGCGCTGCTGGTCGATAACATCAGTTTTTCCGTAGGCCGCGAGCGTGTGGCGCTGGTCGGTGAGTCCGGTTCCGGCAAGTCACTGACCGCCCGCAGCCTGATGGGCTTACTCTCGCCCGCGCTGCATCTGCAGGCCAGCCAGCTCCAGGTGGCCGGTGAAAATGCGCTGACGCTGAGTGAGCGTCACTGGAATCAGCTGCGCGGTAACCGCGTGGCGATGGTGATGCAGGACCCGAAGTATGCCCTTAACCCGACGCGCACCATTGGCTGGCAGGTGGAAGAGCCGCTGATCCTGCATCGCCGCCTGAGCCGTGCCGAGCGCAAAGAGAAAGTGTGTGAAATGCTGGATGCGGTCGGCCTGCCCGATCCGCGTCGTCTGATGCAGCAGTATCCGCATCAGCTCTCTGGCGGCATGGGCCAGCGCGTGATGCTGGCGATCGCCCTGATTACCGATCCGGACTTCCTGATCGCCGATGAACCGACCTCCGCGCTGGATCATGCCATGCGCGATCAGGTGCTGGCGCTGATCCGCGGTCTGGTGGAGGCGCGCAACATGGGCCTGCTGCTGATCAGCCATGATTTGCAGCAGGTTTCAGAACATTGCGAGCGGGTGATGGTGATGTATAAAGGCCGGTTGCTGGATACGCTGCCCGCCGCCGATCTGCCGCACGCTACCCATCCCTACACCCGCACGCTGTGGGCCTGCCGTCCGGGCAAAGCGACCCACGGACAGACATTACCGGTGCTGGACCGCGCTGCGCTGGAGGCGAATGATGATTAAGCTGCAGAATCTAAGCGTCGCCCACAAACAGGGTTACGAGCTGCGCACCGTGGTGCATGAGGTTAACCTGGAGGTTAACGCTGGCGAGTGTTTTGGTCTGGTGGGTCCGTCAGGCTGCGGCAAGTCGTCGCTGCTGTGGGTGCTGGCAGGTCTGAACCCACACTGGCAGGGTCAGATGCAGCTTGCCGGTCACGAGGTTCAGCCGGGTAAAGCCTTCACCGGCGCGCTGCGTCAGGAAGTGCAGATGGTGTTTCAGGATCCCTATGCCTCGCTGCATCCGCGTCACCGGCTGCGTCGCACGCTGGCCGAGCCGCTGAAGCTGCTGAAACGCGACAATATCAACGATCGTATCGATCAGGGCTTCCGTCATGTCGGACTCGATCCCGCTATGGCGGATCGCTATCCGCATCAGCTCTCCGGCGGTCAGCGTCAGCGTGTTGCCATCGTGCGCGCCCTGCTGCTGCAGCCGAAGATCCTGCTGCTGGATGAGCCGACGTCGGCGCTGGATATGTCAGTGCAGGCGGAGATCCTCAATCTGCTCAACGATCTGAAACAGCAGGATGGCCTGACCATGGTGCTGGTGAGCCACGATCCCGACGTGATCGATCACATGTGCGATCGCGCCGTGCACATGTCGCAGGGTCGTATCATCGAACAGATCTCTGCCTGAAATCAGGCCGGACGGCGTTCACCTGCCGTCCGGCGCTGCTGCATCCGCCGCGCCTTTCTGTAACATCCCCTTCTTCCGCCATTAGCGTCATCCTCTCCATTGCCAGAACGGCGCGCTGTTATCTTCCTCTGAGTCATTAGATTGCCACGCGACGCTGTAAACCTTTACAGGCTGAAGCAGGCACGCGAATGCGACAGCGCAAAACGCAGCGGCTGGCTGATGCGGTATACTCGCGACCATTATTTCATGAGAGGAAAAGGCAATGACGGTAAAATTGCGTCCGCTGGAGCGGGAAGATCTGCACTTTGTCCATCAGCTGGATAACAACGCCAGCGTGATGCGTTACTGGTTTGAGGAGCCGTATGAGGCGTTTGTGGAGCTGTCCGATCTCTACAACAAGCACATTCACGATCAGACCGAACGTCGCTTTGTGGTCGAGCACAGCGGGCAGAAAGCGGGATTAGTGGAACTGGTGGAAATCAACCATGTGCACCGCCGCGCCGAGTTTCAGATCATTATCGATCCGGCCCATCAGGGCAAAGGACTGGCAACCCAGGCGGCGAAGCTGGCGATGGATTACGGCTTCTCAGTACTGAATCTCTACAAGCTCTACCTGATTGTCGATCAGGAGAACGAAAAAGCGATCCACATCTACACCAAGCTCGGCTTCGAGATCGAAGGCGTGCTTAAACATGAGTTTTTCATCAACGGGGAGTACCGCAACACCATCCGCATGTGCATTTTCCAGCATCAGTATCTGGAACGCCATAAAACGCCAGGCGGAATGGTGAAGCCGACCGCGCAGTAATCAGCCGCGCGCGCCAACCGGGTTCATAAAGGGACGCGGGTGTTCAGGCTTAAGGTCGTACATGCCGCCATAGAAGGGATCGACCAGCAGCCAGCCGGGGAATCCACCCAGCGGGATATTGCCCAGCAGATACCACAGGTTAGCGCGTGCCTCGATAGGCACCGTGACCGGCACGTAGCCCGGGCTTTCCAGCATCAGCAGGTAGTGCTTTTTGCCGAAGTAGCGGCCGGTAGATTTTTCCAGTTCAACGGTCTGCGGCGTGAAACCCTGCGCAACCGCATAGCCACGCTCATCCTGCACGGTAAAGCGCGCGCCCTGCGGCAAGGAGTCGATGCGCACCAGTTGGGTTTCATTGCCGACAATGGTGGCACAGCCGCTAAGCAGCAGCGCGGCGGCCAGGGCCAGAATTCGCTGTTTCATGAAGGGGTCCACAGAGTGATCAGTGATCAGAGTGTAGACCGCCCTCTCCACCTCAATCGGGCTATCATCGCCCGATTCAGCCAGCTTATTGCGGTTGACAAGCGCGGGCGATAGCCGCGATGTCGTTGGGTGAGGTGCGACAGCAGCCGCCAATCAGCTTCGCGCCCGCCTGCTGCCACTCTGCCAGTTTGTCATGCAGCGTGCAGCCTGATGGCGCTGAGTGCCAGGTTTTGCTGCTGGCATCATACTGCTCGCCAGAGTTGGGATAGACCACCAGCGGCTTGTTGGTCAGTTTCTGCAACTGCTGCAGCGCAGGCGTCACGCTCTCAAGTGCCACACAGTTGATCCCCACCGCTACCACCTGCGGCTGCTGATTCAGCCAGCTCACGACGTCTGACAGCGGCGTGCCGTCGCTGATGTGTCCGGCGTCACGCAGGGTAAACGAGAACCAGGCGCGGCCTTCAGGAAATTCAGCCAGCAGCTTTACCAGCGCCTGCGCTTCGGCAAACGAAGGCAGGGTTTCGCAGGCCAGCAGATCGGCACCCGCCGCCAGCAGCGCCTGCACGCGTGGGCGGTGAAACGCCATCATCTCCGCTTCCGGCAACGCATAGTCGCCGCGATATTCCGAACCATCCGCCAGGAAGGCGCCATAGGGACCGACCGATCCCGCTACCAGCAGCGTTTTCGCGTCGGGCCGGACCGCCAGATAATCGTGACGGGCGCGTCGCGCCAGCTCGACGCTCTGCGCGATCAACGCCAGTGACTCCGCCTCATCAAGGCCACGTGTGGCAAAGCCCTGCGGCGTCGCCTGATAGCTGGCGGTAATGGCACAGCGCGCGCCGGCGACAAAATAGTCGTAGTGCACCTGATAGATCAGCTCAGGATTTTCCATCAGCACCTTAGCTGACCATAACGCATCGGCCAGATGACAGCCGCGGGCTTCCAGCTCGGTGGCCAGGGCACCATCCAGAATCAGCAGTGGCGACTCCGTTAAAGCCTGCGCGACAGGGTTATACGACATCATTGGCCTCCTCAGGCTTCGGGGATGATTTGTGGGTCAGATGGTAAGCGGCATAGCAGAACAGCACAAACGGGATGCCACACCACAGCGCGATACGCTGAGTCGGATCAAACGCCAGACCGACACAGGCCAGCAGGCAGAGCAGGAAACCCAGCACCGGCGTCAGCGGATAGAGCGGCGCACGATAGGCCAGATCGGCCAGCGATTTGCCCTGCTGAAGATGACGACGACGGAAAACAAAATGCGAAGCGCAGATGCTGAGCCAGACGGCTACCACCGCAAAGCCGGAGATAGCTGACAGCGCCACAAACACCGTGTCGGGCGCGACCACGCTGGAGACCAGCGCCAGCAAACCACCCACCATGCTGACGGTGATCGCCAGCATCGGCACGCCGCGCTTGTTCACCCGGGCAAAGGCGCGCGGCAGCGTATTTTCATTGGCCAGCGACCAGAGCATCCGCCCGGAGGCATAGAGTCCGGAGTTGGCCGCAGACAGGATAGCGGTCAGGATCACAAAGTTAATAATGTCAGCCGCCCACGGGATGCCGATCTTTTCGAAGACCAGCACGAACGGGCTTTTCACGATACCCGCCTGATCCATAGGAATCAGCGCCGCCAGCACAAATACCGTGCCGATGAAGAAGATAATCAGCCGGGCCACGGTAGTACGGATCGCCAGCGGCAGCACTTTCTCCGGCTGCTGGGTTTCACCGGCCGCAATACCGATCAGCTCGGTGCCGGAAAAGGCGAAGTTGACTGCCACCATGGTCATCAGAATCGGCAGTACGCCGTTGGGCAGCCAGCCGTGCGCCGTCAGATTGCTCAGGCCCGGTGCGGGCGTGCCATCCTTCATCGGGATAAACCCAAACATCGCCGCACCGCCGAGCACGATAAAGGCGACGATCGTTACCACCTTAATCAGCGAGAACCAGAACTCCCCTTCGGCGAAGAAGCGGGTTGAGATAACGTTCAGCAGATAGATGGCGCAGCAGAAGACCAGGCACCAGATCCATACCGGGATCTGCGGGAACCAGTACTGCATACAGAAGCCCGCCGCCGTCAGGCTGGAGCCGAGCGCCACGGTCCAGGTCAGCCAGTAGAGCCAGGCCACGGTGTAGCCGGTTGCCGGGCTGAGATAGCGTGCGGCATAGACGTGGAACGCGCCGGTTTCCGGCATCGCCACCGAGAGCTCGCCCAGACAGACCATCACCAGCCAGACCACCAGCGCGCCAATCAGATAGGCGAGCAGCGTCCCCGCCGCCCCGGTGGTGGAAATGATGTAGCCGGTGTTAAAAAACAGGCCGGTGCCGATTACGCCGCCCAGCGATAACATCACCAGATGGCGCACTTTCATGGTGCGTTTAAATTGTTCCTGCGAGGGAGTTGGCTGTTCGCTCATCACTTTTATCCGTATGGACGTCTAAACATCTATAAGGGACAGTTTTATACGCGTCACAGCCGGTAATTGCAACGGCAGGGAAACAGGGAGGAGGTAAAGGCGGTTCAGTGCCCCGTCGCGGCGGGGCCTGATGCGTTAGCCGAAAACGCTTTGAATATAACGTTCCAGCGCCATGCGGGAACTAAATCCGTGCGGGATGCCGTAGTGTTCCTGTGAATCACCCGCCAGGTAGAGAGGGAATTGGGTGTAGTGATCGCAGGTCTTCATTTCTGAAGCAGGTTCAGCGAACGGCTGGCTCTTCTCTTTCAGTGTCGGGTGAATGACGAGTGCCATGCGCCCCATGCGCGCTTCGCGATTCACATAAACATAGTTCTCTCCACGGCGATAACCATAGGCCCGTGGGGTAATTTCATCGACTTCGAAACCCGCTTTTTCCAGTACGCGCGCTACCTCATCTGGTCGTAAATACATGCTCGATCCTCTCCTCTTTCAAAAGCTTCGCAACCTTACAACAGCATGACAGAGTGGGCATTCGGAATTTTCCCTAAAGAACACTCCCGCGTCTCGTTTATCTCAAGGTCGTCTACACTAGTATTACGTTTTTAAATCAAAGGGAGCTAAAAAATGTTTAATCGCACTGTAAAAAACGATGACATTGATATTAATCAGGATGTTAACGAACTGGCCGATTCACTGGAAGCGCTGCTGAAATCTTACGGCAGTGACGCCAAAGACGAAGTGGATTCTGCACGCAGTCAGGCAGAAAAGCTGCTGAAACAGACCCGCTCCAGACTGAACGGCGGCAGCAACCGTGTCTCACAGGTTGCCCGTGATGCCAGTGCACAGGTTGACACCTATGTCCATGACAAGCCATGGCACGGTGTTGGTATCGGTGCCGCTTTCGGTATCGTAGTGGGTGTGCTGCTGGCTTCACGCCGCTAAGCTCAACTCCAAAAAATCTCCTGAGCCCTGCCCTGTGCGGGGCTTTTTTATGCCCTTTTTCTGGCCGATGACATTTACAAAAGATTTTTCCAGGCTGCAGGGCGCATCCCTGCTGGCTTTGCCGCTGTTGCGCAAATGCAAATCATAAAACCCTATATCTGGTGGGCTTGACCCACAAAACCACTACATCTAGTATTTATCTCATCAGCACGACACCAGATGTTCGTCACAATGAAGCCCGCAACCTGCCGCGTCTGCTTTGTTTTCGGGCATCAGAACCGCATATAGAGGGAAATACGAATCATGCGCATTATTATTTACACTAAAGATAACTGTGTCCAGTGCACGGCAACCAAAAATGCGATGGACCGTCAGGGTCTCGCCTATCAGCTTATCAATCTCGACAGCCAGCCCGAGGCGATCGACAACCTGAAATCACTGGGTTACCGCCAGGTACCCGTCGTGATGGCAGATAACGATCACTGGAGCGGTTTCCGCCCGGACAAAATCGCCACGCTGCGCACGCTTTCTGCTGTCGGAGGATAAACACATGTTCCCGCTGGTCTATTTTTCCAGCCAGTCGGAAAACACCCACCGGTTTGTGACGCGCCTCGGCCTGCCTGCCCGGCGCATCCCGCTTGATGCCCGGCAACAACTGCATATCGACCAGCCCTATATTCTGGTGGTGCCCAGCTATGGCGGTGGCAGCAGTCGCGGTGCGGTGCCCGGTCAGGTGATTCAGTTTCTTAATGATGAGGCGAACCGACGCGGTATTCGTGGCGTGATCGCAGCGGGCAACCGTAACTTCGGTGCCGGTTACTGCCTGGCGGGCAGCATCATTGCAAATAAATGTCATGTTCCCTGCCTCTACCGCTTCGAGCTGATGGGAACGCCTGACGATATCGCGAAAGTTAAAGCGGGAGTAACCCAATTTTGGCAACAACAGACACCCTCAACGGCGTGACGCTCGATTATCACGCCCTTAATGCCATGCTCAATCTCTACGACGCCGAGGGCCGCATCCAGTTCGACAAGGATCGCGAAGCGACACGTCAGTTTTATCTGCAGCATGTGCAGCCCAATACCGTCCCCTTCAATAGCTGCGCTGAGCGTTTACGCTATCTGGTGGCAGAGAGCTATTACGAAGCGGAAGTGCTGAACCAGTACGATTTTGCGTTCCTGCTTGCGCTGCATGAGGTGGCGGAAAACTGGGGATTTGAGTTTAAAACCTTTCTCGGTGCCTGGAAATACTACACCAGCTACACCCTGAAGACCTTCGACGGCAAACGCTATCTGGAAACCTTCGAACAGCGCGCCTGCATGGTGGCGCTGACGCTGGCTCAGGGCGATGAAAAGCTTGCGCGGGCCCTGCTGGAGGAGATCCTCAGCGGCCGTTTCCAGCCCGCTACACCAACCTTCCTGAACTGCGGCAAACAGCAACGCGGTGAGCTGGTCTCCTGCTTCCTGCTGCGCATCGAAGACAATATGGAGTCAATTGGTCGCGCCGTGAATTCGGCACTGCAGCTCTCAAAGCGCGGCGGCGGCGTCGCCTTTTTGCTGTCGAACCTGCGTGAGTCCGGTGCGCCAATCAAACGTATTGAAAATCAGTCGTCGGGCGTTATCCCGGTGATGAAAATGCTGGAGGACGCCTTCTCTTATGCGAATCAGCTCGGCGCGCGTCAGGGCGCTGGCGCGGTGTGGCTCAATGCACACCATCCCGATATTTTCCGCTTCCTTGATACCAAGCGCGAAAACGCCGATGAGAAGATCCGCATCAAAACCCTGTCGCTGGGCGTGGTGATCCCCGATATCACCTTCCAGCTGGCAAAAGAGAACAAACCGATGGCGCTGTTCTCGCCCTACGACGTTGAACGGATCTACGGTCAGGCCTTTGGCGATATCAGCATCAGCGAGAAATATGACGAGATGCTGGCCGACGACCGCATCCGTAAAACCTATATTCAGCCACGCGACTTCTTCCAGACGCTGGCCGAGATTCAGTTTGAGTCGGGCTATCCCTACATCATGTATGAGGACAGCGTGAACCGCAGTAATCCGATTGCCGGTCGCATTAACATGAGCAACCTCTGCTCTGAGATCCTGCAGGTGAACAGCGCCAGCGAGTACAATGACGATCTCAGCTATCGCCGGATCGGCAAAGATATCTCCTGTAATCTCGGCTCACTGAACATTGCGCACGCGATGGATTCACGCGATCTGTCGCGTACCGTGGATGTGGCGATCCGCGCTCTGACCTCGGTGTCGATGATGAGCGAAATTGGCTCGGTGCCCTCGGTCGCCGAAGGCAATCGCCGTTCGCACGCCATTGGCTTGGGTCAGATGAACCTGCACGGCTATCTGGCGCGGGAAGGCATCGCCTACGGTTCACCGGAAGCGCTGGATTTCACTAATCTCTACTTCTACTGCATCACCTATTATGCGCTGCACACCTCTAATCAGCTGGCACAGGAGCGTCAGCAGAACTTCGATGGCTTTGCGGAATCGCAGTACGCCAGCGGCGCCTACTTCGATAAGTATCTGCAGCGCGAATGGCTGCCGCGCACGCAACGGGTAGCGACGCTGTTTGCCGACGCCGGACTGACGCTGCCGACACAGGCGGACTGGCAGGCGCTGCGCGACGCGGTGATGCAGCACGGGCTGTTTAATCAGAACCTGCAGGCGATCCCGCCAACCGGTTCAATCTCCTACATTAACCATGCCACCTCCAGCATCCATCCGATTGTCTCCCCTATCGAGATCCGCAAAGAGGGCAAAACCGGCCGCGTCTACTATCCCGCGCCCTTTATGACCAATGAGAATCTCCATCTCTATCAGGATGCGTATCAGATTGGGCCGGAAGCGATTATTGATACCTACGCAGAAGCGACTCAGCATGTCGATCAGGGCCTGTCGCTGACGCTGTTCTTCCGCGATGACGTCTCGACCCGTGACATCAACAAAGCGCAGATTTACGCGTGGAAAAAAGGCATCAAAACGCTCTATTACATTCGACTGCGCCAGATGGCGCTTCAGGGCACGGAGGTTCAGGGTTGCGTCTCATGCTCCCTGTGATGAAAACGATGAAACTAAAACAGATTCAGGCAATTAACTGGAACCGCATTCAGGATGACAAAGATCTTGAAGTGTGGAATCGTCTCACCAGCAACTTCTGGCTGCCCGAGAAAGTGCCGCTCTCCAACGATCTGCCCGGCTGGCAGACGCTGGATAAACAGCAGCAGCAGCTGACCATCCGGGTGTTCACCGGCCTGACGCTGCTCGACACTATCCAGAACGTGATCGGCGCGCCGGGGCTGATGGAAGATGCCATTACCCCGCACGAAGAGGCGGTGCTGTCGAATATCAGCTTTATGGAAGCGGTGCATGCCCGCTCCTACAGTTCGATCTTCTCAACGCTGTGTAACACCCAGGATGTGGATGCCGCTTATCAGTGGAGTGAAGAGAATGCGCCGCTGCAGAACAAGGCGCGCATCATTCTGGAACACTACCAGGCCGATGATCCGCTGAAGAAGAAGATCGCCAGCGTTTTCCTGGAGTCGTTTTTGTTCTATTCCGGCTTCTGGCTGCCGATGTACTGGTCGAGCCGTGGCAAGCTGACCAACACCGCTGACCTGATTCGCCTGATTATTCGCGATGAAGCGGTTCACGGTTACTACATCGGTTACAAATATCAGCAGGCGCTGGCTGCCGCTGACGATCTGCGCCGCGAAGAGCTGCAGCAGTTCGCCTATGATCTGCTGCTGGCGCTGTATGAGAACGAAGTGGCTTATACCGAGGCGCTCTATGCCGATGTCGGCTGGGTAGAGGAGGTGAAAACCTTCCTGCACTACAACGCCAACAAAGCGTTGATGAATCTGGGCTATGAGGCGCTGTTCCCGGCGGAGCTGACAGCGGTGAATCCGGCCATTCTGTCGGCTCTGTCGCCCAACGCCGACGAAAACCACGACTTCTTCTCCGGTTCAGGCTCCTCCTATGTGATGGGAAAAGCGGTCGAAACCGAAGACGAGGACTGGAATTTCTGAGGGTTACCGGGTGCTGTTTTGTCAGCATCCGGTTTTCTCTGGCAGTGCCGTGTCAGCCGCGCCATTCCGTCTAATCATAAGAAAAAAATATTACTGCAAAACAGCCTGACTATTTCACCGTTTGTTGATTCTGCCCCTCCCCGCATTTCCTTTTTTTTCGACCAATTATTCCACTGAATCCGATCGTTTCAGGCGTGATTATTTCCCTGCATCGGAATCCATTATTTCCGTAATATTTCACCCTGGTGACGCTTGTTTTTCTCCCTTTCACGCGGCAAATCGGCTGAAATGCCAAAAACCCGCCAATGATTTCACAAAAAATTAATCCACGTTTATCCCTTGTGAGCACTGAAGATAATCGGCATCTGAATGTCCCGCGGCCGGTCAATATTCCACTTCAGGGTTGTCAGATAACGTCAGTGTGCTACGGTATGGCCTGCTTAAATTTCAGCGGGAACGACAGGATAATATTAGATATTTCAACCAGGATTTAATGACTGCATGGCTATTAAGCTCGAAGTAAAAAATCTCTATAAAATATTTGGCGACAATCCGGATCGCGCGTTTAAATATATTGAAAAGGGTGCGACCAAAGATGTCATTCTTGAGAAGACCGGGCTCTCCCTTGGCGTAAAGAACGCCAGTCTGGCCATTGAAGAAGGCGAGATATTCGTCATCATGGGGTTATCCGGTTCAGGAAAATCGACCATGGTTCGCCTTCTCAATCGTCTGATAGAGCCGACGCGCGGCCAGGTGATTATTGACGGTGTCGATATTGCCAAAATATCAGCCAGCGAACTGCGTGACGTGCGCAGAAATAAAATCAGCATGGTATTCCAGTCATTTGCTTTGATGCCGCACATGAATGTATTAAATAATACGGCATTTGGCATGGAATTAGCGGGAGTCGCACTGGCTGAACGCCAGGAAAAAGCACTGGAAGCGTTACGTCAGGTCGGGCTGGAGAATTATGCGCACGCTTACCCGGATGAACTTTCCGGAGGGATGCGGCAGCGCGTCGGATTAGCCCGCGCACTGGCCATCAATCCCGACATCTTATTAATGGATGAGGCCTTCTCCGCTCTGGATCCGTTGATTCGTACTGAAATGCAGGATGAACTGGTTAATTTACAAGCCAGGCATCAGCGCACCATCGTCTTTATTTCCCACGATCTTGATGAAGCGATGCGTATTGGCGACCGTATTGCCATTATGCAGGGCGGCGAAGTGATACAGGTTGGTACGCCGGATGAGATCCTGAATAATCCGGCCAATGACTATGTCCGCACCTTTTTCCGTGGCGTCGATATCAGCCACGTATTCAGCGCCAAAGATATCGCCCGTCGTAGCGCGGGAGCGTTGATCCGCAAAGCGCCAGGTTTCGGCCCGCGCTCCGCCATTAAGCTGCTGCAGGATGAAGACCGCGACTACGGCTACGTGCTGGAGAAACAGAAGTTTCTTGGCGTGGTCTCCACCGACTCGCTGAAAGCCGCGCTGGCAGCAGGTCTGGGACTCGATAGCGCCCTCCTCGACTCGCCAGCCGCGGTGCCCGCCGATACCTCACTGAGCGATCTGCTCTCGCACGTCGCTCAGGCGCCCTGTGCGGTGCCAGTGGTCGGCGAGGAGAATCAGTATGTCGGTATCATTTCCAAAAGCACGCTATTGCGCGCGTTAGATCGTGAAGGAGCCCAGCCATGAGTCAGGAAACCACCAATCCGTGGGATAGCGGCACCGCCGCCAGCAGTCAGGCTGCGCCCACCAGCAGCGGCGGTGCCGATGCCTGGGGCACGCCCGATGGCAGCGCGACACCCGATGCAGCCAGCAGCAGTGACTGGCTCAACAGCGCCCCCGCGCCCGCGCCGGAACATTTCAATATCATGGATCCGTTCCACAAAACCTGGATCCCGCTTGATCACTGGGTGACTACCGGCATCGACTGGGTGGTCAACCATTTCCGCCCGCTGTTTCAGGGTATCCGGGTACCGGTTGACTATATTCTCAGCGCCTTTCAGCAGCTGTTGCTGGGAATGCCCGCGCCGGTAGCGATTCTGGTGTTTGCGCTGATCGCCTGGCAGATCGCGACACCCGCCATGGGCATCGCCACGCTGGTATCGCTGATCTTGATTGGCGCAATTGGCGCCTGGTCGCAGGCGATGGTCACGCTGGCGCTGGTGCTTACCGCGCTGATGTTCTGCATTCTCATCGGCCTGCCGCTGGGGATCTGGCTGGCCCGCAGTGAACGGGCAGCGCGTATCGTACGTCCCTTGCTGGATGCGATGCAGACAACACCCGCCTTTGTCTATCTGGTGCCGATTGTGATGCTGTTTGGTATCGGCAACGTGCCAGGCGTGGTGGTCACGATTATCTTCGCCCTGCCACCGATTGTACGTCTGACTATTCTCGGCATTAAGCAGGTGCCCGCCGATCTGATCGAAGCGAGCGAATCCTTTGGTGCCAGTCCGCGTCAGCTGCTATTCAAAGTGCAGTTGCCGCTGGCGATGCCCACCATTATGGCGGGCGTTAATCAGACCCTGATGCTGGCGCTGTCGATGGTGGTGATCGCCTCGATGATCGCCGTGGGCGGACTCGGTCAGATGGTGCTGCGCGGTATTGGCCGTCTCGACATGGGGCTGGCTACGGTGGGTGGCGTAGGGATTGTGATCCTTGCCATTATCCTTGACCGCCTGACCCAATCGTTTGGTCGCGATAGCCGCAGCCGCGGTAATCGCCACTGGTATCACACCGGCCCGCTGGGCCTGATCTTCTCTCCTTCGCGTAAAAAATAATCTGTCGGGCGGCGCCTGCGCGCCGCCCATCCTGACGCGACATCTGAAATAAGGAATGACTATGCGCAACAGAGCCTCTCTGCTCGCCGCCGTGGTAACCACGCTGGCCGTTTCACACGTCTCCGCTGCCGATCTGCCGGGCAAAGGTATTACGGTACAACCCATACAGAGCACTATCGCTGAAGAGACTTTTCAGACCCTGATTGTCAGCCGCGCGCTGGAAAAACTCGGCTATCAGGTCAGCAAGCCGAGTGAAGTGGATTACAACGTGGGCTACACCTCTATCGCCGCTGGCGACGCCACCTTTACCGCGGTGAACTGGCAGCCGCTGCATGACGACATGTACAAAGCCGCCGGTGGCGATCAGAAGCTCTATCGTCAGGGAACCTACGTTACCGGTGCCGCCCAGGGTTATCTGATTGATAAGAAGACCGCCGAGAAATATCACATCACCAATATCGAACAGCTGAAAGATCCTAAGATCGCCAGCCTGTTTGACGCCAACGGCGATGGCAAAGCGGATATGACCGGCTGTACGCCAGGCTGGGGCTGTGAAGCGGTGATTAATCATCAGAACAGCGCCTTCGGTCTTAGTGATACCGTAACCGCCAATATGGGTAACTATTCGGCGATGGTGGCGGATACGCTGGCACGCTACAAGCAGGGTAAACCGATCCTTTATTACACCTGGACGCCCTACTGGCTGAGCGATGTGCTGAAGCCGGGCCGCGATGTGGTCTGGCTGCAGGTGCCGTTCTCTTCGCTGCCTGGCGAACAGAAGGATGTGGATACTAAGCTGCCAAACGGCGCGAACTACGGTTTCCCGGTTAACACCATGCACATCGTCGCCAACAAAGCCTGGGCGGCGAAAAACCCGGCGGCTGCCCGTCTGTTTGCGGTCATGAAGCTGCCCATTACCGATATCAATGCTGAAAACTCAGCAATGCATGCCGGACAAAACTCAGAAGAGGCGATTAACCGTCATGTGGATGGCTGGATTAAGGCGCATCAGGCTGAGTTCGATAAATGGATCAGCGAGGCGCAGGCCGCCGCGCAATAACCTGAAAACATTTCCGCCTCAGGGTGGTTGATAAAAGTGCTGGCTCAGTGAGCATACGCTTTTAGTCGGGCAGTTATCTGAGGGCAGAAATTTTTCTGCCCTTTTTTTATGCCTGCTTTCCCGACTGGTATGGCCTGTTAATAAACATGCGTGTGAAATAGTTTTTTGAGTTACTATTAACCTCAAATGATTATTAGCGACCGATGCTGTTTATGAATGCGACTCGCCAGGGTCTGACGCCTGCTTTAGTAATGCTGATGTCAGTAGCAACCGGCCTCTGCGTAGCCAGTAATTACTACGTTCAGCCACTACTGAATACCATCGCCCAACAGTTTGATCTCTCTGTCAGCCTCGCCGGATTTATTGTCACCACGGCGCAGCTGGGCTACGCCTGCGGTCTGCTGCTGCTGGTGCCGCTTGGCGATCGGTTTGAACGACGCAGCCTGATTGTTACGATGATCCTGCTGGCTGCTGCGGGCATGGTGATTATCGCCCTTTCGCACTCCTTTCTCTTTTTACTGCTGGGCACGGTGATGACCGGCCTGTTCTCGGTCGCCGCACAAATCCTGGTGCCGCTGGCCGCCACGCTGGCAGAGCCGGAGCGGCGCGGCAAAATAGTGGGAACGGTAATGAGCGGTTTGCTGCTGGGGATTCTGCTGGCGCGCACCGTGGCAGGCGGCCTGGCGCAGCTTGGCGGCTGGCGTACCGTTTACTGGACTGCCAGCCTGCTGATGGTGGTGATGGCCCTGGCGCTGTGGCGATCGCTGCCGCGCGTGAAACAGTCCGTGCCCATGAGCTATCCGCAACTGCTGGCCTCCATCTTTCGCCTGTATGCGGGTAATCGGGTGCTCCGCACCCGCGCCTGGACCGGCTGCCTCTCCTTTGCCAATTTCAGCCTGCTGTGGACCTCAATGGCCTTTCTGCTCGCCGGGGCGCCCTATCACTTCTCAGAGGGCGAGATTGGCTTGCTGGGGCTGGTCGGTGCCGCGGGTGCGCTGGCCGCACGTCAGGCGGGCGCGCTGGCTGACAAGGGTAAAGCGAAGCTGACCACCCAACTGGGCCTGCTGCTTATGCTGCTGTCGTGGGCCGCCATTGCGTGGGGCGCGGAGCAGCTTGCGCCGCTGATCGTCGGCATCCTGCTGCTGGATCTGGCGGTACAGGCCGTCCATATCACCAATCAAAGCGTGATCTACGCGCAGATGCCGGAGGCGCGGAACCGTCTTAATGCCGGTTACATGACCAGCTACTTTATGGGTGGCGCGGCCGGCTCACTGCTCTCCGCGACCGCTTACCATCTTTGGGGCTGGTATGGCGTCTGTGGCGCTGGCGCGCTGCTGACTGTGGTTAATCTGCTGATTTGGGCAGCCGGATCGCGCTTTGAGCCGGAAAAAATCAACTGAAGCCTGGCCGGACAGCGCATTGCGTCTGGTCACAAATGGTTAGGTTTGTTATGGTTAGTAGCAAACCTATTCACTTCAGTTATTTTTCCCCGCGATATTATTAAATTTGCCCCCTTGTTGATCACGTTCCGGCACAGCGGCTGCCGCCGGACGTACGGGTTTTTGACCCAGGGCCAGGGAATGGCTTGGAATACCTTTGATGGTGAATAGTGATTCTGTCAGCGATCACCTGCCAAAAAGTGACTACGCTTATCCTGTCACCATAGTTATTATACAAGTTGCAATTAGTGAGGTTTTTTTTAATGGAAAGTTCGTTTACTCCCATTGAGCAGATGCTAAACATCCGTGCCAATCGCCATAAGGATTTTCCGTTGCAGGAAATTATTCTGACGCGTCTCTGTATGCATATGCAGGGTAAACTGCTGGACAACCGTAATAAGATGCTGAAAGCACAGGGTATTAATGAAACCCTGTTCATGGCGTTGATTACGCTGGATGCACAGGAAAACCATAGTATTCAGCCCTCTGAGCTCAGCTCTGCCCTTGGTTCTTCGCGCACCAATGCCACGCGCATTGCTGATGAACTGGAAAAGCGCGGCTGGATTGAGCGTCGCGAAAGCGATCACGACCGTCGCTGCCTGCACCTGCATCTGACCGATAAAGGGATGGAGTTCCTGCGTCAGTTGCTGCCACCTCAGCATCAGAGCCTGCAATACCTCTGGTCTTCGCTCTCCGTCGATGAGAAGTCGCAGCTGGAAGGCATCACCCGTAAGCTACTTAATCGTCTTGATAAAATGGATGAAGATCAGCTGATCGCCTCACTGTCCCGCTAATAGCAATAAGTGCGACACAATCACCTGTCGGAATCGTTATTTTAATTTCCTTTTTTATCTGGCCAGCGCTCAGTCGCTGGCTTTTTCGACTCGGGCGCTGGCGAAAAGGGATTTCTGCCGCCCGACTAAATGGAAAACGTGGAGAAAGACATGAGTGCAACGGCAGAAGCACAAAGCCCGCAACCGTCAGCCAACAAAAAGAAGAAGCGCAAAAGTGTGCTCATCGTGCTGGCGCTGATCTTTGTGCTGATTGGTATTGCCTGGGGAGTTTACTGGTTCCTGGTCCTGCGCCATTTTCAGGAAACAGATGACGCCTACGTTGCGGGTAACCAGGTGCAGGTGATGGCACAGGTCTCCGGTAGCGTGAATAAAGTCTGGTTTGAAGATACCGATTTCGTCAAAAAAGGCGATGTGCTGGTTTCACTGGATAAGACGGATGCGGAGCAGGCGTTTGAAAAAGCGCAGACGGCACTCGCCACCAGCGTGCGTCAGACGCATCAGCTGATGATTAATGGCAAACAGTATCAGGCCAGCATTACCTTGCAACAGACCGCTCTGGCGCAGGCACAGGCCGACCTGAAACGCCGTGAGCCGTTAGGTGCGGCTAATCTGATTGGCCGTGAAGAGTTGCAGCACGCCCGCGATGCTGTCGCGACGGCCAAAGCACAACTGGACGTGGCGATTCAGCAATACAATGCGAATCAGGCGATGATCCTCAACACCTCACTGGAAAATCAGCCTGCCGTGCAACAGAGCGCGGCTGAGCTGCGTGACGCCTGGCTGGCGCTGCAGCGCACCGAAATCCGTAGCCCGATGGATGGTTTTGTCTCCCGTCGCAGCGTACAGGTCGGTTCGCAAATCTCCACCAGCACCCCGCTGCTCGCCGTCGTGCCTGCAACGAATCTGTGGGTCGATGCCAACTTTAAAGAGACCCAGCTGGCTGGCGTTCGTATTGGTCAGCCTGTCACCGTGGTTGCCGACATCTACGGTGACGAAGTGGTTTATCAGGGCAAAGTTGCAGGACTGGATATGGGCACCGGCAGCGCCTTCTCACTGTTGCCGGCACAGAATGCCACCGGTAACTGGATCAAAGTGGTTCAGCGCCTGCCAGTTCGTATCGAACTGAATCAGGAAGATATCGCCAGACATCCGCTGCGTATTGGCCTCTCAACGCTGGTTAAAATAGATACCACCAGCAAAGAGGGCAGCGCGCTGGCCACCAGCGCCCGTCAGCAAGCCGCTTACAGCAGCAACGCACTGGCGATTGACCTTGCGCCGGTCAATCAGCTGATCACCGATATCGTCCGCGCCAACGCCGGATGATGACGCGGAGGCTGTAATGGCACAAAAACCGCTTGAAGGAATGCCGCTGGTCCTGATGACCATTGCGCTGTCGCTGGCGACGTTCATGCAGGTTCTGGACTCGACCATCGCCAACGTGGCTATCCCCACGATTGCCGGTAATCTGGGAGCGTCGAACTCCCAGGGAACCTGGGTGATCACCTCGTTTGGTGTGGCCAATGCGATCTCGATCCCGCTGACCGGCTGGCTGGCAAAACGCATCGGTGAAGTGAAGCTCTTTACCTGGTCGACCATTCTGTTTGCTATCGCCTCCTGGGCGTGCGGCATGTCAGACAGCCTGGAGATGCTGATCTTCTTCCGCGTCATTCAGGGGATCGTCGCGGGTCCATTGATCCCGCTGTCGCAAAGTCTGCTGCTCAACAACTATCCGCCTGCCAAGCGCAGTGTTGCGCTGTCGCTGTGGGCGATGACGGTGATCGTCGCCCCAATCTGTGGCCCGATACTGGGCGGCTGGATCAGCGATAACTATCACTGGGGCTGGATCTTCTTTATCAACGTGCCCATTGGTGTGGCGGTGGTAATACTGACGCTGCAAACCCTGCGCGGCCGGGAAACCAAAACCGAAATCCGGCGGATCGATATGGTCGGGCTGGTGCTGCTGGTGGTGGGGATCGGCTGTTTGCAGGTGATGCTGGATCGCGGAAAGGAGCTCGACTGGTTTAACTCGTCCGAGATCATCGTGCTCGGGGTAGTGGCCGTGATTGCGCTGTCAGTCCTGCTGGTGTGGGAGCTGACTGACGATCACCCGATCATAGATCTGTCGCTGTTTAAGTCGCGCAACTTCACCATTGGCTGCCTGTCGATCAGTCTGGCTTATATGCTCTACTTCGGCTCGATTGTTCTGTTGCCGCAGCTGCTGCAGGAGGTCTACGGCTACACCGCAACCTGGGCCGGTCTGGCGTCTGCGCCGGTGGGCATTTTGCCGGTGATCCTGTCGCCGATCATCGGACGCTTTGCCCATAAGCTCGACATGCGACGGCTGGTCACGTTCAGCTTCATTATGTATGCCGTCTGCTTCTACTGGCGCGCGTATACGTTTGAACCGGGAATGGACTTTGGTGCCTCAGCCTGGCCGCAGTTTATTCAGGGCTTTGCCGTGGCCTGCTTCTTTATGCCGCTGACCACCATTACGCTGTCGGGATTGCCGCCGGAGCGCATGGCCGCAGCCTCCAGCCTGTCGAACTTTATGCGTACCTTTGCAGGCTCGGTGGGAACGTCGATTACCACCACTATGTGGAGTAACCGCGAGTCGATGCATCATAGCTACCTGACGGAGTCGATCACCCCGTACAACGTCAATTCGCAGCAGATGTATAGCCAGCTGGAGAGCATGGGGATGACGCAGCAGCAGGCGTCGGCCTGGATCGCGCAGCAGATTACTAACCAGGGACTGATTATTTCAGCGAATGAAATTTTCTGGGCGTCGGCGGGGGTCTTTTTGATTCTGCTGGTGCTGATCTGGTTTGCCCGTCCGCCGTTTAGCGCAGGCGGCGGTGGCGGTGGCGCGCACTGATGTGACACAGCAAAACGGGCCTTTCGGCCCGTTTTTTTATGCGTTCTGACGCCACCATTCGGCGAGCAGTACGCCGGTTGCGACCGAGACGTTAAGGCTTTCTACGTTGCCGGTGCCGCCAATCGACAGGCTCATGTCACCCTGTTTGAACGCGGTATCAGAAAGACCTTCACGCTCCTGCCCTAACACCAGCACCATTTTCTCGGGCAGCTGAGCCTGCGCCAGCGGCGTGCCCTGATGGCTGGAGGTGGTGACGATGGTGTAACCCGCTTTACGGAACGCTTCCAGACCTTCACTGAAGGTTGCGCCGCTGATGGCCTGCACATGCTCAGCTCCGCCTTCTGCGGTACGTACCGCTGCGCCGGACTCCAGCAGTGAGGCGTCGTTCACCAGCAAACCTTTTACGCCAAAGTGCGCGCAGCTGCGCATAATCGCGCCGAGGTTATGCGGGTTGCTGACATCTTCCAATGCCAGTACGCAATCTTTGGTATTCGCCTGGCTCAGCCATTCAGAAACCGCCATACCCATGCGCTTTTTGATCAGGAAGCAGACGCCACCGTGATGCTCAGTGCCTGACGCTTTGGTAATCTCAGCATCTTCCACGACGTGATAGGCTTTGCGGTTAGCCGCCAGCCAGCGCAGCGCTTCGCGGAAACGCGGTGTCACTTCCTGCACGAACCAGGCGCGAACAATCGCTTCAGGACGGCTCTGGAACAGCGCCTGACAGGCGTTCTCACCATAGACGCGCGTCTCTTCGTTACGCTGACGACGGATCTGCTCGGGATCGACGAAGCTCTTGCCGCTGATGCCGCCATGATCCGGCTTATCGCTTTCGGTTGCCGGACGATCTGCTGATGGCGCGCGTGACACAGTGCGCCATGGGGAATCGCTGCTGCCATAGGCGCCGCGATTATCATCGCCACGATCGTTGCGGCGGCCTGCGCCATCGTCTGAACGGCGTGGAGCGCCACGTCCGCCTTCATCACGACGCGGTGAACTGCTGCGACCGGTGTCGTCGCTGCGACGGCCAGCGGAGCGACCACCTTCCTGACTGCGTTCAGTACGGGGGCCAGACGAACGACGATTATCATCCGAACGGGCAGCAGCGTGACCACCTTTGCCTGTACGAGGATTAGGCGCGCGCGCGCTTTTATCGTCCTCGCCACGCACGTACATCACCTTAACCTTACCGCTCTTGCCTTTAAATTCGTCGTTCATGTCTTCCTCCTGCATTGAGAGCGCGCAGATTACCTGATGTGCTGGCGCTTAGCTATCAACTATTGAACCTATAGAGCAATCCAGATTGAGAGGGAATCCGTCCCCTTTCATAATGAACAATATTTATCAGACTGACACTTTTCAACATCAGAGGTTCCTATGAATACGGTATGCGCTTCCTGTCAGGCAACCAATCGCGTTCCTGAAGAACGCCTTGCCGACGTGGCGAAATGTGGTCGCTGTGGAAATGCGTTATTTGATGGCGAAGTGGTGAATGCCACCAGCGCTAACTTTGACAAATATCTGCAGGACGATCTGCCGGTGGTGATCGATTTCTGGGCGCCCTGGTGTGGTCCCTGTGTCAATTTTGCGCCGGTGTTTAAAGATGTCGCCAGTGAACGCAGCGGTAAAGTCCGCTTTATTAAAGTGAACACCGAAGCGGAACCGGCCCTGAGCGCCCGTTTCAACATTCGCAGCATCCCGACCATCATGCTGTTTAAGAACGGCGAGCGGGTCGACATGCTGAATGGCGCGATGCCCAAAGCGCCTTTCAATGAATGGCTGGATGAGTCACTTTAATCTTCAGAGGCCAGCCTGGCTGGCCTTTTCCTTTTCGCGTGTGCTTCGATTACACTGACGTTTTTCCTGCCCTGAATACTCATGTCTGATAATGCTGTTTTGCGCTTGCGCACCCAACGCCTGGCCCGATCCACCCGTCCTTTCCTCGCGCGCGGGAATCGGGTCATCCGCTGTCAGGGCTGCCTGCTGCCAGAAGTCAACTGTCTCTGCAGTCAGATCGTACCGCAGTCCGCCCGTAGCCGCTTCTGCCTGGTGATGTTCGATACCGAGCCGATGAAGCCGAGCAACACCGGCCGGCTGATTGCCGATATTCTGCCGGATACCCAGGCTTTTGGCTGGTCACGCACCGAGCCGGATCCGCTGCTGCTGGCGGCGGTGCGCAATCCCGATTATCAGCCGCTGGTGGTTTTCCCGGCCGCTTATGCCGACCCCGGTCGCGAAGTGCTGACAACGCCGCCCGTCAGTGGCAAGCCGCCGCTGTTTATTATGCTGGACGGCACGTGGACCGAAGCCCGCAAAATGTTCCGTAAAAGCCCCTGGCTCGACGCCCTGCCGGTGATGTCGCTGGATGTCAGCACCCCGTCGCGCTATACGCTGCGTGAAGCCCACGGCGCAGGTCAGCACTGTACTGCTGAAGTGGCCGCGGCGCTGCTGGCGCAGGCGGGCGATCGGCTGGCAGCTGAGGCGTTATCTCACCATTTTGATCAGTTCCGCGCGGCCTACCTGGCAGGGAAACCGCACCACGCCGGACAGGTTTAATCGCCCAGTCACCTCCTGGCGGGAGCGTCCCTGCGGTGACAGAGATTAAAATCGGAATGCGCAGCCTGCGATCTGCCCGGAAGCACTGCCAGCAAAAAGCGTTTACAATCACGCAAATCCCGAACTCTGGAGAGCGAGATGAGCCAACGCGGACTGGAAGCGCTGTTACGACCTAAATCAATTGCGGTGATTGGTGCCTCGGTCACGCCAGGGCGCGCCGGATATTTTATGATGCGTAACCTGCTGGCGGGCGGTTTTAGCGGCCCGGTGTTGCCGGTGACGCCGAAATATAAAGCGGTCAGCGGCGTACTGGCCTGGCCCACCATCGACAGCTTACCTTTCGCGCCAGACCTGGCAGTGATCTGCACCCACTCAAAACGTAACCTCGAACTGCTGCAACAGCTCGGGGAGAAAGGTTGCAAAGCCTGCATTATTCTCTCTGCGCCCGCCAGCCAGTCTGCCGAACTCAAAGCCTGTGCCAGCCAGTGGCAGATACGTCTGCTGGGCCCGAACAGTCTTGGCCTGCTGGCCCCCTGGCAGGGATTGAATGCCAGCTTCTCGCCAGTGCCGATAGAGAAAGGCCGTATCGCATTTATCTCCCAGTCCGCCGCCGTATCCAATACCATTCTCGACTGGGCGCAGCAGCGTAATCTCGGTTTCTCCTGGTTTATCGCGCTGGGTGACAGTCTGGATACCGATGTCGATGATCTGCTCGACTTCCTGGCTCGCGACGGTAAAACCAGCGCTATCCTGCTCTATCTTGAGCACCTCAGCGATGCGCGTCGTTTTGTTTCTGCCTCACGCAGCGCCTCCCGTAATAAACCGATTCTGGTGATCAAGAGTGGTCGCAGCCGGGAAGCACAGGCGCTGCTGGGCACCCACAGCGGTCTGGACGCCGCCTGGGATGCAGCCATTCAGCGTGCCGGGTTACTGCGGGTGCAGGATACTCATGAGCTCTTCTCCGCCGTTGAGTCGCTGAGTCATATGCGGCCGCTGCGTGGCGACAGGCTGATGATCATCAGTAATGGTGCCGCCCCCGCCGCGCTGGCGCTGGATGAGCTCTATGCCCGCAACGGGAAACTGGCGCAGCTCAGCGAGCAGACGATTCAGCAGCTCGAGGCGCTGTTGCCCGCTGGCGCAGGCCGCGGCAACCCGCTGGATTTAAAAGATGACGCCACAGCAGAACGTTATGCCGCCTGCACAGAGATCCTGCTCGACAGCCATGAACTTGATGCATTGATGATTATTCATGCGCCAAGCGCGGTCGCGCCCGCGACTGAAACGGCCGGACATCTGATCGACACCATCGCCCGTCACCCGCGCGGTAAGCTGGTGACGCTGCTGACCAACTGGAGCGGCGAGTTCTCTTCACAAGCCGCGCGCCGAGCCTTTACGCAGGCGGGGATACCGACCTGGCGCACGCCAGAGGGAACGGTGACCGCTTTTATGCATCAGGTTGAGTACCGCCGTAACCAGAAGCAGCTGCGCGAAACCCCTGCCCTGCCCGCCACCCTGAACCTGGACAGTGCCCATGCACACCAGCTGCTGTCACAGGCGCTGGAGCGCGGTGTTACTGCGCTGGATACCCACGAAGTGCAGCCGGTACTGCAGGCTTACGGGCTGGCCACGCTGCCGACCTGGATCGCCAGTGACAGTAAGGCGGCAGTGGCCATTGCCGATCAGATTGGCTACCCGGTGGCACTAAAATTGCGTTCACCCGATATCGCGCATAAATCGGAGGTGCAGGGCGTGATGCTCTACCTGCGTAATGCCAGCGAAGTGGAGCATGCCGCTGAGGCCATTTTTGATCGGGTAAAACAGACGCTGCCGCAGGCACGTATCGAAGGGCTGCTGGTTCAGAGCATGGCGAGTCGTGCAGGCGCACAGGAGCTGCGGGTCGTGGTCGAACAGGATGCCCTGTTTGGCCCGATCATTATGCTGGGGGAAGGCGGCGTTGAATGGCAGGCCGATAAACAGGCTGCCGTTGCCCTTCCCCCGCTGAATATGACGCTGGCACGCTATCTGGTGATTCAGGCGATCAAGAGCGGAAAAATCCGCAGCCGCAGCGCGCTGAATCCGCTGGATATCCCCGGTTTAAGCCAGCTGCTGGTGCAGGTCTCTAACCTGGTGGTGGATTGTCCGGAGATCCAGCGACTGGATATTCATCCGCTGCTGGCTGCGGGCAATGATTTTACCCTGCTGGATGTCACCCTGACGCTGGCTCCGTTCCACGGCGATAACGAAGCACGGCTGGCAATACGTCCTTATCCTCAGCATCTGGAAGAGCAGGTAGAGTTAAAGGATGGGCAATTCTGCCTGTTCCGGCCCATTCTGCCAGAGGATGAGCCCCTGCTGCGCGATTTCATCAGTCAGGTCACCAAAGAAGATCTCTACTACCGCTACTTCAGTGAAATCAGTGAGTTTACTCATGATGATCTCGCCAACATGACCCAGATCGATTATGACCGCGAGATGGCGATTGTGGCGGTACGTCAGCATCATGGACGATCCGAGATCATCGGCGTCACCCGCGCTATCTCTGATGCAGATAACATTGATGCGGAGTTTTCGGTGCTGGTCCGTTCCGACCTGAAAGGCTTAGGCATGGGCCGTCGTCTGCTGGAAAAGATGATCCGCTATACCCGGCATCACGGCTTGCAACAATTGAACGGTATCACCATGCCCCATAACCGCGGCATGATTACGCTGGCACGAAAGCTCAACTTTCATGTTGATATTCAACTGGATGACGGTATTGTCAGCCTGAAATTGTCTTTACAGAATGAGATCAACTAACCTTGTAGAGAAAGGTAAAAAACGTTCGAATCGGCGAAGTTGATGTTATTATTTGTGGTTATAACCCTGATTTGATGGCAAAAGGCCATGCAATGAACAGAGAAGAAGTGCACTGTGATGTTGTCTAAATTTAAACGTAACAAACACCAACAACACCTCGCACAGCTGCCGAAACTGTCACAATCCGTTGCGGATGTGTCGACACTTTACTCGCCTGCCGAATTTCGCCAGACGTTGCTGGAGAAGATTGCGGCAGCGCAGACTCGCATCTGTATTGTTGCGCTCTATCTGGAAAATGATGACGCCGGACGTGCCGTCATGGATGCGCTTTATAGTGCGAAGCAGGCGCGGCCGGAGCTGGATATCTCGATTCTGGTTGACTGGCACCGTGCGCAGCGTGGGCGAATTGGCGCAGCGCGAGGCGTAACCAATGCCGACTGGTATTGCGAAATGGCGACACGTTATCCGGATATTGCCATCCCGGTTTATGGTATCCCGGTCAATACCCGTGAAGCGCTGGGCGTGCTCCACCTTAAAGGGTTCATTATTGATGATATGCTGCTCTACAGCGGCGCCAGCATCAATGATGTCTACCTGCATCAGCATGATAAGTATCGCTATGACCGTTATCAGGTTATCCGTAATTCCCAGCTGACAGATACGATGTATGACTGGATCACGCTCAATCTGAAGTCAGCAGAGGCGGTAAACCGACTCGATTTTGCTGAGCGCCCCTCAAGTCCTGAAATTAAAAATGAGACACGCCAGTTCCGTCAGGACCTGCGCGGTTTCAATTATCAGTTTGAAGGGAATGCCGGCAACGATGAACTGACGGTCACGCCGCTGGTCGGTCTGGGTAAGCATAGCCTGCTCAATAAAACCATTTTCCACCTGATGCCCTGTGCGGAACAGAAGCTGATCATCTGTACCCCCTACTTCAACATGCCCGCCTTGCTGGTACGTAATATCATTCATCTTCTGCGTCAGGGAAAACAGGTTGAGATCATCGTCGGCGATAAAACAGCCAATGACTTCTATATTGCGCCCGATCAGCCGTTCAAAATCATCGGCGCACTGCCTTACCTGTATGAAATCAATCTGCGTCGCTTTATGAGCCGTTTGCACTACTACGTTACGACCGATCAGCTGGTCGTGAGACTGTGGAAGGATGGCGAGAACAGTTATCACCTTAAAGGAATGTGGGTTGATGATGAATGGCAGCTGATTACCGGTAATAACCTCAATCCACGTGCCTGGCGGCTCGATCTGGAAAATGCGGTGCTGATCCACGATCCTCATCAGGAGTTAGCGGCTCAGCGTGAGAAGGAGCTGACGTTAATCCGGCAGAACACGACGGTAGTGACGCATTTCCGTGAGCTTGAAAGTATTGCTGATTACCCGGCCAAGGTGCGCAAGCTGATTCGCCGTCTGCGCCGGATACGTATCGATCGCCTGATCAGCCGGATTCTTTAATCGCTGCGGCCAATAAGGCATCTGCTATGCGAAGTGTGCTGCTTGCTGGGCTGTTGTGTAATGGATGCGCCCATATGGCAAAAGATCAGTAGAGCGGACGGGATAAAGCGGAGCATTTTGTCGCCTCTGCAGTTCTGGCCGCTGCCGGTAGTGAATATGGGAAGGCAGCGTCAGCACCATTCTGACCGGCAAAGTCAGACTATCGGCATCCTGTTTTCATTACCCCTGGGGCAGGAAAAGAGTGATATGACAGCCGCCCAAATGGCAGCAGCTGGAGCTGGAAGGATTGCGCATGGGATGCCGCCGGTGCTGCCAGCGGCATTGCCCTGTGGAATCTGAGTCAGTAGCTTTCTCTGTTAAAGCTTAATCCCCTTACCGCGCTTGTGCAGCAACAGCGACACCAGAAATGCCACCGCGCCCATCGCTGAAACATACCAGAAGAAAGTCGTCTCAATCCCCTGCTGCTTCATCAGCAACGCAACATACTCTGCCGACCCACCGAAGATCGCATTCGCTACTGCGTAAGATAGTCCTACACCCAGTGCGCGCACCTGTGGCGGAAACATTTCTGCTTTAAGAATGCCACTGATGGCGGTGTAGAAGCTGGTAATCAGCAGCGCCAGCATGATCAACAGGAAAGCCACACCAGGGCTCTGCACGTTTTGCAACAGCGTCAGAATGGGGACCGTACAGATGGCCGCGCCCGCGCCAAAAATCATCATCGAGGTGCGACGACCGATTTTATCTGACAGGGCACCGATAATCGGCTGAATCAGCATAAAGACCAGCAAAGCACCGGTCATCAGGCCACTGGCGGTTTTAGGATCCATACCTGACGTATTAACCAGATACTTCTGCATGTAGGTAGTGAAGGTGTAAAAACTCAGGGAGCCGCCTGCGGTGAAACCCAGCACCATGAGGAAGGGACGAGTATGATTACGCAGTAACCCGATTACGCTACCCGCATCGCGATGTTCGCGGCTCGTCTTATCTGAGGTCTCTTCCAGTGAACGTCGTAACCATAATGCGACAACGGCGAGGAGTGCGCCGAGGAAGAACGGAATACGCCAGCCCCAGCTTCGCAGTTCTGCATCCGTCAGCAGAAATTGCAGGACCACGACGGTGAGTACCGCCGCTAACTGGCCACCAATCAGCGTGACATACTGGAATGAGGCGTAGAATCCTTTGCGTCCTTCCAGAGCCACTTCGCTCATGTAGGTTGCACTGGTCCCATATTCTCCGCCCACCGATAATCCCTGAAACATACGCGCCAGCAGCAGAATGACGGGCGCAGCCACACCGATTGTTTCATAACCGGGTAAGCAGGCGATCACCAGCGAACCAAAACACATCATGCAGACCGAAACCAGCATCGAATTTTTTCGGCCATGTTTGTCGCCGATATAGCCAAACAGCCAGCCGCCAATCGGACGCATTAAAAATCCTGCCGCAAAAACGCCCGCCGTCTGTAACAACTGAGTGGTGGTATCGCCCTGCGGAAAGAAAATGTGGGCAAAATAGAGTGAGAAGAAGGAGTAAACGTAGAAGTCGAACCACTCAACCAGGTTACCCGATGACGCGCCGACGATAGCCCAGATACGTTTCTTTGTATCATCCGTCTGAGTTTTATTATTTGTGGGTGCCATGCCTTACCTCTGTTCCTTGCTGATCAACAGCGTTTAAAGGAGTGAGTAAAGCATTTAAGTCTACTGAAGGTAAAGGCGGCGTAATCCGAGATTATTATTGTGAGCCATGTCGCTAATTATCGAAAAATCAGCGGGTTGCTGGTCATTCAGAAGTGAATAATGGGGAGTTAAGGGTGACATACCGCGTGCCTGCAGATCATATTTTCAGCTTAACGTGGCAAAGTGCAGACGTAAAAAAGCCCCGCACTTTCGTGCGGGGCTTCTTCACTTATTTAATGCCTGGCAGTTCCCTACTCTCGCATGGGGAGACCCCACACTACCATCGGCGCTACGGCGTTTCACTTCTGAGTTCGGCATGGGGTCAGGTGGGACCACCGCGCTAAAGCCGCCAGGCAAATCTTGGTGCACGAAACGAATCTTTTACGCCATGACCGCGTTGCCATCGCTCAGCCACACCGGTCACATACTTCAGTATGCTCCCGCTGACGTCCTCGCTCTGCGCCTTGTCACGCCGCAAAATCTTTCGTTTCCGCTAATTTTTATCCGGTACAGGCTGAAAATTGTGTCTCTCAAAAACGCCTCTGGCGTTGTAAGGTTAAGCCTCACGGGTCATTAGTACCGGTTAGCTCAACGCATCGCTGCGCTTACACACCCGGCCTATCAACGTCGTAGTCTTCAACGTCCCTTCAGGACTCTCAAGGAGTCAGGGAGAACTCATCTCGGGGCAAGTTTCGTGCTTAGATGCTTTCAGCACTTATCTTTTCCGCACTTAGCTACCGGGCAATGCCATTGGCATGACAACCCGAACACCAGTGGTGCGTTCACTCCGGTCCTCTCGTACTAGGAGCAACCCCCCTCAATTCTCCAGCGCCCACGGCAGATAGGGACCGAACTGTCTCACGACGTTCTAAACCCAGCTCGCGTACCACTTTAAACGGCGAACAGCCGTACCCTTGGGACCTACTTCAGCCCCAGGATGTGATGAGCCGACATCGAGGTGCCAAACACCGCCGTCGATATGAACTCTTGGGCGGTATCAGCCTGTTATCCCCGGAGTACCTTTTATCCGTTGAGCGATGGCCCTTCCATTCAGAACCACCGGATCACTATGACCTGCTTTCGCACCTGCTCGAGCCGTCACTCTCGCAGTCAAGCCAGCTTATGCCATTGCACTAACCTCACGATGTCCGACCGTGATTAGCTGACCTTCGTGCTCCTCCGTTACTCTTTAGGAGGAGACCGCCCCAGTCAAACTACCCACCAGACACTGTCCGCAGCCCGGATTACGGGCCTACGTTAGAACATCAAACATTAAAGGGTGGTATTTCAAGGTTGGCTCCACGCAGACTGGCGTCCGCGCTTCAAAGCCTCCCACCTATCCTACACATCAAGGCTCAATGTTCAGTGTCAAGCTGTAGTAAAGGTTCACGGGGTCTTTCCGTCTTGCCGCGGGTACACTGCATCTTCACAGCGAGTTCAATTTCACTGAGTCTCGGGTGGAGACAGCCTGGCCATCATTACGCCATTCGTGCAGGTCGGAACTTACCCGACAAGGAATTTCGCTACCTTAGGACCGTTATAGTTACGGCCGCCGTTTACCGGGGCTTCGATCAAGAGCTTCTCCTT
>NZ_JAALEU010000036.1:0-240 GCF_011800685.1 Pantoea sp. EKM10T
GTGCAGTACCTGCGGCTAGCGTAGTTATGGAGCATGTGGTAGCTTGGGAGATTGCAAAAGCTTTGCTAGAAAAATTCGGCGGGGATTCGATTGAAGAGATTCGTGCGAATATTGCATCCTACGAAGAACAATTGGGGCGGTACTAAAATGAGTACGCTGACGGTACAGCTTGGCGAACGTTCTTATCCTATTCATATTGGACGAGGACTGTTATATCGAGCCGGAGAGTTGTTGAAGGAA
>NZ_JAALEU010000037.1:0-233 GCF_011800685.1 Pantoea sp. EKM10T
GTGCATCCAGGAGGATTCGAACCTCCGACCGCTCGGTTCGTAGCCGAGTACTCTATCCAGCTGAGCTATGGATGCATAAAACAAATTCTTGTACAACGCAGGGTGCTAACTACTCACCATGAAAGGAATTGCTAATTCGCTTTGTTTCTTTTTTTCGATGGTGCATCCAGGAGGATTCGAACCTCCGACCGCTCGGTTCGTAGCCGAGTACTCTATCCAGCTGAGCTATGGAT
>NZ_JAALEU010000038.1:0-226 GCF_011800685.1 Pantoea sp. EKM10T
CATCCATAGCTCAGCTGGATAGAGTACTCGGCTACGAACCGAGCGGTCGGAGGTTCGAATCCTCCTGGATGCACCATTCTTTGTAACATCCTCAGGTTGGTTTCTGTAAGTCCATAAAAATTTGTACCTCAAAAGATAGACCCCAATGCATCCATAGCTCAGCTGGATAGAGTACTCGGCTACGAACCGAGCGGTCGGAGGTTCGAATCCTCCTGGATGCACCATC
>NZ_JAALEU010000039.1:0-219 GCF_011800685.1 Pantoea sp. EKM10T
GCTTAGAGGCTTTTCCTGGAAGCTGGGCATTTATCACTTCAGCACCGTAGTGCCTCGTCGTCACGCCTCAGCGTTAATAAGGGACCGGATTTACCTGGACCCTCCGCCTACACGCTTAAACCGGGACAACCGTCGCCCGGCTGATATAGCCTTCTCCGTCCCCCCTTCGCAGTAACACCGAGTACAGGAATATTAACCTGTTTCCCATCGACTACGCCT
>NZ_JAALEU010000040.1:0-219 GCF_011800685.1 Pantoea sp. EKM10T
AGGCGTAGTCGATGGGAAACAGGTTAATATTCCTGTACTCGGTGTTACTGCGAAGGGGGGACGGAGAAGGCTATATCGGCCGGGCGACGGTTGTCCCGGTTTAAGCGTGTAGGCGGAGTGTCCAGGTAAATCCGGACGCTTGTTAACGCTGAGGCGTGACGACGAGGCACTACGGTGCTGAAGTGATAAATGCCCAGCTTCCAGGAAAAGCCTCTAAGC
>NZ_JAALEU010000041.1:0-217 GCF_011800685.1 Pantoea sp. EKM10T
ATCGGCGCTACGGCGTTTCACTTCTGAGTTCGGCATGGGGTCAGGTGGGACCACCGCGCTAAAGCCGCCAGGCAAATTCTTTGTGCTCTGTCCTGTGTCTTTTGTGCTGATGCTGCGTTGGCCGCCCTCGCGCTACTTCGTCACATACTTCAGTATGCTCCTTCGTATCGCCCGGTTGCCGCCTTGCCTCAGCGCAAAATCCTTCGGACTTCAGTCC
>NZ_JAALEU010000042.1:0-214 GCF_011800685.1 Pantoea sp. EKM10T
CTCTGACTGCCTGGGCATCCACCGTGTACGCTTAGTCGCTTAACCTCACAACCCACAGGCGTTTTACAACGCTGCGAGTTGCAAGCATTTGAGAGACTCGAACGCATCGCTTTGTCATCCCTTATTACGGAGGAATGACGCGCTGCGTCGTTTCAATTTTCAGCTTGTTCCGGATTGTTAAAGAGCAAATATCTCAAACGCGGCCCGGCTGCTT
>NZ_JAALEU010000005.1:0-387357 GCF_011800685.1 Pantoea sp. EKM10T
CGTGGACTTCTGGCCCGGCGTCACGCCTCAGCGCTGCGGATAGCCCTTTCAGCAGCAGAGGCGCTCAGGCCTCCACTCTCGTGCCCTTTTTAACAATACACACTGAAGTTTCAGAGCAGGCCCGGCACCAGACTGCGTTATCACCTGTCGCTTAACTGACTGGCATTACACCCTCAGGTGCCGTTTTTGTTATTGCAGTGCAAGCCTAGCGGAACATCACTTCCGCCCAGCGGGCCAGCCCTGCGGTGACGGAGGCGAAATCATCGCCGCCCGCAATCGGTGTATCCGGCAGTGTCTGCTGCAGCGCCGCGCGCAGCAACGGCGAACGCGCACTGCCGCCGGTCAGGTAAATCACATCAGGCTTAATCTGGCTGGTGGCCAATGCCAGCTGCACCTGTTCCAGAATTTTCTCCAGCGGCTGACTGATGGCGTCCTGCAGCTGATCCACGCCAATCTCTGTCTCTAATGCGGCGGCAATAAAGTCCAGGGAAGCGGTATGCGCCGGGCTGGCTGACAGCGCAATCTTGCTCTCTTCCGCTGCGCGTACCAGGCGATAACTGAGCTTCTGCTGCCACACTTTCAGCAGGCGAGCCACTACGTCACCCTGTTCCGCATCACGCACTAAATCCCGCAGCCACTTTCCGCAGGCGGGACTGTAAAAGTCACTTTGTGCCGGCACATCATTGATGGCGATCGCATTCCACCACGGCAGGGCAGGCAGGGCGGTGCCTTTCTGGGTGTTACCGCCCAGACCGAGTAGCGGCATCAGGGTCTTAAACGTCAGCATGATGTCCAGGTCGTTACCGCCGACACGGCAACCGCTGTGGCCCAGCAGGCTTTCACGGCGGTCAGCTTTATCACGCCACTTCGGCCCCATCAGCAACATTGAGCAGTCGGTAGTACCACCGCCAATATCCACCACCAGTACCCGCGTCTCCTGCTGCAGCGTGGCTTCGAAATCGAGTCCGGCCGCCACCGGTTCGAACTGAAACTCTACGTCGCGGAAACCGGCGCGGTGAGCGGCGCGCAGCAGAATACCTTCAGCCTGCTGGTTAGACTCTTCACTGCCTAAACCCTGGAAGTTGACCGGGCGTCCGATCACCGCCTGATCGATAACCTGATCAAGCTGGCTTTCACCCTGCTTGCGGATGTGCAGCATCATGGCGCAGACCAGATCTTCAAACAGGGCAATCTGCTGTGGCTTCAGGCCAGTAGCACCGAGGAACGATTTGGGGGATTTAACGAACCAGACATCTTCGGGATCGACCATATAATGCTGCAGCGCGGTGAGGCCAAACTGCACGCTATTGGGCTGGACATCGATATCTTCTTCGCGGTTATATCGCAGCGCGCGCTGCAGCAGCGCCGTGGTTTCGCTGTCAGGTGTCGCGACCTGATGATGACGATAGAGCCATTCGCTGATCGACTCGCGGGTGGGCGCACAGATCATCGACGGCAGCAGGCGCTGATCATTTTCCAGCGTTAACAGACGTGGCGTGCCATTTTCGCTGACTGCAATAGAGCAGTTAGCCGTGCCGTAATCAAATCCTATGAACATTTTCGCCCCCATGCCGGAAAAAAGGGGGCGACTTTAGCGCAGCTTCAGCAGGGTGGCAAGCGGGCAGCGCCGGAATTAACGAATAGCGAAGATGTGATCTTCAGCCAGTGAACGCAACGGCTGGCGCTCCGCCACGGCACTGCCCCAGACGCCATTAACATCAAGGTTAGCCAGGGTGCTGAGCAGGGCCGGTACCGAAACCGGACCGGCCAGCACCGAGATATTGCGTTGTGTTGCCTGGCCCTGAATGATGGTCAGCAGCATCTCATCCATCAGATTATTGTGAACGTTGGCAACCAGTTCAGGCGCCAGCACCAGATAATCGACCACCTCGTCACTCAGCAGATTGAAGGCATCCAGATTACGGCCAAAATGCTGCAATACGATGCGGCAGCCGCACTGCCGCAGTTGCAGCAGCGCGGCATAGAGCTGATCGCCCTGGCTCAGCACGCTGGCGGCAGGGAAAGCAAAACCACAGCCGCTGCTGGAGAGACCGGCGGCGACAAAGCGCTGACAGAGTTGCTGCACAAAGGCGGCATCACTCAGCACCTGGGCATTAAGCGGCAGAATCACCGGAATGCCTTTGTTATTGAGCCGCTGCACGTCGTGGCGAAAAAAAGCCTCAAGAATATTATTATCCAGCCGGCGACGCAGCGTTTCATCAGGCAGGTTATTGCGCAGCAGTGTCTCATCCAGCAGCAATCCGTCAGCGGTTAACAGCTGCACCTCAAGCAGCCAGATAAAGGCGGCCTGCGGCGTTTTTGGCGGCGCAACGGCCCAGGCGGGCAGTTCGATCTGCAGCGCATCAATCATCGCCGCATCCATGCCCTGATGGTTGCCCGACAGCGGTAAGCTATGCTGTTCGTAGACCACCAGCCGTCCGCGCCCGCTGCGTTTGGCGTTGTAACAGGCGATGTCCGCCTGCGAAAGCACGTCGCTGCTCTGACAGTTTTCTGCTGAAATCTGCGTCACGCCCGCGCTGGCGCCGACCTGATAGAGTCGTCCCAGCCACTGGAACCGGTAATCATTTACCGCGGCGACAATGCGCTGCACCACATCATGAGCCTGTCCGATATCGCAATCGGGCATCAGTAGTGCAAACTCATCACCGCCCAGTCGCGCAAGGAAATCGCTGCTGCGCAGAGGGTGCTGCATCAGATCGGAGAGTTCGCGCAGTAACGCATCGCCTGCAGCATGCCCGGCGCTGTCATTGACCGCTTTAAACTTATCAAGGTCGATAAACACCAGCACATGCTGATGCTGATGTTCAGCGGCATCAAACAGCAGACGCTTAAGCTGAAGTTCGAAGCTGGCGCGGTTAGGCAGACGGGTCAGGGTGTCATGCAGCGCGCTGTAGCTCAGGCGCTTCATCAGTTTGCGTGACTCACTCACATCCTGAATGACCATCACCGCCCCCTGTTCCAGACCCGCTTCCGAACGCAGCGGCGTGATGCTGTAGTGAATATCGATATGACCGCCGTCCGGGGTATGCAGCACCAGATCTTCAGCGAGACCGGGGGTGACTTTTTCCGGCGGCAGCTGGCATAACAGCAAACTCTCTACCTCAGGGCCGTTACGTCCCTGCGTGATATGCAGCAGCTCACTCAGCGGCTGACCGGCGGCCTGCTCCTGCGACCAGCCACTCATTTTCTCCGCCACCGGATTCATAAAGGCAACGCGCATCTCTTTATCGGTGCTGATGACCGCTTCGCCGATGGAATCCAGGGTGATCGCCATGCGCTCTTTCTCCTGAAACAGCGCCTCATTAAGATTGCGTAGCGGCGTGATGTCCTGACAGATGCCCAGCATGCGCTCAATGCGCCCCTCTTTGCTTAGCAGCCGGTTGGCCTGAGTGCGCACCCAGCGATGTCCCTGGTCATCGACCACGCGGTACTCCATGTGAAACGCGCTGCGAAGCTCAATCGCCTGTTGCACCGTCAGTGCGGCATACTCGCGATCGGCGGGATGCAGCAGATGGATCCAGAGGTCATAGCTGGGTGACTCATGCGGGGCAAGACCAAACAGCGCGTACATGCGCTTGTCCCATAACATCTCGCCGGTCAGCAGGTTCCACTCCCATACGCCAATGCCACCCGCTTCGTTGGCCAGCGTAATACGCTCCATCAGCCGGCGATTCACCTGCTCGCTCTGCTTCAGCTCAGAGATATCGATAATCTGCGCAATAAAGTAGAGCGGTTCCTGGTTACCATCGCGCACCAGCGATACCGTCAGCCGCGCCCAGACAATCTCGCCATCTTTGCGGAAATAGCGCTTCTCAAAGGTGTAGGTATCAATCTCACCCGCCAGCAGTCGGTTCGCATGTTGCAAATCGAGGCTGAGATCGTCGGGATGGGTGATCTGCTGAAAAGTCAGCCGCTTCAGCTCCTCAGCCGGGTAGCCCAGGATCTGGCACAGCGAGCGGTTGACCTGCAACCAGATGCCGTGGGGCGCCACCAGCGCCATCCCAATGGCGGAGTACTCCATTGCGTGACGGAAGCGGGTTTCACTGTCAGTGATATGGAGCTTTTCGCGCCGGAACGCATCCATCACCAGCGACATAATGTGACTGGGGATTAGCACCAGCAGGAACGGCAGCCAGCTGGAGACCGGGCCCAGCGCGCTGTTGTTGTTCACCACGCTGACCAGATCAAAGGCGAGTAGTATCGAGATAAAACTGGCGTTCAGGAAGAACAGCACGAACGCCTGCAGCTTGGGCAGGCGGACCGCGCACCAGAAGAGGATCACCACGATAAAGGTAAAGGGCCACGGCAAAAAGCGCAGCGCCAGATAACTGGCCCCGAGGGTGAGAAGAAGCGTCAGCAGAGCTTCGGCCAGGCGCAGATTGCTGAACCCCGTGCGACGCAGCGGCCACGGCAGAAGTAACAGCATCGGGCCTAACACCAGCATGCCGATGATTTCGGAGATCACCCAGGTATAAAAGAAGGGAAACGAGGCGTGGCCGCTGACCTGTAGCGTCCAGAGTGCCAGCAGGCCGCCGAGCACCGGCGTCACGATGCCCACCGACAGTACCATCCGTGCCCAGTCATGCAGTGAATCCAGCGGCGCGCGCCGATCCAGCAGGGCGCGCAGCAGCATGCCACCCACACCGGCCTGGATAAGATTGAGCAGGGCGAATTTAATGTTCGAGAGGGCAGGCCCGATGATGATGGCGTTAGCCCCGGCGGTGCCAAGCACGCAGGCTGTCAGCAGCAGCGGGAGCTGGCGTGACGGGCAGCGGAAAACCACGACGGTCATTAACGTAGTCGGAAACCAGAGCGGGGAGATTTTGCCGCTGACGACGATCAGTTCCAGACAGAAGAGTGTCAGGACAAACACCACGCAGCCAAGGAGCAGCGCCGAGAGCCAGCGGTTTGGCGTGCTATTTTGCGGGGACAGGATCTCTATCGTCATGCGGACTTCCGGCAGGGTGCAGCGCTCCACAATGGCGTATCAGGCACCAGTCATTCTCTCACTGCATGCTAGCACATCCGGCAAAGAAAAAAGGGGTGAAATCAATATTGCCCGTTATTCGGCGAATTGACGGGCACGCTAAGATTGATTGCCAGCACGTTGATTACTGGCGGAAAAGATCGGCGCGGGTATAGGGTTTCTCCATGCCCGCAAGGCTGGCGGCGAAACGCTCCAGGAACTGCTGCGTGGTGGCGACACGACCGTGACTCATCAATACAAACGGCACTAACAGCGCAGCACCGACCTGCGGCCAGCTGAAGCCTTTGAGCGAGGTGCGACGCTGGGAGATCAGAAACGCCGTGCTCAGCGTGAAGCCCAGCAGCAGCCCGGTGACCACCTCACTTTTTGAGTGTGCGTGGATGACCAGGCGGGAGAAACCGACCATCAGGGGAATCAGATAGCCAACCCCAATCGCCGCAATGCGCCACATCGCGGACCAGCGCCCGGAAATCAGCCACAGCATGACCGGCCACAGCGTGGCGGACATGGCACTATGACCGCTGAAACCGGTAAAATTAAAGCGGGCGCTGCCGATGCCAAACCCCAGAAACAGAATTTTAGAGATGCTGACGGTCAGGCCAGCCAGGCCAAATGCCACAATCCAGTAAAAGACCGTATGACGATTATCACTCTTCCACGGCAAAATCAGCGCAATAATCACCGCTGTTGGAATCAACAGCATGCTGTCGCCAAAATAGGTCAAAGTCTTCCAGTGCATACCACTCCTGATGCATCTTCGGTCGTCACGTTAGCGACACGCGTTGTCTGAACAGCGCGCCGCGCAGGCCATTTTTTTTATAGTATGGTGTGCCGCTAGTTTATCGGTGAAATGAGTGGCGTCCAAAGGAGAAAGTCTGAAAAGTCGCCGACGCCATTTCTCTGGCATCAAAAGGCCGAAATCCCTATACTTAGCGCGAACACACCCTCTCCATTTCGGCCCGTCCGCTGCCCGCGTAATGTGTGACCAGTGGCAGGCTCCAGTTATCAGGTCTTAAAAAAGTATGACTGACAAGTCTCATCAGTGCGTGATTGTAGGCATTGCCGGCGCTTCCGCATCCGGTAAAAGTTTAATTGCCAGCACGCTCTATCGTGAAATCCGTGATCAGGTAGGTGGCGAGCACATCGGGGTCATCCCGGAAGATGCTTATTACAAAGATCAAAGTCACCTCACCATGGAAGAGAGGGTTAAAACCAATTATGACCATCCGAGTGCGATGGATCATGATTTGCTGTTGCAGCATCTGCAGGCGGTCAAAGCCGGTCAGGATATTGAGCTGCCGGTCTACAGCTACGTTGAGCACACCCGCACCCAGCAAACGCATCATCTGAGCGCAAAAAAGGTCATCATCCTTGAAGGCATTCTGCTGTTAACCGATGCCCGTCTGCGCCAGGAACTCAACTTCTCTATCTTCGTGGACACGCCGCTCGACATCTGTCTGATGCGTCGTATGAAACGTGACGTCAATGAGCGTGGCCGCTCAATGGATTCGGTAATGAGTCAGTATCAGAAGACCGTGCGTCCGATGTTCCTGCAGTTTATCGAGCCATCAAAACAGTACGCCGATATCATTGTGCCGCGCGGCGGAAAAAACCGTATCGCCATCGATATCCTCAAGGCGAAAATCAACCAGTTTTTTGAATAACGCACGTCCGTCCGGACGTGATGCAGACCGGCGGCAGGCACGCATGCCGGTTTGCTACACTAATGCCATGGAGTTACCGCAATGAGATTATGCGATCGCGATATTGAAGCCTGGCTGGACAATGGCAAACTGGCCATTGAGCCACGGCCGCCGGTCGAGCGCATTAACGGGGCCACCGTCGATGTGCGTCTGGGTAATCAGTTCCGCACCTTCAGCGGTCATACCGCGGCCTTTATCGATCTGAGCGGCCCGAAACAGGAAGTGAGCGCGGCACTGGATCGGGTCATGAGCGATGAGATCGTGTTGCCTGATGGCGAAGCCTTTTTCCTCCATCCGGGAGAGCTGGCGCTGGCGGTGACGCTGGAGTCCGTGACGCTGCCTGACGATCTGGTCGGCTGGCTGGATGGCCGTTCATCGCTGGCGCGACTTGGGTTAATGGTACACGTTACGGCTCACCGCATCGATCCTGGCTGGCAGGGCCGTATCGTGCTGGAGTTCTACAATTCAGGTAAACTGCCGCTGGCTCTGCGTCCCGGCATGTTGATCGGCGCGCTGAGTTTTGAACCGCTTTCAGGCCCGGCTGCGCGTCCCTACAACCGGCGTGAAGATGCGAAATATCGCGGTCAGCAGGGCGCTGATGCCAGCCGTATCGACAAAGACTGATCTGAGGATGTAATGAAAAGAGTGATAACCACGCTGGCCATCCTATTAGTGGTGGTCGTAACGGGAATGAGCGCGCTGGTGCTGCTGGTCAATCCCAACGACTTTCGTGCCTATATGGTGCAGCAGGTCGAACAACGCAGTGGTTATCGCCTTGAGGTCAGCAGCGATCTGCGCTGGCACGTCTGGCCTCAGCTCAGCATTCTGGCCGGCCGGATGAGCCTGACCGCGCCGGGTGCCAGCCAGCCGATGGTCTCGGCGGAAAACATGCGGCTGGATGTAGATCTCTGGCCACTGTTATCCCATCAGCTCAGCGTCAGCCAGGTGATGCTGAAAAATGCGATAGTGCGGGTGACGCCAGATAGCCGCGCGCAGCGTGCCAGAAATGCGCCCCAGGGTCCGCGTGATGCGGAGCCGGCTTCGCCTTCCAGCGGCTGGTCATTCGATATCGCTAAACTGCAGGTAGCAGACAGTCTGTTGATCTGGCAGCAGCCAGGCGGCGACGAGTATAATTTCCGCGACCTCAACATTAATATGGAACAGGACGCGAACAAGCTGGCGACCCTGTCGCTGAGCACCACGCTGATGCGCAACCAGCGCAACGCCACACTGAATCTCAAAGGCCAGCTGGATGCCGCGCAATATCCCCATCGCCTCAGCGGCCAGTTGCAGCAGCTTGATTACACCTTGTCCGGCGCCGATATTCCGGCACAGGGGATCAAAGGCTCGCTGAGCCTGCAGGGCGAGTGGGATGGCGACAGCCAGCAGCTCTCCTTCAGTAATCTGCAGCTCACCGCCAATGACAGCACCCTGACCGGGCAGGGCAGTGGCCATATTGCGCCACCGCAGCAGCTGGCGCTGGATCTGAAAGCCAGCAACCTTAACGTAGATAATTTACTCACCAGTGCGCCCGTCTCTGACGCACCTGGCGTGCAGCACGCCACCGTAGCCCGTTCGCCGGTGATTGCTGCGCCGCGGGAACGCAGCAACGCCGACTCTCCTCTGAATGACCTGGATCTGGCGCTGAAGTTACAGGCTGACAATGCGGTATGGCGCGGACTCTCTCTGACCAGTCTTTCGGTGAACGCCAGCAATCAGCAGGGAGTGATGACGCTGAAGACGCTCAGCGGCAAGCTGGGCAATGGCAGCTTCTCAATTCCCGGCAGTATCGATATCCGCCAGCCAGAGACGCGGGTCAGCCTTAAACCCCAACTCCGGTTAATTGCGATTCAGCCGCTGCTTAAAGCGTTTGAACTGCCGGAAAGTGTGCAGGGGAACCTGAGTCTGGATGGCGAGCTGTCGGGCGATACGCTGACGGTCGAAGCAGCCAAACGTCGCTGGCAGGGCAGGGCGACCATCAGCGCCAGCAACCTGAAGCTGGCAGAGCTGAATCTGCAGCAGATGGTGCAGCGTGCCGTGGCGCGGGTCAGCGATAAGGTCAGCAGCGATCAGGCGGTGGATGAGGGGATTGAGTCGATTAGCGCACAGGCGGCGCTGAATAAGGGCGTACTCAGCTTCAGCGATATCAATGGCAACGGCCAGAATCTGGGCCTGCAGGGTGCGGGCAAAGTTGACATGGTGCAGCAACAGCTGGATATGACCCTGGGGCTGAAAATCAGCGGCTGGCGTGGCGATGATGCGCTGGTGAAGGCGCTCTCCAGTCAGTCGGTTCCGCTGCGCATGTATGGTCGCTGGGACAGCCTGCAATACTCTCTGCCGGTGGATGACGTTCTGCGTAACCGGCTGCAGAGTGAGGCGAAATCACGGCTGAATCAGTGGATCGATCGCCAGAAAGAGGGCGAGAACAAAGAGAACCTGAAGAAAATCATGCGCCCGTAGCGGGCGCATTCCATTCTGCCAGCTAACCACTCAGACCTCGTAACTGATATCGGGCTGCAGCAGGATCTCGACTTTCTGCACCCGATGATTTTCGACCTGCAGCGTTCGCAGCAGATAGTCACCCAGTTGCAACACTTCGCCTTCCTGAGGGATGTGTTGCAGCTTATCCATCAGTAATCCCGCCAGCGTATGATAGTCACCCTGCTCATCGAGCGGCAATTTCACATAGAGCGCCAGATCTTCCAGCGGCATATGACCGTTAGCAATCCAGTGACCTTCATCCTGAATCTGAATATCGTAGCGAGCATCGATTTCACCCGCCTCATTCGGCAGATTGCCGGCGATGGTCTCCATTACATCGCTCAGCGTCACCACGCCTTCAACCGAACCAAACTCATCAACCACAAAGGCAAAGTGAGTATGGGCCTGACGAAACTGTTCCAGCGCCTGCAGCACCGTCAGCCGCTCAGGAAAGACCAGCGGCTGTCGAATCAGGGCGCGTAAATCGAGGGAATTGTGGTGCAGTGACTGGTGCAGCAGATCGATAACGTGAACCACGCCCAGCGGTTCGCTGGAGTGATCTGTGATCAGTATTCGCGTGTGCTGATTGCGGTCGAGGCGCGACATAATCTCTGCCGGATCATCACTGAGATCGATATGTTCGACGTCGTGGCGCGAGGTCATGATGCTGTTAATGTGGCGCTGACCCATGCCCAGTACGCGGGCAATCATCACCCGTTCCTGCCGGTTAAACAGCATGCTGTCATCGCTGTCAGCAATCAGTGACGAAGTTTTCGCATCCAGCTCCGCCGGTTCTGCCGCGCCGCGCAGCAGCCGTAACACCGCTTCCGCCGTGCGCTGGCGTAGCGGACGACCGGCCGACAGCACCCGACGACGATTAAAGTGCGCCAGCTGGTTCAGTGCCTCAATGACCACCGAGAAGCCGATTGCCGCATAGAGGTAGCCTTTGGGAATCACAAAGCCAAAGCCTTCCGCCACCAGGCTGAAGCCGATCATCAGCAGAAAGCTTAAGCAGAGGATCACAATCGTCGGATGGTTGTTCACGAAGCGGGTTAACGGCTTGCTGGCGAGCAGCATCAGCAGAATGGCGATGGTGACCGCAATCATCATGACCGGTAAGTCATTAACCATGCCGACGGCAGTAATCACCGCATCCAGCGAGAAGATGGCATCCAGCACCACGATTTGCGCCACCACCGGCCAGAATTTAGCGCCGCCTTTTTGTTGACCGGACGCCTCATCATCCCCTTCAAGACGCTCATTCAACTCTGTGGTGGCTTTAAATAGCAGGAAAATCCCGCCTGTCAGCAACAGTAAATCGCGCGCACTGAAGGGGTGGCCCATAAGCGTAATCCAGGGTTCTTTCAGCGTAACAAGCCACGAAAGCGATGCCAGCAGCAATAATCGGCACAATAACGCCAGCAGCAGTCCAATCACGCGCGCGCGGTCGCGAAGCGGCCCTGGAAGCTTCTCCACCAGGATGGCGATGAAGATCAGATTGTCGATGCCTAAAACCAGTTCCAGAACGATTAGCGTTACTAATCCCGCCCATAGCGAGGGATCTGCAATTACCTCCAGCATGCGTTGTTCACCTGAATGTCTTAAATTGAGTTTTCTCTGATGATAGTGGAGTGCGAAGCCACGTACAAATGGCAGGGCAGGGGGCATGTTCTGAGATAACCGCGCTATATCGTGCAAAATATGAACATAATAGTGTGACGCTTTGATTAACTTCACAGGGCGCAGTAGAGATAATTCTTAGTCATTGGCTGACAGGAAAGAGATATTCACCTGCCGGGCTTATGCGATTTATCTCATCGGGAGTATGGCATTAATCCGAATTGTGAAGAAAGGATTGCACTGCCCGTCAGGCCTCAATACTAATTGCTGGTAGTCTTTTTCCTAAAATAGTCCAGGGATGGCGGGACCTGCTTGTAAACAAGCCAGTAATAACTAGTATAGCAACAAGTTAGCAAACTCTGCCCCAGAGTCGTAATCTGCGTACCTATTCGACATTAATCGCAATGTTACGAATGAGTAATTCGCCTGTGAACGTCTGTATGATGCGTTGCGGTAACGCTAACACATTACGGGGAGCATTATGAATGATGACAGCGATATTGGCAGCGACAGCCAAGGGCGGTAGCGTGCCCGAATCGCGTTTTTGTTGATAAAGTGAGCAGCGCTGGCGGTGGTTAAGTCAGAGTAATCTGTTGGTATTCATCACGATATTATTGGTTTCATGGTTAAGATCATTGGCGTAAACGCCGCAGGAGCTCCCCTTAGAAACGGCTCACTCTGGAGAGGTTTCGTCGCTTAATGATTAAACAGGCGATAGCCGTTGCGGGTTTAAGGAAATAAAATAAAGAGTTAAATATGCGCGATACAGAATTTACGTTTAAAAGTCTTATTACCAAATTAATGCTGGCATGTTCAGACTTAATTTGTTTCAACGCAGCGTTATTTTTGGCGATGATGCTAATTAATTTGCAGTCAGATTCGCCGCTGGCAGATATTTCTGAAAAAGAAATGAATTTAAAAATTGCCACACACATTTGTCTGTCGGTAATTTGTATTGGCTGGTTCTGGGTAAGGCTGCGTCACTACACTTACCGCAAACCTTTCTGGTTCGAATTAAAAGAAGTTTTTCGTACCATTCTTATATTTTCTGTTATCGACCTGTCGATTACCGCCCTGTCGCAGTGGCAGATGTCGCGTTTCGTCTGGTTACTGACCTGGATCCTGGCGCTGATTTTAATTCCGACCTGCCGCGCGCTTTCTAAACGTCTGCTGAATAAAAATGGCTTGTGGAAAAAACAGACCATTATTATCGGCAGCAGCAAAAATGCGCACGAAGCCTGGCAGGCGCTGCAAAGCGAAGAGGTCATGGGTTTTGACGTTATCGCCTTCTATGACGTTGATGGAACCTGTCCGCAGGAGATCATGAACGGCGTGCCGGTGCTGCGCGACGAGCAGGAGCTCTGGAGCCTCACCAACAGCGAAACGCAGTTTATCGTTGCGGTTGAGTATGAGCAGAGTCAGTACCGTGATGTCTGGCTTAAATCGCTGGCGATGCACAACTGCCGTTCAGTGTCAGTGATCCCAACCCTGCGTGGTGTACCGCTCTACGGTACCGACATGGCCTATATCTTCAGCCATGAAGTGATGATCCTGCGGGTTCAGAACAACCTGGCTAAACGCACGTCGCGCTTCCTGAAGCGGGCATTCGATATCGTGGGTGCGCTCTCGATTATCCTGATGCTGATGCCAGCGCTGCTGGTACTGGGCTTCCTGGTGGGTCGTGACGGTGGACCACCGATTTATGGTCACGAGCGTGTGGGAATGAATGGCCGTAAATTCAAATGCCTGAAATTCCGCTCGATGGTCATTAATTCAAAAGAAGTGCTGGAAGAGGTGCTGCGCACTGATCCGATTGCCCGTGCGGAATGGGATAAAGATTTTAAACTCAAAAATGATCCACGTATTACTAAAGTGGGCCACTTCATCCGTAAAACAAGCCTCGATGAGCTCCCTCAGCTCTGGAACGTGGTGCGCGGTGATATGAGTCTGGTCGGACCGCGTCCGGTCATTGAAGATGAACTCTGTCGTTATGCCGGCGATGTTGATTATTACCTGATGGCAAAGCCAGGCATGACGGGATTGTGGCAGGTCAGCGGTCGTAATGATGTTGACTATGAAACCCGCGTCTATTTCGACTCGTGGTACGTGAAAAACTGGTCACTGTGGAACGACATCGCGATTCTGTTTAAGACAGTGGGCGTGGTGTTGAAACGCGATGGTGCCTATTAATCGTGAGTCGGAATGAGCGCGTTAATGCGCGCTCAGAGGTGTTTTGCCGTTGTCAGGCGTGTCGTTGATAGTGGCCATCATCAGGGATATCGCTGTGCATCCATAGTCCGCTATGATGCGTGGCGTTCAGGGTACACCCTGGTAGATGGCCGCTACTTATAACAAGTGGAGCAAGGATAATGAACGACAGGTTCAGTGCTTAAGTCAGGTAGGATTTACTTTTTGTTGGACGCTTACACAGCGGCGGTTTCGCCTCTATCAATAAATAACTGATAGCGAAGATCTAAATGATTACAATCAAAATGAAATTGATACCCTTGCTGGTATCCGCCACATTCCTTAGCGGGTGTACGATCGAACCAGGTTCTCACCTTTCTACATCAGGAAAAGATGTTGTTGAACAGCAGGATAGCAACTTTGACATCGATAAATATGTCAACGTCTTCCCGTTAACGCCTTCACTGGTTGAAAGGATGCGTCCGAAGCCACTGGTGGCTCAGACGAATCCTGCCCTGCAGAACGAAATTCAGAACTACGAATACCGTATCGGTGTGGGCGATGTCCTGACCGTAACGGTCTGGGACCACCCGGAACTGACCACCCCAGCGGGTCAGTACCGTAGCGCCAGCGATACCGGTAACTGGGTGCATTCTGACGGCACCATTTTCTATCCCTACATCGGTCGTGTGCGTGTAGCGGGCCGTACCGTCGGCGAAGTGCGTGACGAAGTGTCACGTCGTCTGGCTCAGTACATTGAAAGCCCACAGGTTGATGTCAGCATCGCCTCGTTCAAATCACAGAAAACCTATGTGACGGGTTCAGTGACCACTTCTGGTCAGCAGCCCATCACCAACGTTCCGTTGACGGTGCTGGATGCGATCAACGCCGCTGGCGGCCTGGCCGCTGATGCTGACTGGCGCAACGTGGTGCTGACGCACAACGGTCGTGAACAGCGCATCTCTCTGCAGGCACTGATGCAGAATGGTGACCTGAGCCAGAACCACCTCCTCTATCCAGGCGATATTCTTTACGTTCCGCGTAACGATGATCTGAAAATCTTCGTGATGGGTGAAGTGAAGCAGCAGACTACCCTGAAAATGGACCGTAGCGGCATGACGCTGGCGGAAGCACTGGGCAATGCGGCCGGGATGGATCAAACCACCTCTGACGCCACCGGTGTATTCGTTATCCGTCCACTGCACGGCACCGATCGCAACAAGATTGCCAACATCTATCAGTTGAACACCAAAGATGCGGCATCCATGGTGATGGGAACCGATTTCCAGCTCCAGCCTTACGACATCGTTTATGTCACCTCTACGCCGCTGACGCGCTGGAACCGTGTGATTGGGCAGTTGATACCGACCATCGCAGGTATCAACGATGCAACACAGGCCGCATCGCGTATCCGTACCTGGGGTAATTAAGGTCCCATCATGATTAAGTCCGTGTTAGTCGTTTGCGTTGGCAACATCTGCCGCTCTCCTACCGGAGAGCGCCTGTTTAAACGTGCGCTGCCTGATTTAGACGTTCGCTCTGCCGGCCTGGGGGCGCTGGTCGGCCACCCGGCCGACAAGACGGCGTCTGAAGTCGCTGCTGCGCAGGGTCTGTCGCTGGAAGGACATGAGGCGCAACAGTTGACGGCAGAGATGTGCCGCAACGTTGACCTGATTCTGGTGATGGAAAAGCGACATATTGAACAGGTGAATCGCATCGACCCGGCCGCGCGTGGCAAAACCATGCTGCTTGGTCACTGGCTCAATCAGAAAGAAATTGCGGATCCGTACAGAAAAAGCCGTGAGGCCTTTGAAGAGATTTACGGATTACTGGAAAACGCTACCCAGAAGTGGGTGAACGTATTAAGCCGATAGTTGGGATTATCCATGAATATAAAAAATAAGGTCAGAACCGCGCCGGGAGAGGATTCGAATGGATGGGATCTGGCGCATCTTGTGGGACAGCTAATTGATCATCGCTGGATCATTGTTGCCGTTACCGCTTTTTTCATGCTGGCGGGAACACTCTACACACTGTTTGCAACACCCATTTATAGCGCAGATGCGTTAGTTCAGGTTGAGCAGAAGAATGCCAGCACCGTTCTGAACGAAATTGACAGCATTCTGCCACCGACACCAGCCTCTGATACGGAAATCGAGATTCTGGAATCCCGTATGGTCATCGGCAAAACCGTTGACGATCTGGGTCTGGATACCGTCGTTGAGCAGAACTATTTCCCGGTTATCGGTAAAGGTCTGTCGCGCCTGATGGGCAACAAACCCGCCAGTATCGCGATTTCGCGCCTGGAAATCCCACGCACTATCGACAAACGTAACGTTGAACTGGAAGTGACCGGTCCGGATAGCTACACCGTCTCAAAAGATGGCGATGAGCTGTTCAAAGGTAAAGTCGGCCAGCTGGAGTCGCACGGCGACATCAGCATGCTGGTCAGCGAGATTCACGCTGATGAAGGCACCAGCTTCACCGTGACCAAGCTGAATAACCTGCAGGCGATCCGTTCAGTGCTCTCTAACCTGACCGTGGCAGACAAAGGTAAAGATACCGGCGTGCTGGGTCTGGAGTATCTGGGTGAAGATCCAGAGCAGATCAGTAAAGTGCTGAACCAGATTGTGAATAACTATCTGTTACAGAACGTTGAACGCAAGTCAGCGCAGGCAGAGAAAAGCCTGGAGTTCTTACGCACTCAGCTGCCTGCCGTGCGCAGCAAGCTGGATGAAGCGGAAGACAAGCTGAACACCTTCCGTCGTCAGAACGAATCTGTTGACCTGTCACTGGAAGCGAAATCCGCTCTGGACTCCTCTGTCAGCGTGCAGAGTCAGCTGAACGAACTGACCTTCCGTGAAGCTGAAGTCTCTCAGCTGTTTACCAAAGATCACCCGACGTATCGCGCGCTGCTTGAAAAACGCAAAACGCTGGAAGGTGAGCAGGCTCAGCTGAACAAGAAAATTGCTGGCATGCCACAGACTCAGCAGGAAATCCTGCGTCTGACCCGTGACGTTCAGTCTGGTCAGGAGATCTACATGCAGCTGCTGAACCGTCAGCAGGAGCTGGGTATCAGTAAAGCGAGCACCGTAGGTGATGTCCGCATCATCGATGGCGCGCAGACCGCTAACTCGCCTGTTGCACCGAAGAAGCTGCTGATCATCGCCGCGAGCCTGATTTTCGGTCTGTTCGTGTCAGTGGGTCTGGTTCTGCTGAAAGCGCTGTTGCATCACGGCATCGAGAACCCGGATCAGCTGGAAGAGCTGGGCATGAATGTCTATGCCAGCGTTCCACTGTCAGACTGGCAGCGTAAGAAGGATACCGAAGCCCTGGCGCGTCGTGGCAGCAAGGTGAAAACCGATCCGCACGAAACGCTGCTGGCGCTGGGTAATCCGACTGACCTCTCCATCGAAGCGATTCGTAGCCTGCGTACCAGCCTGCACTTCGCGATGATGGAAGCGAAAAACAACATCCTGATGATCACCGGTGCCAGCCCGGGTATTGGTAAAACCTTTATCTGTGCCAACCTGGCGACCCTGGTCGCGAAAGCGGGTCAGCGTGTTCTGTTTATCGATGGCGACATGCGTCGTGGTTATACCCACGAACTGCTGGGCGCAGATAACAAATCAGGTCTGTCCAACGTCTTGTCCGGTAAAACTGAGTTCAGCCCGGCGCTGATTCAGCAGGGCGTGTACGGTTTCGACTTCCTGCCACGTGGTCAGGTTCCGCCGAACCCGTCTGAGCTGCTGATGCATCGTCGCATGGGTGAGCTGCTGGAGTGGGCGAGCAAGAACTACGACCTGGTGTTAATCGATACGCCGCCAATCCTGGCCGTCACCGATGCCTCCATCATCGGTAAGCTGGCCGGCACCTCACTGATGGTGGCGCGTTTCGAAGCCAACACCACCAAAGAAGTGGACGTCAGCTTCAAACGCTTTGCCCAGAACGGTATTGAGATTAAAGGTGTGATCCTCAACGCCGTGGTGCGTAAAGCCGCTAATGCGTATGGCTATGGGTATGACTACTACGCCTATGACTACGGCAAGACGAACAAAAGCTGATCATTGAGCAATAAAACAGGGGGCGGTCTGACCGCCCCTTTTTATCGTCCCTTTGAATGACGACACGCATCAATTTACACAGGTTATTCTGTCCAAACCCACAAAAGCGATACATCTATAAATCGCATGGCGAGCGTCACTCAACAGAATTCATCACCAGCAGGCATCGCCCGCACGCAATTTGTGACCGTGCAATCAGACTCGCTGTAAAGCCAGTCGGTAAGGCGAAGCGTGATTATTGCTGGCATGAGAACTTGTGGAATTAAGGAATCACACCATGGCTCCATATTGGTATGTATCAGGCTTTTTACTGCTGCTTTCGCTGTTTGAAATAGCGCTAAAAAAAGACGAACGCACAAATTATATTCTGACCTGGCTACTCTGTTTTGCCGCCGTGACTTTGATTATTTTCGGGGGAATACGCGGTCTTGGTACCGGCATGGATGACTTTCAGTACCGGAGCTTCTTCGAAGACTTTGTAAGACGTATTGAGATTAATGGCTTCTTTAATACCGTTGCGTTTTTCCGTTACGAACCGCTGATTTTTGCGATGGCCTGGCTCACCAGCCTGTTTTCGCACAATGCCAGCATCTTCCTGTTTGTCTTCTGCGCCATTGCCGTTTCCATCAATACCTGGTTTTTCAGGAAGATGTCTCCGTATCCGGTGCTGGCGCTGGTGCTCTATTCGGCGCACATCTTTATCAACAAAGACATTAACCAGATTCGCTTTGGCCTGAGTTCTGCGCTGTTCCTTGGCGTTCTCTGGTCGATCTATCTCAAGCGCTACTGGTGGGCATTTGCCTTCTTTATTCTGTCGTTCACGAGCCATAACACCGGCGTCATGGTGGTGACGCTTGTGCCGTTCCTGTTTATCCGGGACTGGCGCTGGTGGCCGGTCATTATCATCGTTGCCAGTCTGCCGCTATCGGTTGTGGGCGGCTCGGGCTTTATTGCCCTGATTGCCGGTCATCTGGGATCGCTGGGAGAGAGGGCATCGGGCTATAACAATGACCCCTCCTATGCAATGGGTGGCAGCATCCTGGCCGTATCGAACCTGAAAAACATCATGCTGGTGTTTGTCTTCTTCTATTTCATGCTGACCGATAAGCTGAAGCGCGAGAATTACGCCCAGTATCGCCTTAACTATCTGCTGATTTTAAGTTTTGCCATCGGCGGAGCGATCAGGATCTTCCTGTATAACTTCCCGTCAGGTTCGCGCCTGTCCAACTATCTGCAGCAGGTTGAGCCGATCATCCTGACCTCGCTGATTTATCAGGCAAGGCGATCCTGGAAGCCAGCGCTGTATGCCATGCTGGTGTTCTTCCTGCTCTATTACCTCTACTACAACACCATTTCAACCAAACAGGCCGTTACCGGTTATGAAGTGGCGCGGGAGTTTTGGCTGATCCACTAATCAATCTGACGACCGCCTCTGGATGACGAGTTTCACCCAGGGGCGGTCGTCGGTCAGAACACAGGTTTTTCATCGACCGTTGTCGAATGAACTGTTTATTTTTGAACTACTTTAATGAGGTGCTGGCAATGAAGGACATTCGTTTCTCCATCGTAATTCCGGCTTATAACGCGTCAGAATCGATTGTCACGACGCTGGATTGCGTTAAAGCACAAACGTATCGCAATTTCGAAGTCATCATCGTTGATGATAAATCTGCGGATGCCGCCGCGCTGGCGGATGTGGTGCGCAGCGAACGCTACCGGGATCTCGATATCAATCTGGTGCTCTCCGAGGTCAAACTCAACGGAGCCGGTGCACGTAACAAAGGCATTGAGCTGGCGACCGGTGACTACGTCAGCTTCCTTGACGCCGATGATGAGTGGGCGGCGGACAAACTGCAGCAGGTGAGCGAAAAAATTGCTCAGCTGGACGCGCAGGGCAAAAAGAATTTCGTCATTTTCAGCCAGGTGAATATCTATCAGGATGGCACGTTCCTGAAAGTGATGCCGATGCAGCCGCCAGGCAAAAATGAAACGGTCGCGGAGTATCTGTTCGGCTGCTACGGCTTTATCCAGACCAGCACCATTGTGCTGAAGCGGGAAGACGCGGCGAAAATTCAGTTCGATACCCGCTACATCCGTCATCAGGACTATGATTTCTGCATACGTGCCGACCGCATGGGCTATGACTTTGTGATGATCGCTGCACCGCTGGCGAACTACCACCTGGTCACTAAGTTTGGCTCGAAACACAAAGGCGAATCGGTGAACTACTCGATGTTCTGGCTCGATAGCATGAAGCCGCATCTGACCCCGCGTGACATCCACACCTACAAAGCTTTTAAGCTGCCGCTGCGCTACAAGATGGATGGTAAGTCGCTGATGGCGAGCCTGAGCTTTGCGCGCTACTTCTTCCTCACCAACAAAGACAACCGTGCTTATTTTATGAACCGGGTAAAAGACAAGGTCAAAGCACGTTTCGGCGGTGAGAAAGCGATCTCCTGACGCGCGCCGCGCCTCGCTCTGCTCCTGATGCCAGGAGCGACTCTTTTTACGATTAATTCAGGGTTGAAGATGAATACTTCTGTTGGAACCGTTGGCATCGTCATGCCTATGTATAATGCACGTCAGACGGTGTTACGCGCGGTACAATCGGTTATCAATCAGCACTATACCGACTGGCATCTCTATCTGGTCAACGATAAATCGACCGATGACTCGCTGGAATTTGTGCGTGAGCATTGTCAGGATCCGCGCATTACCATTCTGGATAACGCGGTCAACATGGGCGCAGCAGAGACCCGAAACGTCGGGCTGCGCGCGGCCACTGAAGAGATTATCGCCTTTCTCGACAGCGACGATGAGTGGCATGCGGATAAACTGACCCAGCAGGTCGCTGCCATCGCTGCCGGCGATGATTTTGTGATTACCGAATATCACTATAAAACCCGCAAGGCTGAGCACGACATTACCTACGGCAAACCTTACCTGCAGCAGGAAAACTTTGTGAAGAAGCAGTATCGCGTCTGCTTCTCCTCCGTCTGTTTCCGCCGTCCGCCGCAGGGGCTTTTCTTCCAGCGCAAAGGCCACGAAGATTTCCTGTTTTTGTATGAATTATTCACCCGCTATAAGCAGGCGCGCGTAATTCAGACGATTCTGGTCAACTATTACGAATTAGGTGATTCCCTTTCCCGTAATAAGAACAAAGCGGCCCAGTGGCACCTTGAATTATTAAGAATTATCTATAAAAACAATCCTTTAAAAATCTATTACTATTACGCCTGGTATATGGTGAATGGTGTGCTGTTTACCCTTAAGCATCGTTAAGCCTGTCGGCAGGATTGTCTTTAAAATTTGAGGTGGATAGCGTTTCATGAAAAAAATTGTCCTGGTGATCAAAGATGCTTATTCGTATGCGGGCACCGAGAACATCTGTAACTTCATGTCAGAGTGTCTTGGCGAGACCCATGAAGTCACCATCTACTCGCTGGAAGGCAGTGGAAAAACCTTTTACCCGTTTGAGCACGTCAAACAGATCGTCAGCTTTGAAGGGCAGAGCAATCCGATCAAAAGCGCGGTTGCCCGGATTCACGAAGAGGGTTTCGATACCGTCTTCCTGATCAGCATGGGCCGCCTGAGCGTGATGTTCGCTTTCTGGAATCTGCTGGCGATGAAGAAGAAGCGGGGCAAAGCCTACGCCTGCGAACACATCGCCATTAACTCCTTCAGCAAACCGATTAAGTTCCTCAAGTTTCTGCTGCTGCGCTACTACGACCGCGTGATTGTTCTGACCGACAAAGATCATCAGGTGTTCAGCCGCTGGCGCATTCCCAGCAAGCAAATCCCCAACCCGGTGGTTTACAAAGACTATCAGCGCCAGACCCGTCATCGCCAGGCGCTGGCCGTAGGCCGTCTGGATAACCAGAAGGGCTTTGACCTGATGCTGGATATCTGGCGCGACTTCGCCCGCAGCCATCCTGACTGGACGCTGGTGATTGCCGGTGACGGTGAACTGCGTCAGCAACTGCATGACCAGGCGGCGGTGCTGGGCATCACCGACAGCGTGAAGTTTGTCGGTAAGGTCAGCAATATCAACGACTACTATCGCGACAGCGATATGGCGCTGATGACCTCGCGCTATGAAGGATTGCCACTGGTGCTGCTGGAAGCAAAATCCTGGTCACTGCCGGTAGTGGCATATGACTGCCCGACCGGTCCACAGGAGATCATCAATCACGGTGAAGATGGTTTCCTGGTTCCGATGAACGACAAAGCCACGTTTCTGGCCCGAATGGAGCAGCTCGCCAGCGATGACGCGCTGTTCTATGCCATGAGCGAAAAAACGAAACAGACCGCGCTGAAATTCGACGGTAATCAGATTAAGCAAAGCTGGCTGTCACTGGTTTAACCGGAGCTGGAAAAGCTCACTTGCGACGTGCCTCAGGGACACCGCCATGGCCAATGGCCTTATTGACTACGGGAATTGATGCATGAAAAGAAGAGAAGTTTTACAGACCGCCGCCTCCGCTCTGGTGGGGGCTCTCTCCGTGAGCACCTTTTCCAGCTACGCTGCAAAAAGTAACGGTATCGCCCTGAAGCCGGTTGATGCCACTGACGTGCCTAAAGGCGACGTGCCAATTCTGACCCCGGAAAATGTCTACGCCATGCCACCGCAGTTCTGGCAGGGTTTTGAAGGCAAACTCTGGATTGGTAAAGCAGGTGCAGATGCCAGCAAACCGGGCAACCAGATCCCGGTCTTCCTGCGTGATGCCAGCGGCAAAGTGTCGGAGATTGCTCAGCCTATCGCGCTGAACAAAGGTAACTTTGCCCAGTTTATTCAGGACAATGCTGCGCTGATTGCCAATCCGTCGCATTCGATGGCAGTCGAGGACAGTAGCGGTCAGACGCTGTTCAACATCGCAGATGTCAGCCGTCCGGGCGCTGCAGATTTCAGCCAGCGTCTGGCGCAGCCAGCAGGTTATCAGCTGATTGGTGAGATCCCGTCCGTAGCGGAGTTACGCAAAACCCGTCCGCTGTTTGAAGGGGCCAAGGTTAAGCTGAAAAGCTGGCATGAAGGACGGGAAGTCGGCGGCGGCGAGTTTGTCGGCAGCTTCCAGCCCGCTCAGAATGATGGCGGCGTAAACTTTGCCGGTGAGGGCTTTTCCTGGCGTCGCGTGGTAGACGATTTTAACCGCCTGACCCTGTTTGATTTCGGTGCGATTGCCGATGGCAAAACCGATACGGCACCCGCCATTATGGCGATGTTCCAGTGGTCACAGCAGGCAAACCAGCAGATCTGTGTCCAGTTCCCGGCCGGTACCTTCATGGTCTCAGCCTGTAACCTTGGCGATAAGTATCTCAACTTCTTCCGCATGTCCGGTGCGATGGTAAACTTCGGCTACTTCCCGGCGACCACGATTGTCTCGGATGGTAAGTCAGAGTTCGTCTTTGAGATGAATGCCCGTCGGGTTGAGCTTTCCAACCTGAACTTTAACGGCAACAGCGATAAAAGCCCCAACAAGCAGGGCTTTTTCCATAACAACTGCCCTGGCGGACAATATTTCCGTGGTGCCTGCCTGCGCTTTAACGCAGTTGGCGGCACCGCCATCAGCCTGCAGGATACCCTCGATTGTAAAATCGACCAGTGGTACGCCTCACGCTGCAGCGGCGATGTGATCAAATCGGGCTGGTCAGGTCAGAAGCAGGGCAAATGGGACCACAGCACCGCGATTGAGCTGTCGAACTTCAATGCGCAGTACTGTCGTGGTGGCAAAGTCCTCAACCTGCCGCGCTGCGGCCAGTCGATTATCCATAATGGCTGGATTGAGCACTGTGATAACCCGGGCGATCTCTCCAACGGTCAGTGGATTGTCGATGCGCTGAGCCTGGAGGATTGTAAGAATCCGCTGATCGCGCATAACACGCGCCTGAATATGCGCCAGACCAGCCTGCAGTCGGGCAGCTGGATCGACAACTCCATGCAGGGCGACCGTCTGCTCAGCATCTGGGAGATGGGATCGACCCGCGTGGAGTCCTATGGCGTCGCGCTCGATGGCAGTCTGAAGTACAACTACATCACCTCGCGCTGGCGTTTAGAGAACAACACGAATCAGGAAACCTGGTTTGATCTCGGCAGTCTCTACTCCCCGACCGTGGGTGATTCGTGGGAGATCGAAATTTTTGGTCAGTCGCAGTTCAGCAACGGCAGTGGCGATAAGCCGCTGATGGACCTGATCGGTGACAAGACCACCGGTGGCCGCGCGATGATCCATGTACAGCGCAAAAAAGATCGCTCTGAAGCGAGCTGGTCGGCCGAAGGCAGCAGCCCGATTGTCGATGTGCGCTATGTGGCTGAGCATGACACCGATGTCCGCATCTTCGTCAAACTGGCGGGCTGGACGCCGTCGGTGGCCGTGCTGGTGAAAACCACCGGTAAAGATCGCTTTGTCACCGGTCGCTGTGCGCGCGTTAACGCGAAGATGGAGAAGGGCAATCCTCCGGCGGGCGACGCGACTAAACGCGCGCCGCAGCGCTTCAGCCTGCACAACGGCAAAGCGGGCGTGGGTGCCAACGAGCAGGGCGATCTGCTGATGGCTTCGCGTCCGCTCTCCGCCGATCAGGTCGATACCAGCAAGCCGGAAGGCTTTGTTTCCGTCGTAATCAACGGCAAACAGGTCGCACTGCCTTACTTCGCCATTAAGTCGTAACACCTTGCATCACGGCCGCCACAACGGAGGCGGCCGGTTTTAACAGGAGCACTACCTTTGGGTGCGTTATCCCGTAAAGCATTACTTTAAACAGAGTTCATTTTGCCCATTGCGGATCTGGGCGGCTTACAGAATTAAAAAAATTCATTCGGAGTTGTTATGAAAATTTTATTGGTGGGTAACCATACGTGTGGAAATCGCGGGGATGGCGCGATTCTTCGTGGACTGATTGATTCAATGAAGTCTGCACGCAGTGATTTAGAAATTGATGTTATAAGCCGTTATCCAACCAGCTCCGGTTATCTGCTTCAGCAGGATATTAAGCAGGATGCGCTGTATCTGCACAACAGCAAATCAGGCAAAGGTCTGGTCGGTTCGTTCAAGCGTAAAGTCGCGAACCGCCTGATGCCTGATATCATGATGGCGCATCTGGGCAAGGGCGGGATCTTTAAGTCGTTCGCTGTACCCCCGCACCTGAAGGCGTTTACTGACAGCCTGGCAAAATATGATGCGATTATTCAGGTTGGCGGATCGTTCTTCGTTGACCTCTATGGTGTGACCCAGTTTGACCATGCCCTCTGTGCGCTGATGGCGAAAAAGCCGATCTACCTGATCGGTCACTCGGTGGGGCCGTTCCAGAACCCGCGCGTCAATGCGCTGGCAAACTTTGTCTTTGATCGGGTCGACAGCCTGGTGCTGCGTGAATCGGTCAGTCTTGACCTGATGAAGCGCGATGGCGTGACCAGTTCTAAAGTCGCGTCTGGCGTTGATACCGCTTTCCTGGTGCGCGCACGCGAAGTCGAAAATCCGAGCCATAACCTGCTCTACTGGCAGGGCATTATCGATGGCCGTAAAACCATCGCGATCACCGTGCGTGAACTGGCACCGTTTGATAAACGTCTGGGTGTGACGCAGAAAGAGTATGAAGCGGCATTTGGCCGGGTGATCAATGCCATGATTGCTGAAGGCTATCAGGTTGTGGCGTTCTCAACCTGTACCGGCATCGACAGCTATGCCAAAGATGACCGCATGGTTGCACTGACCCTGCGTGACCACGTGACGCAGCCTGAACATTACCATGTCATTATGGATGAGTTTAATGACCTGGAACTGGGCATCCTGCTGAATCATTGTCATCTGACCATTGGTACCCGCCTGCACTCGGCGATTATCTCCATGAACTTTGGCACCCCGGCTGTGGCGATCAACTACGAGCACAAGTCGATGGGTGTGATGAACCAGCTTGGTCTGCCGCAGATGGCAACCGATGTGAAAAGCCTGATGGATGGCTCGCTAATCGACAAGGTGAAAACTGTGCTTGCCGATTACGATAACATCAAGCTTAAGGTCGACACGGCCGTTGCGAATGAAAGGGAAATTGGCAACCGGATCACTGAAGAGATTCTCAAAGTATTAGGGTAATGTGATGAAACTGACTTTTTTCACCATGCGTTTCCCGGTTGCCTCTGAGACATTCGTATTAAATCAGGTAACCCACTTTATTGATGCCGGTTACGAGGTGGAGATTATTTCAGTCTTTCCCGGCGATTTAGTGAACCGGCATGCCGCTTTTGATGAGTATGGTCTGGCGGCGAAGACGCATTATCTGCTGCCGGAAGAGAAGATCTCGATTGTCGATAAGCTGAACCAGCGCATCAAGCTGGTGCTGCCAAAAGTGACGAAGCCGTCGCTGCTGCGTTCGCTGAATGTGCGCCGGTATGGCGCGCAGTCCAGCAAACTGCTGCTGCCGTCGATTGTGGCGAATGCAAAGCAGACCTTCACCGCAGATGTGTTCCTGGTGCATTTCGGCTATGCCGGTGCCCTGGCGAACAAGCTGCGTGAGCTGGGCGTGCTCAAGGGTAAACAGGCGACCGTGTTTCACGGCGCCGATATTTCCCGTCGTCACATTCTGGAAGAGCACAAACTCGACTATGTGAATCTGTTCCGCCAGAGTGAGCTGATGCTGCCTATCAGCAATCTGTGGAAGAACAAGCTGATTGAGATGGGCTGCCCGCCGGAAAAAATTCACGTTACGCGTATGGGCATTGAGCCGGAGAAGTTTAACTTCCAGCCGCGCCAGGCGTTTCAGACGCCGCTGCGTATCGTTTCGGTGGCACGTCTGACCGAGAAGAAAGGGCTGGATGTGGCGGTCAAAGCCAGCGCCATCCTGAAGCAGCGTGGCGGTCAGTTTCAGTACACCATTATCGGTAACGGCGATCAGGATGAGATGATGCGTGATTTCATCGCCCGCGAGGGGATGGAAGATTGCGTCAGCATGCCGGGCTTTAAACCGCAGGAGGAGATCCGTCGCGCGCTGAGTGAGGCTGACATCTTCCTGCTGCCCTCCAAAACCGCCGCAGATGGCGATATGGAAGGTATTCCGGTTGCACTGATGGAGGCGATGGCGGTCGGCCTGCCGGTGGTCTCAACCTTCCACAGCGGCATTCCGGAGCTGATCGAAAACAACGTATCTGGCTGGCTGGTGGAAGAGGACGATCCTGAGGCGCTGGCGGAGACGCTGCTGAAGCTCTCTCAGGGTGAAGTGGATGTGGCGCCCGTGGTCGCGGCCGCCCGTCACAAAGTTGAGACTGAATTTAATCAGCATATCGCCTACGGCGAACTGGCACAGATTCTGGAGCGACTGGTGTGAGTGGATTTAAGTCACAGGCGATTTGGCTGTTCGGTAGCACCTGCTTTTCTGCGGTGCTGCAGGTTGCACAGCTAAGCTTTCTCGCCCGCAAACTGGAAACCCACGAGCTGGGTCTGTTAGCCATCATCAACGCCATCCTGGCGGTGGCGGGTGTGCTGCAGGATATGGGGATGAGCAGTTATCTGGTGCATCGCCAGAACATTACCCGTCGTGAGCAGAGCACTATCTACTGGGTGAACGTCTCACTCAGCTTGTGTACTGGCCTGATCATGCTGCTGATCGCCTTCCCGGTCTCCTGGTTCTATCATCTGCCGGAGCTGGTGGGTCTGATCATGCTGACCAGCCTCAACTTCCTGGTGCTGGGGCATCTGTCGCAGTATCAGGCGCACTACATCAAAACCAAGCGGATGGTTTCGCTGGCGAAGATTGAGATGGGCACCAAGCTGTTTGCCTTCCTCTGTGTGGTGGCGATGCTGGAGTTCACCTCGCTCACCGTAGCGGCGGCGATTCTTGGTCTGTTTATCAACGCCTTTACCCGCATCCTCTGCATGATTGCGCTGGGTGAGAAGTCGTGGCGTCCGACCTGGGAGTTCGATAAAGCGACTTTTATTGGCGCGATTCGCTACGGCAGTTATCAGCTCGGCTCGCAGACCATTAACCAGCTGCGAACCCAGGCCGATGCGCTGGTGGTCGGTAAAGTGATGGGCGCCGAGATGCTGGGTGTCTACTCGCTGGCGAAAGAGCTGGTGCTGCAACCGCTGAAGCTGGTGACGCCGGTGATTAACCGTCTGGCACTGCCGCGCTTTGCAGAGAAGCAGCACGATGCCGAGCAGTTGAAGAAGCTGTTCCTCAAAGGCACGCTGGGGATCATGCTGTTCAGCAGCGCGATGTACCTGGTGATTGGCATCTTCTCGCCGGTTATCGTTCGTGTGCTCTACGGCGCATCCCACGAGCAGGTCTATCACCTGATTCCGCTGATGCTGCTGTTTGGTATGCTGCGGCCGATGGGCGGACTGACCGGAGCGATTTCCCAGGCCAACGGACGCACCAACGTTGAGTTCTACTGGAACATCGTGGCGAGTATTGTGGTTCTGGCGGTGCTGGCAACCACCTTTATCTGGCCGAACGTGCTCTATGTGGCGCTGACGCTTTCCATCTCGCAGATTCTGATCTCGGCACTGGCTCATCCGTTCTTTATCAAGCCGGTGATTGGCATTCGGTTTATCCCTTATGCCCGACAGTGGGTGGCGGTGTCGGTGGTATTTGTCGGCATAATGCTGCTGGTCAATCACTTTAATCTGTTTGTGATGCCGGAGTGGTTTGAAGGCTGGTTGTAATCACAATTGCGTTATATCAACGGGCGGCCTCAGGGTCGCCCGTTTTCATTTATGGCTGGTCTCAGCCGCGCGGCGACCAGGGGTGGAAATAACAGAGGCGATATTCGATTACTGATTGTCTTTATTCAGTTTATGCCGTTGCTGGCAATGGGCAAAATGCCGAATTTCCAAGTTATGACAGAGAGTTACTGTCCGATTTTCAGATAAAGATTATACTTGCTCTTCCGGCCGATCCTGCATAATCGACCCACATCTTCATTTTATTAAACGGAATAAATATGACCAAGCTTAAAGCAGTAATCCCGGTTGCGGGCCTCGGTATGCATATGCTCCCTGCGACTAAAGCCATTCCGAAAGAGATGCTGCCTGTCGTCGACAAACCGATGATCCAGTACATCATTGACGAGTGTGTTGCCGCGGGTATTAAAGAGATTGTGCTGGTCACGCATGCATCGAAAAATGCCGTAGAAAACCATTTCGACACCACCTATGAGCTCGAAGCGCTGCTTGAAGCGCGCGTGAAGCGTCAGCTGCTGAGCGAAGTGCAGTCTATCTGCCCGCCAGGCGTGACTATCATGAACGTGCGCCAGGCGCAGCCGCTGGGTCTGGGCCACTCGATTCTCTGTGCCCGTCCGATGATCGGTGATAATCCGTTTGTGGTCGTGCTGCCAGACGTCCTGCTGGATGACTCCACCGCTGACCATATGCGTTACAATCTCGCAGCAATGGTTGCCCGTTTTGAAGAGACCGGCCACAGCCAGGTCCTGGCGCAGCATATGCCCGCGTCCAATCTCACTGAGTACTCGGTAATCACCACTGCAGAGCCGATTGATCACCCTGGCGACATCAGCACCATTACCGATTTCGTTGAGAAGCCTGAAGATACCGCCGGACTGAACTCTGACCTGGCTGCGGTAGGCCGCTATGTCCTTTCTGCTGATATCTGGGCGGAACTGGAGCGCACTGAGCCAGGCGCGTGGGGCCGTATCCAGCTGACCGATGCCATCGCCAGCCTGAGCAAACATAAAACCGTTGATGTTTCGCTGCTGACCGGTCACAGTTTTGACTGCGGTCGTAAGCTCGGTTACATGCAGGCGTTTGTCTCTTACGGCCTGCGCAGCAACGCGCAGGGTCGCGATTTCCGCGAAGCTATCCAGACCATCCTCGCAAAACAACAGTAATTTATTTGCCGCGTCCTGCGCGGCAGATTGAAAGGAGCTCAAATGGCAATTTTAGTCACGGGCGGAGCAGGATATATCGGCTCCCATACGGTACTGGCGCTGTTGCAGCGCGGTGATGATGTTGTGGTTCTGGATAACCTCTGCAATGCCTCACGCGAAGCGATTAACCGCGTTGAGAAACTGGCAGGCAAAAAAGCGACCTTCGTTGAAGGCGATATCCGTGATCGCGCCTGTCTGGGTGACCTGTTTGCATCCAACAGCATTTCAGCCGTGATCCACTTTGCTGCGCTTAAAGCCGTCGGTGAATCTACGCGTATGCCGCTGGAGTACTACGAGAACAACGTCGCGGGCACCGTGGTGCTGCTGGAAGAGATGCGTGATGCCGGCGTCTGGAACTTTATCTTCAGCTCATCAGCAACCGTTTATGGCGCAGATGCCCCGGTTCCTTACGTTGAGACTACCCCGATTGGCGGCACCACCAGTCCATACGGCACCTCTAAGCTGATGACCGAATTCGTGATGCGCGACTTCGCCAAAGCGGAGCCAAAATTCAAGGCGATTGCGCTGCGTTACTTCAATCCGGTTGGCGCGCATGAGTCAGGCGAAATCGGTGAAGATCCGGCGGGCATCCCAAACAACCTGCTGCCGTACATTGCACAGGTCGCAATTGGCCGTCTGGAGAAGCTGGGCGTGTTTGGCGGTGATTACGATACGCCAGACGGCACCTGTCTGCGTGACTACATCCATGTCGTTGACCTGGCGGAAGGGCATCTGAAAGCACTGGATTATCTGAGCAAAGTTGAGGGCTACACCGCCTTTAACCTGGGCGGCGGCAAAGGCTTCTCGGTGCTGGAGATGATCAAAGCGTTTGAGAAGGCGTCCGGCAAGGCGATCCCGTTTGAGATCAAGCCACGTCGCGATGGCGACCTGCCTGCGTTCTGGGCCGATGCGTCACTGGCAAACACCACGCTCGACTGGCGCGTGACGCGCGGCATCGATGAGATGATGCGCGATACGTGGAACTGGCAGAGCAAGAACCCGGATGGGTTCAGGTAGTCTGCGATGAAATACAAAAAACCCGGCTCAGGCCGGGTTTTTTTGTGCCTGCGTTAAGAGAAATTGCATATTTCTGCTCACTCTCCTCACCTTAATGCCAGATTGTGACTGACTGATGACTTAATACGGAATTATCCTGGTCTGGCTTCTGTAGCGTTTAATCACAATAGCGGCTAATCCGACTCTGTGAAGAGGCGCAAAGCGTGATTCCTCATACGCTACTATGCTGTTTTGCCAGTGATTACATTTACTCATGCAGGATGAGATCAATGTTTAGTCACTCTTAAGTTTTGTCAGTGGCAATGAAAGATTAGGCATATTATTTTTGCCGCACAAAATGTACTATTTGGAGTTATCCCGGAACCCGTATGCGATTGATTGAAATATAATCAGCGCATCGACAGGCTAACCTGTGAAGGCAAGATTCCTATCACACAGCGCATTGGTTGCTGCAAGCCAGGGGCGGTAGCGTGGCTGTTTATTCATAATGAGTAAAAATTGACCCGCTTATATGCATAGCATGTTTAAATTTGTTAGAGGATGTGGAATGTTACTTCCCGTAATCATGGCCGGAGGAACCGGCAGCCGCTTATGGCCCCTTTCCCGCGAACTTTATCCTAAACAGTTCATCTGTCTGCACGGTGAGCACTCCATGCTGCAGGAGACGGTTAATCGTCTGAGCGGCGTCGAAGCGCGTGCACCGATGGTCATCTGTAACGAGGAGCATCGTTTCCTGGTTGCTGAGCAGTTGCGACAAATTAACAAGCTATCCCATAACATCATTCTCGAACCGGTAGGGCGTAACACTGCTCCGGCCATCGCGCTGGCTGCGCTGAACGCCGTAGAGCAGGGTGATGATCCGGTTCTGCTGGTGCTGGCTGCCGATCACGTGATTGAAGACCGTGCTGCGTTTCATCAGGCTATCCAGGTCGCTACCGCTTATGCCAAGCAGGGCAAGCTGGTGACTTTTGGTATCGTGCCAACCGGTCCGGAAACCGGCTATGGCTACATTCAGCGTGGCGAAGCACTGCCAGGCGCAGAAAGCGGCCCTTATCAGGTTCAGCGCTTTGTTGAAAAACCGAATCAGAGCACCGCTGAGCAGTATCTTGAGTCCGGTGAATACTACTGGAACAGTGGCATGTTCATGTTCCGGGCTAAACGCTATCTGCAGGAACTGGAGAAATTCCGTCCGGATATTCTGGAAGCCTGCCGTCGCGCCATGGCTAACGTGAAAGAAGGGAATGATTTCATCAGTATTGATAAAGATGATTTTATCGCCTGTCCTGACGAGTCAGTGGATTACGCTGTAATGGAACAGACCGATGCCGCTGTGGTCGTCCCGCTGGCAGCCGGATGGAGTGATGTCGGTTCATGGTCTGCACTGTGGGAAGTAAACGACAAAGACGCTCACGGTAATTCCCTGAAGGGCGATACCTTCCTGCACAACACCAAAAACTGCTATATCAACAGTGAAGATCAGCTGGTTGCCGCCATTGGCGTTGAAAACCTGGTCATTGTTAACACCAAAGATGCTGTGCTGGTTGCACGTAAAGACCAGGTACAGGACGTTAAGCGAGTGGTTGAGTTCCTGAAAAGCGAGTGCCGCAGCGAATATCGCCGCCATCGTGAAACTTACTGGCCATGGGGACGTTGCGATCTGGTGGTCAACACTGGCCGCTTCAACGTTAACCGCATTACGGTTAAGCCGGGTGAAGCCTTTGAACTGCAGATGCACTATCACCGCACCGAACACTGGGTGATTCTTTCAGGCACAGCGAAAGTCACTATTCAGGATAAAACCCTGCTGCTGACAGAGAACCAGTCAACCTTTATTCCAATCGGTCACCCGCATACGTTAGAAAATCCAGGCAAAATCCCTCTGGAACTTCTGGAAATCCAGTCGGGTTCTTACCTTGGTGATGACGACCTCATTTTGATTAAACAACAGTTTGCAAGTAAGTAAGGACAGACACGATCATGGCAGCACTGACCTGTTTTAAAGCTTATGACATCCGCGGCGAGTTAGGCACTGAACTGAATGAAGACATCGCTTACCGCATTGGCCGCGCCTATGGTGAATTTATCCGGCCAAAAACGATCGTGGTGGGCGGCGATGTCCGCCTGACCAGCGAGTCGTTAAAGCTGGCACTGGCAAATGGACTGCGGGATGCGGGCACCGATGTGCTCGACATTGGTATGAGCGGAACAGAAGAGATCTATTTCGCCACGTTTCATTTAGGCATTGATGGCGGCATTGAAGTGACTGCCAGCCACAATCCCATGAACTACAACGGGATGAAACTGGTACGGGAAGGTGCTCGCCCGGTCAGTGGTGATACCGGTCTGCGTGACGTGCAGCGCCTGGCTGAAGCGAATGACTTTGCTCCGGTAGAAGAGAGTAAGCGCGGCAGCTATAAACAGATTTCTGTGCTGGATGCCTATGTCGATCACCTGATGGGTTACATCGACCTGAGCAACTTCACTAAACCAATGAAGCTGGTGATCAACTCCGGTAACGGAGCCGCAGGTCATATCATTGATGAAATTGAAAAACGCTTTAAGCAGGCGAATGCGCCAGTAACGTTCATCAAAGTACATCATGAAGCAGACGGTAACTTCCCGAACGGTATCCCAAATCCGCTGCTGCCGGAGTGTCGCAAAGACACTTCTGATGCGGTGCGTGAGCATCAGGCCGATATGGGTATCGCCTTCGACGGTGACTTTGATCGCTGCTTCCTGTTTGATGAGAATGCAGAGTTCATTGAAGGTTACTACATCGTTGGGCTGTTAGCCGAAGCGTTCCTCAAGAAAGAGCCAGGAGCGAAAATTATTCACGATCCGCGTCTGACCTGGAACACCATTGATGTGGTGACCAAAGCGGGTGGTATTCCGGTGATGTCTAAAACCGGTCATGCGTTTATCAAAGAGCGCATGCGTGAAGAAGACGCGGTTTACGGTGGTGAGATGAGTGCGCACCACTATTTCCGTGACTTCGCTTACTGCGACAGCGGTATGATTCCATGGCTGCTGGTGGCAGAACTGCTGGCGGTTAAAGGGGAGACACTTTCCGGACTGGTTTCGGAAAGAATGAAGGCGTTTCCATGCAGCGGTGAGATTAATTTCAAAGTTTCAGATTCGAAAGCTGTTATCGCTGCGCTCAACGACAGATATTCATCTTCTTCAGTTGCTAAGGATAATACCGATGGTGTGAGTCTCGATTGTCAGAGCTGGAGATTCAACGTCAGAACCTCAAATACTGAACCTTTGCTAAGGCTTAACGTCGAAACCAGAGGTGATACAGAGGCTCTGAGCAAATTACTGAAGGAAATTGATTCGCTTATTAAAGCATCATCGATTTAGTTCAACACCTAGATACTAATTTTAATTTTCTTAATCATGGGTTTACGAATGACGAATAAAACTGCAGTAATTACCGGCATCACAGGTCAGGATGGTGCTTATCTTGCTGAACTACTCCTGAACAAAGGTTATACCGTTTATGGTACTTATCGTCGTACCAGCTCAGTGAATTTCTGGCGTATTGATGAGCTTGGCATCCGGGCTAATCCTGCTTTGCATCTGGTTGAATATGACCTGACTGACCTGTCATCAAGCATTCGTTTACTTCAGGAAAGCAAAGCGACAGAAGTCTACAACCTTGCGGCTCAGAGCTTTGTAGGTGTTTCTTTTGACCAGCCGCTGACCACAGCTGAAATTACAGGTATTGGTCCGGTAAACCTGTTAGAAGCTATTCGTATCGTTAACCCAAAAATCCGATTCTATCAGGCGTCTACTTCAGAGATGTTTGGTAAAGTGCAGGCTATTCCGCAGAAAGAGGATACACCTTTCTATCCGCGTAGCCCGTATGGTGTTGCTAAGTTGTATGCCCACTGGATGACAATTAACTACCGTGAGAGCTACAACATCTTCGCATCAAGCGGAATTCTGTTTAACCATGAATCCCCACTGCGTGGACAGGAGTTTGTGACCCGTAAGATCACTGATTCGGTAGCAAAAATTAAGCTCGGTAAGCTGGATGTGCTTGAGTTAGGTAACATGGACGCCAAACGTGACTGGGGCTTTGCTAAGGAATATGTTGAAGGCATGTGGCGTATGCTGCAGGCTGATGAGCCAGATACATTTGTCCTGGCAACCAACCGCACTGAAACAGTCCGTGACTTCGTTTCAATGGCGTTCAAAGCGGCTGGCATTGAATTGCGCTTTGAAGGCAAAGATGATCAGGAAGTTGCAATCGATGTAGCTACTAACAAAGTGGTGGTTAAGGTCAATCCTAAGTTCTACCGTCCTGCTGAAGTAGAATTACTGATTGGCAATCCACAGCGCGCGAAAGACATTCTGGGCTGGGAACCTAAAACCACGCTCGAAGAGTTGTGTGCGATGATGGTAGAAGAAGATCTGCGCCGCAATAAACAAGGATTCTCCTTCTGATATGACTAATGGCAAAAAAGCACTGATCACTGGGATCAAGGGCTTTACCGGCCAATATATGGCAGCGGATTTATCCGCTGCCGGATATGAAGTTTATGGTTTCGGTTCAACTCCTGCCCTGAATGCCTCACGCTATTTTCAGGTTGATCTTACCAATGCAGCAGACGTAAAGAACGCTGTAGACAGTATTCAGCCAGATGTCGTTGTTCATCTTGCAGCAATAGCTTTTGTTGGGCATGCTGACGCGAACGCATTCTATAGTGTAAACCTTTGCGGTACGCGTAATCTGTTACAGGCTCTTAGCGAATCAGCAAAAATGCCGGATGCAGTTTTGATCGCCAGTAGCGCTAATGTTTACGGTAATAACACGCCGGGGAAATTAGCAGAGTCGGTTCCTGCCAGACCCGCGAATGACTATGCAGTAAGCAAGCTGGCCATGGAGTACATGACTAGTCTGTTTTATGAAAAATTGCCGATTATTATTACCCGGCCATTTAATTACACAGGCGCCGGTCAGGCAGAAAATTTCCTGATCCCGAAAATCGTCAAACATTTTCGTGAGAGGAAAGAAGTCATTGAGCTGGGCAACATAGATGTATGGCGTGATTTTTCCGATGTGCGCGACGTCGTTAAAAGTTATTCTGCGTTACTACATTCACGCTCTTTTGGTCAGACAGTCAATGTCGCTTCAGGCAAAATGCACTCATTAAGGGAAGTCGTTGATCTCTGCAAATCCCTGACAGGCCATGAAATTAAGATTAAAGTTAATCCCGATTTTGTCCGGCCTAATGAAATTAAAGAACTTTGTGGCGATATTACTTTGCTAAGTTGCTTAGTCGGTGAGACTTCGTCTAAAATTCCTCTTAGAGATACACTGAAATGGATGCTGGAAGCAAAGCAATAAACGTCGTTTACTCTACGGACTGTATTAAATATCCTTTAACCGGTATTGGCCGTTATGCGTTTGAGCTTGCTAAACAACTTCAGGAAAGAGAAAACATCGCGCTGACGTTTCTTCATGGTACTAAAATTCGCGACTCACTGGCAGTTGCCAGTGAGTCAGCTCAATCGGTTCAATCGTTTAAACGCAAGTTACAAAAAAGTAAGACTGTAAGTGAAATTTATCGCCTGTCTTTCCCTGTGATGAAAATGATGGCGTTGAGGAATTTTAAGAAACATATATATCATAGCCCGAACTATTACTTACCTCCTCGAGTGAACCACTGTGTTGCAACATTTCATGACCTGTCGGTATTCCACTGGCCGCAGTTTCATCCGGCTGGCCGTGTTCACCTGATGCAAAAAGAGTTAAGGAATACAATTTCGCGAGCATCAATGCTGATCACTGATTCTTATTACACGAAGAATGAGTTAATTGATTTTTTTGGTATTGAAGATAATAAAATTGCCGTAGCCCCTCTGGCCTGCAATGAACAGTTTCATCCTCGTGACGAAGCAGAGACACACCACGTTCTTAAGAAGTATAATCTGAAGTGGCGACGATTTTTTCTTTATACCGGCACGATTGAACCTAGAAAAAATATATTGACGCTGTTGCAGGCCTATGACCGGCTTCCAGCTAATGAAAAATCTTCCTTCCCGTTAGTCATTAGTGGTTACAAGGGTTGGGAAAATGAACAACTCTTCAAGCTTTTTGATAAGGGTGAGAGAGAAGGGTGGCTAAAGTATTTGGGTTTTGTACCGGGTAACGATCTGCCGCATTTATTCAGTGCTGCGACGAGTTTTGTATTCCCTTCAATCTATGAAGGTTTTGGCTTGCCGGTGCTTGAAGCAATGGCTTCAGGAACGCCTGTGATTTGCTCAAATGCAACATCACTTCCGGAAGTCGCCGGAGATGCAGCATTAATGCATCAGCCTGACGATGTCCATGCTTTAACAACTTATATCCAGATGATGATAGAAAACGCTGACGAAAAGCGCCGGATGATTGATGCTGGATTAGTGCGCGCCCGCGAATTTTCATGGTCACTGTGTGCGGATAAAACCATTGAAGCTTATGAGCAGGTCGCAAGATATATATGATTAAAGTTCTACACTGTTATAAAACCTACTACCCTGATACTTTTGGCGGCATCGAACAGGTTATTTATCAGCTCGCAGAAGGTGGTTTTAAATCAAGTATCGAATCTGTTGTTTTTACTCATAGTCCCCAATTTGAAAACAAAAAAAACAGACTGGATAACCATCAAATTCATCGGGTAAAAACGCAGTGTGAGTTTGCTTCCACGCCATTCTCCTATTCAGCAATAAAAGAGTTCAGAGAACTGGCTCAGGATGCGGATATCATCCATTATCACTTCCCGTATCCCTTTATGGACTTTATGCATTTTGCCGCTGGCATCAAAAAGCCATCAGTAGTGAGTTATCATTCTGATATTGTTAAGCAGAAGGTTCTGTTAAGGCTCTATACGCCGTTGATGAACCGCTTTCTCTCCAGTGTAGACCGCATCGTTGCCGCGTCGCCAAACTATGTTGAAAGTAGCCCAGTCCTGCAGCAGTTCAAAGATAAAGTTGAAGTTATTCCTTACGGTCTTGATAAACAGTTTTATCAAAATAACGATCCTGCCGTTCTGCAAAAATGGCAGGCAAGATTTCCGGATGGCTTCTTTCTCTTTATTGGAACGTTTCGCTATTACAAAGGCCTGCATATCTTAATCGAGGCGGCAAAGAACAGCCGCTATCCAATCGTTGTGGTTGGTGCAGGACCTATTGAGGCTGAGCTGAAATCGCAGGCGCAGCAGTTAGGCGTGAACAATATTCATTTCCTGGGTGCGCTTGAAGACAGCGAAAAATCTGCCTTGCTACAGTTATGTACCTGTCTGGTTTTCCCGTCTCATTTACGTTCAGAAGCTTTTGGTATCTCTTTGCTGGAAGGAGCTCTCTATTCAAAACCACTGATATCCAGTGAGATCGGAACGGGAACAACCTTTATCAATATTGATCGGGTCACAGGATTAGTCGTCCCTCCATCCGATCCCGCAGCATTACGATGGGCGATGGATGAAATCTGGCAGAACCCCGAGCAGGCAATGACCTATGGTGCGGCTGCGCTGACACGCTTTGAATCCCTTTTCACAGCAGATAGAATGATTCAAAGCTATACAAAGCTTTATAAATCCTTGTTAAGTGTGTGATTTATTTTCAGATAATTTCATCCGCGCGACCGCACCATTCATTACCTTTAATCCGCTATCCTGAGTTAACATACTGATCACTTACAAAGTGGTGTTACGGGTAACACCATGCGAGACCACAGACAGGAGTATGTAATGTCCAAGCAACAGATCGGCGTTGTAGGTATGGCAGTGATGGGCCGCAATTTGGCTCTTAACATTGAGAGCCGCGGTTACACTGTTTCTATCTTTAACCGTTCACGCGAAAAGACTGATGAAGTCATCGCCGAGAACCAGGGCAAGAAACTTGCTCCTTTTTACACCGTTGAAGAGTTTGTCGAATCGCTGGAAAAACCTCGTCGTATCCTGCTGATGGTTCAGGCGGGTGAAGCGACCGATAAGACAATCGCCTCCCTGACTCCACACCTGGATAAAGGCGACATCCTGATCGATGGCGGTAACACCTTCTATAAAGACACCATCCGTCGTAACAAAGAGCTTTCTGACCAGGGCTTCAACTTCATCGGTACCGGTGTTTCCGGTGGTGAAGAGGGCGCACTGAAAGGCCCATCTATCATGCCTGGCGGTCAGAAAGAAGCCTACGAGCTGGTTGCACCGATTCTGGATAAAATTGCTGCACGTGCAGAAGATGGCGAAGCCTGTGTGGCTTACATCGGTCCGGACGGCGCGGGCCACTATGTGAAGATGGTTCACAACGGCATCGAGTATGGCGACATGCAGCTGATTGCAGAAGCCTATGCTCTGCTGAAAGGCGCGCTGGGTCTGAACAACGAAGAGCTGGCTGAGACCTTCACTGAGTGGAACAACGGCGAACTGAGCAGCTACCTGATCGACATCACCAAAGATATCTTCACCAAGAAAGACGAAGAAGGTAAATACCTGGTTGATGTGATTCTGGATGAAGCAGCGAACAAAGGCACCGGTAAATGGACCAGCCAGAGCTCACTGGATCTCGGCGAACCTCTGTCACTGATCACTGAATCTGTATTCGCTCGTTACCTCTCCTCGCTGAAAACCCAGCGTGTGGCAGCCTCTAAAGTACTTAGCGGTCCACAGGCGAAGGCCTTCACCGGTGACAAAGCGGAGTTCATCGAGAAAGTTCGTCGCGCTCTGTATCTGGGTAAAATCGTTTCTTATGCTCAGGGCTTCTCACAGTTGCGTGCCGCGTCAGAAGAGAACAACTGGGATCTGCATTACGGTGAAATCGCGAAGATCTTCCGCGCTGGCTGCATTATCCGTGCCCAGTTCCTGCAGAAGATTACTGATGCATACGCAGAAGATGCAGGCATCGCTAACCTGCTGCTGGCTCCGTACTTCAAAGATATTGCCGATCAGTATCAGCAGGCATTGCGTGATGTGGTTTCCTACGCGATTCAGAACGGTATCCCGACGCCAACCTTCTCTGCGGCGATCGCTTACTACGATAGCTACCGTTCAGAAGTGCTCCCTGCTAACCTGATTCAGGCACAGCGCGACTACTTTGGTGCGCATACCTACAAGCGCATTGATAAAGACGGTGTGTTCCACACCGAGTGGTTAGATTAAACATTAATAGTTAGAGGCTTCTTATGAAGCCTCTTCAATTTAAATTTGAACTGTACTTTTGTAATAGATATGTTTTTTATTGTATTTGCATAGGTAATTTACGAATTTTACTAAGAAATCGGAAGTTATAATTTTTTGAATCGAAAGGCAGAATATAAATTCTTTAAGAATGGCCTTGCTTAACCAGGTTTAACTATTTATCTAAGAAATATCACAGTATAAAGTCAAAGGGCAATGTTACTGTAATATACTAGTTAAGTCTTTGCTTTCTTCTTTAGTTAATCAAAGCCAAGATTTTCCGCTATGCTTTAATTCTTCATATATATTTATGTATTGAATGATGCTCAATCAGGATATTTTATATTTATTAGTTCTTAAATTGCATTAATTATAGTTTTTGATTACAAGACGTTATTCGATAAGATCCGGGATATGGTTTTTTACAAAGCCTAATTCATAGGGGAATTGTCAATTAAAGTTTTTTTAATAAAGGTGTGACAGTGAACTTTATAAAGCTAATTTGGGAATATCGCGGGTTTATTCTTGGTAATGTAAAAAGGGAGTTCCAATCGAAGTATCGCAACTCGTTACTGGGCGTTACATGGAGCGTACTAAACCCTCTTTCAATGATTATAGTTTATACAGTTATTTTCTCTCAGGTTATGCGAGCAAAACTACCTGGGGTTGATTCGCAGTACGCTTACAGTATATATATTTGCTCAGGTATACTTACATGGGGTCTGTATGCAGATATCATACTGCGCTCACAAAATATGTTCCTTGATAACGCAAATCTCATAAAAAAAATAAATTTCCCTAAAATTTGCTTGCCTGTTACCGTTATCGGTGGCGCCTTAGTTAACTTTTCAATCATTTTTTCTATTTTTACACTGTTTTTAATTGTAAGTGGTGATTTTCCCGGTTTAGCTTATTTCTCGCTAATTCCAGTGATAATAATTATGATGATTCTGGCTATAGGCTTAGGAATTATCGTTGGTGTGATGAATGTTTTTTTTAGAGATGTTGGACAGTTTTTTGGAATTGTACTTCAGTTTTGGTTCTGGTTAACGCCAATTATATACCCTTCCTCTATTCTCCCAGAAAGCTTACGACCTATGATTAATTATAATCCGATGGCAAGTATAGTTGATGCCTGTCAAAAAGTTCTTGTAAATGGAATTTACCCCGATTGGATGGCATTGCTATATCCAGCTTGCCTTGGTCTTATTTTATGTGTGATCGGTTTGAATCTGTTCAGAAAACACATTGGCGAAATGGTGGATGAATTATAATGGGAAGTATAATTGTTAATGATTTAAAAAAAGAATATAAAAGCTATACAAGTAAATGGGGCAGGTTAAGAGATTGGTGGGGAATAAGTAAAGACAAAAATTATAAAGTTAAATCTATTTTACAGGACATAAATTTCACTATCTTAGCAGGTGAGTCAGTTGGAATTATTGGCGTAAATGGAGCTGGTAAAAGTACATTACTTAAATTAATTACAGGTACCACTCAGCCGACGAGTGGTGAAATAAAAGTAGATGGCCGTGTCGCCGCATTATTGGAACTCGGTATTGGTTTCCATCCTGATTTTACTGGCCGACAGAATGTTTATATGGCAGGTCAATTGTTAGGTTACTCGTCCACAGAGATAGATAGCTTACTTCCGGGTATTGAAGCATTTGCAGAAATTGGAGAGTACATAGAACAGCCATTGAGAATGTACTCCTCCGGCATGCAAGCTCGCCTGGCATTTGCAGTGGCAACGGCAACAAGACCAGACATTTTAATTGTTGACGAAGCTCTTTCGGTTGGTGATGTATATTTCCAGGCAAAATGTTATTCGCGTATAGCTGAATATAAAAAACAAGGTATGACATTGCTATTAGTTTCACATGCAGTGATGGATATATCTAAACAATGTGATAGAGCCATTTTCCTGAAGTCTGGTCGCATATATTCTGATGGTCCTTCAAGAGAAGTAGTCAATATGTATATGGACGATCTTTTCGGTAAAAAGAAAGTTCAAAACAAAAATGGAAAAGTGCAGCAGCTTAATCTGAATGCTGAAAATCTTTATCATACAAGGCCAGGATACCTGAAAGAGGAACATCGTTGGGGACAGGGTGGTGCAAAGATTATAGATTTCCTGACTGTCTCTAACGGTATTGAATACCCAACTGTTATTAATACAAATGATAAACTAGATGTATATGTCAAAATTTTATTTGAAAAGGATTTTGAACACATTTCACCAGGAATATTAATTAAGAGTCTTGAAGGTGTATTTATTTACGGGAGTAATTCTTATCTTTCTACAAAGGGAAAAGTTTTACCTAGTGCTCAGGCCGGTCAGGTAGCGGTATACAAATTCAGTTTTAATCTTTCTTTAAATGAAGGAAGTTACCTTTTATCACTAGGTTTATCTGCTGGAGACCCTACACAAACAACAGATCCTATTGATAGACGATATGATTCAGTACTATTAAAAGTCACGAACCATTCCCATATGTGGGGATTGGTAGATATGCAGGCAGAATTCATGCAGGTTGAGGAGTTTTTCGGATGATTAAACAAGAGCAGTCAATTACGGCCCTGGTTGAAAAATTACCAGAAGTTTACCAACCTATTTTTAAGCATCCGGAATTTACAGCTCAGGCATCACGAAGCTGTCTTGACAGGTTAGAAAGAATTTCGTCCGTTTATAATTATATTTCTGAAGAAAAAGGACGCCCCTTAAAGGTTCTGGATCTGGGTTGCGCTCAGGGGTTTTTCAGTTTAAATCTTGCCGAACTCGGTGCCATTGTTACTGCAATAGATTACAGTCAGCCTAATATTGACGTTTGTAATAAACTTGCAAGCGAAAATAATAACCTCAAAGTAGAGTTCTTTCTTGGCAGTATTGAAACTGTAATTAACGAAAGAGTAATGGAAGGGGAATTCGACCTTGTTCTAGGCCTAAGTGTCTTCCATCATTTGGTGTATGAACATGGTGCTGATTTCGTTTTCGATCTGTTTCAACAGCTATCATCAAAAGTGGAAACTGGCATTTTTGAATTTGCTCTCAACACAGAACCACTATATTGGGCTGAATCACAACCAAAAGATCCGCGAGAATTAATTGAGTGCTACTCTTTTAGTCATTACCTTTCAATGTATGGAACACATCTTTCCTCAGTTGAGCGACCACTCTTTTTTGCGAGTAATAAATATTGGCATATTGAGGACATGTATGGTGTCATTGAAGCATACATGCAACGTTCACACCAGTTAGATAATTTTTATCATGGAAACAACAGGCGCTATTTCTTCTCAGAAAACAAAACTATAAAAATATTTCTAGATAATGAATCTGGTACAAATCATAAAGAAATTTTGAATGAATCTCTTTTCCTGCAAAAAGAAATTAAGGGTTTTAGAACAGCCAAATTAATTTCATATGGTAATTTTGAACACGAATCATGGATGGTAAGAACGACAATTCCTGGCAAACTTTTACTAGATGTCATCATTAATAATGAAAATTATGATGATGAGAAAATAATTTCTGATTTACTTGAACAAGTCACTATTCTGGAAAAGAATGGTTTATACCATAACGACCTCAGACCATGGAATATTCTTATAGGTGACGATGGGTTGGTTTATATTATAGATTACGGATCTATAAGTTCTCAGGTACTTGATGGTGATGATTTATATGGGCAATTACTTTCATTTTTCGTTTTGATTAAGGAGATCGCACAGCATCGCATCAGAGAACAAGGTAGCCAAAGACCACCATTCATCTCTCCTTACGACTTCCCTGAAAAATATCAAAAGTGTTTGTCGCTGATTTGGGCAATGCCTAGTCAGAAATGGAGTTTTCAGAGTGTTGAAGAAGCATTTAACAATTCATCTGACATGCAAGTCGATGTTCCGGTTTCAGCTATGCTGGAAAGTCATCTTTCAACAACTGTAAACTTCTTGAGCTGGCAGTTTACCCAATTACAAAGCGATTTTTCTGCGAAATTCGAGCAGTTGAATCAGAAGATCGAGGAAAACAATCGATTATTGATTGAGAACTTTAGTGGCATTTCAGATGTTAAATCAGATAAGATGGAAAAATGCTATCAGGAACATTTTCTTGAAGTTAAAGAAAAAGTAGAAAATCTTTCTTCTAAAATTCACGGCCTCAATGAAGAGAATAAAGCACAGTTTTTAACTATGCATAATGCCAGAGTAAATGATGCTGGACATAATGGAGTAAGCCAGGATTTTTCTTCCCATTCGTCCGATAGTGATAAAGAAATATTGAGCAACGAAGTCAATGAGCTACGACAGGCAGCTCTACATCTTCGTAAGGAGCTTGACGCCGTCTATGACTGCAACTCATGGAAAATAACATACCCTCTGAGAATTGTGTCTAAATCGGCAAAATCATTGTTTAAACCTCGTACGTTAGCTTCCAGAATCAAAGCAGCGCTTAAAAAAAAAAGTAGTCAGTTAGTACCTATAGTAAAGAGATTTGTAGAAAATCGTCCGCTTTTAAAACAGCGGGCGATGCGGTTTCTTAACAGACATCCGGGGTTAAAATACAAACTCAAAAAACGTATAAGTGTCGTCAATATAAACATGGATTCAGTCTCTACATTCAACAAAGTAAATGAGCCTGAAATCCACATCGAGCATATGGAACACAATCAATCATACTCAATCAAAAATCCTGGTGTGAATGAGAAACAAAAATCAGTGCTTGAGTCATGGCTCAATTAATGGATGGTTGTATAAATAATGAAGAAAATACTTGCTCTTAATTTTTTCCCCGCGTTCGTTCCTGTATCTAATGGCGGAGAATCAAAACTTTATAATTTTTATAAAGCTTTAAGCAAATATCATCATGTAACCTTGCTAACATCTACACATCCTGATGTTAGTGAAGAGGTTTTTTATCACACGGCTACTTTTGTTGAGCGTCGTATTCCCAAAGACCACTATTTCATGAATTGCTGGTCAGAATTGTCAGAATATTTAACCGAAGGCCATGGTGATCTGTCCGCACCAACTATTGCGGCAAGCGCTCATTATCCAACATTAATGCATGCCGCTTATCTTCAGGAATATCAATCTGCGGATATTATTGTCCATGACTTCCCATTTACTGTGGATTTTGATATTTTTCTTGGTGCTGATAATAAACCTAGAATATATAATTCTCATAACTGTGAAACAACGCTTTACAGCACACTCCATGCATCAGAAAAATCTAAGCCTATCGTTGATATAGTCGCCAGGGCTGAAAAAAAGTTATTGGAGCATGCAGATCTCATTTTATATTGTGGCGAGGGTGACTATGACTCTTTCAAAAAATTGGCACCACATAAAGAGTCTGTTATGTTCTATTCTCCTAACGGAATGATAGAGCAGGCTAAAGTAGGTTCTCCGCGCGCTTCTAAAGACAAACCCTCCGCCGTCTTCATAGGTAGTGCCCATTTACCGAATGTTTCTGCTGCACGATACATAGCAGAAAATATTGCTCCTAAATGCCCGGACATCACTTTTGATATTATTGGTGGCTGCTTGCCAGAAGGTAAATATACCAACAATGTAATACGGCATGGTCGCGTCTCCGATGCTGATAAAGTAAGTATATTTAGCAATGCAAGTATCGCACTAAACCCAATGTTATCGGGTAGCGGATCCAACATTAAGGCACTAGACTATTTCTCATATGGCTTACCTATTTTGTCCACACCTTTTGGTATGAGAGGTTTTAATATAGAGTCGGGTAAGCACTATATTGAATGTGAGTTAAAGAATTTTCCTGATTTACTAAATAAATCTCTTTCGAATGAATCCTATAATAACACTTTGAATATTGGTGTTGAAGGTAAGTCATTTGCCTCCGCTCATTATACATGGGAGGCAATAATAAAAAAATTATTACCACAAATCGAAAAGTTGCCTATCAAAAAGCCAAATTTCGCTTTAGTGCTTAATGACTATAATTCTTATTCAGGTGTGGGAGGGGGGGCAACACGTACAAGAGGTTTATATGAAGCCGTAAGCGAAATATCAGATGTGGTTTTTTTATGTTTTTCAGATGATGGTAAAATTCATTCTGATACATATGATATAAATACACATGTCATTAGCTTACCTAAATCGACTGCACATGTGCAGGAAGTTAATGATATAAATTCTCAATTCCATATATCTTGTGACGACATAGTTGCAAGTAATCATTGCGTCAATAACAGTCTACTTTTGTCTGTCTATGATATAATTAAAAAAACGGCAAGGTTCATTATTGTAGAACATCCATACATGACGCCGCTCCCAATTAAGTTTCACGATCGATTCATTTATTCATCGCAAAATGATGAAACAAAATTGAAGTCCGACTTACATAAGTGGCATCCGCAAAAAAATTATTTGATTGACATGGTTACAGCTGTCGAAAAAAATGCCGTTGAAAAAGCCGCTTTAACTATTGCTGTGTCTGAAGATGACGCTTATAGCTTGTTGGTCGGAAAGCGCTCCGCTGGTCCAGTGATTGTTGTTCGTAATGGGTCTCAAGCGCCTGTAGAAATCAGTGAAGTTGTTGCTAACAAAATCAAAGCTAAGTTGCATTCAAAATCAGCCGTTTTCCTCGGCTCTGCACATATGCCAAATGTGGATGCAGTCAATTACTTGTTGCAAAATGTCGTTCCACAATGTCCTGATGTTCAATTTAATATTGTTGGTTCAGTTTGTAACTCAATCAGTGTAGAACCAGCAAAAAATGTTGTGCTTTGGGGTATGGTCGATGAAGAAACTAAGTGTGCTATCCTCAATAACTCCCTTTTCGCAATAAACCCAGTTATTTCTGGTAGCGGTTCAAATATAAAGCTAGCAGATTTTTTTGCTAATGGATTATTTGTAGTAAGTACTGTTTTTGGGCTTCGTGGTTATCCAGAAAATATTAATAAACATATTTCACTGGCAGAGCCTGACAATTTCGCACAAGTAATAAACAGCCTTTCTGTTTCTGACGCTACTTTTTCAGAAGAAATGCGTCAGGAGAGAAAAGATATTTTTATTTCTGATCTCTCAATGGTAGGAATAGCTCGGAAATTTGTATCTGCTTTAGAAAACATTGAAAGACCGAAACATAAAGTTCTCTTCGTTACATATCGTTACACTCACCCTGAATTAGGTGGAGCTGAATCAAATTTAAAACGTTTTTTGAAAGCATTAGGAGATACTAATGAGTTCGAAATCGATGTCGTTGCAACAGAAGTTAGTAAAATAAATAATCATGCGCGATTTACGGAACATTACGAATTTGATCATAGCGTTGGCGCTCCCATTGAGATGACTAATCTTAGATTTGCCAGATTTCCGATAGATAGTTATATCGATGAACAGCGAAACAACTCTTTAAAAAGAGCATGGCGTGTGCAACCTGCTTTTGAAAAAGCGATTTTCAAAAAATCTAATGCTGCCTTAATTGATGGACTAGCCTGGGGATGGTCCGATCCTGAAGGTATTGCTACTGAAGCTTATCGCTGGGGCTACTCATCCTGCTCAATTTATGTTTCACATGCTGGTGAAGTTTCGCTTAAAGGATATGTGCCTGAGAAAGCAATGTTGACGCTGCAATCAGAATCAGGAGCAGTATATTCGCATAATGAGGTTGAAGGGAATTTCTCAATCAACGTTACAGCTCAAAGCGGTGTTCTCGAGATATACACCTCTTCTGCCTTCAGTAATGGCAATGATCCACGACCTTTAGGCTTTATTCTTCAGGATTTGAATATTAATGGACGAGTGATCGATATAAATCAGACCGCACTTGCAGACAAAAACCGCATTCCTGCAAGCAAGGTTTTCGACACTTTATCCGAAGCTGCTGAAGAAACCCGATTCCCGTTGAATATTAATTTGACAGAATTGAGAGGTCCTCACTCACAGACAATGGAAGGCTTTATATCCTCCAATATCAGTAAGTATGACCTGGTTATCACCCACAATATCGTTTTCAAACCGGCAGTGTTTGCATTAGAGCTGGCTAAAGAAAATAACGTTCCTTCACTTCTTATTCCACATGCTCATCTTGACGATGATTATTATCATTTTCCGGACTTGCTCAGTGCGGCCCGAAATGCAACAGAGGTGTTAGCTGTTCCTAAGGCTGCGAGTGATTTTTATGCTGCTAAAGGATGCTGCTCATCTTATCTGCCGGGCGGAGCTGATACGCATGAAAAGTTTGTCGCAGATGATCTTGATGCTTTCACAAACATCTATCAAAACGAGGGCCCTTATCTCCTGATTCTTGGACGTAAATCTGGCGCTAAAGGTTATCGTTCAGTGATTGAAGCAACAGAGAAATTAAATCAGGACGGCGTAGCGATTAATGTAGTAATGATAGGTCCGGATGATGATGGAATGGTGATTAATTCGCCATATGTCACTTATCTGGGGCGTCAGCCTCGTGAAGTAGTCAGAGGCGCACTTATGGGCTGCCTTGCGCTGGTTAATATGAGTTCCAGTGAAAGTTTCGGTATAGTTTTGCTCGAAGCCTGGTTAGCTAATAAACCCGTTGTCGCCAACAAGTCGTGCGTTGCTTTTCATGACATGGCTGTCGATAACGAGAATTCCCTGTTAGTCACACCTGATGGTCTGCAAGAAGCTTTAACACGTATTATTAATGATCCAGCTTTATGTCAAAGGCTAGCCGAAAACGGTTATATGACAGCACAAAATTTCAGCTGGGAAGCTGTAGAAAACAAATTTGTCGAAATTTGTCGGAAAAAAATCAGGGCTTAAAGAACGTATCCGAGACTCGTGGGGAAGACAGGGGCGTGATCTATCTGATTATGGCATATGGCCTCATGCCATGGACTCTTCTTGTTCTTTCCGAGTTAACCTGATTTTGGGCAATCATTACTCGTCTTTTAATAACCATTAATGGAAATAAACCCTTTATACCCTGCTATAAGTCATTGCAGGACGTTAACGGTTTTATATTCGAGCTTCTGCTTCGGCAACTAATCACTAAAAAGGGCTTCCCTCGGGAAGCCCTTTTTTTATCCTACCAGCAAATCCCCGCTCCGAATCTCTCGCTCACCTGCCAGCCTCACCACCAGCATGCCTGCCGTCGCAAACTTAGCCCAGTGTCTCGCATAGAGAATACCGCCATGTTCCGTCACCAGCGGCGTAATCTGGTCAGTTATCGGGTCAACAATCTCCGCCACCACTTCTCCCGGCCGAATCTTTGCGCCCAGCGGTTTACGATGCAGGATCAGTCCGGATACCGGCGAATGAATATATTCACAGCCCGCTAACGGCGTAGGTGGATTTTTCAGGGCAGGGGAGGCCGCCGCCGATCCTTCGCTGTGACGCTCTTTGATGACGCCAGCTTCTCCAGGTGCTTCAGCGATATCTGGCACGTTTAAACCAATCGGGCCGTCATTGATAGCCACGATATCGTCTCCGCTCGCGCTCGCCGGGACAAGTTCGTCGCCACCGATCACGGGTGCCGCCACTTCCACGGAAATCGCAGGCTCGCTGTAGCCGATATAACCACCTTCCTGTAGCGCTGAAATAATCGCCTCCGCGTCTTTCTCCGCCTGTTCAGGCGACACATCACGCACGCCACGCAACTCCAGCGTCACCGGTAGCAATCCGCGTGGCATCGGATAATCTTTGCCAAACCGTTCCGCCAGCGTCAGCCAGGGTTCACAACAGGCTTCATCAAACGGTTCACCGCCAGAGATCTGCGCCAGCAGCTGCACCTCGCTGCCTAACCAGCGCGCCAGCGGTTCAATGTCCGGCCAGGCGTGCGGCGTGGTGTAGAGATGTGGCACGGCTTCCCAGTCACAGTGCAGGTCAATCATCAGATCGGCCTGACTGGCCATCCGCATCAGCGTGTGGCGTTGCGCATCCAGCTCGGTTTTTGGCACGGTATCGCGATAGTGGCGATCAATCGCCTCGCGGATCAGGCTTTTATTCTGCGTTTCACTCTGGGTCAGACTCTCAGCCAGCCCGGCCGCCAGGGTTGCGCCCAGTGACGGGAAACGGCGGTTGAAGTCCTGGCCAGAGAGCGTATGGAATCGGCCCAGATGGGTGCCATGCCAGTGCTGTCCCAGCGCCAGGGGATTGGCAACCGGCACAAGAGTAAAGGCGGCTTTAAGTTGACCGGCGGATTCCAGCGCCTGTAGTCGCTGCTTTAAAAACCACGCCACCGCCATACCGGGCAGTTCGTCGCCATGCAGCGCAGCCTGGATATAGACCTGACGCTTGTTGTCTTCCGCGAAATGGAAACTGATGATTTCACGCTGGGTGCCTAAAGAGGCGCTTAACAGTGGATGATGTTGTTGATGCATACCGTGTTAATGTCCTTTAATCGGCAAAGGACGACAGCGCGCCGTCCCGAAATAGTTAGAGTATAGTGCCGGATCGCGGTGAGGATGAAAAAGGGCGACCGCGAGGTTAAGGCTGGATAGAGATATCCGTGGCGAAGTAGCGCTTCTGAATCTGGTCAAAGGTGCCATTCTTTTTGATTTCCACGAAGGCGTTATCCAGTGCGGTTTTCAGCTCGGTATCGCCTTTACGCAGGCCAATCGCCGTGCCGGGGCCGATGATCGGATCCTGTATAATCGGGCCAGCCAGTTCAAAATCTTTGCCCTGCGGATGCTTCAGGAAGCCGATGGCAGCCTGTGCCGCATCAGTGAATACCGCATCCAGTCGGCCTGAAACCAGATCGCTTTCAACCTGTGCCTGATCGCCATAAGGCACCACGGTCACACCGTGAGGCTGCCATTTCGCCAGCGCATAGCGCTCCTGAACCGTTCCCTGTTCTACGCCGACCGTTTTTCCTTTCAGGGATTCAACGGTGGGCAGTATGCCAGCACCTTTACGGGCAATCAGCTGGGTGTGGGTGTCATAGAGCGGCGCGGTGAAATCAATCTGCTTCAGGCGCTCTTCGGTAATGCCCATGTCGGAGAGAATGGCATCAAATTTACGCGCTTTAAGGGCCGGGATCATGCCGTCAAACTGGCTTTCAACCCAGACACATTTTGCCTGCATCTGAGTACAAAGCGCATTGCCCAGATCAATATCAAAGCCGACCAGCTTGCCCTGTGGCGTTTTCGATTCGAATGGCGGATAGGTCGGATCGACCGCGAAACGCACCTGTTCGATTTTTGCCTGCGCGCCAAAAGCGCAGCCTGCCATAACGGCCACAGCCAGCGTCTGACGCAGGCGTTGAGTGAAAATGTTCATGATTTTGCTCTTATTCTGTCGTGATGAGTGATTATGCAGAGTATCGCCGGGCTGCCGGGATGGCAATTACTGCGTAATCTTCACCACGTCAGCCGCGCATAACGCGCGATAATCTTCGGTATTCAGGATCACTGAGCGTTCCAGCAGACCGGCGTTAAACGCGATCTCCGGATAACGTTCAAACAACGCGGGGTCAACAATCAGTCTGAGGTCGGGATGAAAGCTGAACGGTGGTATCGCCCCGAATACGCAGCCGGTCAGCAGATCGGTTTCCGCCGGACTGGCGAGTGAGGCGCGTCTTCCCCCGACTGCTACCGCGACTTTGCCCAGATCGGCCTGATGATCGGCAGGTAAAACCGCCAGTACATGCTGTTTAACGCCGTTGCCTTTCACATGACAGACCAGCGCTTTAGCACCCTGGCCGATTTCGGTGCCGCGTATCGCCGCGACCGCTTCACATTTACCGGTCGCCTCATGCTCCATCAGGCGATAGCGTGCCTGGTGCTGGTCGAGCAGGGCGATTAATTTCTCATGGGTGGTCACGGTTCTCTCCCTGAGGTTTGAGTTGCCGTCTTTGTGCCGGATGGACGTGAGGAATGAGCAGAAGACTGCTCAGAATCCGCATAAAAAACGAAATTCTGAGCAGCATATTGCACAGTTACTTATGGCGGTCGCGCAGGTTGTTGATCACGGCGCGGAAGTCGAGATCCTGATCCTGCAACAGCACCATCAGGTGATAGACCAGGTCAGAAGCTTCGTTGGTGAGTTCATCCCGATCATTGACCGTGGCGGCCAGTGCGGTTTCAACGCCTTCTTCACCCACTTTCTGCGCGATGCGTTTGGTGCCGCTGGCGTAGAGTCGTGCGGTGTAGGAGCTTTCAGGATCGGCGGTTTTACGCGAGGCCAGCAACTGCTCAAGCTGATAGAGGAACGTCCACTCAGGGACCGCCGGTGAGAAGCAGCTGGTGGTGCCCAGATGGCAGGTCGGGCCAATAGGATCCGCCAGCACTAACAGGGTGTCATTGTCGCAGTCAGGCGTGATGCTCACTACCTGCAAAAAGTTGCCGGAGGTTTCGCCTTTGGTCCACAAGCGATTTTTGGTGCGGGAGAAAAAGGTGACCTTGTTTTCTGCCAGCGTTTTTTCCAGCGCGGCCGGGTTCATGTAGCCATGCATCAGTACTTCGCCTGAGACGAAGTGCTGGACAATGACCGGCATCATGCCCTGTGTTTTATCCCAGTCGAGAAGAGCCTGTTGTTGTTCAGTTAGCACGCGCGAATCTCCACTCCGTTGTCGATCAGAAAGCTCTTCAGCTCACCAATATTAATAATCTGCTTATGGAATACCGAGGCGGCTAAAGCACCATCCACGTTAGCTTCGGTAAACGCATCCAGGAAGTGCTGCATGGTGCCTGCGCCGCCAGAGGCGATCAGGGGGACCTTGCAGACTTCACGCATTTTCTTCAGCTGCACCAGGTCATAGCCGTTACGCACGCCATCCTGATTCATCATGTTCAGCACGATCTCGCCTGCGCCCAGCTTCTGCACTTCCTGCACCCACTCCAGCGTTTCCCACTGCGTCACGCGGGTGCGCGCTTCGTCGCCGGTATACTGATTCACCTGATATTTACCGCTGGCTTCATCAAACCAGGTATCGATCCCGACCACAATACACTGCACGCCAAAACGGTCCGCGAGGCGGGTGATCAGCGTGGGGTCGGCCAGCGCCGGCGAGTTAATCGAAATTTTATCTGCGCCAAACTCCAGAATGCGCGCTGCGTCTTCCGGGGTTTTAATGCCGCCCGCGACGCAGAACGGGATATCGATTACTTCCGCAACCCGCGAGACCCAGCTTTTGTCGACGACCCGGCCATCGGATGAGGCGGTGATATCATAGAACACCAGCTCGTCGGCACCTTCGGCGGCATAGCGCTGCGCCAGCGGCACGATGTCGCCGATGATTTCGTGATTGCGAAACTGTACGCCTTTGACCACCTGGCCGTCACGTACGTCCAGGCAGGGAATTATCCGTTTTGCCAGCATGCGATCGCCTCCGAAACAGTGAATTTATCTTCCAGCAGCGCACGTCCAACAATCACGCCCTGAACGCCGCTGCCGCGCAGGGCGGCGATATCATTGAGGTCGCCAATGCCACCCGAGGACTGAAAAGCAATCGTCGGGAAGCGCGCCGTCACTTCCTGATAGAGCGCAACATTGGAGCCGCTCAGGGTGCCGTCGCGAGAAATGTCGGTGCACAGCACGTGCTTCAGGCCCACCTGCTGAAAGTCGGTAATCACCTCTTCCAGCGTGACACCCGCCGCTTCCTGCCAGCCACTGATTGCCACTTCTTTGCGGTTACTGGCATCAATGCGCACATCTAACGCAAGCACAATCGCCTCTGCGCCAAATTCCGCAAACCACCGTTTTACCTCTTCAGGCTGTTTCACCGCGGTGGAACCGACCACCACACGACTCGCTCCGGCTTCAAGCAGCGCATGAACATCGTCACGGCTGCGAATGCCGCCACCAACCTGCACCGTCACATCAACGCCATCCAGCAGGGTTTTCAGCAGCGCGATCTGGCGTTTTGCCGGATCTTTCGCGCCGGTTAAATCCACCAGATGCAGCACGGTCGCGCCCTGGCGAACGTAATCCTGCAGACGCGGCAGCGGATCGCTGCCGTAATCGCGCTGCTGTCCATAATCGCCCTGATGCAGACGAACCACTTTGCCGTCAATTAAATCTAACGCGGGGATAATCATTACATCTCCAGGAAGTTTTTCAGCAGCTGCGCGCCCGCTTTGCCCGAGCGTTCCGGGTGGAACTGGACGCCAAAGAAGTTATCTTTCTGCACCGCGGCGGTGAAAGCTTCACCGTAGTGACACTGGGCGATGGTGCTGGCGTTGACCGGCATGGCATAACTGTGGACGAAGTAGAAATAGCAGCCTTCGTCGATGCCACGGAACAGATGATTGCCCGCCTGCGCGGTAATCTGATTCCAGCCCATGTGCGGCAGCGGCAGGCCGTGCGTGTCCATTAATGACACCGGCTCATCGATAATCCCCAGCGTCGGCACGCCGCCGTTTTCATCGCTGCCGCGACCCAGCAGCTGCATACCCAGGCAGATCCCCAGCACCGGCTGGGTACAGGCTTTGACCAGATCGATCAGGTCACGCTCTTCCAGCTGATTCATTGCCGCCTGCGCGGTGCCGACGCCGGGCAGAAACAGTTTGTCGGCACGCAGCACCACATCGGGATCGCGGCTTACTTCCGGGGTGTAGCCCAGACGTTCAATCGCCCATTTCACCGACGACAGGTTGGCGCAACCGGTATCCATGATCACCACGTTCATCACAGCACTCCCTTCGAGCTCGGCAGCGTATTGCCCTCAACGCGGATCGCCTGACGCAGCGTACGGCCAAAGGCTTTAAACAGGCTCTCGACGCGGTGATGGTCATTCTTGCCTTTGGTTTTAAGATGCAGGGTGCTCATCATGGCGTAGGAGAGCGAGCTGAAGAAGTGCTCGACCATCTCGGTGCTGAGGTCGCCCACGCGCTGATAGTTGAACTCCGCTTTGAACTCGATGTGCGGACGGCCGGAGATATCCAGCGCGCAGCGCGCCAGACATTCATCCATCGGCAGCACAAAGCCAAAACGGCCAATGCCACGCTTGTCACCCAGCGCTTTCAGCAGCGCTTCGCCCAGTGCCAGACCGGTATCTTCCACCGTGTGGTGATCGTCAATATAGAGATCGCCTTTCACTTCGATATTCATGCGGAACCCGCCGTGCACGGCGATCTGGTCCAGCATGTGGTCGAAGAAACCCACGCCGGTATTAATCTTGCTGCCGCCTTCGCGATCCAGCCACAGTTCTACCCGCACCTGTGTCTCTTTGGTGTTGCGCTGCACCAGCGCATGGCGGTCACGCTGGGTCAGACGCTGCTGGATAGTCTGCCAGTTCTGGCCGTCAGCACCGTAGCGGATAGGCTGGATGCCCATGTTCTCCGCCAGCTGAACATCGGTCAGGCGATCGCCAATCACGTAGCTGTTGGCGGTATCCAGCGCGCCTTCGGCCAGCCAGGCTTCCACCATTCGGGTTTTTGGCTTGCGACAGTCGCAGTGATCGTCCGGCATGTGCGGGCAGATCAGCACATCGTCAAACGCAATGCCCTGCGAGGTCAGGATCTGCATCATCAGATTGTGCGGACCATCGAAATCGGCCTGCGGGAAACCCGGGGTGCCAAGACCATCCTGGTTAGTGATCATGACCAGGCGATAACCAGCGGCCTGCAGCGCCAGCAGCGCCGGGATAACATCTGGCTCAAACGCCAGCTTATCCATGCGGTCCACCTGATAATCTTCAGGCGGCTCAGAGATTAACGTACCGTCGCGGTCAATAAAAAGGGTCTTCTGGCTCATGCTTGCTCCACAGAAAAGGCTTGCAGCGCGGCGATCACTCGTTCGCACTCTTCACGCGTGCCGATGGAGATGCGCAGGCATCCCGACAGGCCCGGATTTTTGTTCTGATCACGCAGGATAATGCCCTGATCCCATAAGGTTTTGAAGACTTTTGGTGAATCGGTAAAGCGCGCCAGCACATAGTTGGTTTCACTGGAGAAAACCTGCTCAACGCAGGCCAGCTGAGTCAGTTCAACCTGCAGCCAGCTACGATTCTCATTCAGCTGTGCCACATGCTCACGCATCAGCGCAATTCCCTGGTCGCTCAGTGCCTGACCGGCGACATCGGCAACCGGTGTGGCCAGCGGGTAGGGCGCGATGACCTTCATCAGCAGGTCGATTACCGGCTTATTCGCCAGCGCAAAGCCGCAACGCAGGCCAGCCAGCGCAAAGGCTTTAGAAAGCGTACGCAGGATCACCAGATGCGGATAATCCTTCAGCCAGCCGGTCAGGGTCGCCTGCGGGCAGAACTCAATGTAGGCTTCATCTGCGACGACCAGCGCTTTACCGGCGGTCATTGCCAGCAGCTGACGGATGTCGTCCTGATTGATCAGGTTGCCGGTCGGGTTGTTCGGGCTGCAGAGGTAAACCACTTTGACGCCATCCAGCTGCTCTGCAATGGCAGGCAGGTTCAGCTGCCAGTCGGTCAGGGCCGGGACGGTGCGGTATTCAATGCCGATGGTTTCGGCGCTGACGCTGTACATGCCATAGGTCGGTGGACAGAACAGAATCGCATCCTGACCCGGCTCACAGAAGGCACGCATGATCAGTTCGATGGCTTCATCTGCGCCACGGCTCACCAGCACCTGCTCCGGCGTTAAGCCTGCATAAGCCGCGTAGCGCTCAATCACCAGTTTAGGCTGACATTCCGGATAGCGGTTCAGCGTCTGCTGCGACAGCTCAAACGGCACCGGCAGCGGAAATTCGTTGGCATTGAGCCAGACATCTCCGTTGCCACCCAGACGACGCGCCGACATATAGGGCGTCAGGGCGCGCACATTGGCGCGCGCCAGCTGCTCAATATCCTGACTCATGCTTGCTCCTTCAGTGCGGCAACGCGCAGGGTGACGGCATTCTTATGGGCATCCAGCTGCTCGGCGGCGGCCAGGGTTTCAATGGTGGCGGCCAGGTTCAGGAAGCCCTGCGGCGTCAGCTCCTGCACCGTCATGCGTTTCTGGAAATCGGCCAGGCCCAGGCTGGAACAGGTCGAGGTGTAACCGTAGGTCGGTAACACGTGATTGGTGCCAGAGGCGTAATCGCCCGCGGACTCCGGCGACCAGTCGCCTAAAAATACCGAACCGGCGCTGATGATCGACTCCACCAGATCGCGCGGCTGGCGCGTTTGCAGAATCAGGTGCTCCGGGCCGTAGAGATTAGAGATCGCGACACACTGCTCAAGGTCACGCGCCACGATCAGGCGGCTGCTTTCCAGCGCCTGACACGCTGTGGCAGCCCGCGGCAACTGCGCCAGCTGCTGCTCAACCGCGACCGCGACCGCCTCGGCCAGCTTTAATGAAGGCGTCAGCAGAATCACCTGCGAGTCGGGACCATGCTCTGCCTGTGAAAGCAAATCAGACGCGACAAACGCGGGCGTGGCGCCTTCATCCGCAATCACCAGCACTTCAGAAGGACCCGCTGGCATATCAATCGCCGCGCCATCGAGTCGCTGACTTACCTGACGTTTCGCTTCTGTCACCCAGGCGTTGCCCGGGCCAAAAATCTTATCCACGCGTGGCACGGTTTCGGTGCCGAAGGCCATCGCGGCGATGGCCTGCGCGCCGCCCACCTGGAACACCTCTTCTACGCCGCACAGCTGGGCGGCATACAGGATCTCATCGGCAATCGGCGGCGGCGAACAGAGCACCACGCGGCCACAGCCAGCGATACGGGCCGGGGTCGCCAGCATCAGCACGGTGGAGAAGAGCGGGGCGGAACCACCAGGAATATAGAGTCCGACCGATTTCACCGGACGGGTAATCTGCTGGCAGCGTACGCCTGGCTGGGTTTCCACATCCACTGGCGGCAGGATCTGCGCGTTGTGGAAGGTTTCGATATTGCCCACCGCGACAGCCATCGCCTGCTTCAGCTCGTCACTCAGACGTAAGCTGGCCTCTGCGATTTGCTGCGCGGTAACACGCAGGTTATCCACCTGCGCTTTGTCGAAGCGGGCGCTGAACTGGCGCAGAGCGTCATCACCGTTCAGCTTTACCTGCTCCAGCACATCGCGCACCGTCAGCGTCACGTTTTCAGAGGCGGCGATAGCAGGACGTAACAGCAGCGCCTGCTGCTGTTCGGGGGTGCACTGCTGCCACTCAATCGGGGTAGAAAAGGCCATGGCTTACTCCATCATCTTCTCAATAGGCAACACCAGAATCGAACTGGCACCCAGCGCTTTCAGTTTTTCCATGGTTTCCCAGAACAGGGTTTCGCTGCTGACCATGTGCATCGCCACGCGGCTGACATCGCCTGCCAGCGGCAGCACGGTCGGGCGCTCTGCGCCAGGCAGCAGGCTGATCACTTCTTCCAGGCGCTCACTTGGCGCGTGCAGCATGATGTACTTCGATTCACGCGCTTTAATCACACCCTGAATACGGGTCATCATCTTGTCGATCAGCTCCTGCTTGGCGGCAGGCATCTCGCCGTCACGCTGGATCAGCACCGCTTTTGAACGATAGATCACTTCAACTTCGCGCAGGCCATTGGCTTCCAGCGTAGCACCGGTAGAGACCAGATCGCAGATGGCGTCAGCCAGACCGGCGCGGGTCGCCACTTCTACGGAACCGTTCAGTAAACAGGTTTTAAAGCTGACGCCTTTTTTGTCGAGGTATTGTTTTAACAGGTGCGGATAGGAGGTGGCGATACGGGATTTATCCAGGCATTCCGGACCGGTGTACTCGGCATCTGTCGCCATCGCCAGTGACAGACGGCAACCGCCGAAGTCGAGGCGGCGCAGCGTAAAGTAGCGCGGATCTTCACCCTGGGCACGGCGCGACAGCAGCTCTTCTTCCAGTACGTTCTCGCCGATGATGCCTAAATCGACCACACCATCCATCACCAGGCCAGGAATATCGTCATCGCGTACGCGCAGGATGTCGATCGGCATGTTCTCCGCAAACGCAATCAGGCGCTGTTGCTGAAGGTTGATTTTAACGCCGCAGCGCGCCAGCAGTTCGCGTGAATCATCACTTAAACGGCCAGATTTCTGCATAGCTATGCGTAAACGGGTGTTATCTAACATGGTTCCTGTCCTCTTAATTCGGTCCTGAATGTGTGGTTACGTCAGCCCATAAAAAAACCCCCGGAAGACGATCTTCCGGGGGTTCTCTTGCGTTCACACCACTGGAAGATCTTGAAAGTCTTCCAGCACCAATCGCCTGAAAGACTAGTCAGGATGATGGTGGTGATGATGGTTGAACTGAACGCGTGTCATAATAATCTCGTCGATGAATGAGTATTCATTTGTGGGGTTTAACCTAGCGAAGATGGCTGCGCTTGGCAACACGTTTTTTAAACGGGCGGTTCGGAAAGCGCTGAAACAGGTTGTTCTGGTTTGCAATCCGGGGGCAAACTACGGTGAAGTCAGGGTTGATGTTTAACGTCAGGAGTCAAAATGAAGAAGGTCGCGATTGTGGGACTGGGCTGGTTAGGCATGCCGCTGGCCACGGCGTTAACGGCGCGAGGCTGGCAGGTCACCGGCAGCAAAACCACGCCAGACGGTGTAGACGCGGCACGCCGCTGCGGCATTGAGGCGTTCCAGCTGGAACTGACGCCGGAACTGCTCTGTGATGCTGCCGATATTGAGCCGCTATTCAACGTCGATGCGCTGATCGTTACACTGCCCGCCAGCCGCACTGCGGAAGGGGGCGAAGCCTATCTGCAGGCGGTGCAGAATGTGGTCGATACCGCGCTGGTTTATAAGGTACCGCGCATTATCTTTACCAGTTCCACCTCAGTCTATGGCAGCAGCGCCGGCGCTAAGCGGGAAAACAGCCCGCTGGACGCAGAAACGGTGGCCGGAAAGACGCTGGTTAAACTGGAGAACTGGCTGCACGATCTGCCAGGCACCAGCGTAGATATTGTGCGGCTGGCCGGTCTGGTCGGGCCAAAGCGCCATCCGGGACGCTTCCTCGCCGGCAAGCAGGATGTGGCCAATGGCTCGCAGGGCGTCAATCTGGTGCATCTGGATGATGTCGTTGAGGCGATCACGCTGCTACTGCAGTCACCCAAAGGGGGCCGGGTCTACAATCTGTGTGCCTCGAAACATCCCTCGCGTGACACCTTCTATCCTGCGGTCACGCACCAGCTTGGGCTGCAGCCGCCGCAGTTCGCACCCGAGGCGGAAAAGAATAGCGGCAAGCTGATTGATGGTTCCCGCATCTGTAGCGAACTCGGTTTTGAGTACCGCTATGACGACCCGATTAAAATGCCGCTGGAGTGATACGCGGCTGGCGCTGTTGCGGGGGCTGATTGCTCCCGCTCTGATATATAAGGGTTCTGCTCTTTTAATAGTTACAACATACTATAACAGTTTAAACTACAGGGCAGAATGTGCCCTGCTGAAAGACCTGTTTTCATCAGGCCAGACAGCCAGGTCTGGCCCTCAGCCTCACACCCCTAACCGATCCCTCAACGCATACCACACTGCGCCCATCGCCGTCAGCGGCACCTTAAATCGTCGCCCACCGGGAAACGGCAGGTGAGGCAGGCGGGCGAAGGCATCAAAACGCTCGGCGTCGCCGCGTAACACTTCGCTGATCAGCTTGCCGGAAAGATGCGTACTGGTTACGCCATGACCGCTGTCACCCTGCATAAAATAGACATTCTTCTCCAGTCGGCCAAACTGCGGCATGCGCGACAGCGTCAGCAGGAAATTGCCGCTCCAGCTGAAGTCCAGCTTCACGTTCTGCAACTGCGGGAAAGTGCGGCGCAGCCTGGGCCGGATCAACGCTTCAATATCGGCCGGTTCCCGTGCGCCATAAACCACGCCGCCGCCATAGAGCAGCCGGTTGTCCGCCGTCAGACGGAAGTAATCCAGCAGATAGTTACAATCTTCCACACAGTAGTTGTTCGGCATCAGCGACAACGCCTGGTCGGTTGACAGCGGTTCGGTTGCCACAATCTGCGATCCGCACGGCATGCTTTTCCTGCTCAGTCGCGGTTCCAGCTGCGGGGCCAGATAGGCATTCCCGGCGAAGATCACAAAGGTCGCGCTGACCTCGCCCTGGGCGGTTTTTACCCGGTTTGGTGTGCCATAAACCACACTGGTCGCCGCGGACTGTTCATAGATGCGTCCGCCATGTCGACGGATCGCCTCCGCTTCCCCCAGCGCCAGGTTCAGCGGATGCAGATGGCCGCCGCGCCGGTCCAGCAGCCCGCCAACGTAGCGTTCGGTGGCGACTTCACGGCGGATGGCTCGCTCATCCAGTAGTTCCAGATCATGATTCCCATACTGCTGCCATAACGCTTTCTGTTTTCGCAGATGCGCCATCTGACGTGCATTCAGGGCCGCAAAAACGCCGCCAGGCCGGTAATCGCAGTCGATCGCGTACCGCTTAATGCGATCGCGGATGATTTCAGCGCCTTCAAACATCATGCTGCCCAGCATACGGGCGCTCTCTTTACCGTAGCGCTGCTCAATCACATCCACGTCGCGACTGTAGGAGTTCACCACCTGACCACCGTTACGCCCGCTGGCACCAAAGCCGACCCGCGCCGCTTCCAGCACGACCACGTCATAGCCTACCTCGGTCAGATGCAGCGCCGCCGAAAGACCGGTGAAACCGCCGCCAATAATGCAGACGTCACACTGAATGCTCTCCTGTAATGTCGGCCAGGGCGCATGCGGATTGGCGGTCGCTGCGTAATAACTCTCCACGTAATTCATAACAATCTCCGGAATGCGCCTAAAAGTTGGCTGGCGTATGGGCACTGACAATGCGGCAGGGGATTTCAGCACGGTTGGTGAAACTGTGTGGTAAGCCCGTATCAATGACGTAGCTCTCTCCGGCGGAGAGATGATAGTGCTCTCCGTTGATGACCAGCGTAATCTCTCCTTCCAGCAGCGTGCCGGTCTCTTCGCCCGGATGACGCAGCTTCTCGCCGGTGCTGGCACCGGGTTGATAAGTTTCCAGCAGCATGCCCAGCGTGCGCTGTGCACGGCCATTGTCGATAAGCTTCAGCGAAACCCCCTGACTGCCAATCTCCAGCAGGTCGCTGGCGCGGACAATGACCTTAGGTTCCGCATCCGGTTTGGGTTCCGAGAAGAACTCTGACAGCGAGAGCCCATAGACTTTCAGCAGCTTCTGCAGGGTGCTGACCGCCGGGCTGACCTTATCCTGTTCAATGGTGCTGATGGCGCTGTGGGTCAGTCCGGCCAGTTCGGCGACACGGCGTTGCGACAGCCCCAGTGTCTGCCGGATCTGCGCCAGCCGTCGTCCCGGCGCCAGCGTGGCATCACTCATTTTCTTTTTCCTTGTGATAACGAATGGCGGCCTGAATAAAGCCACTGAAGAGCGCCTGCGATCCCGCCGTGTGTTCCGGCTGCCACTCGGGATGCCACTGCACCGCCAGGGCGAAGGGATGATGGCGCAGACTCACCGCCTCAATCAGGCCATCCGGCGCGCGCGCTTCAACGCGCAACTGCGGGCCCGGTTCGCGTACCCCCTGATGATGCAGTGAATTGACCGCCAGCGGACTGTTGCTGTCCAGCAGCGTCGCCAGCAGGCCGTCGGGTTCAATAGTGATTGGATGCGCCTGAGCATACTGCTGCTCCAGCGGCAGCGTCTCATCTTCATGGTGACGCTGAAACGACGGCTGCCCGCTGAGCTCCCGCCACAGCGCACCGCCATTTGCCACCACCAGCTCCTGCAGCCCACGGCAGATCCCGAACATCGGCATCTTGTGGCTGGTGGCCCAGGTGATCAGCTGAAAGGCGAGATGGTCACGGCCCGGATCGGCATGCAGCTCTTCGCCAGCCTCGCCATAATGCCAGGGTTCGATATTGCTGGGGCTGCCGGTCAGCAGCAGGCCATCCAGAACAGCCATAGCGTTTTCTAATAGATGAGGCGCATTCATCAGACTGTGGGGCAGGGCCAGCGGTACGCCACCCGCAAGGACAACCGCATCGGTATACTTATTGTGAACCGTCTGGCTCGGATGGCCGCCCAGATCCTTCTGGCACATCACTACGCCAATCAACGGCTTGTCAAAAATAATGCCCATCTCACGTCCTCGCATCGCTGTTCGAAATATCTACCGAAAGGGCACGTCTGGCGGTTAAGTGTGCAATATTTTTTCAATCTAGCAATCTGCTGTTTGTTCTTCAAACAGATTTGTTACATTTGCACACTTTTTATGTTGGCGCTATGTTAGTGGTGTGGCTGTTATTTTGAGCATTACGCAAACCTAATAGGGGCGGGTGAGATCATGACTAACCTGGTAGAAGTGGAAGACTTCACGCTTCACAGTGAAGAGAAACGAACCAGCGCGTTCCAGCTTGAGGTGAAAACCTGGCTGGAGCGCCATCCTGACACGCAGTATGTCGACATCCTGTTAAATGATTTAAATGGTGTGTTCCGCGGCAAGCGCATTCCGGTCTCTGCGCTGCCTAAGCTGGAAAAAGGGTGTTATTTCCCCGCCTCGGTGTTTGCCATGGATATCCTCGGCAACACAGTAGAAGAAGCGGGACTCGGTCAGTCACTGGGCGAACCCGATAATCTCTGCCTGCCCGTCACCGGTACTTTAGTTCCCTCCGCGTCTGACCCTCAGCACATTGCGCAACTGCTGTTAACCATGTGCAACCAAGATGGCACTCCCTTTGACGTTGAACCCCGAAATGTCCTTAACCGGCTGTGGCAACAGCTGCGTAACCGAGGTCTGTTCCCGGTGGTAGCGGTAGAGCTGGAGTTCTATCTGGTGGACAAAAAGCGCGATGCCGAAGGCTTTATCCAGCCGCCGTGTTCGCCCGGCAGTGATGAACGCAATATGCAGAGCCAGGTCTACTCGGTAGATAACCTCGATCATTTCGCCGATGTGCTGCGTGACATCGACGATCTGGCCCGTCAGCAGGGCATCCCGGCCGATGGTGCGCTGGCGGAAGCCTCGCCCGGACAGTTTGAAATTAACCTGCATCATACCCGCGACGTGCTGCGGGCCTGCGACCATGCGGTGCAGCTGAAACGCCTGATTCGTCAGGTGGCGGAAAACCACGGTATGACCGCGACGTTTATGGCGAAGCCCTATGAGGAGTACGCGGGCAGCGGCATGCATGTGCATATCAGCATGCTGGATGCCGCCGATCATAACGCCTTCGCCTGCGATGACGGCAGTGATTCGCCGCTGATGAAACGGGCGCTGGCCGGGATGATCGATCTGATGCCCGCCTCAATGGCGTTGCTGGCACCCAATGTGAATGCCTATCGCCGTTTTGTTCCGGACGCCTATGTGCCGTTGCAGGCATCGTGGGGCCATAACAACCGGACCGTTGCGCTGCGGGTGCCGTGCGGGGATATCGACAATCATCGTATTGAGTACCGGGTTGCGGGCGCGGATGCTAATCCCTACCTGGTGGTATCGGCTATTCTTGCGGGGATGCTGCATGGGCTGGATACCCAGTTGCCGTTGCCCCATCCGGTCACCGGCAACGGTCACCATGCCGAGGGTCTGGCACTGCCGATCCGCCAGAGCGATGCGCTGTATGAGTTTGACAACAGCTATCCGCTGCAGAAGTTACTGGGCGAACGCTTTGCCAGTGTCTGGCACAGCTGTAAGCATCATGAACTGATGCAGTTTGAACGGCTGATTACGTCGACCGAGATTGACTGGATGCTGAAAAATGCCTGACAGGTTTTTTTACCTGTCATCTGACGCGCTTTTTTTTGCATAAGATGCCCCGATGGCTTGTATTCCTGCCACGGGTTAGGGCAGAATACGCGGCCTGCAAAATCAGATGATAACCGACGCTAACCGCGCCGGTTATTTTTTTGCATCCAGTTTTATTAGAGCGTTTTTTGCTGACTTAACCGAGGCCGGGCACGCACCCGGATAGATAAACACTGAAAACACGCATAAGCGTGAGATTGAGGATTACAAAGATGGGGATGTTTTACACTCTGCCAGCCAACGCTGGTACGCGTTTTCGTGATGACTACGGCGCCGCGTTAACCGCTAACCTTACTCCCTGTCGCTTAATGCGCAGTTGCCCTGTGACCCAGCCCAGCCAGGTTGTCGCACATGGGGGACTGAAGCATGTCGCTTAATACCTCCGCCGCACCGCAGCGTGCGCAACTCAAAAAAACACTCACGTTACTTCCGGTCGTCATGATGGGCTTAGCCTACATGCAGCCTATGACCCTGTTCGATACCTTTGGCATCGTTTCCGGGCTGACCGAAGGTCACGTCGCCACCGCTTATGCTTTCGCGCTGATTGCGATTCTGTTCACTGCCGTGAGTTACGGTAAGCTGGTACGCCGCTTCCCCTCTGCGGGCTCCGCTTATACCTACGCTCAGAAGGCGATCAGTCCGCACGTCGGCTTTATGGTCGGCTGGTCATCACTGCTGGACTACCTGTTCATGCCGATGATCAACATCCTGCTGGCTAAAAACTATTTCGAATCGCTGGTGCCGGGCATCCCGTCGTGGATTTTTGTGGTGTTGCTGGTCGGGTTTATGACGCTCTCTAACCTCAAGGGCATCAAAACCGTCGCCAACTTCAACAGTGTGATTGTGGTGCTGCAGGTGGTTGTCATGGTCGGGATTACCGCGATGGTAATCTACGGTGTGGCAAGCGGCGTGGGTTCCGGCACGCTGGTGAGCAGCCGTCCATTCTGGTCTGAGAATGCGCATGTGGTGCCGATGATTACCGGTGCGACGATACTCTGTTTCTCGTTCCTCGGCTTTGATGGCATCAGTTCGCTGTCGGAAGAGACCAAAGATGCAGAACGCACCATTCCGCGCGCTATTTTCCTGACCGCGCTGATTGGTGGGGTGATCTTTATCGCGGCATCTTACTTCCTGCAGCTCTACTTCCCGGACATCACACGCTTCCAGCACCCGGACTCATCGCAGCCTGAAATCATGCTGTTCGTGGCCGGTAAAGCGTTGCAGGTCGGCATCCTGATCTTCTCGGTGGTCACGGTGCTGGCATCCGGTATGGCGGCGCACGCTGGCGTCTCGCGTCTGATGTATGTGATGGGCCGTGATGGTGTGTTCCCGGAGCGTTTCTTCGGTTACATCCATCCGAAATGGCGTACCCCGTCGCTCAACGTGCTGCTGGTGGGTGCGATTGCGCTGATGGCGATTAACTTCGACCTGGTGACCGCAACCGCGCTGATTAACTTTGGTGCGCTGGTGGCGTTTACCTTCGTTAACCTGTCGGTGATTGCGCAGTTCTGGGTCCGTGAGAAGCGTAACCGCACGCTGAAAGATCACGTTCAGTATCTGCTGCTGCCGCTGCTTGGCGCGCTGACGGTGGGAGCGCTGTGGGTGAATCTGGAAGAGAGTTCTATGGAGCTGGGCCTGATCTGGGCCGCCATCGGGATTATCTACCTGGCGTTCGTAACCCGCAGCTTCCGTAATCCGGTGCCGCAGTTCAGCGAAGAAGTTTAATCACGCTCACGTTGCCGCCTTCCCGGTCTCAGGGAAGGCGGCGACAGCTTAACCAGCCAGTACCAGTTCACAGCTCCCCGCACTTAACAGCTCCCGCGCCGACTCACTCAGATGCGTGTCTGTCACTACCCGATCAAAGCTCTCCAGAGGTAAAGCCAGAAACGTCGCGATCCTGTTGTACTTCGAACTGTCACTCAGCAATACCCGCTTACTGCTCACCTCACTCACCGCCTGCTTCACCATCACTTTATCTTCATCCGGCGTAAACAAGCCACGCGGCCCCCAGCAGGAGGCGGAAATAAAGGCAATATCAATGGCCAGATGACGCAGGCTGCGTGCCGCCGACTCGCCGACACAGGAGCGGTTCTCCCGGCATACGGTGCCGCCCGTGTGAATAACCCGGCACTGACTGGCCTCCATCAGCAGATTCGCCACCATAAAATCATTGGTCACCACCAGCAAATCATCGCGATCCACCACTTCTCTTGCCAGCGCTAACGTTGTGGTGCCGGCATCCAGGTAGATGCAGCTGTTACGGGGGATCTGTCGGGCGGCGGTGCGGCCAATGGCGCGCTTCTCCTCGTTGTAGAGGGCGCTTTTCGTCAGATGTGACGGCTCAGCCGCCAGCCGGTCGGCTGAGCGCACGCCGCCGGAGACCGACAACACGGCCCCTTGCTCCTCCAGTTTCTGCACATCACGGCGTATGGTCATGTGTGACACACCCAGTCGTTCAGTGAGTTCTGCAATGCTCACCACGCCACGATCGGCCACCAGCGCAAGAATCTGTTGATGACGTTCAACCGGAATCATATCGGCTCCCTGATAATTACCATTTTTTCACATTATAAAGTATCTGCCGGATAACCAGAACAAATAATAACAGCGGTAATCCCGGCAACGGCGGCGCTAACTGCACTGCGGCAGGGCCAGTGCTGCCAATCTGGCAATGTTAAAAATTGTTCTGGTTCACATCGGGACTATTTTTTTGTGAGCGGCAACACATTTTTGCCGGCAGTAAACTGGCAGGATTAACAGTAACAAACAAATAATCACTTAAATTAACAGTGGAGGCGTATCGTGCCAGCTGAAAATATTTGCGTTATCGGGTTAGGTTCCATGGGCATGGGTGCCGCGAAATCCTGCCTGCGTGCCGGTCTCAATACCTGGGGTGTCGATTTGAATCCCGCCGCGCTTGAGAACTTACGCCAGGCAGGCGCGCGTGATGCTCAGCCTTCAGCATCCGCCTTTGCAGACCTGCTTGATGCCGTTTTACTGCTGGTGGTAAATGCGCAGCAGGTTAACGCCATTCTGTTTGGTGAAGAGGGCCTGGCCGCAAAACTGCGTCCCGGCACCGTGGTCATGGTCTCATCCACATTGTCCGCCCGGGATGCGCAGCAGATTGAACAACAGCTGGCGCAATATCAGCTGCTGATGCTGGATGCACCGGTCTCCGGCGGTGCCGCTAAAGCGGCCAGCGGTGAGATGACGGTGATGGCTTCCGGCAGTGAAGCAGCCTTTACGCAACTGCAATCTGTACTGGATGCCGTGGCAGCCAAAGTGTATCGCGTGGGCAGTGAGATCGGCCTCGGGTCAACCGTCAAAATTATCCATCAGCTGCTGGCAGGTGTTCACATCGCGGTCGGGGCAGAAGCGATGGCGCTGGCGGCGCGTGCCGGCATCCCGCTGGAAACCATGTATGAAGTGGTCACCAACGCCGCAGGCAATTCGTGGATGTTCGAAAACCGCATGCGGCATGTGGTGGATGGCGATTATAGCCCGAAATCGGCGGTCGATATCTTTGTGAAAGATCTCAACCTGGTAGCCGATACCGCGAAATCCCTGCACTTCCCGCTGCCGCTGGCCTCAACCGCCCTCAATATGTTCACCGAAGCCAGCAACGCCGGTTACGGCCGTGAAGATGACAGTGCAGTGATTAAAATCTTCAGCGGCATCACGCTGCCGCAGGCAGAGGAGAAAATCTGATGCGGCTTGGCGTGATAGCGGACGATTTTACCGGTGCGACTGACATCGCCAGTTTTCTGGTGCAGAACGGGCTGACCACCATTCAGTTCAACGGCATTCCTGACAGCGAGGAAATCACAGAGGCGCAGGCGATTGTGATCAGCCTGAAGAGCCGCTCCTGTCCGGCAGACCAGGCGGTTGCTCAGTCGCTGGCTGCGCTGGCCTGGCTGCAGAAGCAGGGCTGTGAGCGCTTCTACTTCAAATATTGCTCCACCTTCGACAGCACCGCGCAGGGCAATATCGGTCCGGTAACCGACGCCCTGCTGCAGGCGCTGGGTGAAACGCAGACGGTAATCTGTCCGGCGCTGCCGGTGAATGGCCGCACCGTTTATCAGGGCCACCTGTTTGTCGGCGATCAGCTGCTGTCAGATTCCGGTATGCGGCATCATCCGGTCACACCGATGCACGACAGCAACCTGCTGCGGCTGATGACATCACAGGCGACGGGCAAAGCCGGGCTGATCGCTGCGGCACAGGTCGATCAGGGCGCTGAGTCAGTACGGCAGGCGCTGTGTCAGCTGGCGGCGCAGGGGATCAACTACGTCGTAACTGACGTCCTGCATCAGGAACATCTGTTGACCCTGGGCGAAGCACTGAGCGATCTGCGCCTGGTCACTGGCGGTTCCGGGCTGGCCATCGGTCTGGCACGGCAGTGGGCAGCGACTCAGAGTGATGCAAAAGCGGAGCAGGCAGGCCGTCCGCAGGGCGATCGCGCCGTGGTGCTTTCCGGCTCCTGTTCTCAGATGACCAATCGTCAGGTCGCCGCGTACCGCCAGTTGGCACCGGCCTGCGAAGTTGAGACTGAACGCTGCCTGGAAGATGCCGGGGCTTATGCCAGACAGTTATGCGACTGGGTGGAAGCGAACAGCGATCAGACGCTGGCACCCCTGCTGTTTGCCACCGCTGACGCGCAACAATTGCAGGCGATTCAACAGCGTTATGGTGCTCAGCGCAGCAGCGAAGCGGTTGAGCAACTGTTTGCTGCCGTCACCCGCGAGCTGAAACGGCGCGGATGGCAGCGCTTTATCGTGGCGGGTGGCGAAACCTCCGGCGTGGTCGCGCAGAGCCTGGGTGTGACGGCCTTTCATATCGGCCCGACGATTTCGCCCGGCGTGCCCTGGGTGCGCGACATTCATCAGCCGCTCTCTCTGGCACTGAAATCGGGCAATTTTGGCGATGAAGATTTCTTCCGCCGCGCGCAAACGGAGTTTACTGATGTCTGAATCTTTCTCTTTAACAGAACAGCAGGCGCGTGACGAGATGGTGCGTCTTGGCGCTTCGTTCTTTCAGCGCGGCTATGCCACCGGCTCGGCGGGCAACCTCTCAATGTTGCTGGAGGATGGCAATCTGCTGGCGACACCCACCGGTTCATGCCTGGGTGAATTACAGGGTGACCGGCTGGCCAAAGTCACGCCTGACGGCGAATGGATCTCAGGCGATAAACCCTCCAAAGAGATTGCGTTTCACCGCGCGCTCTATCTGAATAATCCCGACTGCAGGGCGGTAGTGCATCTGCATAGCCACTACCTGACGGCGCTCTCCTGTTTACAGGGACTGGACACGGACAACTGCATCCGTCCTTTTACCCCCTATGTGGTGATGCGTGTCGGTGATGTGCCGGTTGTGCCTTACTACAAGCCGGGTGATGGGCGACTGGCCGAGGATCTCGCGGCGCTGGCTCCACGTTACCGTGCCTTCCTGCTGGCGAATCATGGCCCGGTGGTAGTGGGGAAATCGTTGCAGGAAGCGGCAGACAACACTGAAGAGCTGGAGGAGACCGCCCGGCTGATCTTTACCCTGGGCGACCGCCCGATCCGTTATCTCAATGATGCCGAAGTGGCAGAATTAAGGAGCCGATAATGCCGAAGTTTGCTGCTAACCTTTCGACGCAATTTACTGAATTGCCGTTTGCTGAACGCTTCGCTGCAGCGGCGAAAGCCGGTTTCACTGCCGTCGAATTTCTGTTTCCTTATGACTATCCCGCCACGCAGATCAAGCAGTGGCTCGATGATAACCAGCTGGAACTGGTGCTGTTTAATACCGCACCCGGCAACGTCGCAGCGGGTGAGTGGGGCGTTTCGGCCATCCCCGGACGGGAAGCAAAAGCAAAGGCGGATATCGATCGCGCCCTGAGCTATGCGCTGGCGCTGAACTGCCCGCAGGTGCACATCATGGCGGCGACGGTGCCGCCCGACGCTGACCGTCAGCGCTACGTTGAGACCTTTATCAGCAATATGCGTTATGCGGCTGAGCGCTTTGCGCCGCACGGCATCATCCTGCTGATTGAGGCGCTGAATCCCACAACCAAACCCAACTATCTTTATGCCAGCCAGTATCAGACGCTGGAGATGGTCGAACAGATCGATCGACCCAATGTCTTCACTCAGCTCGACCTGTTCCATGCGCAACGGGTGGATGGCAACCTCAGCCATCTGATTCGCCACTATGCCGGACGCTATCGGCACGTGCAGATTGCTTCGGCACCGGATCGTCATGAACCGGATGAGGGTGAAATCAATTACCCCTATCTCTACTCACTGCTGGATGAGGTCGGCTATTCCGGCTGGGTGGGCTGCGAATATATCCCGCGCGGCAGCACTACCGCTGGTCTTGGCTGGTTTGCGCCCTGGGCGAGAAAAACCTGATTTAACGGGCTTAAAAAACCGGTGTTTCGGCACCGGTTGAGATTTTTTCGTCCTTTTTCTGACCCTGCACCTGTTTATTCTGCACGCCGATAACCTAAAAAATATAACAATTTCTGAGGTTTACTATGTCCACCGCACTGCTGTTAGCCATAGCGACCGCCAGCATCGTGATCCTGCTGCTGCTGGTCATCAAAGCCAAAGTTCATCCCTTTGTCGCCCTGTTAATTGTCAGTCTGCTGGTGGCCATCGCCACCGGCATTCCGGCTGAAAAAATCATGGAAACGATTATCACCGGGATGGGCGGGCTGCTCGGCCACATCACCATCATCATCGTTCTTGGTGCCATGCTCGGGGCGATCATTGAAGCCTCGGGCGGTGCCGAGTCGCTGGCGCAGCGTTTCAGTAAAACGCTGGGGCTGAAGCGTACCGTTGCGGCATTGACCATGGCGGCCTTTATCCTTGGCATCCCGGTATTTTTTGAAGTCGGTTTTATCATTGTTATTCCGCTGATTTATGGCTTTACCAAAGTGGCGCGGGTCTCGCCGCTGAAGTTTGGCCTGCCGATGGCGGGTGTGATGCTGACGGTGCACGTGGCGCTGCCGACCCATCCGGGCGCAGCGGCGGCGGCCGGGATCCTGCACACCGACATGGGATGGCTGATGATACTGGGAATTGTGATTTCCGTGCCGGTCGGGATCATCGGCTACTACGTGGCGAAATTCATGAACCGTCGCCACTACCCTCTGTCGGTGGAGGTGCTGGAACAGTTGCAGATGGCCAGGCCGGAAGGGCAGGAAAAGAAGAATGAACCGGCACCGCCCGATGCGCTCACCATCAGCGGCCTGATTGTGGTCCCGATTGTATTGATCGTGCTGGGAACTCTGTCACACACACTGCTGGCTGAAGGAAGCCTGCTGCGTAGTGTGATGACCGTGATCGGCACACCGCCGATTGCCCTGCTGATTGCCTTAGGGCTGGCGGCCTGGCTGCTGGGCGTACGGCGTGGCTGGAGCAAAGATAAGCTGGAAGATCTGACCGGCCGGGCCATTCCCACCTCTGCCAGTGTGATTCTGGTGGCCGGGGCCGGTGGGGCATTCGGCAAAGTGCTGGTGGAGTCGGGCGTGGGTAAAGCGCTGGCGGTCACGCTTGAAACGCTGCATCTGCCGCTGGTGCCAGCGGCATTTATCCTGTCGCTGGCGCTGCGTGCATCACAGGGTTCCGCCACGGTGGCGATTCTGACCACCAGCGGTTTGCTGACCCAGGCGGTGACCGGCGTGACGGATATGCAACGGGTACTGGTCACCCTGGCGGCCTGTTTTGGCGGTCTGGGATTGTCGCATGTCAATGATGCAGGATTCTGGGTAGTGACCCGTTATCTGGGACTTTCGGTGGCCGACGGTTTACGCACCTGGACGGTGCTGACAACACTAATGGGGCTGAGCGGCTTTGCGCTGACCTGGCTGGCGTGGACCGTGCTCTGATTAAGCAGCATCAGAAAGTCTGACCCGGCAGGCGATACCGGGTCAGACTCTTAGTGCTTCAGTAAACCAACTCCTGCACATAGAGATAGAGCGCTTTAAGCTGCCCAACTTTTTCTGCATCCGCTTCATGCAGATTCGCCAGAGCTTCCAGTTCCTGCATAAACGCCTGCACCCGATCGGCATTAAGCACGTCACGACGGTGCTGCAACCAGCGTTGCTGCTCGGCATCATCCAGCGTGCCGGGGAAGTTACGCGCCCGGTAGCGGAACAGCAGTTTCGCTACCCGCGCACTCTCAAAGCTCAGGTCCAGCGCAGGCAGATTCGCGGGCGCGGTCTGGCGGATAATATTCATCCCCGCCCGGTCGGCATCACTGAAGAAGCCATCATAGAGTTGTGTGTCCACATCATCTGACGGTGTAAACGGCTCCGCTTCGGCAAACAGCGTGACCAGCTTTTCCCGCACCTCGGGCTGCTGACGCAGCAGCGCCAGATTCGCCAGGCAGTGCTGACGATCAATATTCAGCCGGGCCGCATCTTCCGGCCGTAGCGTACTGGCAGGCGCCAGCACCGGACACTTATTGATATGTACCAGTTTGACCGGCACCGCAGGCAGATCGCCGAGATCGTTTTTCGGCGTGTAAAGACGCTCACGCAGCGTATCGGCATCCAGTTGCATCAGCGGTGACATATCGCCCGCCAGATCCACCACAATCAGCGCATTGCGGTTATCGGGATGCCAGGCCAGCGGTACGATCCAGCTGGTGTTACCGCGCGCGGCACCGAACATACCGGAGACATGAACCAGCGGTTTCATCTGCGGGATATCAATCAGGTTCATCAGCTTGTTTTTGTTACGATGGGTAAACAAAAACTCAAACAGTTTTGGCTGCTTCTCCTTCACCAGCTTCGCCATCGCCAGCGTGGCGTAAACGTCGGACATGGCATCGTGCGCATTTTCATGGGACACGCCGTTTGCTTTGGTCAGATGCTCCAGCCGGAAGCTGGGAAAACCTTCTTCATTCTCCGGCCAGTTGATCCCCTCGGGCCGCAACGCGTAGCAGGCACGCATCACGTCGAGCAGATCCCAGCGTGAGTTGCCGTTTTGCCAGGCCCAGCCATAGGGATCGTAAAAGTTGCGATAGAAGATATTGCGCGTCACTTCATCATCGAAACGCACGTTGTTGTAGCCCACCACACAGGTTTGCTCCGTGGTGAACAACGCGTGGATGCGTTCAGCGAACTCAGCTTCGATCACGCCGCGACTCATCGCTATCTGCGGGGTAATGCCGGTGATCATCACCGCTTCGGGTTGTGGCAGATAGTCATCAGGCGGACGGCAGTAGAACACTTCGGGTTCGCCGACCGGATTAAACTCACTGTCGGTGCGCAGGCCGGCAAACTGGGCTGGCCGATCACGAGAAGGGCTGGTGCCGAAGGTCTCGTAATCGTGGAAGAGGAAAGTGGGCTGTACGCGGTCGTTATTCAAATTTCATATCCGTTCATTGCGTTCACTAAACTGATGAACAGAAAGTCATCAGGCTTCCCGTTCGCTGGATGCCTTTCTTCATCGGCGCCTGGCTGCTGGTGCGAGAGCGGTGCCTTTGCCGGGCAAGGTCATTCATGCTCAGGCTTCACTTACTACATGGTAAACCATAATCCCACTGGCCTGAAGTTTCGGATGGTAGCGGGGGGGCGTAGTATCTGACTGAGCGGTCAGGGGCAAGGAGTAAAGCGGACTTTTTACCTCTCAGGCTGTAGCTCGCTCATTCCATGAGTCACGATAGATAATATTCCCTTCGACATATTTCCAGGTTATTGCTGCATAGCGTAATTCCGGTGTTTCCAGATGCGTGCTGCTCATGCCGCTGGGTGCAAGGCAGGGCGATACCGTAGTGACCTTAACGTTTTCCAGGATGATATTGAAATATTCGGTCTCATTTCCTGCATCAATTAGCCGTTACCACCCCCCTGCAGGCATCAGCCATACTCGTCGCAGTTCATACTTTTTTTCAATTTATTCAAACCTTCACAACGCTTTTGCCGTAAAACGTGCGGCTGTTTCCGTTTCGTTTTAGAAATTTTCTCTCCCGTGCAATTAAGGATGAAGTGTTGAAAAGGCGTCTGCTGTTCACCGTTACCGCTACTGTTTTTTGGGCCTCGCTGGCGCAGGCTGATGCGATTCCCTTTCCTGTGACGCCTCCGGCGATTGATGCGGCTTCCTGGGTGCTGATGGATGCCACCACAGGACAGGTTCTGACTGCTGGCAATCCCGATGAACGCCGTAATCCCGCCAGCCTGACCAAACTGATGACCGGTTACGTGGTCGATCGCGCCATTGACCAGAAGAAAATCAGCCGTGACGACATGGTTACGGTCGGAAAAGATGCCTGGGCGGCGGGTAATCCGGTGTTCAAAGGCTCCTCGCTGATGTTCCTGAAGCCAGGCGATAAGCTGAGCGTCCGGGATTTAAGCCGTGGCGTCATCATCGACTCCGGTAACGACGCCTGCGTTGCCCTGGCTGATTATGTGGCGGGCAGCGAAGCGAACTTCGTCGGCATGATGAATCACTACGTTGAGAAGCTCGGCCTGCAGAATACCCATTTTGAAACGGTTCATGGTCTGGATGCGCCGGGTCAGTTCTCCAGCGCGCTGGATATGGCGAAACTGTCACGCGCCATTATTGATGGTGAGCCTGATTTTTATGCCATGTACAGTGAGAAGACCCTGACCTGGAACGGCATCACCCAGAACAACCGTAATGGCCTGTTGTGGGATAATAATCTCCACGTTGATGGGTTGAAAACCGGTCACACTGAGACCGCGGGCTTTAACATCATCGCCTCGAATGTGGTGGGCAAGCATCGCCTGATCGCCGTCGTCATGGGCGGTAAAAGCCCGAAAGGCCGCGAAGAGCAGGCGCGTAAACTGCTGGTCTGGGGACAGAACACCTTTGATACCGTTCAACTGTTCCATGCCGGTAAGAAGATTGGCAGCGAAAACGTCTGGTATGGCAATCCTCATCAGGTGGATGTGGGTACCGCAGAAGATGTTTATCTGTCACTGCCGCGCAGTGAAGTCCAGAACGTGAAGGCGAAGTATGTTATCGATCGCAAAGATCTGGAAGCCCCGCTGAAAGCCAACGAAGTCATTGGTGAAATTCAGGTGATGGATAAAGATCAGCAGATTGCCCACTATCCGCTGGTGGCGCTGAGTGCGGTTGAACCCGCAGGTGTGATTACCCGCCTGACGGATTATCTCAGGCAGAAGTTCTGATTAGCCGATTGTCAGCACTAAAACGGGTAGCCTGCGGGCTGCCCGTTTTTACTTGCACGCTGGCTGCTCTGAGCGTGTTACTGAGAGCCGATAAAGGTTAAAAAATCGCATTAAGTTGTTTTTAACTACCGGGAAAGTATGTGAGGCGGATGTTGATAATTGTAAGCGAACGTCAAAACTGTTTTAAATATCCGGCCCGCGCTAAGCCTGAGCCGCGTTCAGCGTTAAGATAGCCACACCATGTTCCCGCAACCGGAAAGTCATTTTGCGTCCCGATAAGCCCATATCAAAACTGGAGTTCTGGTTTTATCGCCATTATCGCTCCGTCCACGGTGTGCGTATTGCCATCGCCTTTTTGCTCTGCTTTATCTTTGTGCGGGCGACCGATATCCCTGAAGGCACCTGGCCGCTGATTACGCTGGTGGTGGTGATGGGGCCCATCTCCACCTGGGGAAATGTCTTTCCACGTGCACTGCAGCGCATCAGCGGCACGGTCGCCGGGTCAATATCCGGTCTGATCGCCCTGAAGCTGGAGCTGATCTCGATGCCGATGATGCTGGCCTGGTGCGGCATCATCATGATGATCAGTGGCTACCTGACGCTGGGCAAACATCCCTACATGGCGCTGTTGATCGGGATTACGCTGAGTGTGGTCGTGGGCGCGCCAACCGGCGATTTCACGATGGCACTGTGGCGCGGCGGTGATGTGATTCTGGGCTCGCTGATGGCGTTGCTGTTTACCGCTATCTGGGCGCAGCGTGCCTATACACACTGGCGCATTCAGCTCTCCGACGCGCTGGCGGAAATGGCAAAAATCTATCACGCCGGCTTCTCGCCAAATCTGGTTGAAAAGCCGCGCCTTAACAAGCCGCTGGGCAAATTGCTGAGCAGCGTGATCAAAATGCGGGCGCTGCTGGAGCCGTCAAGCAAAGAGACGCGCATCCCAAAATCGGTGCTTGAAGCGATCCAGACCATCAACCGTAATATGGTTTACACCATTGAGATGCAGATTAATGCCTGGTGGGCATCGCGCGAGAGCCATCTGATTATGCTTAACGCGCCTGCATTGCGCCGCACCCAGCAGATGACTGAGAACACGCTGCGGGCGCTGTCGGTCATGGCGATTGAAGGGGAAACGGAAGAGGTGGTGGCTAACAGTCACGAGCTGACCGAAATCAGTGGCGAACTGCGGCGACTGATCGCGGACGCGGGCAGCGAAGGTCTGGAGGAGACGCCGATCTACGGCTACGTCTGGCTGACACTGGAACTGGCAAAACAGCTGGAACGGATGACCGACCTGATGCGGATGGCGCTGCGCAAATAATCACCTCAGACAATGACTTAATGTGAAACAGGGTTTCTTTGCGCTAAGATAAGAGCCAGTCTGAATTTAGCTGTGAAAATTGCTTACCTGGCGGGCTAGCCGCTAAGCTGATCGTTTTGACTCTCTCCCTGCGTCAGCAGGCTCAAAGAAAGGTGCCATCATGGAAAATGCCAAGCAATCATTTCAGGACGTACTGGAGTTCGTGCGTATGTTCCGCCGCAAAAACAAACTGCAGCGTGAAATTGTCGACAACGAGAAGAAAATTCGCGACAACCAGAAGCGCGTACTGCTGCTCGACAACCTGAGCGAATATATCAAACCCGGCATGAGCGTTGAGGCTATTCAGGAAATCATCGCCAGCATGCGTGTGGATTATGAAGATCGCGTGGATGAGTACATCATCAAAAACGCCGACCTGTCTAAAGAGCGTCGCGAGCTGTCGAAAAAGATCAAAGCGATGGGCGTGGGCGAACACCCGAAAGCGTAAGGGCAGACAGCAGCGCGCAAGCGCCAGACGTCCTATGCAAACCCGCATCCACTCCGGTGGGGCGGGTTTTTTATTGCCTGCGTCAGCGCAGGGTTATTTTCGCGCCAGCCTGCGGGCGATCACCTGTAACTGCTGTGACAGCGCCACTAAATTGACCCGCTCATCAGCAGGCGGGGCGGTGGTCTCCCGGATCACCAGCGTGGTTTCCAGCGCGTTGTCTGACGCCTCTGCTCCCTGAAGCCGGGCCAGCATCCGCTCGACGCTCTGCGCGCCGAGAAATTGCAAATCCTGCCGCACCGTGGTCAGCGGCGGCTGATACCACGCACTCTCGGCGGTGTCATCATATCCAATCACCGATATCTCGCCAGGAATGGCTACGCCATACTGATGCAGCGCCCGCATCGCACCCAACGCCATCTGATCGTTCGCCACCAGCAGCGCCTGCGGCAGATCGTCGGGAAGCTGCGCCAGTAGCGCCTGATAACCCGACTGCGCGCTCCAGTCCCCGCGCAGAGAACAGTGCGGTGTCAGCTGATGATCGGCCAGCGTCTTACGCCATGCATTTTCACGCTGACGGGCCGAGACCGAGCGAAGCGGCCCGTTTAACAAACCAATCTGACGATGACCCAGCGCCACCAGATGTTCAACGGCGGCACGTGCACCAGACTCATTCGGATACTGACACTGCGCTACCGCCGCCTGGGGTTCGACATCCAGAAACAGCACCGGTTTGCTGCCGCAGAGCAACTGGATCTGTTGCGCCTCATCTGCCTCCAGTGGCAGGTTGATCAGCAGTCCATCGACCCGCTGTGCCAGCAGTTCATTCACCGTTGCTGCCGCATCGTTACCACTGTCCATGGCGATCACCAGATGATAACCCGCCCCGGCGGCGCGCTGCTGGATCGCCGAGGCGATCTGCGCAGGAGCCATCAGGGCCAGGTCGCTGGTGGCCAGACCTAGCGTGCGCGTCGCCTTACCGGCCAGCTGCTGCGCCACACGATTGGGCACATAATTGAGCTGCAGCATCGCCGCCTCAACCCTTTCCCGCGTGCGGGCTGACACCTGTTCAGAACGGTTTAAAACACGTGAAACGGTTTGATATGAGACGCCGGCAAGTTGAGCGACATCATCGAGGGTCACGGAGCGGGAAGTCATTGAACTCTCCAAAAGATGAAGCGACGAGTGTAGCAAATTTTCCTGCTGCACTGCTGCTGCACACCACACTTTCACGACCACAAAAACCGGGTCCGTTGCGGCACCCGGTCACGGTATCTGGCAGGGCCATTAACGCTGCTGCAGATAGACCTGAAGGTTCACATCCACCGCGTTAAGCAGTGGCGTGGCGAGACTATGGCGTTTCGCCCGCAGCAGCAGGTCACCTATCACCTGATCGGCTTCGATATCAAAGCCCTGGGTTAAATCGCGGTACATTGAGGAGGTCATCGGGGTGGCCGGATCGCTTAACAGCTCAAGAATGCGGGCAGTGGCCGCCGGACGCGTCTGATAGCCTTCGGCAGTAATGACTGACAGAATCTCCGAGAAAACACCCTGTAACAGCGCTTCGCCGCCGCGCGAGGTGAGTATCTGTTGGGTATTTCCGCGCGCCAGGCAGCAAACCGCGCCGAGCGTGCTCAGCAGCAGCCACTTCTCCCACAGCTCATCCATGATGTTATCGCTGAATCGGGTATCGACCTGACAGTCACGCAGCGCCGCATCAACCCGCTGCAGTCGCGCATCGTTGTTACCGTCCAGCGCGCCGTAATAGAGCTGATGCAGCGGCGTCATCTGGATAACTTCGCCATTGTCACCCAGCGTCGCGTTGATTTTGCACAGGCCGCCAATCACCTTATCTTCGCCGAAACGCTGTTGCAGCGTTGCGATGTGCCGCAATCCGTTCAGAATCGGCATGATCAGCGTTTCCGGACCCACTGCAGGTGCAATATCCTCCATCACCTGATCAAGGGCAAAGCTCTTCACCGTCACGATAATCAGATCATAGTGGCCCGTCAGGCTGCTCGCCTGAGCCAGCTGCGGCTTTAGTGTTTCAGTGCCTTGCGGCGTCTGCAACACCAGGCCGCTGGCCTGAAGCTGCTGATAACGCCGTTCACGGACCAGAAAAGTCACGTCCTGGCCCGCCTGAGCCAGCCGTGCACCAAAATATCCACCGGTCGCGCCGGCGCCTGCCATCAGAATGCGCATCCCACTCTCCCTCTGCTGAAAACCTCTACCTTAGAACGCCGTGACCGGGCTTACCAGTCTTAGCCTGGGTCAGAGCGCATCGGGGAGCATGAAATGAGAGGCCGGGAAAGCACTGGCAGGGAGGGGAGGATGCAGAGAAATCAGATTTTCCCTGCCCGGTCAGCAGGGCGAAACAGAGGGGGGTGTTACAGCCGGGTGACGCCCAGCGCGGCAGCCTGCTGTTCCCACGCCAGCACGCCCTGATAATCGTCTCGCTGCATCGGGCTGAATCCGCCGATCAAATTGTCGTCGCAGACGGTGCGCCAGGCGGGATCGTTCACCAGCTGATGCAGTGCCGTGCGGAGTCTCTCCAGCCGGTCCACTGACGTCGGGGCTGCCGTGATCAACGGCAATCCGGGTGCGGCTGGCGTCTCACCGATGATATGCAGGCCGCGCAGCGCATCCGGCTCATAGCGCGCCAGCAGCGCCCAGCTGACGCAGTCGATAGCCGCGATATCCGCCTGTGAATCACGCAGTGCTGCCAGCGACTGACGATGCCCGCCGCTCAGCAGTAGCTGCGAAAATCTCACGCCCTGAAGCGATGCCACAAACCGTAGCGCGTTATAACCGGAGTGAGAGTCCTGGCTGTTAGCTACGGCCCGCTGGCCGTTAAAATCGGCCAGCGCCGCCTGTTTGTCCCGCGCCACCAGCCAGCTGCGATAGTCACGGCCGGTGCAGCCTGGGGCCTGATAGTGAAAGGTGCCGACCAGCTGAACCGCAGGAAGCTGGCTGACCAGCGGATAGCCGCAGGTCTGGCTCAGCAACAACCGGTTATCCTGCCAGTGTGTCAGCAGGTCCTCAGGCCAGACCGGCTGCGTAGCGATGCCGTGCTGCGTCAGCAGGGTAACCACTGCCTGCATCAGTGCTCGTGTGGCGGGCGGGTGAATCGCATACATCGGCAAGGCGAGCAGGTTATTCATGCGTTTTCTCCGCTGATCGTCCCGGATGGACATTGACCCCGACCGGTCTGACCCAGAACTGACGCAGCCAGACCCGATAACCCGCCACGCGAAAGCCATGATTGCGCTGGTAGTAATGCTCGCGGTCGCGCAGATAGAGGCGACGCAGGCCATACCAGGGGACGCCGGGGAGGTCGTGATGCACTGAATGGTAGTTCAGATTCAGGAATAGCATGCGCCACGGCCACGCCGCTTCATTATTCACCGACCGTGCCAGCGGATCGTCCGCCGCACGATGCTCATAGAAAGATCGCACTTTGGTCAGCGCCAGCGCCGGATAACTCACCGTCAGCAGATACCACAGCGGCGAAAATCCCTGCCGCGCCATCCAGAAAAACAGTAGTGCCAGCAGCGCCCCGTGCAGCAGCCACATCGCTATCGCGGATCGATCGCCACGGCGTAGTGCCTGCCACATCCCGCCGAAGGTCGCCGCTACATCCAGCAGCGGGCCGAGCAGCAACCGTCCCAAAAAAGTGTTACGCAGATGAATCAGCTGCTGCTGCCAGCGCGGTAACTTCGCCCAGCGAGCAGCGGAGAGGTAGTAGGTTTCCGGATCCTCATCCGGCTCAGTCAGGGTGTGATTGCGATGATGGGCCAGATGAGAATCGCGATAGAGTCCGTAGGGATACCAGACCGCCAGCGGCAGGGTGCCAAATAGCTGATTCACCCGCGGCCAGCGTGTGGGATGCCCGTGAATCAGCTCATGCTGGAGCGACATATACCAGCCAGTGAAGACGATCAGCAGCAGGGTGGCGGGCAGCCGTCCCAGCGTCTGCGCGTTCAGCATCACCGCAAACCAGCCGCCATAGATCACACCGATTAGCAGCCAGGTCGGCAGTTCGCTGCGCCAGAGCCAGCTGCGTGCGCGCGCTTTAAGCCAGGCGCGCTGCTGTAGAGAGAGATAACCGGTGTGCATGATTCACCTGACAGCGGAAGCGGGAATCTGAACAGTGAAAGAAAGGGCGGGCAAAGGCAAAGTGGATAATCTGCTTAGCTATGTCGAAATTCCTGAATATGGCGCTGAAAGATATTGACTATCAGTGGCGGCTCCGGGGGCGTAACCTTTCTCTATCAGAAATCGCCTTGCATCCACGGGCGTTTAACGCCTGTCAGGAGAAATACAGATGAAAAATATTGGCTTCTTATCCTTTGGTCACTGGACGCCCTCGTCGCAGTCCGCCACCCGCACCGCGCAGGATGTGTTACTGCAATCGATCGACTTAGCGGTCGCCGCCGAAGAGCTGGGCGCAGATGGCGCTTACTTCCGCGTCCACCATTTTGCCCGCCAGCTCAGCTCGCCGTTTCCGCTGCTGGCTGCCGTTGCAGCGCGTACTAAAACGATTGAGATCGGCACCGGTGTCATCGACATGCGCTACGAAAACCCGCTCTACATGGTGGAAGACGCCAGCGCGGCAGACCTGATCTCCAATGGTCGTCTGCAACTGGGTCTGAGCCGCGGTTCACCTGAGCAGGTTATCGATGGCTGGCGTTACTTCGGCTTTGAACCGAAAGCGGGAGAAAGCGATGCGGATATGGGCCGTCGTCACACCGAAGAGTTTCTGGAGGTGCTGCGCGGCGAAGGTTTTGCTAAGCCAAATCCACAGCCCATGTTCCCGAATCCGCCTGGCCTGCTGCGTCCTGAGCCGCTCTCTGAAGGTCTGCGCGACCGCATCTGGTGGGGATCCGGCTCCAACGCCACCGCAGAATGGGCGGCAAAAATGGGCATGAACCTGCAAAGTTCAACCCTGAAAGATGATGAAACCGGCGAGCCGTTCCACATTCAGCAGGCTAAACAGATCCGCGCCTACCGTGAGGCCTGGAAAGCAGCGGGGCATCAGCATGCGCCACGCGTCTCGGTCAGTCGCAGCATCTTTGCGCTGGTGAATGATATGGACCGCGCGTACTTTGGCCGCAGCGGTAACGACCAGGATTCCGTGGGCTTTCTCGATGAGAAAACCCGCGCTATCTTTGGCCGCAGCTATGCCGCAGAGCCAGAGGCGTTAATTAAGCAGCTTGCGCAGGATGAGGCGATTGCCGAAGCCGACACCCTGCTGCTCACCGTGCCAAACCAGCTTGGTGTCGCCTACAACGCCCATGTGATTGAGGCGATCCTGAAGTATGTCGCCCCGGAACTCGGCTGGCGTTAAGTGACAGAGCGCCCTGAAGAGCAGGGCGCTGTGAGATCCACCGCAGGCGCAGATGACAAAGCGCCTGCGGTGATTCTGCTGTGAACGCGCGTCATCACTCCCCGCTTTTTCTGCTTTATCCTCTCTGAACTTCTCTCTGACGAGCCATTCCAGGCCCTGACAGAGCCTTTTCGACACTCTGTTTCCAGTGTACGGAATATGCAGATTTTGTGACTTATGATTTATTTCGTCACTTGTTGCTGAATGGGATGTTTCCTCTGCTCAGGGTGGGTCTGTACCCTTCATCAACGCATTTCCCTGGTTTAACGTGTTTTCATAACCTGTATGAACGGACAATGCCTTTACGCAATTTGTGACTATTGACAGTATTGGTCACATGATAAGAGAATGGCGGCACTCTCCTGCTTACTGTTGAAGGTAATCTATGCTCAGGTTCAATCCTGCCATTCTGGTTGTTTGTCTGCTGCCACTGGCGCTGGCGGGTTGCCGGGATAATTCACCCAAAGACGATCCGCGCACGCAGCCGCCGCTGGTCAGGGTCACAAAGGTCATCAGCGCCACCGATGGCAGCCGTGCGTTTAGTGGCGTCGTGGTTGCCCGGGTTCAGAGCGACCTCGGCTTTCGGGTCTCAGGAAAAATCCTCGAACGGCTGGTGGACAGCGGCCAGCGGGTGAAGCGCGGTCAGCCGCTGATGCGGCTCGACCCGGCAGATCTCCGGCTGCAGGCCCAGGCTCAGCAGCAGGCCGTTGCCGCCGCGCAGGCACGCGTCAGACAGGCCAGCGCCGATCAGGCGCGTTACCGCACTCTGGTGGCAACCGGGGCAGTTTCTGCGTCGGCATACGACCAGATTCGGGCCGCTGCGGCCACCGCTCAGGCTGAGCTGAAAGCCGCCCAGGCGCAGGCCAGCGTGGCAGGTAACGCCAGCGGATATGCGCTGCTCCTGGCTGATGACGATGGCGTGGTGATGGCAACGCTGGCGGAGCCGGGTCAGGTTGTGAGTGCCGGTGAGGCCGTCATCAGACTGGCCAGAGCCGGACAGCGCGAGGCAAGTGTTCAGTTGCCAGAGACCCTGCGCCCGGCAGTGGGAAGTGAGGCAAAGGCAACGCTGTATGGTGCGGACAGTGCGCCGGTTTCCGCCCGGCTGCGTCAACTGGCTGATGTGGCCGATCCGATGACGCGCACCTTTGAGGCGAGATATGTGCTGGAGGGCGCACTGGCCAGCGCACCGCTGGGAGCCACCGTCACAATCACGCTGCCGAATAAACCGTCGCAACCGCTGCTGCAGGTTCCGCTGGCGGCGATCTACGATGCCGGTAAAGGGCCAGGCGTCTGGGATATTACCGGCCAGCCCGCTACCGTTGCCTGGCGGCCGGTGACGGTGGTGTCGATAAGTGACGAGGCGGCCACCGTCACGGGTCAGCTTAATGCTGGCGATCAGATAGTGGCGCTGGGCGCGCATCTGTTGCAGCAGGGGGAGCGCGTGCGCCCCGATGACGCTGCCGTTGCCGGGAGCCAGCCATGAGCCAGGGACGCTTTAATCTGTCAGCGCTGGCCGTGCGCGAGCGCGCCATTACGCTTTTTCTGATCATCCTGATTACCGTGGCGGGCGTCTTGTCCTTTTTCGAACTGGGACGGGCAGAAGATCCACCGTTCACCGTAAAACAGATGACGATGATCTCCGCCTGGCCAGGTGCGACGGCTCAGGAGATGCAGGATCAGGTGGCCGAGCCGCTGGAAAAGCGTCTGCAGGAGCTGAGGTGGTATGACCGTAGCGAGACGTACACGCGCCCCGGTCTGGCTTTCACTATGTTATCCCTGCAGGACAAAACGCCGCCTTCCCAGGTTCAGGAGGAGTTTTACCAGGCGCGTAAGAAGCTGGGTGATGAGAGCAGAAATCTGCCTGCCGGGGTCATCGGGCCGATGATCAACGACGAGTTCTCCGACGTGACCTTTGCACTGCTGGCGCTGAAGGCAAAAGGGGAGCCGCAGCGCCTGCTGGTTCGTGAAGCGGAATCACTGCGTCAGCGACTGCTGCATCTGCCTGGCGTGAAAAAGGTCAATATCATCGGTGAGCAGAGTGAACGCATCTATGTGTCGTTTTCACACGATCGACTGGCGACACTCGGCATCACCCCGCAGGCAATTTTTGCTGCGCTGAACGATCAGAATGTCCTGACGCCAGCGGGATCGATTGATACGCAGGGGCCGCAGGTCTTTATACGGCTGGATGGCGCGTTCGATAAACTGGAAAAAATCCGTGAGACGCCGATTGTGGCGCAGGGGAGAAGCCTGAAGCTGGCGGACGTGGCTACGGTGACCCGGGGTTACGAAGATCCCGCCACCTTTATGGTGCGCAATCAGGGCGAACCGGCGCTGCTGCTGGGTATCGTAATGCGTGAAGGCTGGAACGGTCTGGAACTCGGCAAGGCACTGGCGGCTGAAACCGCCCGCATTAACCAGGCGATGCCGCTGGGGCTCTCACTGACTCAGGTCACCGATCAGTCCGTCAATATCCGCTCGGCGGTTGATGAATTTATGGTTAAGTTCGTCGTGGCGTTGCTGGTGGTGATGGTGGTCTGCTTTGTCAGCATGGGCTGGCGTGTCGGGGTAGTGGTCGCGGCTGCGGTGCCGCTCACCCTGGCGGTGGTATTTGTGGTGATGGAGGCTTCCGGCAAAAACTTTGACCGCATCACGCTGGGTTCGCTGATTCTGGCGCTGGGCCTGCTGGTGGACGACGCCATTATCGCCATTGAGATGATGGTAGTGAAAATGGAGGAGGGCTACGACCGCATCAAGGCTTCTGCCTATGCCTGGAGTCATACGGCGGCACCAATGCTGGCAGGCACCCTGGTTACGGCCGTCGGGTTTATGCCCAATGGGTTTGCGCAGTCCACGGCGGGCGAGTACACCAGCAATATGTTCTGGATAGTCGGCATCGCGTTGATCGCCTCCTGGATCGTCGCGGTGGTGTTCACCCCTTATCTTGGCGTAAAGCTGCTGCCAGCCATCAAAACGGTAGAAAGCGGCCACGCAGCGATCTACAACACCCGCCACTACAACCGCTTTCGCCGCCTGCTGACCCGCGTGATTGCCCGTAAAGGCTGGGTGGCAGGCGTGGTGATTGCCCTGTTTATCGCCGCTGTGCTCGGTATGGCGCTGGTGAAAAAACAGTTTTTCCCGACCTCAGACCGGCCTGAAGTGCTGGTTGAAGTTCAGCTCCCCTACGGCAGCGCCATAGAACAGACCCGCGCAGCGGCTGAAAAGGTTGAGACATGGCTTAAACAGCAGCAGCAGGCCAAAATCATCACCACCTATATTGGTCAGGGGCCACCGCGTTTTTATCTGGCGATGGCACCGGAACTGCCCGATCCGGCCTTTGCTAAGCTGGTGGTACTGACCGACAGTCAGGACGCGCGTGAGGCACTGAAAGCGCAGCTACGCGCCGCCATTGCCAGTGGTCTGGTGCCTGAAGCGCAGGTTCGTGTAACGCAGCTGGTGTTTGGCCCATACTCTCCTTATCCGGTGGCGTGGCGGGTGATGGGGCCTGATCCGGCCCATCTGCGCGCGATTGCCGATCGGGTGGAAGCGGTCCTGCGGGCCAGCCCGATGATGAGGACGGTGAACACCGACTGGGGCGCCCCCGTGCCGACGCTGCATTTCTCACTGGATCAGAACCGGCTGCAGGCAGTGGGGCTGACATCCAGTGACGTCGCCCGGCAATTACAGTTTCTGCTGTCGGGTGTGCCTGTCACTACCGTGCGGGAAGATATCCGCGCGGTCCAGGTGGTGGGGCGTGCGGCCGGAGAGGCCCGCCTCGATCCGGCTAAAATCGCCGATTTCACGCTGGTGGGCGCCGCGGGTCAGCGTATTCCCTTATCGCAGATTGGTGATGTGCAGGTGAAAATGGAAGATCCCGTGCTGCGGCGGCGCGACCGCACGCCGACCATCACCGTTCGGGGTGATATCGCCGATTCCCTGGAGCCGCCTGACGTCTCGACGGCGCTGAACAAAGCCTTGCAACCGATCATCGCGACGCTGCCCGCGGGCTACCGCATTGAACTGGCCGGTTCAATAGAGGAGTCCGGTAAAGCGACCCAGGCGATGGTCCCGCTGTTCCCGATCATGATTGCGATCACTCTGCTGATCATCATTCTGCAGGTGCGTTCTCTGTCGGCGATGATCATGGTCTTTCTGACTGCGCCCCTCGGGCTGATTGGCGTCGTGCCGACGCTGCTGCTGTTCAGTCAGCCGTTTGGTATTAATGCACTGGTCGGGCTGATTGCCCTGTCGGGCATCCTGATGCGTAACACGCTGATTCTGATAGGGCAGATTCACCACAATGAACAGGAGGGTCTGGCACCCTTTGATGCAGTGGTCGAAGCGACAGTGCAGCGTGCCCGTCCGGTGCTGCTGACGGCAATGGCGGCGATTCTGGCGTTTATTCCACTGACCCACTCGGTGTTCTGGGGAACGCTGGCCTATACCCTGATTGGTGGTACGCTGGGCGGCACCCTGATCACGCTGGTTTTCCTGCCCGCAATGTACGCCATCTGGTTCCGCATCCGCCTGCCGGGCAGCAAAACGGCAGTTGTGAAACCGGCGCTGTCGGAATAGTCTCAGGGTGACGGTTGCCGCTTCGCTGCTCTTTACAGCCTGGCGGGAACCATCAATTCATTGTTTTAAGCTTTTGAAGAAGGTGTATAAAAAGGTAAAAGCTATCAAACAGATAGGATGAGACAGGTGTGCGATCCTGAAAATCCTCTATAGAGTAGCGATGAAAATACAAAAAAGAGGTGTGACCATGAGCAATTCCATTGATGAAGATGCAAAAGATGCAAAGCCTATTGTCGAAGCCGATCGCGAAGCGCCCGAGGGCAAATGTCCTTTTCATGCTGGTAAGCCTTCTCAGGAAAATCAGGCGCCGGGCGGCGGAACAACTAACCGCGACTGGTGGCCTAATCAACTCCGGGTTGACCTGCTGAACCAGCACTCATCCCGTTCGAACCCGCTTGATGAATCCTTCGATTACCGTAAAGAATTTGCCAAATTAGATTACTCAGCGCTGAAAGCTGACATCAAAGGGTTGCTCACCGAGTCACAAGCCTGGTGGCCCGCTGACTGGGGCAGCTACATCGGCCTGTTTATTCGTATGGCCTGGCACAGCGCCGGAACCTATCGCTCCGTGGACGGACGCGGTGGTTCAGGTCGTGGTCAGCAACGCTTCGCACCCCTAAACTCCTGGCCAGACAACGTCAGTCTGGATAAAGCGCGCCGCTTACTGTGGCCGGTTAAACAGAAATATGGTCAGAAAATCTCCTGGGCCGACCTCTACATTCTGGCGGGCAACGTCGCGCTGGAAAACTCCGGATTCCGTACCTTTGGCTTTGGTGCCGGACGTGAAGATGTCTGGGAACCGGATATGGATGTGAACTGGGGTGAAGAAGCCGCCTGGCTGGAACACCGTCACCCGGAATCCCTGGCGCAGTCGCCACTGGGCGCTACCGAAATGGGTCTGATCTACGTGAACCCGGAAGGTCCGGAACACAGCGGCGATCCTGCCTCTGCGGCCCCGGCTATTCGCGCCACTTTCGGCAACATGGGCATGAACGACGAAGAGATCGTGGCATTGATTGCTGGTGGACATACGCTGGGTAAAACCCACGGTGCCGCACCGGCCAGCCACGTCGGTGTCGATCCGGAAACTGCACCGATTGAGGCGCAGGGCCTGGGCTGGGTCAACAGCCACGGCACGGGCGTTGGCGCAGATGCGATTACCTCCGGTCTGGAAGTAATCTGGTCTCAGACGCCAACCCAGTGGAGTAACTACTTCTTCGAGAACCTGTTCAAATATGAGTGGGTTCAGACGCGCAGCCCGGCCGGTGCCATCCAGTTCGTGGCAGCTGATGCGCCGGATATTATCCCGGATGCGTTTGACGCCGCGAAGAAACACAAGCCGACCATGCTGGTGACCGATCTGACGCTGCGATTTGACCCGGAGTTTGAAAAGATTTCGCGTCGTTTCCACAACGATCCGCAGGCGTTCAACGAAGCCTTTGCCCGTGCCTGGTTTAAACTGACTCACCGTGATATGGGGCCAAAAGCGCGCTACATCGGACCTGAAGTCCCGCAGGAAGATCTGATCTGGCAGGATCCGCTGCCTGCACCGGCTTATCATCCAACCGTGGCGGATATCGCGCAGCTGAAAGAGAAAATCGCTGCAACCGGCCTCAGCGTCAGCGAGCTGGTTTCGGTTGCCTGGGCATCGGCATCAACCTTCCGTGGCGGCGACAAACGTGGTGGTGCCAACGGTGCCCGCCTGGCGTTGCTGCCGCAGCGTGAGTGGGACGTCAATGCCGTCGCGGCACGCGTGCTGCCGACGCTGGAAGCGGTGCAGCGTGAAGCGCACAAGGCTTCACTGGCAGATGTGATTGTGCTGGCGGGTGTGGTCGGCGTTGAGCAGGCGGCGAAAGCAGCTGGCGTTGAAATTGACGTGCCATTTACTCCGGGCCGTGTTGATGCGCGTCAGGATCAGACTGATATCGAGTCATTCGATCTGCTGAAACCGCGTGCAGATGGTTTCCGTAACTACGGTTCTGGCTTCGGCAAAACCACCACCGAAAATCTGCTGATCGATAAAGCGCAGCAGCTGACCCTGACCGTGCCGGAGTTAACGGTGCTGGTTGGCGGAATGCGTGCGCTGGGTGCTAACTTTGATGGCAGTCAGCACGGCATCTTCACGCACCACACAGGGACGCTGAACACAGACTTCTTCGTGAATCTGCTGGATATGCGCACCGAGTGGAAAGCCGCCGATTCGACCAATGAGAAATTTATTGGACGGGATCGCGTCACTGGCGAAACCCGTTTCACCGCCACGCGCGCCGATCTGGTGTTTGGCTCCAATGCGGTGCTACGCGCCTCGGCGGAAGTCTACGCCAGCAGCGACGCCCGTGAAAAATTCGTCAAAGACTTTGTTGCCGCCTGGACCAAAGTGATGAATCTGGATCGGTTTGAACTCTGATTGCTGTTGACGTTGTAAAATCTGAAACCCGCTGATATTAGCGGGTTTTTTTATGAGAGCAGGTGGGTTATTCGACCGCTTAACTATCTTTTTACAACCCAGGTACAACAGGTTAATGGCATCATTTAAATTTCGGTCACTGCCAGTAACGTGATTCTTCGGGCCACGTAGTCAAGTACGGCTTCCCGCTGTGATTCAGGCATATGACTTTCATTATAAGTATCGATAATAAGCTGATTATGACTCACCACCTCGGAAAGCCATTTTCGTGCCAGTGTCGGATTAATATCTATACCCTGGGCAAGCAGGATAAAGTCTGCACCCAGATATTCTCCGTACTCTGAATTCATCCCCGGTGCGTTTCCTGCATCATTTTCTTCACGTTCCAGCAGGGGCAAAGCTAAATACTCTCCAAACGCTGCAGGGTAGGGCACAACGCTGATAAAGTCATAAACCGGGGCCAGCCAGGGTGAACCCTGCGGAGGCAGGATAATCCCGATATTGCGCAGATGAAAATCATTGTTTCCCAGCACATAGGCATACACGATGCGCAAAAAGAGGTCACGTTTACTCTTTAAACTGCTGTTCACTCTGGTATTCAGGAATTTAGCGGCTTTCTCGTAACTGATGGCTTTATGATTATCAATCCTGCCATATTTATCGCCGAGACCCATCGCGCCATCCAGCTGTTCCTGATGTAATCTCGCGTTATCTGACGCTGTCCGGTCATACCTTTTAATGACAAACGCCAGTTCGTCTGGCCGATTTTCATCGTGTCTGAATGGCATCAGCCCGAACGGGGGTACGTCAAATTTCAGACGCTGCATAACGCACATAGTGGCATGCTCGTTTTCTGCCAGGTGTGGGTATTCTTCCGGAGAGGGTTTCAGGATATAGGTGCCATCATTGCTGACGACCACCAGTTCTCCCTTTGCCAGGCGAAGCGACAGTTTGGGTTGATAGCCTGAAATGCTCATGCCTTTCTGACGTTCAGGGAGTTCCTGAATAAACTGACTGCGCGTAAACGGCAGGCTAAGAGCCACATTCAGACTACCCAGCAGATGCCGGATGCCTTTTGTTGAGTAGCCGGTTTTTAGCTCAGATTCTTTAAGCCGTTTTAATGTGATCAGGCAGCGTTCTGAATTCATGATGTTATCTCTTTAAAGACGACAGCCCCAAGCAAATCGTTACCATTTTCCATCAGTAAGCCGAACAGATCTTTATCATCAATTTTTTGAATTTCAGAATAGCGTTTTCGCAACCAGCCTTCCGGCGCTAAACCTTTAAAGAAGGGATGTAGCTCTTCACTTAAATAGGGCTCAGGTCTTACCGGCATGCTGAGAGATATCGCACAACCAGCATAAGTGGGCAGGTAGCAGAAAGTATAACCGTTTTGCCCTTCACTCAGCGTTCCTGCCAGCGTGTTGTAAAGCCACACCTCTATTTTTCGAGCCATACTTTTATACCCAGTTCTTTAAGCAAGGCGTGAAGATTTATTGCCTTTGCAGAAGATGGTTTAGCAATCAGTCGTTTAAATGTTGAGAGTGATACACCAATCTGAATCGCCATCTCTTCATAGGTGATGTTTTGTTGTTTGAGTTCATTGGCCAGTAGTTGTGGCAGTGTCGGAAACGTCAGATCACTCAGCTCCGATCGGGTGTCCGGTTCGTCCGCATTTATTGCTTCTGTTGTGACTTCTCTACTCAAAGCTAACCCCGCCAATACCTTTTGCCGATCTGACTCAGAAAGGCTTAGCAGCGAAGATTTAATCTCATCAAGGTTCATTTTTGACCTTTTCTGTAATTTCAGTACGTTTTTGAAACGATATGGTCCGACTATAGTACTAAAAGGGTCATTTTTGAACTATTTACCGGCATCATCTTCTCAGCTTACAGCCAGACTGTGAAATATGCGGATGAAAGGTCATTTATGACACTTTAAGTCACTATTAATGCATTTGTTAAAAAGAGTATGAGATGTAGGGGTCAGAAATGAACCTTTAAGGCAGGGCAGAACCGAATGTCTAAGTATTAGGCAATAACCAAAATAACCGGGAATTTGAAGAGGAAACAGACTGAGTAAGACGCAGATATTTTATCAGAAGTATGAAAAGCAAAAAGCCCGCTTAGTTTCCTAAGCAGGCTTTTCTAATTTGGCTCCTCTGACTGGACTCGAACCAGTGACATACGGATTAACAGTCCGCCGTTCTACCGACTGAACTACAGAGGAATCGTTTGAACGGGGCGCATAGTAACGGCCACGCCGGGCCATGTCAAAGCTCTTTTTCATAAATTAGCGCGACTGCTGAAATAGTCGCCACTATGGCGTTTTAAGCACTGAAAGAGCTGCCTGTGCGGCTGACTCATCCGGCAAAACGCCACATGTAAAACTGAGGTGTTTATGAGGTGTTCTGGCGCTGTCTAGCCCTTGTCAGGCGGCCAGGCGCGTGATTTAACCGGATAGTTTTTTACGGGCGTCACAAAGTGTGGATTCTGGCTTTGTCAGCAATAAAAACGAAACGTAGATTCCATTTCAACCCTGAACTGAATCTCTGGAGTTGAAATGAACAAAGTCAGAATCGGCATGATTGGCAGCGGCTATATCGGACGCTGCCACGCGATTGCTTATGCGCAGGCTCCCACCGTATTTGCGCTGAAAGGCGAAATCGTGCGGGAGATGCTGGCTGAAGTGAACCCCGAGCTGGCCGCCCGTCAGGCGGCGACCTTTGGTTTCGCGCGCTCGACGGGGGACTGGCGCGCACTGGTCAGCGACCCGGCGATTGATGTCGTGGATATCTGCGCCCCCAACTTCCTGCATAAAGAGATGGCGCTGGAGGCGATACGCCATGGCAAACACGTTTATTCAGAAAAGCCGCTGTCATTAAGCGTGGCGGATGCGCAGGAGATGGTGGCGGCAGCCGATGCGGCAGGGGTTAAAACGCTGGTAGGTTTCAACTATATGAAAAACCCTACCAGCCAGCTGGCGAAAGAGATCATTGCCAATGGTGAGATAGGCGACGTGGTGCATTTCTACGGCACCCATAACGAGGATTATCTCGCCAGACCGGAAACGCCGCTCGACTGGCACTGTCAGCAAGCGCTGGCAGGCCTCGGTGCGCTTGGCGATCTGGCGGCGCATATCGTTAATATGGCGCACTACCTGGTTGGTGACATTGCTGAGGTCAGCGGCGACATGATGACGGTGATCGCCTCAAGGCCTGACCCAAAAGAGCCTGCGCGGCAGTTATCGGTCGAAAACGAAGATCAGGCCAGCGCGCTGCTTCGCTTCCATAACGGTGCGCACGGCGTGATTGAAACCTCACGCATCGCCTGTGGTGCAAAAATGGGACTGACTTACGTTGTCACCGGCACCAAAGGCACACTGCGCTACACCCAGGAGCGCATGGCGGAGCTGGAGCTTTATCTGCATGACGAACCGGCCGGGCGTCAGGGATTTAAAACTATCCTGACCGGACCAGCACACCCTGACTACGCGAACTTCTGCGTTTCTGCCGGGCACGGCATCGGTTTTAACGATCAGAAAACGGTGGAGATTCGCGACCTGATCAACGGCATCGCAGCGGGCGACCGCATGTGGCCCGATTTTGCAGAGGGATTGCAGGTTCAGAAGGTACTGGAAGCGATTGCTGACTCAGCAGTGCAACGCCGCTGGATTGAGGTATAGGCAGAATCAGAGGGATAGAGGGTATTGCCGATGTGTTGATTAACCCAGGCGGGCAGGGCGGGAAACGTTGGCTTCCCGCCCATAGCCGATCAGATCAGACCGCTTTTTTCCCACCACAACTTATCCAGCGCATAAAAGCGATCGCGCTGACTCTCGGGCTGGCTGAGATCGCGTTTCCACGGTTTTGCCAGAATATAGTGCAGGTTCTTCACCTCTTCATCGTGCCAGAGACCGCTATGCTGAAAAGGCAGCGTTTTCAAGGCATTGTAGATGTAAGAGAGCGGCTTCCAGCGATCGGCAAACACTTCATTCAGCAGATCCTGCTCGGAGAAGGGATAGTTACTGAGATCATCAATGGCGGCAATACGCTTTTCCAGTGCGTCGAACATCGCATTATCGGGCTTCAGCACCAGAAAACCGCCGTTCAGGTACAGATCCACACTCTCTGGCGCCTTTTCACCGCGCGCCTGCCAGGTATAGTGGCACTGCTCAGGCTGCCACTCTGCCGGATAAGAGGCAATCTGGTTGGGATTACAGCGGCAGGCGTGACAGGCGGCGAGCGGGTTATCGCCCAGATCCAGGGTAAAAAGCTCATCCATGTTTTGAAGGACCAGCATATCGGCATCCAGAAACACGACGCGCTCATAATCGGTGAGCTGCCAGGCGCGCAGCTTGGTCCAGACTTCGCCGAACTGCGCCGATGCGTAGTGCTGATCCAGATCGTCGCGCGGATAGAGGGGGTCGACCGGTTTAATCACACAGCCCTCATCCTGCAAAATCTGACAGTCAGACGCTGAAATCGCCGGCGTGGTCATCACCACCAGCGGCCACTGGCTGTGGCTCTGTTGCAGCGAACGGTGCAGCGCTTTCACGCCCACCAGATAATCGGGTTGAGTTAACAGCGTTACCCAGGCAAACATAACTTTCCTCAATCAGTCAAAAAGTGGCGTGATGTAGTCGTTACCCAGTCGGCCCTGTGGGTCGAGCTGGCTGCGCAGGGCGCGGAAGGCGTCCCACTGCGGATAGATCTCACGCCAGTTGTAGCGTTCTTCATCGTAATATTTGCCCCAGTGCGGGCGTCCGCCCTCTTCGGCCAGCAGTTTTTCCACTTCAGTCAGGAAGTGCAGGCCTTCCTGTGACAGCGAACCATCGTCGGCGTAATAGACCACGAAGCCGAAAAAGCAGGTTGGCTGGTCAGCGGCCGGACTGAGCCAGGCCGATGATGCACCGGTGCAGCGCAGGATAATCGGGTAGTGCATATGCGGACGGTTCTCGGCATACCACTGCTTGATGCGGCGAATGATGGCCGGGGTTTTTGCCAGCGGCACGCCGATTTCCACATTGATCTGCGGCACCGCAATGCCGCGGCAGAAGAGCTGGTAAATGTCACCGGTAACATCGGTGAAATCACGAAAACGGGTGACGGTGCGAAACTGTTTTCCCCCTTTGCCCTCAATCTGCGTATCGCGGTGCATATGTGCCAGCGTCTGGTCGATAGTGTCGTTGAGGCTTTCGTCAACGTCGCCCTCATGTTCCACCACCTGACGACCCTGCGCTTCGTAGCGCTGACGCTCTTCGTCACTCGCCTCATGGGCGTTCCAGACGTGCATCAGGTTGTCATCGACAAACCACCAGGCTTTGCTCAGCGGATAGTCGTTGTTCCAGCGCAGCAGATCCTCTTCAAGGGTATCGGCAGAGACGGCATATTTGTGGCAGGTGAAGATGCTAAACGGCTGGGTACGCAGGGTTACCGCGGTAACAATGCCTAGTGCGCCCAGTGAGACCTGCGCTGCCGGGAAATCAGCTTCGCCACGAACAAATTCGCGCACGCTGCCATCGGCCAGCACCATTCTGATTGCCAGCGCTTCGTCGGCAATCGAACTCTGCTGCAATCCCTGGCCGTGCGTTCCGGTCGCCATCGCGCCCGCCAGCGTCTGAATCGCAATCACGCCTGGCGATGAAGCCAGCATGCGGTTCATTTCGGTCAGGCTGCGATAGACCTGCTCAAGCGGGGTCGCGCCACCAAAGGTAATGCTCTGTTCATCACTGGCAAGCTGGCCGCTCAGGGCGCTGAGATCGAGCAGCACATCGTCATCACTGACATGCAGCATACGACCAGGCGACAGCTTGCTGCCGATCACCCGAATCTGGCCGTGTGACTCCCGGATAAGTCTCTGTAATTCCGCTTCACTGGCGGGACGCTGAACCTGGTGACGGCTGCCGATTTGCGCGTTCTGCGCCCAGTTCCACAGCGCATCATCATCGGGTTCAATATGGGTCTGGCGAAGCGGATAGAGGCGTGCATCTCTGCTCACAACAGCATTCCTTATTATTGCATTTTAGTGACAAGTATCAGTAAGCGTAGACTATGGCTAAGCGCAGCCCGGCCTGCGGGCAATTATTTGCGGATATAGCGTAACGTTGCGGTTACAGCCAGCTGACGATTGCGGCGGATACTCTCTGCTTCGCTGTTGTCCGGGCTGAAAAGGGCGTTGAAGGTGTAGCGGTTTGAGACGTGATGAACGCAGATACTGCTGATCAGGCGATGGACATCGATGGTCTGCACATCGGCAGTGAACACACCCTGTTGCTGACCGCGTGCCAGAATGTCATCCAGCAGATCCAGCGCGCTGCGATTAAGGGCTTTAATCTGCGGCGACTGGGTGATGTAGCGCCCGCGCAACAGGTTCTCACTGCAGACCAGCCGGATAAAATCGGGATGCTCGACATGGTAATCAAAACTGGCTTCCACCAGGCGGGTCATGGCCAGTTCCGGCTCCATCGCCGCCAGGTTCAGGCCGGTTTCATGCTGACGTATCTGCTGATAAACCTGCTCCAGCACGTGGATATAAAGCTGCTCTTTACTGCCAAAGTGATAGACCACCATGCGTTTAGTGGTTTGCGCATGCTCAGCAATCTGCTCCAGCCTGGCACCCTGCATACCAAACTCCGCGAAGGTTTTCAGTGCGCCTGCGATGATGCGTTTTTTCAGCCCTTCAGGGTCATTTTTACGTTTTGTTAGCTCTGACATGGTGCTCAATAAGGTGATTTTGACCGGGGAATGTTAGCACAGTGTTGAGAGGCTGCCCGCAATCGCGGGCGTGGCAGGTGCGGCAACCTGGTACAGCCCGGATGATTACAGGTATAATCCCGGACATTATTTCACGGGTTCAGAGACGACAATGACAAAACTCACCTTGCAAGAGCAGATGCTGAAAGCGGGATTAGTATCCAGCAAAAAAATGGACAAGGTTCAGCGGACAGCGAAGAAATCCAGGGTTCAGGCACGTGAAGCCAGAGCGGCGGTGGAAGATAACAAAAAAGCGCAGCTTGAGCGGGATAAGCAGCTGAACGAGCAGCAGAAGCTGGCTGTGCTGTCTAAAGAGTACAAAGCGCAGGTCAAACAGCTGATCGAAATGAACAAAATTGACGTGGCAAGAGGCAACATCAGCTTCAACTTCACCGACAATAACCTGATCAAAAAGATTATGGTGGATAAGCTGACGCAGACTCAGCTGATCAATGGGCGTCTCGCCATTGCCCGCCTGGCGGCTGACAATAATGGCGAGAGCCAGTACGCCATCATCCCGGCCAGCGTAGCGGATAAAATTGCGCAGCGTGATGCCAGTGCCATCGTATTAAACAGTGCATTAAGTGAAGAAGCACAGGACGAAGATGATCCTTATGCTGATTTCAAAGTGCCCGATGATTTGATGTGGTAACAGCGCGCTGACGCATTCAGAACGGGCTGTCGGCAGAGAGTTGCAGCGTGCTGCCGCTGACAGGATGAACAAACGTCAATCCGCTGGCGTGCAGCATCAGTCTCTCTGCCTGATCTGCGCCAGGCAGCAAAAGCCCGCCGTAGAGATCACAGCCCAGAATCGGGTGCCCCAGTTGCTGACAGTGAATGCGCAGCTGATGGGTGCGCCCGGTTTCCGGCATCAGTTCAACCCGCGTGACCGGCAATCCCTTTCCCTTTTTTTCCTGATAATAACCGCGTTCCATGACCCGGTAGCGTGAGCGCGCAGGTTTCCCCTGGATCGGGCAAATCACCATCCGGGGAAACTGCGCCGGATCTTTCGCTATCGCGGCATCAATAACGCCTTCGTCATCGGCAAGGTGCCCGCACAGCAGCGCCTGATAAGTTTTACGCACGCTGCGCTGGCTGAATTGCTGGCAGAGTGCCGCGTTAATCGTTTTGCTGCGTGCGACGACCATCAGCCCGGAGGTGCCAAAATCGAGCCGATGAACCAGCGTACAGGCAGGAAAAAGCTTCACCAGCCGATGATGCACAGAATCGAGGTTTTGCGGATTTTTGCCTGACAGGCTCAGCAAACCGCTGGGTTTATTGATCACCAGCAGATGGTCGTCCTGAAAGAGGAGGGTTATCTCATCAAAGCAGGGCGGGGCGATAAACGTATCGATAATGGCAGACATCGGGTAACCGGCAGGTAAGTGGCAACGGATCATAACCGATTGGCCGGTCACTGACGATGCCGCGCGCAGCCATTATTCTTCGCTGATCGTTTCCCCGCTTTGCGTGAAGAGTGACTGGCCAGCCTGCTGCGTTTCAAATTTGCCATGGGCAGCAAAAACGGAGCAGACCGTTGCAGCCAGCAGCGTAAGGAGAATGGAAAGTTTCATGGTGACATCCCATCGTGAATTTAAAAGCAAGTCTGACAGGAAGGGCGGCAGAGACAAACAGAACAATCCGGAAAAAAAACATTAAGAACATTTGTTCAGCAAGTTGCGCGATTTTTAGTGATAAATTCGGGCAGTTCTCTCTTTTACGACTACAGTCTCTGGTGAGGTTGTCATCAATTCGTATCTAATGGAGGATTTTCTGTGTTATTTCAAAACGACGAGAAAGGCCACGTCATTATTGGCGAAGCGGCACTAAGCCTTGCCCTGGGTGAAAAAGAAATCAGTATCGCAACACTCTTTACCCAACTGGGTTATATGGCGAAATCTGAAAGCAACGCGGATCGGCTGACGAAAATCGCCGAAGCCAGAAGCTGGCTGAGTAGTTTTGAGTCACCGGCGATTGCTCAACAGCAGGTGCCGTACCTGCAGACGCTTGCAAGCCTGAACGAAGAGCTGAACTAGCAGTAACGGAACTGATGCCAATGGACGTAGTCCGGCTCCGGCCGGAAAACGACGAAGCGGACGACCTCATCGGTTGCGCGAAAGCGTATACCGGCCGGAGAAGCTGTCAGGGACGACAACTCTCTCTCCATCGCTTTCTGTACAGACCGATCGCGATTCTTATTTACCCTCATTTCAAAGCCAGCCGGGATATAAACCGGAATCATCAGGCTCGGGCCAGCTTGTTTCAGCTGTCGTGGCCGATAATATGACCTTCCCTCAGTTTCCGGATGCTCGCCTGACCCTGTCATTCCCGCGTTAACCGCTACGGCTTATTATCTTCTGATTAATCAGATCACTTATTTGTCTGAAGAGGGCTGTTATTTCAGCCAGCCTCAATCAATTAAGGCTGGCTCTATTACGGTCAGACAGAATTAACGCTTCGCTAACCGTTAAAAGCTTTCCCAGCTGGACTCTGCGGATGCATTAACGGGCGCAGCGGGTACTAAACGCGGCGACAGGGCAGGTGCGCCCCGGCTGACGCTGCTTTGTCCGGGAGAGAGACGGAATACGGCCACTGTTTTTTCCAGTTCATCTGCCTGAGATTCCAGTGAGCTGGCTGCGGCGGAGGACTCTTCAACCAGCGCGGCGTTCTGTTGCGTCGTGGTATCCATCTCGGCCATTGCCGTGGCGATCTGAGAAATGCCGCGGTTTTGCTCGTCAGATGCGGCAGCAATTTCACCCATAATATCTTTAACCTGACTGACAGAGCGGACGATGTCATCCATGGTGGTACCGGCGCGTTCCACAAACTCAGAACCATCATGAACCCGATCAAGTGACTCGCGTATCAGCGTTTCAATCTCTTTGGCGGCCAGTGAACTGCGCTGGGCCAGATTTCTGACTTCACCGGCAACCACCGCAAATCCGCGACCCTGTTCTCCGGCTCGTGCCGCTTCGACGGCGGCGTTAAGGGCCAGGATATTGGTCTGGAAGGAGATGCTGTTGATGACGTGAATGATCTCGCCGATTTTGCCCGAACTCTGGCTGATGTTGTTCATGGTTTCGATAACGTCACGGATAATCTCGCCACCGCGTCCGGCATTAACTGACGCGTCTGTCGCCAGCTGACTCGCATGGTGAGCGTTCTCCGCATTCTGTTTCACAGTTGAAGAGAGCTCTTCCATGCTGGCAGCGGTCTGAACCACTGCGGCAGACTGCTGTTCTGTGCGGGATGAAAGATCGGTATTACCTGCCGCGATTTCCGCCGAGGCACGCGCCACGCTGCTGACGCCATCACGCACGTTGGTGATGATGTTCTGCAGGCTGATGTTCATTGCATCTACCGCCTGCATCAGCTGACCTAACTCATCACCACGTGTGGTTTTCAGTGAGGTTGTTAAATCACCGCTGGCAATACGTTGCGCTGCGTTCAGCGTCTCTTTCAATGGCAGCGTAATGTTGCGGGTGATCCGCCAGGCAATCAGCAGACTCAGAACCACACAAATCAGCGCGGCAAAAGCAATGCGCCACTCCGCCTGTTTGATAAATTCAGAGGATAGCTGGGACTGATAGGCAAAGGTATCGGAAACCACCGCATTGAGCCGCTCTGCGGTGGTGGTCAGGCCCGCCGATTCGCTCTTTTCTTTCTCTGTCGCATCGACATAGCGCGTTAAAGCCTGGCGTTGCTGCGTCAGAGTGCTGAGCACATTTCGCGTTACGTCATTAATATTCGGCTGGGCGAAAATATCCAGTTGCTCGCTCAGGGTGTTGATAGCGGTGTATTCTTCAAGAATCGCCTCTCTGCTGGCCTCAGACGGCTTATCGAGAAACGCTTTTTCAACATTGGCCGCATCAAACAGCGCTGCGGCCAGGTGCATGACCGGCAGCGCCGCGTCGGGTGTCAGAGCCATATCGAGTGATTCAAACTGATGCGCAAGCGCAATCAGGGCACCCGGTTTAATAGCATCAAAGGCGCTGCTTGTCGCCTGCGCAGCCGTCACGAATGTCTGGCGCTGATTCTGATAATCGTTAAGTAACTGCCCCATCAGCGCGACTTTCTGCTGGCCCATCTCATCCCATTTGAATCCATCCAGCCGTTTATAAAGGACATCTAACTCCTTCAGGGCCTGAACGTTCTGCGTGGCAAATTTGGGATCTTTGGTGTACTGGTAGAGGGTGCGGTTAAGGCGTGCCTTGCTTAACGTGTTTACCATCTCCACGGTAATCGTGCGCCGGGCGGAATTGTCTTTAATACTGCGAAAACAATCGAAAGCGATAAAAGTAATGGCGAGGGAGGCAGCAATGACGACGATAAAACCGACGCCCAGTTTTTTCCCAATTTTAATATCGGAGATGCGTTGAGCAAGGCCCATAAGGTTCACCTTTAGTGAGATATCAGAAGCAGAGAAGAGGCTGTTAAATAATTCAAAGATGATCTTCTTATCGTCAGTGCCAGACGAAGCTTTAATATTATTTATACTTAATCAATGATCTGATTAATGAGGCTTTCATTATTCTCAAGGGAAACTATCTGCCTGCTAATCTTTGATTTATTTCGCGTAATGTATTGATAATGTTGATTAAAATTATGGTTAAAGTGCCTGCCGCAGTCTTTACATTACCTGAATAAATAGTTATTGATTTTGATCAAATAAGTCCCGGATAAAAGAATCGGTCAGGCGCAGAGGGATGATTTTTCAATAAATACTTATCAATGAAATTATATTTTTATTAATCATCAGAGCCTGGCTGTGCCAATTAATTAACCGCAGTATGACGTTTTCTCGCCTCGCCAATCCTTACCAAACTGCTCATCTCTTCGGTCACAGGATGCCAGCGCCTGTTCAACAGCCTCGCAACGCGCGCCATTGCCATATTCCAGCAAAATATTCCCGGTTTTAGCATTTGTGATCGCCGCCGGTCTTCACTGAGAATGACAACAGAACGTTACGAGGATGATAAAAGCTCTGGAGCCCGCCGCTTATCTGGCTTTCTTTCAGCGCTGACAACAGGTCACGATCGCTTTTCCCTCTGGGGGAACATTTTAAATATCAGGAGAAAGGTTCCGGTGAAATTGATAAAAAGAATGACCCTTTTCACACTCGTGCTCAACGCATCCGTCAGCTTTGCGGCAGAACCCTCAGTGCCTGCTGACAGCAGCATACATGTTAAAGCCGATCCGGCGCTGAAAACGCTGATTCCTGCGGATATCCTCAAGCGTGGCTACATTGTGGCAGGAACAAACCCGAATACGCCGCCAACTACCTTTTATAAAGAAGATAATAAGACGCTGGCCGGTCGCGAAATCGACATCATGAATGCGGTGGGTGAACGTCTGGGTATCGCGGTAGAGTGGCGCGACACGGGCGGCTTCGACAACATCATTCCCGGTCTGAAAACCGGACGTTACGATGTGGCGCTGTCGAACATAAATGCCACACCGACCCGCCTGAAACAGATCGACTTTGTCGGCTACTACAACGCCAGCCTGCTGGGAATTATTTCCCGAAAAGACGCCAGTATCGCCCCGTTTAAATCACTCAGTGACGTCTGCGGCAAAGAGGTCGGCGCCGGTTCCGGTACCACCCAGGTTACGCGGCTGGAAGAAGCCAGTAAAGCCTGTGAGGCCGCAGGTAAACAGCCCATCAAGGTAGCGATATTCCCGGATCGTCCGGCTGGCGTGCAGGCGGTGGTCAGCGGGCGCGTACCGCTGTTCCTGGGTCCCTATGAGGGGCTGCTGTGGCAGGTTAAGGTAATCAAATCGCTGACCATGAGCGGCGAAATCACCGTTAACGATGCACCGGTCTCTGTCGCTTTCCCAAAAGCCTCTCCACTTGAACCTGCCGTGCAGGCCGCGCTGAACTCATTAATCAAAGATGGCAGCTACCGGAAAATCCTCGATAACTGGGGAATCGGATTTGGTGCTGTGACCGAAGCCCGACGCAACGAAGAGATTTTTAAATGAGTGAGATTCAGAACCACACTGACGATCTGAAAATCGTCAGTAAACGCTACTACGGACGCTGGCTGAGTGCGCTGGTGGTGCTGTTGTGCGTGGTGGCGATGGCACATTCGATGATTAACAATCCGCGCTTTGAGTGGGGGATCATCGCAGAAAACTTCACTGCGCCCTCCATTCTGCAGGGGGTGTTAATGACGCTGCAGCTCACCGCCATTTCAGTGGTGCTGGGCTTTGCCTTTGGCACGGTGCTGGCGCTGATGCGTCTCTCATCAAATCCGGTTCTGGTTGCGGTGAGCTGGGCCTACACCTGGTTTTTCCGTGGCGTGCCGATGCTGGTGCAGCTGTTTCTCTGGTACAACATCGCGGCGCTCTATCCCAGAATAGCGCTGTCGATTCCCGGTTTAGGTGAGATCTGGAGTGCACAGTCCAACGCGCTGGTCAGCCCGTTTAGTGCGGCAGTGATCGCGCTGGTCATGCATCAGTCCGCCTATGCCGCAGAAATTGTGCGCGCGGGTATCCAGAGCGTGGGTAATGGGCAGATTGAAGCGGCACGCGCGCTTGGATATCGCCCGGCTCAGATTTTCCGTCATACCGTTTTACCGCAGGCGATGCGCGCCATTATGCCGCCAGCGGGTAACGAGATCATTGGCCAGTTGAAAACCACGGCAGTGGTGTCAGTGATTTCTCTGCAGGATGTGCTGTTTTCGGCGCAGATTATCTATCAGCGCACCTATGAAGTGATCCCGCTGCTGCTGGTCGCCACTCTGTGGTATCTGCTGATGACCTCAGTGCTGTCGGTGGGCCAGTATTACGTGGAGCGTTATTTTGGCCGCGGTGTCACGCGGCGTGAAAAGCGCAGCCTCTGGCCGTCGTTGCCGCGCTTTTCGCTGCCGAAAACCCAAAGGAGTGTGAGCAATGGCTGAAGCAATTGCACTGCGCAGGGTCACCAAGCGCTTCTCTGGCGTAACCATCCTCGACGACGTTAACCTGGATATATCTGCCGGGTCGGTCACGGTGATTCTGGGGCCATCCGGCTCCGGTAAATCCACGCTGCTGCGCTGCATTAATCACCTTGAGAAGCTGGATGGTGGCACCATCCGTATCGGCGGCCAGATGGTGGGATACCGACAAAAAGGCCAGGCGCTGCACGAACTCAACAGCAGTGCCATTGCACGCCAGCGGGCGGAAATCGGCATGGTGTTTCAGCAATTTAACCTGTTCCCGCACCGTACAGTGTTGCAGAACATCACGGATGCGCCGATGCGGGTGAAAAAGCAGAGTCGCCATCAGGCGACCAGCAAAGCACTGGCGCTGCTGAAACAGGTGGGGCTGTCTGGTCGCGAAGATGAGTGGCCGCAAAACCTTTCCGGTGGTCAGCAGCAGCGCGTTGCGATTGCCCGCGCACTGGCGATGGATCCTGGCGTTATGTTGTTTGATGAACCGACCTCGGCGCTTGACCCGGAACTGGTGGGTGAAGTGCTGCAGGTCATTAAACAGCTGGCGCATTCCGGTATCACCATGGTGGTTGTCACCCATGAAATCGGATTTGCCCGCGAGGTCGCCGATAACATCGTCTTTATGGAGAGCGGCAAAATTGTGGCGGCTGGCCCGACGCAGCAGGTACTCGACGATCCGGACAACGGACGCGTCAGAAACTTTATCGCAACGGTGCTCTGAGCACCGTTTCTTTTGTGAAAGCCAGGAAGCAGGATGACGCAAAAACCGGTAATGCACAGCGCCCACTGGGGCGCTTTTCACGCTGAGCGCAGCGGCGATCAACTGCTTATTGAGCCGTTCGGGGGCGATCCCGACCCCAGTCCGCTGTTGCAAAACTTCCGTCATTCACTTAATCACCCGGCACGCGTCGCACGGCCGATGATACGGCGTGGCTGGCTGGAAAACGGGCCTGGCCCGGATCGGCGTCGTGGGGCAGATGAATATGTCGCGGTTAGCTGGGAGGAAGCCAGTCATCGGGTTGCACTGGAGCTTAAGAGGGTCGGTGAGGCTTACGGCCCGGCGGGGATTTTTGGCGGATCTTACGGCTGGTCAAGCGCAGGCCGTTTCCATCACGCCCAAAGTCAGGTGCACCGTTTCCTGAACACCACGCTGGGCGGCTATGTTCGCTCAGTTAACAGCTACAGCTCCGGCGCGGCATCGGTTTTGCTGCCGCATATTGTGGGCGACATGAATGAAGTCGCCCGGCGTGGCGTGAGCTGGGAAGAGATTGCCGGTCACAGCGAGGTGGTGCTGGCGTTTGGCGGGCTGGCGCTGAAAAATGCCCAAGTGGCCAGCGGCGGCCTGAGTGAGCATACCGAGCGCGGTTTTATGCAGCGTGCGGCACAGCGCGGCACCCGTTTTATCTCGGTAAGCCCACTGAAAAGCGATTTGCCAGAGGAAGCACAGGGTGAGTGGCTGGCGCTGCGACCCGGAACGGATGCGGCGTTTATACTCGGCCTGCTGGCGGTATTAATCACCGAAGGGTTAACCGATGAGGCATTTCTGGCGCGCTACTGTGTCGGCTGGCCTCAGATGGTGGCCTACATCCGGGGTGAAGAGGATGGCGTGGTGCGTGACGCGCCCTGGGCGTCCGCGATCTGTGGCGTCAGCAGCGACCTGATCAGGCAGTTCGCCCGACAGCTGCACGGCAAGCGCGTACTGGTTACGGTCGCCCATGCCTTACAACGCGCCGAGCATGGCGAACAACCGGTCTGGCTTGGCCTGGTGCTGGCGGCGGCACTCGGACAGCCCGGGCTGCCCGGCGGCGGCTATACCTATGCACTGGGTGCGCTTGGCCATTATGGCAAACATCACAATCTGGTCAGCTTTCCGTCCCTGCCGCAGGGCAAAAATGGCATCGACCGCTTTATTCCGGTAGCCCGTATTGCCGATATGCTGCTCAATCCCGGCACCAGGTTTGACTACAATGGCCGTCAGCTTACTTATCCTCATATCCGGCTGGCTTACTGGGCGGGCGGCAATCCGTTTCACCACCATCAGGATCTGGCCCGGCTGCGTCAGGCATTTTGCCAGCTGGATACGTTCATCGTGCATGAGAGCGTCTGGACCGCCAGTGCGCGTCATGCTGATATCGTTCTGCCCGCCACCATGACCCTGGAGCGTGAGGATATCGGCGGTGCGCCGACCGATCGCCATTTAATCGCCATGCAGCCAGTGGCACAGCCTTACGCCGAAGCCAGGGACGATTACACGATTTTCCGTGAGCTGGCCCGGCAACTTGGCCGGGAAGAAGCGTTTAGCGAAGGGCGCGATGCGCGAGGCTGGTTGCAGCATCTTTACCATCAGCTACAGGAAAAACTGGCGGCGCATCAGGTGCAGACACCGGATTTTAATCAGTTCTGGCAGCAGGGCATCCTTGAGTTGCCGCAGGTGAAGGATGGTGGACGGATGATCAATGCGTTTCGCGCTGACCCTGATGCTGCACCGCTGCCCACAGCAGGCGGCAAAATTGAGATCTTCTCCGCCACTATCGCCAGCTTTGGTTATGACAACTGTCCCGGCCATCCGGTATGGCGTGAACCCCAGCAAAAACCCAGCGCCGACTACCCATTCTGGCTGATTGCCAATCAGCCCGCGACGCGCCTGCACAGTCAGCTCGATTTTGGTGATTTCAGTCAGAGTGGCAAACGTGGAGGGCGTGAAGTCTGTAGCCTCAACAGCGAGGATGCGGCAGCCCGGGCTATCGCGGATGGCGACATCATTGAGCTTTATAACGATCGGGGCCATGTGCTCGCCAGCGCACGTCTCACCGACACGGTTATGCCTGGCGTGGTACAGCTGCCAACCGGTGCCTGGTACGATCCGGTCGACGCCACTGCCGCCCGTCCGCTTTGTCGTCACGGTAATCCCAATGTGCTGACGCTGGATATCGGGACGTCATCTCTGGCACAGGGATGTAGCGGGCAGATTACGGTGGTGCAGGTGCGTAAATTTGCCGGGGAAGTCACGCCGGTGCAGGCCTTTATTCCCCCGTTATGAGTCGGTTACAGGGCGCTCAGCACTGCGCGGCCCAGCGCCTGCAAATCTGCCGTTGAACGCAGCTCACTGGCTGCCAGCAGATCGGGCGACGACGCCTGCAGCACCAGCTGCAGTTTCCTGTTTACACCCACACTCTCTGCCAGTGACTGCTGGCGCGTGCGGCGCTGATGCAGCTTTGTGCTATCACTCAGCGTCAGCGTGACGTCATGGAAGCGCAGGGCGGGATTGATCGCATCGGGCGGCGCGCTGTTATCGGGAGTACGACGGACGCGGGCGGCCAGCGGCATAATCTGATGATTGAGATCGCCCTCGGCGAAATCCTGCAAACGCAGATCGCCGTAGATCAGCATCGCAGCAATCACATATTCCAGGCTGAAACGCGCTTCAATGCCGTGCGTCGGAACGGATATGGAAGCGGCGATGTCACCGCCTGGCGGGAAGGCGACGGTGATATCGACAATCTGGCTCAGCAGCGCATCAAGAGGTTTGCCGGCTGCCAGCCACTGCTGGCGCAGCATTTGTGCCGCTTCCGCTGCGCTGTGGGTGCCTGCGCAGGTTGGGAAAGGTTTGAACTCCAGTCCGGGCGCGCTAATCCGCCAGGGGCGGCCCCAGTTTTCCAGCAATTTCTCCGGCTGCGCCTGACCCGAACTGCTGGCTGCCAGAAAAGCCTCAATCACACCCGCCTGACGGCCATCTATTCCGGCCAGTGTCAGCAGAGCCGCTGACACCGCACGTTCGGCGGCAAAACCAGCGTGCAGTGGTTTCACCGCCGAACCAAACTGCGCGCGTAGCCCGCTGGCCTGGGTGGCAGCGATCCCCAGCAGGGTCGCGGTTGCATCACTTTCCAGCGCCAGCAAACGCGCCAGTGCCGCCGCCGCTGCCAGGGTGCCCAGCGTTGCCGTGTTGTGATAGCCCAGCGCGTAATGTTGCTGGCTGACAGCCAGTCCCAGGCGACCTGCCATTTCCACACCCGTGACGTAAGCATCCAGAAAACGGTTCAGGCGCTTTGGCTGATATTGCTGCCAGGCGAGCAGGGCGGGCAGGATCACTACGCTGGGGTGACCGCGAAAATCGGCATGAAAATCATCGTAGTCCAGCGCATGTCCGGCATAGCCCAGCAGCAGCGCCTGCGAGCGCACGCTGCCGTCGCGGTAGATTGTGCGCAGTGCCGGTAAGCCGCTATCCGGCACCTCGCCCTGTAACACCGGCCAGCTCACCGCCAGGAAGTCCCGCACACCTTCACGCGCGTGCTGGTGCGCTGTCTCATCCGGCTGACCATAAAGGATATGTTCAGCCAGCATTACGCTCAGGTTCATTGCGGTCGCTCCGGAAAACGGTGTAGTTCGTGGCGAAACGCGATCGGCTGTTCGCCCAGTGATGCGGGATTATCGCTGCTCATAGCGGGTTTCCTTCTGCTGCTGTCTGGCGGCTCAGCCAGGCATCATGTGCCGCCGGGTCCAGTACTTTTTTCATATAGAGGGTGATGTGACCTTTACCGAGATCGCGGGTATGCATCGGCTGGAAGCCACGTTTCAGATACATCTCTTTCAGCCAGGGGTGATGGGTGGCGGTGCCCAGCGAGACCGCAGGGGCATGCAACTGATCGATCAGGATTTCCTGCTCTAACCGATCCTGAACCTGGCGACCAAAATGGTGGCCGGGATAGTCGGGATGCGCGCCAAACCAGCCGATATGCGGCAGCCCAAACGGGCCGGGCAGCGGCCCCCAGGGATAGCGAACGGTCACTGATGAAACCATCTGGTCACGCATGTAGAGCGCATACACGCCATGATTCTGCAGATGGCGTAATGCTGTAGCGCGGTCAGCCGTGGCGGCATCAAATTTAATGCCCAGTGCTTTAACGGGTGCATAGGCGGCATGCATCAGCGCCAGATAAACATCTACCTCATCTTCTCTGACCTGACGAAAATCGAGTTGCATAATATTTCCCGGAAAACTGCCAGGCAGGCAGTTAATTCATTCAGCCAGAATGAGAGATTAACAGTAAAAGCCGGGTCGCTATGTGTGAAAAATAACTAACCTAATGCGGATTTGTGAATATGAAATGGCCGGTTTTTGATTGCTTAAATTGTTATTTGTCGTAGTATTCAGAAAAGAAATTAAATTCCATGAAACGCTATTAACTCACTGTAATAAAAGTCTTTTTCTATTTTATATAATCAGGATGCTGCTGTGTTAGCCATTACATCTCCGCGAGCCTATGCGCATGAGGCGGGCCTGCGCATCCGCGCCGGTCAGTTTATTAAACCCTATGCCACCCATATTCGTATTTTTACCTCTCCTCAGGCGTGGCAGGCGGTTAATCCGGAATTAAGCCAGAGTCTTGAAGAGAATGGCATCCGCTGGCAGCTCGACTATTTAGAGGGCGAATGTACAGAACAGGCCATCGCCAGCTTAAAACACCATACCGAACAGCAGGGCGCAGAACTGCTGCTGGCGATTGGGGGCGGACGCGTGCTGGATGCGGCTAAAGCCGCTGCCAGCCAGTTGCCGGCGGTCACACTGGTTAACTTTGCGACCCAGGCGGCAACCTGCGCGGCCTGGTCACCGATTGCCATCATCTATAACGAGCAAGGCGGCCATCTGCACAGCCAGCCGCTGGGGAAAATGCCGGAGCTGGTGCTGGTGGACAGTGAAGTGATCGCCCGGAGCGATGTGCGCTACCTGAAAGCGGGTATTGTGGATGCGCTGGCCAAATATTATGAATTCCGGCCTTATCAGCAGCACAACCCTGATGATCTGGCTTTGGATCTTAAGGTGATGACCGCGCGGCAGGCGCTGGACACTTTTCGGCAGCAGGGAGACGCCGCGATCCTGGCCTGCCAGCAGCAGCGGGTCACGCCTGAACTGGTCAGAGTCATTGATGCCACTATCGTGCTCGCCGGGCTGGCGAATAGTGTGCGCGACCTGCTGCCGACGCCGGGCTTTGCGCACGCCATTCACAATCGACTGACGCACCTGCCGGAGCTGCATCACTGGCTGCACGGTGAGAAAGTCGGCTTCAGCCTGCTGGTGCAGTCGCTGATGGAACATGACGGTGTCGCGGATGCAGAACTCCTTGCGCTGCTGCGTCACTACGATATGCCGCTGAAGCTGCCGGTGTTACGCGGCGATCGCCATAGCGCGCTGCGCAACCTCGCGCAGCAGATTAAATTCCCCCAGGCTTGCGCAGAACGGCTGCCGTTTAGCGTCTCTGCCCGCGCGCTGGAGCAGGCGCTGCTGGCGACGGACACCCTTTTTTAAGCGCGCGCTGCGGCGCGCCTTTTCACCTTACAGACCAGGAATCGTTCATGAATCATTTCACTCCATCACGTCGCCTGCGGCTCGGCCTGTTTGTTCAACCGGTGGGTCAGCACGTGAGCGGCTGGCGTCTGACTGAACAGCTGGGCGATCCCACTGACATCGACTGGCTGATCACGCTGGCTAAAAAAGCCGAAGCGGGTAAGTTCGACCTGTTCTTTGTGGGTGATGCACTGGCAACCAGCATGTATCGTCTGCCGTCGACCATGGCACGCCTTGAACCGCTGACGATGCTGGCGGCGCTGGCGGTCAACACCAGACGTATTGGCCTGGCCGCAACCGCCTCTACCACCTTCAGCGATCCCTTTACGCTGGCGCGCAGTTTCTCGTCACTGGATCACATCAGCCGTGGCCGGGCCGCGTGGAACGTCGTGACCTCGTTTTCCACTGACGTTGCACGTAACTTCAGCCGCAGCGATATGCCCGACCACGCTTCCCGCTATGCCCGTGCGCGGGAGTTCCTTGAGGTGGCAGACAAATTGTGGCGGGGCTGGGAAGCGGGGGCAGTGCAGCCTGATAAAGCGACCGGGGACTATTTTGTTGATGAGAAGATCAAACCGATCAACCATCAGGGCGAGCATTTTCAGGTACAAGGCCCCCTGAACATCACGCGTTCGCCCCAGGGACGTCCGGTGATTATCGAAGCAGGTTCTTCTGCTGATGGTCAGAAGCTGGCGGCTGAGACAGCGGAAGTGATCTTTACCGCCTCCGCCAGTCTGGAGGAAGCGCAAGCGTTCTATCGCACTCAAAAGGAGCAGGTCATTGCCGCCGGGCGTAACCCGGATCATGTCGTGATCATGCCCGGTGTCATGCCGATTATTGGCCGCACGCGTGAGGAGGCGAAGGCGCTGTGGAAAAAGCTGAATACGCTGGTGGATATCGAGAACGGGCTTCGTCAGCTTTCACTGCGGTTCAGTATGGATCTCAGCCAATATCCACTGGATGGCCCGGTACCGGAGGTTCCGCTGGGCGAAGGTAATCAGAGCCGCGTTAAGCTGATGACCGATATGGCAAAGCGCGAGAATCTGACGCTGCGTGAGCTGGCCGCCGTCGCCGCCGGTTCACGCGGACACCGCGTGATTGTCGGTACCGCTGAAGATATCGCCGACGACTTCCAGCAGTGGCTGGAGCAGGGCGGGGCTGACGGCTTTAACATTATGCCAGCCATTATGCCTGAACAACTGGATCTGTTTGTGGAGCTGGTGATCCCGGAACTGCGTCGTCGCGGACTGTTTCGCGATGAGTATGAGTTTGCTACGCTGCGGGAGAATCTGGGGCTTGAAGTGATAACCGAAGAGAGTTAACAGCCACGGCCATCACGGGAAATATTACCGCAATACTGCATGCAGTTTGCTGGAAAAGGAGATGCGGTTAACTCAGCAGGGAGGCTGGAGCCTGTATTGTGCCGCACTATTTTCCAAAAGCGTTCTGCAAACCCATTCATACCCGATATAGTGCAAATCTATCCCCGGGATGTGAGATCGCTGAATGTCAGAATACAGGTTCTATACCAAAGGCAAATACACTGTTGCACTTGAAAGATCGGACGTAACACGAGCTTTCGATCTGACAGAGCAGGGTTATAAAAAACAGTTCGAGGAAGTTCGTGCCTCAGATGAAAAACAGGCACTCGCACGCTTCGCGGATATCCGCAGGGACAAACGCATCGACCAGCACAACTTTCTGGCGGGCGCGGCCACGATGCCCCTGATTGGCGTATTAACAGCGATTGCTTTCTCTCTCTTCTGGCGAAAAAAAACGGGAAAATAACCCTGTGTTGATTCACTTTGCAGGGGTTTAGCTTAGCCTGATATCAGAATAACCAGGGAGCAGGACGCCGTTCCCTTTTCACCTAAAAGGACTTATCCATGAAAAAGATCATTCCCATTTTCTGCTGTGCCCTGTTAGCCGGTTGTGCGCCTCTCACTCCACACGAATGCATTAAAAAAAGCGCACTCGAAACCTGCAGCTATAACCGTTCAGGAAAAGTCGGGGACAACGATATCTATGGTCAGCAGGCATCTGGCATAAAAAAAGCGCTGGATGCTGCACTATCAGAGCCGCACGCCTGGAAGGGGAAACGCTGTAATGCCCATCTGGATTTCAAAATTGATGGCACCCTGGATAATTTTATTATCAAAGGGGGCGATAAAGATTATTGCAACGCGCTCAAAGTGGCGGCAAAACGCGCCAGATTTCCGGCTTTCACCGACCAGCATGTTTTCGATGTGATGGGATCAGCGCGCTGGAATATGGAAGGACAGCCCTGACACGCATCATGCCTGTTAAATCAGCACACTAAACAGCCCGCAATCGCGGGCTGTCTGGCCTCTCAGCTCACCATTATCAGAACTGATAAGACACGCTGACATTCACGTTACGTGGCTCACCGTAAACGTAGCTGTTCATATAGCTGTAATATTCACGGTCAAAGAGATTATCGACGTTGGCCTGTACGGCAACCTGCTTATTCACCTGATAGCGGGCAAACAACGAGGCCAGCGGGTAGCTGCCCTGATATACCCGTACGGTGTCGCCGCTGGCATTGGTCACGTTTTTAAACACCCGGTTCTGCCAGTTAACTCCGCCACCAACGGTGAGCTCGGGGATCGCGGCTAACTGATAACGGGTGAAAAGCTTGAATGAGGTTTGCGGCTGATAGCTGTTGAACCGGCCACTTTTATCGCGTGCCACATAGCGGGTTGCGCCAAAGGTCAGCTGCAGATTATCGGTCAGCGCGCCATTCAGCTCGAACTCGGCACCTTTACTCACTGCACCTTTGGCGGCGTCATAAGCCTGCTCATTGCCGCTCAGATAAACGCCATCAATTGCCTGTCCAACGTTATCCTGCTCGATGCGGAAAATTGCTACGCTGGCGGTCAGCAGGCCATCGTTCCAGGCGGATTTCAGACCGGTCTCGTAACTTTTACCGGTCACTGGTGAGAGGTAACTGCCGTGAGTATCGCGATAAGTCTGCGGCAGGAAAATGGCGGTGTAGCTGCCATAGGCGGACCAGGTGTCATTAATGTCATACACCAGCCCTGCATAAGGCGTGGTGTTATTTTTAGTCATCTCTCCGCTGCTGCCATGGGTGCTCCATTGGGTATAGCGAGCGCCAATAATCAGCGACAGCGGATCGGCCAGCGACAGACGTGCAGCGCTATAGACTGATTTCTGACGAACAGTGTCATCATCGTTGAGATACCAGCCCTGCCATTCAGGCTCCGCAACGTTACCGGTCCAGCTATTATTGAAAATTCCCATATCGGCGGCAGTGATTTCACCCGCCTCCGCATCGCTGAATCCATCCTGGCTGTATGCGGCATTATGCTGGCGGCTGTAGCTTGCCCCGGCCATCAACAGGTGCTGACGACCCAGCAGTTCAAACGGGCCGCTGGCAAAGCCATCGATTGAATCCATTTTACGCTTGCCGCGATCCATACTGCCATAACCGGTAGTGCCTTCACCGCTCTCCTGATCGGGATTGCCCATCACATAGAGCAGCTTATCGCTGAAGGTATTCTCGGCGTGCGTGCCATTAATATGAATATTCCAGCCGTTATCGAAGTTATGGTCGATATCCGCAAAAACTTTGCGCGAGTTAGTGTTGTAACGCGCCCAGTTAGCTGATGAATTCAGGCTGCGGTCGTAATGTGTCGTGGCGTTGTTACTGTAAAACATCGGCAGGCCGCCCCAGGTTGGATTGCCGGTGTTGTCATCTTCATAGTCGTAGCCCAGTGACAGCGTCGTCTTGTCGGTAAGGTCTGCATCAATCACGCCGTAGATGAATTTTTTGGTTTTTTGATAGCGATCCAGCCAGCTCTCCTGATCGGTATAACCGGTCACCACACGGCCGCGCAGGCTGCCATCGCTATTAAGCGGGGCAGAGAGATCCGCCACGTAGCGCTGCTTGTTCCAGCTGCCATAGCTGGCACTCAGCGTGCCGGTCGCGGTTTTGCTGTCAGCATGTTTACGCACCATATTGATCGAGGCCGAAGGGCTGCCCGCTCCGGTCATCAGGCCGGTCGCACCGCGCACGATTTCAATACGGTCATAGATTGCCGTGTCGGACGCCGCGTCGCCGTAATTCCATGTATCGTTAACCGAGGTCGGAATGCCATCGAAAGTGAAGTTGCTGACTTTGAAGCCGCGTGAATAGTACTCGGAGCGTTCACTGTCGATAAGATTGGTGGAGATACCGGTGGCGTTGGTCAGCACATCATTAACCGATTGCAGATCCTGATCCTGCATTCGCTGCTGCGTCACCACGCTGAGTGACTGAGGCACATCTCGCGGTGTCAGCATTAATTTGGTGCCCGCGCGGGTGGTCTGCACCGCGTAATTCTGCTTACCGCTGTCACTGGTTTCGTCAGGCGTGGCGCTGACCACCATATCCTGCGATGTCTCCTCCGCCGCCAGGGCGGGGTGGAAGAGGGTGTGTATCGCCAGTGTCAGTAATGAGACGCTAAAGCTGTTTCTGAAACCTGATTCCCTGCCACTACGAGCCATAAAATTTTCCATTAAAAATTGGTATTGAGTTAAACCGTTGTGTCTTTGGTTGTTATTTTTTATCCACTCATCTTCTGGAAAAAGACGCTCAGCCAGTTATGAGAACGCCAATGATAATCATTTGCTTTATATATTCTTCAAAGGATTCAATCGAAAGTGTAACTTTATGTTTATTATTTATAATTCAATGTGATAGGGAAATTTAAAGCCTTTTAGTTGCTGGTGTTTATCAGATTTGAAAGCAGAAAAGGGGCATTCAGATGGAATTTCACGGGGCAGTTAAGCGGTTTAATGCGGGTTAAATGACCGGACAGGCATGGATAGCAGCATCGTCATTTGATTACTGGCTGTTAATGCGTATGATTCTCATTCTTTATTCCCTGACGGAGTTCAGCATGAAATCGTTAAGCCCGCGCAAAGCCGCTGTTGCCATGGCAGTTGCCGCTGCCTTTAGCCTGACAGCGTGTCAGGCACCAGCTAAAAAAGCCGATGCGCCTGCCGCTGAAGCCCCAAAACCGGTTAATACCGCAGTGACACAACGCGCTCTGGGTGATGGTCTGTACGAAATGGCTTACTCCCCTGCGTCAAAAGCGTTGTTTGTCGCCAGCGCGCAGGCGTTTAAGGATGTGAACGGCGGCATGATCTATCGTCTCGATCCGGCCACGCTGACGACCAAAGGCGAAACGCATACCGACATGAAAAACTTCGGTACCGCTATCGATGAAAACGGTCAGGTGTTCTACACCACCAACTCACTGGATGGCGCGATCTCCAAAGTGGACGCCCAGAGTGGCAAAGTGCTGCAGCGTCTGGTGTTCCCGGGCAAGATCAGTAAAGAGGGCTATCCGGCGGGTGCGCGTGAAGTCCTGTGGCACGGCAACGAGCTTTATGTCGGTCGCGTAGCCGAACCGGGCTATATCTCCGTCGTGGATACCCGAACGTTTAAGCTGAAAACCGAGATTAAAAACGCCGGGAAATGGGTCACCGGTATCATCTATTCCCCGCTGACTGAGCGCATTTATGCGGCTAACGGCTCGGGTGAAATTCTGGTGATCAATCCACGCAGCCATAAAATCGAGAAGCGCTGGACCGCAGGCGATGGCAAAGAGTATCTGTTCCTGAACATGGCGGAAGATCCTGCTACCGGTCGCCTGTTTGTTACTGACGACTCCAAAGGCAAAGCCACGCTGATCTTTGATGAGCGCACCGGCAAAGTGATCAAGCGCATCGAAGGCGATGCGATGGGCATCAAGTTCAACGCTAAACGCAATGAGCTTTACATCAGCCAGCGCGAATCGAAGAAAGTGCTGCAACTGGATGCCACCACCTACGCGGTGAAAAACAGCTGGTCGTTTGACAAGAACCCAAACAGCCTGCTGATTGGCCCGGACAACAATACGCTCTATGTCACGCTTAAGGCGGAATTCAACAAAGATTCCTCCACCAAAGGCACTGACGAGATTGCCCGTATCGCGCTGCCGTAATCACGCGCTAAAAGCGTCACTCTGCATTGGCAGGGAAGCGATGCGAACAAAGTGAAAGCCCGCTCCGGGAAGCCTGAGCGGGCTTTCTTATTGATAACAACGTCTCACATCATCTCACCCCATAACCAATCCGGTACAGCTCGCAAAACGATGAAGGTTGTGTGGATTCATCACTGACCCGGCTGAACGCTTCTCTCACTTTGCACTAAAAGCACAGGCATCTGAAATCCCCCTGCATCACACTCGATTATCGCTTTACACCTATATAGTATTTAACCTATATTAATAAGGAGATCCCGTGTGGATGATTAAAACGACGGAGAGGTTTGATCGCTGGTTTACCTTGCTTAATGAGAGCGATCGCGCCTGCGTACTGGCAGCATTAATGGTGTTGCGCGAAAAAGGGCCGGGGTTGTCCAGGCCATACGCGGATACGCTAAAAGGCTCTGTTTCTATCAACATGAAAGAGCTGCGTATTCAGAGTCGCGGCGATCCGATAAGGGCTTTCTTTGCTTTTGACCCAAACCGAACGGCGATTGTGCTTTGTGCCGGAAATAAGGTGGGCAATGAAAAGCGTTTTTATCAGGAGATGCTTCCGTTTGCCGATCGGGAATTTACACACTGGCTGAATAGTTTTAAAGATGAGGAGTAACCAGATGGGCAGAACGCTTGAACAGCTTATTGCGGATGAAAAACCGGAAGTCGTTGCCGACGCACAGGCGATGGCGACGGATATCCTGCTCAACATTCACCTTGCCGAGCTGCGCGAGAAAGTGCAGAAAACACAGGTCGAAATGGCAAAGGCGCTGGGCATTACACAGCCTACCGTGGCGGGCATGGAGAAGCCGGGCCGCGACCTGAAGCTCTCCACGCTCAAGCGCTATATCGATGCGGCAGGGGGTAAGCTGCGGCTGGTGGTGGAACTGCCGGACGGCTCGCACTACGGGTTTGAGGTGTAAGCCATTCAGGCGGGGATGTCATGCCGCCGTGACCGAAAACATAAATGCAAAAAGCCCGCTCAGGTTTCCCTGAGCGGGCTTTTCTAATTCTGGCTCCTCTGACTGGACTCGAACCAGTGACATACGGATTAACAGTCCGCCGTTCTACCGACTGAACTACAGAGGAATCGCTTGAACGGGGCGAATATTAGCGGCGCAGATCCCGCTTGTCAAAGCCCTGTTTACTGAATTGCGTTCAGATGCTCGTAAAAGCAGCGGATTGGCGATTTTTACCCGATTCTGCTGGATTTTCAAACTGCCAACAGGATCTCACTTTGCGGGCATTTCTCCGCAGATGTTAGAGGCATGTCAAAGTTTTGTTGTTTGCCGATGTTAAAACAACCGTTTCAGTGCTTTTATGATAAAAATTTCAAAACGTGATTATATGGAATAAATAAACTGCTTATCATCACGGTCGTCATTATCGTCTGAAAGTGAAACGCTATTTTGAAGTTAACTGTTTGCAGATCAAGTGATTGTGAAAAGGAGTGGTCGATCACAAAAATAGTCAGAACCTGAAGTCTTACCTCAAATTTCCCGAAACAGACGCCAGACAGGCTGGGTGAATGTAAAAGATATTTTTCATTCGCGGTCACAGCCGCTGAGCAAGTTAACAAATAAGAAGGGTCCCTATGAACATTAAAAAAACGATTGTCGCCTCACTGTTAGCCTGCATGTTACCTGCCGCGGTTATGGCAAAAGATATCTCAGTTGGCGTCTCCATGGCGCTGTTTGATGACAACTTCCTCACCATTCTGCGTACCTCAATGCAGAAAGAGATGCAGAAAGATGGCGTTAAAGGGCAGGTTGAGGATGCAAAAGGCGACGTTTCACAGCAGTTGCAGCAGGTTCAGAACTTTATCGGTCAGGGTGTTGATGCACTGATCGTCAACCCGGTCGATACCAATGCAGTGAAACCGATTATGGACCAGGCGAGCAAAGCGGGTATCCCGCTGATCTTTGTCAACCGCCGTCCACAGGCTGAGCTGACCGGCAAAATGGCCTATGTCGGGTCCGATTCGGAACTGGCTGGACGCTTACAGATGGAAGCGCTGGCTAAAGCGATGAACGGCAAAGGCAACGTTGCCATCCTGATGGGTGACCTGGCGAATGAAGCGACCCGTGACCGTACCAAAGGTGTGGAAGAGGTTGCGGCTAAATTCCCTGGCATCAAAATTGTTCAGAAACAGACCGCCAAATTTACCCGTAACGATGCGGTAGACGTAGTCAGTAACTGGATGACCGCCGGTGATGAGATCAATGCCATCGCTTCTAACAACGATGAAATGGCGATCGGTGCGCTGCAGGCACTGGGTAAAAATCCGGACAAAATCCTGATCGCTGGCGTCGATGGCACACCCGATGCGCTGCAGATGCTGAAGCAGGGCAAGATGGTCGCCACGGTATTCCAGGATGCGCAGGGCCAGGGTGAAGGTGCGGTGCAGACGGCAATCAAACTGGTGAATGGCGAGAAAGTTCAGAAAGTCATCAATATCCCCTACCAGTTGATTACTAAAGAAAACATGGAACAGTTTACCAAGCGTAACCTGAAATAGTCGTTCCCGACCCAGCTGTACGGAGGTGATGTATGAACGCTTTTGCGCTTGAAGCCGAAGGCATCAGCAAGTTCTTCCCCGGCGTTAAAGCCCTCGACAACGTCTCGTTGCGGGTGCGTCCGGGAACGGTACATGCCTTGATGGGCGAAAATGGCGCGGGCAAATCCACTTTAATGAAGTGCCTGATCGGGATGTATCGTCCCGATCAGGGCACCATCAAAATTAAAGGGGAGCCGGTGCAGTTTCAGGACACCATGGACGCGTTGCGTTCCGGCATTTCAATGATCCACCAGGAACTCAACCTGGTGCCTTACATGACCGTCGCCGAGAATATCTGGCTGGGTCGCGAGCCGATGAGATTTGGCTTTGTCGATCACGCCCGACTTAATCAGATGACGCAGGAACTGCTCAACCGCCTGAATATCCGCCTGAAAGCCGATCGGATGGTGGGCGAGCTGAGCATCGCGTCGCAGCAGATGGTTGAGATTGCCAAAGCAGTTTCATGGGATTCAGACATCGTGATCATGGATGAGCCCACCTCCGCGCTGACAGAAACCGAAGTGGCGCATCTGTTTACCATCATTCGTGACCTGCGGGAGCAGGGCAAAGCGATCATCTACATCAGCCATAAGATGGATGAAATTTTCACCATCACCGACGAAGTCAGTATCTTCCGTGACGGCAGTTGGATCGCCAGCGATCAGACGTCGAAATATACCCGCCAGTCGCTGATTACTCAGATGGTGGGACGCGAACTGACCCAGCTGTTCCCGAAATTCAACAGCGCAATTGGTGAAGAAGTGCTGACGGTGCGCAATCTCACCTGCAAAGATCGTTTCACCGACGTCAGTTTCAGTGTGCGCCGGGGGGAGATCCTCGGCGTCGCCGGACTGGTGGGTGCGGGTCGCAGCGAGGTGATGGAGAGCCTGTTCGGCATGGAGAGCTTCGACAGCGGCGAGATCCTGATTGATGGCGTGCCGGTGACAATCGACTCACCCTCAACCGCGATTGAAAAGGGCATGGCGTTCCTCACCGAAGACCGTAAAAAGTCCGGCCTGTTTCTGGTGCTATCGGTAATGGAGAACATGAGCATCGTTAACATGCCGGAGTACAGCGGCAAAAGCGGGTTTGTCAGCCATGTGAAGATGGCGCAGGACTGCATGGATCAAATCCGTCGTCTCAACATTAAAACGCCAACCATGGATCAAATCATCAATAACCTCAGCGGCGGTAATCAGCAGAAAGTCCTGATTGCCCGCTGGCTGCTGGCGCAACCGAAGATTCTGATTCTGGACGAACCGACGCGCGGCATTGACGTCGGCGCGAAAGCGGAGATTTACCGCTTAATCAGTGAACTTGCCAACCGTGGCGTGGCTATCATCATGGTCTCCTCTGAACTGCCGGAAATTCTTGGCATGAGCGACCGGGTAATGGTCATGCACGGCGGGCGTATAACCGGCATCCTCGATAAAGAAGAAGCCGATCAGGAAACCATTCTGTCGTTGGCATCCGAGTGAGGCGCGAGACCACTATGAGCAATATGAAAGCTACTGCCACCCCGGCAGCCCCGCAGCAACCCTCTTTTTTTGCCAGCCTGCGTCATAAATTGCCGAAAGATACCGGCATTTTCGTGGTGATGGTGGGGATTGCGTTAATTTTTGAAATGTTCGGCTGGTACGTGCGTGACCAGTCTTTCCTGCTCAACACCAACCGTCTGATCCTGATTGTATTGCAGGTGGCGATTATCGGGATTATCGCCGTCGGCGTGACCCAGGTCATCATCACCACCGGTATCGATCTCTCCTCCGGATCCATTATTGCCCTGGCGGCAGTGGTGGCCGCGAGCCTGGCGCAGACCTCTGACAGCCTGTCGCCAATGTATCCGTCGCTGGTGAATATGCCTGCGGTGATCCCTATCGCGGCCGGTATCGGCGTCGGTTTGCTGGCGGGCGTGGTCAATGGTGTACTGATTACCCGCACCGGCATTCCGCCCTTTATTGCCACGCTGGGCATGATGGTGTCGGCACGTGGTCTGGCGCAGTATTACACCCAGGGCAATCCGATCAGCTTCCTTTCCGATGGCTTCACCTCAATCGGACAGGGTGCCATGCCGGTAGTCATTTTCCTGGTGGTGGCGCTGCTGTTCCATATCGCCCTGAAGCATACCCGCTACGGTAAATATGTTTACGCCATCGGCGGCAACATGACCTCGGCGAAAGTCTCCGGTATCAACGTTAATAAGTATCTGATTATCGTCTACACCATTGCAGGCGCGCTCTCTGGCCTGGCGGGTGTAGTACTGGCGGCGCGCGTCAGCAGCGGTCAGTCGAGCATGGGGATGTCGTACGAGCTGGATGCGATTGCCGCAGCCGTTATCGGTGGCAGCAGCCTGATGGGTGGCGTAGGCCGTATCACCGGAACATTAATTGGCGCAGTGATCCTTGGCCTGATTAAAAGCGGATTCACCTTCGTTGGTGTCGATGCGTACATTCAGGACATCATCAAAGGGATGATTATTGTGGCTGCGGTCTCTATCGACATGCACCGTAACCGCAAAAAACGTTAATCAGCAGGCGTTGCCTTCTTCCGAATGCGGGAGAGGGCAACGGCTGCTTTTATCATCCGGCATTTGTCAGCGATAAGAAATCCTGCTGATAGCGGTTACATTTACTCCCTGTTTTTTACTCCTCTGTTCAGGCCCTGCAAGCCTTCATCAGGTGCAATGCGTTTCCACTGCACTCAAACTGTACAACCTGTCATCACTTTTCTGCACGTCTGACTCGCAGCGTCTGCACTGTCACAGTGCGCCTGACGGCTTTACTCTCTCTTCTCAGCCATTCCTGATCCTTATTAACCCATAAGAGGTAATCAGAAACGCTTATTTTCCGGGCCGTTAGGAAAAATCTGGCTGCCTGATGGCCTGAATTTTTTAAACCTGGCCTGCATCTTGCAAAATATCTGTTATCAGGGCGATGGGATCAGACCCATTTCGCTATTCGGGGTGAGTGACGGAGGCAAGATGAATTTAAGACGACTGAAGTACTTTGTGAAAATCGTCGATATCGGCAGTCTGACGCAGGCAGCAGAAGTGTTGCACATCGCCCAGCCTGCACTCAGTCAGCAGGTCGCGACGCTGGAAAATGAACTTGATCAGCAGTTGCTGATTCGTACCAAGCGCGGCGTTACGCCAACTGAGGCGGGTAAGATTCTCTATGGTCATGCGCGCACCATTCTGCGCCAGTGTGAGCAGGCCCAGACTGCGGTAATTAACGCCGGTCAGGTGCTGAGTGGACAGGTATCGATTGGGCTGGCCCCAGGGACGGCGGCTTCATCGCTGACCATGCCGCTGTTGCAGACCGTGCGCGATCAATTTCCGGAAGTGCTGGTTTATCTGCACGAAAATAGCGGCAGCGTGCTGAATGAGAAAGTGATGAACGGTCAGCTGGATATGGCGGTGCTGTACGATCGCGCGCCCACTGCCGGGATCACCAGCATGCCGCTGATGAAAGAGGATCTCTTTCTGGTAGGCGCCACCGATTACCCAGGTGCCAGCGTCGATCTGGCCGATGTGGCGCAGATGAGTCTGTTCTTACCGCGTGATTACAGCGCAGTACGCAAGCGGGTCGATGAGGCCTTTTCGCTGCGTCGTCTGAGTGCACGCATCATCGGTGAGATCGAATCGATTTCAACCCTGACCGCAGCCATTTCCAGCGGCATGGGCGTGACCGTATTACCTGAGTCCGCCGCCCGTTCGCTGGTGGGCTCCACCGATGCCTGGATGTCACGCATCAACAGCCCGTCATTGAGTCTGCCGCTGTCACTGAACGTCTCCGCCCGGTTGCCACTGTCACCTTCAGCGCAGGCAGTGAAGAACATTCTGCTGTCGCTGCTGAATAAGCCGCTGAGTGAGGAGCGGGAGTTAATGTTAGTGAGTTAAGAGGGCGCTTGCAGCGGGCTGGCAACCAGCCGGTTTCGCTTTGCAGCGGGCTTGCACTGAGCGGGTTACGCCCGCCAGGCGTTCGGGAGTTTCAGGTTGCCCGAGCAGGCGGACGCGTCAAGGGGCGGACGCCCGCCCCTTAACAATCCCGGCGTCCGGCTGCCTGCGCGCCCCGCTGTGCGGGGTACCTTCGTCACGCCCTGCGGCCGACGGACCGTCCGGACTCGCCATCCCTGGCTCGTACCGTCCTTTCGCCGACGTCCTGTCGGCTCATCCTTGCCTGAGGTTGTTCCTCAGCGCTCCGGACGCCTCTGGTAAACCTTCGTCTGTAATTTCTGTATTTATTTGCTGCACAGAGCTGTTTACTGGCTGGACAGGAAGAGGTTCTATCTTTCCATTTCGACACAATGTGAACTTCATAGCACGAATGATAAATCCATGTTGGCGTGAAGAATTGCTGATGCGACTTTTAAATTATTCTGAATAGCTTTTGGGCACGTTTTTTTTCTCTGATACCGGGTTATTCCGCGATCTCTATATCTGAAACAATAAAACTTCAATCAGGTTGATTTCACGCTGTATGAAAATTGATCTGATGTTTGCCGGAAGATAGTTTAATCAGGCTGTGAAAGCAGTGGGCCTGTCAGCAGAAAACAGGCTGGCTTTCTCTTTTTAAAATGGAGTTTAAAACGATGGCTATTCCAGCTTATCTCTGGCTTAAAGATGACGGTAACAACATTATTGTCGGATCAGTCGACGTGGCAGGTCGTGAAGGCGCTATTGAAGTCCTCGGCCTGAATCACGGCGTCATGCTCTCCACAGACAACGTGACGGGTAAAACAACCGCTGTCCACGAACACGCTTCTTACAGTTTTGATAAAGAGATCGATAAGTCCAGTCCCTGCCTTTACAGGGCTGTGACCTCAGGTCAAAAGCTTTGCTCAGCGGAAATAAGATTTTACCGGATAAATGACGCGGGGCAGGAGGTGGAATATTTCAATACTTTGATGGAAGGCGTAACCGTTATCTGTGTGGGCCCGATGATGTATGACGTTAAATCCCGCTATGGTGAGGCGCGGGATCATCTGGAAACTGTAGAGCTGATTTACGAAAAAATTACCTGGCGATATGCAGACGGAAATATCGTCCACTCGGACAGCTGGAATGATCGAGTGACAGCATAAAGGAATATAACGATGACATGGACATATGAGCAAAGCACGGGTCACTTATACCACAACAGTGAATTTATTGAGGCCGGCTACTCAGGTAGTCTGACTAACAAAAATAATCCCGATCGCCAGCATGTAAGAGGGATGGGGCCCCTTCCTCAGGGAACGTACAAAATTGCAGGGCACTCCACATCAAAAGGACCCCTGACCATTATTCTGGTGCAGACTTCCGGAGAGTCTTTTGGCCGTTCGGCATTTCGCATTCATGGCGAAAGGGTCAATAAGCCAGCGGGCTTCGCCTCAGAAGGCTGCATCATTATGTCACTTGCAACCCGGCGACGCGTGCTGCGTGAAGGCGGGACGCTGGAGGTGGTCCGATGAAATATCTGATATTGATTGGCCTTCTGCCCTTCGCGGTCTGGGCTGGAGCGAATACATCCGACTGGGAAAATTCGCTGAAGGGCATCGCGTCAGGAGAGCAAGCCTGGCTTGCAAAAGTGCCCCAACTGGCAGCTACGGCTGATGTTCAGCAGGCAACCCGGATGGAGGATGCCCTTGCCTCGGCGTTAGCAAAGAATACCCCGGGCGTGCTGGAGACGCTCCGGGTTATTGACGCCAGACCCTGGCCCCATATGGCAGGTACAGACATTGTCTGCAGCGTTCCGGCTGAGCAACCTACAGCCTTTATAGAGGATTTTTATCAACAAACCCGTCTGGCGCTACTGGCAACTGACCAGGGTGCGACCTGTCTGTGGATCCTGGAAGCAAGCTATGAAGAGATGAAAGCAGAGAGCGGCAGAATGCGTAATCTATCGCCTTCTGTAAAATAGCTTCTCCCCCAGGCCGGGTTTCAGGTCAAACTCTGAAGTCCGGCCGCCCATCTCAAACCTCTCTGCACCCCCAAAACCCACCCCGTTATTCCCTAAAGTCATAAATCCGAATTTTTTAGTATTTCCGGTTATCAATAATAGTTCTTACCATCAGATAATCAGATTATGTAAAGGGAGGTAAATACCGTGAATTTCCAGCAGCTTAAAATCATCCGCGAGGCGGCCCGCTGTGAGTTTAACTTAACGGAAGTCGCTAATACGCTGTTTACCTCCCAGTCGGGAGTAAGTCGGCATATTCGTGACCTGGAAGATGAACTCGGGGTTGAGATCTTTATCCGTCGCGGCAAGCGCCTGCTGGGGATGACCGAGCCGGGCAAAGCGCTGCTGACCATCGCTGAGCGTATCCTGGATGAAGCGGGCAAAGTACGACGTCTGGCCGATGTCTTTACCAATGAAACCAGCGGCATCCTGACCATAGCCACTACCCATACTCAGGCGCGCTACAGCCTGCCGAAAGTGATCAAAGCGTTTCGTCAGCTCTATCCTAACGTCCGGCTTGAACTTAATCAGGGTTCGCCGCAGGAAATTGTCACCATGCTGCTGGCGGGTGAGGCGGACATTGGCATCGCCAGTGAATTACTGGTCAACAACAGCAGCCTGGCGGCGTTCCCCTGGTTCAGCTGGCATCACGCCTTACTGGTGCCGAAAGGGCATGAACTGGTGCAGAACCAGCCGGTTTCACTGAGCACGCTCAGCCGCTATCCGCTGATCACCTACCGCCAGGGTATCACCGGACGTTCGCGGGTGGACCGTGCGTTCCAGACGGCCGGTTTAAAACCAGATATCGTGCTCAGCGCTCAGGACTCCGATGTGGTGAAAACCTACGTCAAACTCGGTTTAGGCGTGGGGATACTGGCCGATCAGGCGTGTGAAACTGAAGAGAGTGAAGAGCTGGTACGCCTCGATGCCACCCATCTGTTCGATGCCAGCACCGTATGGCTCGGCCTCAAGCGCGGCCAGCTGCAACGCAACTACGTCTGGCAGTTCCTGGAACTCTGCAACGCCAACCTGTCGCTGGAAGAGATCAAGCGTCAGGCACTCTCCTACAGCAATGACGACGAACCGGTTATCGACTTCCAGATTTAAGCACACGGCGCATCCATCCGGATGCGCGCCTGTTTCCGCACGGCATAAAATTTCAAATCACCGCGAAAATCTCCCCTATCGACCTTTCTCACCCCGCACAACAACATCCTGCGCTGACCCGGCGCGATAAAGTGGAATCAGCTGACCACAAGGGGATGATATGTCGCGACTACAACTTAACGATAGCGATCTGCTGCGCCAGCAGGCGCTGTTTAATGGACGCTGGCAGGATGCGCATCAGGGCGCCACGCTGCCGGTTACCGATCCCGCCACGGGCGAAACCCTGGCGACGATTCCGGCACTGGGTCGGGCAGAAACCGGGCAGGCGATAGCTTATGCGGAAACGGTGCGCATCAGCTGGGGCAAAACTACCAATGCCAGCCGTGCCGCGCTGCTGGAAAAGTGGCATCAACTGATTATTGAACACGCTGACGACCTGGCGATTATCATGACCGCCGAGCAGGGCAAACCGCTGGCGGAAGCCAGAGGCGAAGTGCTCTATGGAGCCAGCTTCGTGAAATGGTTCGCGGAAGAGGCACGCCGCATCTATGGCGACACCATTCCCGCACCCAGCGAGGACCGGCGCATCCTGGTGCTGAAACAGCCGGTAGGCGTTGCCGCCGCGATCACGCCGTGGAACTTCCCGATTGCGATGATCACCCGCAAGGTGGCGCCCGCGCTGGCCGCCGGATGTCCGATTATTGTTAAACCTTCCGAGTTAACACCGCTGTCGGCGCTGGCACTGGCGGTGCTGGCAGAACGTGCCGGCTTCCCGTCCGGCGTGTTGCAGGTGCTGACCGGCCTGCCTACGGAGATTGGCGCGACGCTGACTGAAAGCCGCACGGTACGTAAAATCTCCTTTACCGGTTCAACCCGCATCGGACAGTTGCTGATGCAACAGAGCGCCGACAGCATCAAGCGCCTGAGTCTGGAGCTGGGTGGCAACGCGCCGCTGATCGTGTTTGATGATGCCGATATTGAGATTGCCGTCGCGGGGGTCATGCTCAGCAAGTTCCGCAACGCCGGACAAACCTGCGTCTGCGCTAACCGCATCCTGGTGCAGCGAAGTATCTATCCGCGTTTCACCGCCCGGTTGCTGGAGGCGGTCGCCACCCTGAAAGTGGGCGATGGTTTTGCGCCCGACAGCACTATTGGTCCTTTGATCAACAGCCGCGCGGTGGAGAAAGTGAACGGTCATATCGATGATGCGCTCAGCCAGGGAGCAACGCTGCTGACCGGCGGCATCAGCCAGGGCAACGGGACCTTTGTGCAGCCCACGGTGCTCGGTGAGGTCACCGCCACCATGCGCATCGCCCATGAAGAGACGTTTGGTCCGGTCGCGCCGCTGTTTATCTTCGATGATGAAGAGGAGGCGATCGCGATGGCAAATGACACGCCCTACGGCCTGGGTGCCTATTTCTTTACCGAGAACATCCGGCGCGCATGGCGGGTAGCGGAGGCGCTGGAGTTTGGCATGGTCGGCTTTAATACCGGCGCAATTTCCCTGGAGGTCGCGCCGTTTGGCGGCGTGAAACTCTCCGGTATTGGCCGGGAGGGTTCCCGCTACGGAATTGATGAATATCTGGAACAGAAAACATTTCACATTGGCAGTCTGTAACTAAAAATGAAAAGAGCCAGCCGGATAATCCGGCTGGCTTTTTTTTGCCTGAGGCTCCGTAAAAACTTACCGGCGTCAAATAATTGTTCTGAAAAATTAAAGAATTTATCAGGGATGTGAAGCGGGTCGTTAAATCGGCGGATCATGTGAACCGGATTGAGCCGCCTGACCCGAAATATCCGCTTTGGTGCAATTTCCGTGCAGGTTGCACCAGCAGGGCGCATAAATTTTGTGAAGTAAATCATCTGTTTAATTGTTCGGCAATTCCACAAAAAATCCCCCGCCAATACGGCAGAAAATTTTTTTGCACTGTTTTAAACGCATTTTAATTTTTTGCCCGGCTGGCATACTTTCTGCATTAGCTTATTAACAGCGCAGAAACCGGCAGTTTTAAACGCTAATAAACCAGCAACTGATGGGTGTAACAAATAAGGAATTCTTCCATGTTAAGTTTCGACCCGGAAAAAGTTTCTCTTCCAGCTGGCCATTATATTGGCGGCCAGCACTGCCAGAGCCAGGGCGCATCCTTTGAGGTTAAACGTCCCTCGGATGGCAGGGTCTATGCCACGCTGCAGGACGCCACGCCGCAGGATGTCGATCGTGCCGTGACTGTGGCGCATCAGGCGCTGAAAAGCAGCGGCTGGTCCGGTTGTCCGCCGCGCGAACGCGGACGGGTACTGCGGCGCTGGGCCGATCTGATTGAGCAGGACGCGCTGCTGGCACAGCTGGAAGCGCTGGGCTCCACCCGGCCGATCAATGACGTGGTGCTGCACGAAATTCCTTTTACCGCCGAAGCGATTCGCTTCTATGCCGAATGCGCTGACAAATACAGCGGGGATCTCTTTCCCACCCGCGACAGCAGCCTGGGCATGCTGATTGCCGAACCTTATGGCGTTATTGCCGCGATTACCCCGTGGAATTTCCCGCTGTCGATGGCGTCGTGGAAATGCGGACCGGCGCTGGCGGCGGGCAATGCGGTGGTGCTTAAACCCTCTGAACTGACCCCGTTTTCTACCGTGCGCATGGCCGAACTGGCCATTCAGGCGGGCTTACCGGCGGGCGTGCTGAACATTGTACAAGGCAGTGGCGCGGTGACCGGCAGCGCGCTGGTAAAACATCCGCTGGTGCGCAAAGTCTCGTTTACCGGCTCGACCCTGACCGGCGCGCGCATCATGAGCGATGCCGCGCAAAACGGCATGAAGCCGGTGACGCTGGAGCTGGGCGGCAAAAGTCCGCAACTGGTGTTTGATGACGCGGGTGACCTTGAGGTGCTGGCCCAGCGGATTCTGCGCGGCTTCACCGCCAACGGCGGTCAGGCCTGCGTGGCGGGCACCCGTCTTATTGTGCAGCGCAACATTGCCGATCCGCTGGTTGAGCGGCTGGCTCAGCTCTGCCGGGAGGTTAAACCGGGTGTCACCTGGCAGGAGGGCAGCCGCTACGCACCGCTGATCGACGAACGACAGGGCAACAAAGTCTGCTCGGTTATTGAGGCGGCAAAAGCGCAGGGCGCAGAAGTACTGGTGGGCGGTGAGCGTTTTGCCGACACCGACGACGGCTGGTTCTGGCAGCCCACGCTGCTGAGTCACGTGGCGCAGGATAACCCGGCGGTCCAGCAGGAGATTTTTGGTCCGGTGCTGACGGTGCAGACGTTTGATGATGAAGAGCAGGGACTGGCGATGGCCGCCCATGACACTTATGGCCTCTGCGCCGGTGTTCACACCCTGAGTCTGCCGCGCGCGCTGCGGGCAATGCGCGCCATTGACGCGGGCACCGTCTGGATCAACCGCTATGGGCGCTCCGGTGACTTCATCATTCCGACCGGCGGCTTTCTCGGCTCCGGCATTGGTAAAGATTTAGGCCGCCAGGCGTTTCAGGCCTGCCAGCGCCAGAAGAGTGTACTCATCGATTTCTAAGCGCAACTGACAATGACGAGGGTGTTACATGGCACTGTTTAAACCGAAATTCATCACGTTTGACTGTTACGGCACGCTGATTCGCTTCGATATGGCGGGTGCCGCGCAGCGCTGTTTCAGCGACCGCGTCGACCCGGACGCAATGCACGCTTTTACCACCGACTTTTCCAGCTACCGGCTGGATGAGGTGCTCGGCGCGTGGAAACCCTACTACGACGTGGTGAGTAATGCCCTGCAGCGCACCTGCAAAAAGTGGGGCGTCCGCTGGGACAAAGCCGACAGCGACTTTATCTACACCGACTGCGCCAGCTGGGGTCCGCATCCCGACGTGCCCGCCGGGCTGGCAAAGGTGGCTAAGGAGTTTCCGCTGGTGCTGCTGACCAACTCGATGAAAGACCTGATCCCGCATCACGAACCGCGTCTGGGCGCACCAATCTATATGGCTATCACGGCAGAAGAGACGGGAGCCTACAAACCACAGATGAAGGGCTTCGAGTACATGCTGGACAAGCTCGGCTGCGGCCCTGAGGAGATCCTGCACGTCTCCTCCAGCTTCCGCTATGACCTGATGACTGCCCACGATCTCGGCATCAAAAACAAAGTCTGGGTCAATCGCGGTCATGAACCGGCGAATCCGTATTACCAGTACACCGAAATCAACGATATCGGCGGCCTGCCTGGCGTCGTCGGACTCTGAGGAACACCCCATGAAACTGGAATCGTTCTGGCAGGCCACCGCTCCGGCCTTTACCGGTGCCGCACGCGAACCGCTGCCCGCACAGGCGGACGTGGTGGTGATTGGCGGTGGCTTCACCGGCATCTCGGCGGCCCTGAACCTGGCGCGCAGCGGCATCAGCGTGGTGCTGCTGGAGAGTGGCGACGTGATGAGTCAGGCCTCGGCGCGCAACGGCGGCCACTGCAACACCGGTGTGGCGCAGAACTTCGCCTCGCTGGTGGCGAGCCAGGGTCTGGAGCAGGCCAGCCGCTTCTACCGGGCGTTTGATGAGGCGGTGAGCTATGTCCAGCAACTGATCCAGGATGAAGCGATCGACTGCGACTTCCGGCTGTGCGGCAAACTTAAGCTCGCCAGCAAAGCGTCGCATGTGGCCGGGCTGCAGGAAGCGTATGAGCTGATGCGGCGCACCGTTGACCCGGAGATCGAACTGCTCGACAAAACCGCAGTGCGTGACGAGATCGCCAGCGATGACTTCCACGGCGGCCTGCTGCAGAAACGTGGCGGTCAGATGCACATGGGCAAGTTCGGCGTCGGGCTGGCTGAGGCCGCCGCCCGCAGCGGCGCGAAGATTTTCCCGCACCACGCCGTGACGAAGTTAGAACGCCTGAAGGGTTATCAGCATCGTGTAGAAACCGCGCAGGGCACCATTCTGGCGGATAAAGTGCTGATGGCGACCGGCTGCTCCAACGTCGGCCCTTTTCCCTGGTTTCAGCGCCGCATTGTGCCGGTTGGCAGCTTTATCGTGGTGACGGAGGCGCTCGACCCGGCGCTGCTGCGCCAGGTGCTGCCAAACGATCGCACCTATGTCACCTCACTGAATATCGGCAACTACTTCCGTACTACGGCCGATCGCCGTTTGGTGTTTGGCGGGCGGGCGCGGTTTGCCGTCAGCAACCCGACGTCGGATTCGCGTAGCGGCGAAATCCTGCGCCGGGCGATGACGCAGATGCTGCCACAGCTTGGCCAGTCGCAGGTGGATTACTGCTGGGGCGGTATGGTCGACATGACCGCCGACCGTCTGCCGCACGCGGGTGAACAGGATGGCCTCTTCTATTCACTGGGCTACAGCGGTCACGGTACCCAGATGTCGGTGTGGATGGGACGCGTCATGGCCAGTCTGCTGGCTGAAAAGCGCACTGAAAATCCCTGGCAGCGCGACACATGGCCCGCGTTGCCCGGCTATCACGGCAAGCCATGGTTTTTACCGCTCGCAGGACTCTATTACAAAGCAAAGGATCGCCTTTCATAACGTCCCGTCGGGTGCTGACCGCCAGGTTATCAGCACCGCCAGAACATGATCCCCGGTTCGCCTGACTATTGAGGGTACAGAGATGAGTAAATTTGATAATAACGACGCTGATGCGGTAAATCCGGCACTGACGCGCATGATCACCGAAGGCTCACTTTCACGCCGCAGCCTGATGAAAATGCTCTCAGCCGGTGCGGTGATGAGCAGCGGCCTGATCACTTTTTCAGGGGCGGCACTGGCGGACGACAAGCCGGTCAGGGGCGGTAAACTGCGGGCGGCGATGTCGAATGCCTCGGCCACCGATACACTGGATCCGGCCAAAAGTAACAACAGTGCGGATTACACCCGCCAGTTCATGTTCTACAGCGGCCTGACCGAGCTGGATAAAAACCTGATGGCGCAACCGGCGCTGGCCGAATCGCTGGAATCCAGCGACGGCATTACCTGGCATATCAAACTGCGTAAGGGGGTCACTTTCCATGATGGCAAACCGCTGACCGCCAAAGATGTCATCTACTCGCTCAGCCGTCACAAAGATCCGGCCATCGCCTCTATCGCCTTTAAGCTGGCCGATCAGTTCAAAACCTTCAGCGCGGTCAATGATAACGAGGTGCAGCTGGAGCTGAGCAGCGCTAACTTCGACGTCCCTTATATGCTGGCGACACCGCCGTTTCTGATCGTGCCGGACGGCACCAAAGATTTCAGCAAAGGCATCGGCACTGGTCCGTTTGTCTGCAAAGCCTTTATGCCGGGTGTGCGCACCATCGGCACCAAAAATCCCAACTACTACAAGCCTGGTCTGCCACATCTGGATGAGGTAGAGCTGATTGGCGTCACCGACGGCGCAGCGCGCGTTAATGCCCTGATGTCGGGCGATCTGCAGATGGTCTCCACGCTGACCGCTGCCGACTGCAAGCGCATTAAAGCCAGCAGCGAATTTGGCGTGCTGGAGAGTAAATCGGGCATGTACACCAACCTGATTATCCGCACCGATGTAAAGCCGGGTAACAACGAAGATTTCGTGCTGGCGATGAAATATCTGCAGCCACGTGAAATGCTGGTGAAAACGGTGCTGCAGGGTTACGGCGATGTCAGTAATGACACCCCGGTGCCGCCGTGGCATCCGCTCTATAACGCCGATCTCAAACCGCGTGCGCTGGACATTGAAAAAGCGAAGTTCCACATCAAAAAAGCGGGCATGGCCGGCTCCACGGTGGAGATTATCACCACGCCGAATATCGAAGGGGCAAATGAAGGCGGTCAGATGATCCAGCAGATGGCGCGCGGGGCAGGGCTGAACATCAAAGTGCGACGTGTGCCGTATGACGGTTACTGGTCTTCGCACTGGATGAAAGATCCGGTGGGATATGGCTCGATAAACCCGCGTCCGACGCTCGACATGCTCTTCTCACAGTTTTATCTCTCTACCGCACCGAATAACGAATCGGGCTGGAAAAATCCTCAGTTTGATCAACTGGTGGTCGCGGCACGCGGTGAGCGCGATCAGGCGAAACGCAAGCAGATGTATGGCGATATGCAGACGCTGATTTATGACCACTGCGGCACCCTTATCCCGACCTTTATCAGCTCAACTGATGGCTACAACAAAAAGGTCAAAGGGGTGGAGGCCTGGCCGTCGGGCATGATGATGGGCTATCGCTTCCATGAATTTGCGTGGCTGAGCGCCTGATACGTTATTTGAGGAAGGAGTACGCCGATGAACCGATACATGCTGTTCCTGATTGCCCGGCGAATTGGTGCCGGCATCCTGACTTTGCTTATCGTCTCGGCGGTGGTGTTTTTCATCACCAGCCTGCTGCCGGGCGACGCAGCGCAGATGATCCTCGGCCAGAACGCCACGCCGGAAACGGTGGCGGCGTTAAGGCAGCAGCTGGGTCTCGATCAGCCTTTGCTGATGCGCTACTTCCACTGGCTGACAGGCATGGTGCAGGGCGACTTTGGCACCTCGTTTGCCAGCCATTTGCCGGTCGCGCAACTGGTGGCGCAGCGTATTCCCGCTACCTTTGAACTGGCGGGTATCACCACGCTGATCTGCGTGCCGCTGGCGCTGATTATCGGCATTATTGCGGCGATGAATCGCGGTTCCCGGCTCGATCGGGCGCTGGTCATCGGCACCATGGCGACGGTTGCCGTGCCGGAGTTTCTGGTGGCGACGGTGGCGGTGCTGATTTTTGCCGTCAAGCTGCACTGGGTCTCGGCGATGTCGTTTGGCAGCCCGGATAGCGACCTGCTGAGTTACCTCAAAGCCTATGCGCTGCCGGTGCTGACGCTCTGCTGCGTGCTGGTGGCGCAGATGGCGCGTATGACGCGGGCAGCCATTATCAACCAGCTCGACAGTCCTTATCTGGAGATGGCGCTGCTGAAAGGGGTTTCACCGCTGAGAGCGGTGCTGCGTCACGCACTGCCTAACGCGGTCGGCCCCATCGCCAATGCCATTTCACTCAGCCTCTCCTATCTGTTTGGCGGGGTGATCATCATCGAAACTATCTTCAGCTATCCCGGTCTCGCCAGCCAGCTGGTGGATGCGGTCAGTAACCGCGACCTGCCGGTGGTGCAGCTCTGCGTGATGCTGTTCGCCGCCTGCTACCTGGTCCTGCTGCTGGCGGCAGACATTCTGACTATCGCCTTTAACCCGAAATGGAGAAGCGCATGAATATTCTCTCGTTGCCCTGGCGTTTCTTACAGTCGCTCTCCTGGTCGGGACGGCTGGGTCTGATAATGTCGCTGTTCTGGCTGCTGATGGCGGTGTTTGGCACCCCGCTGGCCCCGCACAGCATTGATGACATCGGCGGCGGCCCGCTGATGGGCGGCCTGACGTCCGATAACCTGCTGGGCACCGACTACCTTGGGCGCGACATGCTGAGCCGCATTCTCTATGGCGCGAAGTTCTCTATCGGTCTGGCGCTGAGTGCGGCGCTGCTGGCCAGCCTGATCGGCACGCTGCTGGCGCTGCTGGCAGCGGTGGCGGGGCGCTGGCTGGAGGAGGTACTGGGCCGCGTCAACGACGCGCTGCTGGTACTGCCGGGTAAAGTGCTGTCCCTGATGATAGTCGCGGTATTTGGCTCCTCACTGCCAATGCTGATCCTCACGGCGGTCTTCACCTACTGGCCGGGCGCATTCCGTATCGCGTTTGCCATGGCCAGCTCGCTACGCAGCATGGACTACGTCCGGGCGTCACGGCTGCGGGGCGAAAGCCGCTGGTATATCGCCATTCACGATATCCTGCCCAATATGGTGCACCCGATGCTGACTGACTTTGGTCTGCGCTTTGTCTACATCGTGCTGCTGCTGAGCGGCCTGAGCTTCCTCGGTCTGGGTGTTCAGCCGCCCTACGCCGACTGGGGCACGCTGGTGCGTGAAAATATGCAGGGGCTGTTTGACGGCTCGCCTGCGGTGCTGATGCCCGCGCTGGCGATTGCCAGCCTGACCATTGGCGCCAACCTGTTTATTGACAGCCTGCAGGCGATGCGTCCGATGACGCTGGCGAAGGAGGGAGCATGAACGTGACACCACATACCGCCATGCCGGTGATTTCGGTGGATAAACTGCGCGTCACTGCGCAGACCGATCGCGGCGAAGAGATCGACCTGGTTTCCGACATTCACTTTACCGTGCAGAAGGGCGAAGTGCTGGCGCTGATTGGCGAATCCGGCTCAGGTAAAACCACTATCGCGATGGCGCTGATGGGTTACGCCCGCAGCGGGTGCCGCATCGCCGACGGCAACATTCACGTTGCCGGCACCGACGTTAACAGCCTGACGCCGGGGCAGTTGCGCGCTTTCCGTGGCAACAAAGTCGCCTATATCGCCCAGAGCGCGGCAGCGTCGTTTAATCCGGGCATGAAGATCCTCGACCAGGTGATTGAGCCGGTGGTTATCCACGGCACCCTGACCCGCAAAGCGGCAAAAGCCAAAGCGATTGAGCTGTTCCGCGAACTGGCGCTGCCCAACCCCGAGACCATTGGTGACCGCTTCCCGCACCAGGTGTCGGGCGGTCAGTTGCAGCGTCTGATGACGGCGATGGCGCTGATTGGCGATCCTGACGTGGTAATCCTTGATGAACCTACTACCGCGCTGGATGTGACCACGCAGGTGGAAGTGCTGAAGGCGTTTCGCCGCGTGGTGGTGCAGCGCGGCGTCACGGCGATTTACGTCAGTCACGATTTAGCCGTGGTGGCGCAGATGGCAGACCGGATACTGGTGCTACTGCGCGGCAAAATGGCGGAGTATGGCAGCACCGCGCATCTGATCGGCGCACCGCAGGCGGAGTACACCCGCTTACTGATGGAGGCGGCGCGACAGAAAGAGCGGCCCAGCAACTGGTGCCCGGTTGCCGCCGATATTCAGCCGCTGCTTGAGGTGCGCGACCTCAGCGCAGGTTATGGTCCGCGCGGCAGCGATGGCTACCCGAAAATACGCATTCTGGAGGATATCAACCTCAGGCTGTGGAAAGGGCAGGCGATTGGCATCATTGGTGAGTCAGGCTCAGGTAAAACCACCCTGGCGCACGCTATTGCCGGACTCAACGCTCCAAGCCACGGCCATATTCTGTTTAACGGCCACTACATCGCGGGCGATATGCAAAAACGGCCTGACAATGAGCTGCGCCGCATTCAGTATGTGTTCCAGATGGCAGACACCGCGCTGAACCCGGCCCACAGCGTTGAACGCATACTGTCGCGTCCGCTGACGCTGTTTCACGGTCTGAGCGGTGCGGCCCGACAGCAGCGGCTTTATCAGCTGCTGGATCTGGTGCAGCTCCCGCGCAGCGTGCTGTGGCGGCGTCCTTGGGCGCTCTCTGGCGGGCAGAAGCAGCGCGTCAATCTGGCGCGCGCGCTGGCGGCTGAGCCAGATCTGATTCTGTGTGATGAAGTGACCTCGGCGCTGGATACAGTGGTTGCCGCCGCCGTTCTCGACTTAATCAGCGAACTGCGCCGCGAACTGGGACTCTCGGTGATCTTCATCAGCCACGACATGCATGCGGTACGCGCGGTGTGTGATGAAATCGTAGTGATGAAGAGCGGTCGCATCGTCACCCAGCTGGCGCGCAGCGACTACGACAAGCCGACCAGCGAGTTGTATTTCGAGCGGCTGAAACGCGCGGTGCCGGAGCTGCGTCAGGGCTGGCTGGATGAGCATGAAGAGATTTTAAAAGCAGAGTGAGTTGCCTGAAGCAACGGGCACCCTGATTAATCCGCCTGCACAGCACTGATGTAATGCGTAGGCGGCACGGGTCAAGGCACAGCGGTGATATCGCCCTGTGCCAGACCAGATACTGACAACAGAGGTAGTCTTGTTATGCCTGCACCGATTCGTTATGTACAGGACAGTGCGAATTTTCCCGATTCCGCCGATGTAGTGGTGATTGGCGCCGGTATCGCCGGAGCCGCCGCCACCTGGGAGCTGGCGAAGCAGGGACTGAAGGTCGTGCTAATCGAAAAAGGCCTGGTAGGAGCGGAGCAGTCGAGCCGTAACTGGGGCTGGTGTCGCCAGCAGAACCGCGATGAACGTGAATTGCCGCTGATTATTTATGCGCTGCAACGCTGGGGTGAGCTTAACGATGAAACCGGCGAAGAGCTGGGTTTCCGCCGCAGCGGGCTGGTTTACGCCACGCAGGAAGAGTCGGACATTGCGGCCTGGGATAAGTGGATCCAGATGGCAAAAGGCTATGGCGTGAGCAGTTCGATCCTCACGGCGGAGCAGGCCAAAGCGATGACGCCCGGCAGCACCACAAGCTGGCGGGGCGGTCTCTCAGCGCCAACTGACGGTCACGCCGAACCACGGCTGGCCGCGCCCGGGCTGGTGGCGGGCGCGCTGAAAAAAGGCGCGCTGCTGTTTCAGCAATGTGCGGTACGCGGGCTGGATATCGCCGCCGGACGGGTCAGCGGCGTCTGGACCGAGCGCGGCCTGATCAAAACCAGCCGGGTGATCTGTGCCGCCGGGGCCTGGACCTCCATGTTCTGCCGTCGTCACGGTATCGATCTGCCGCTGGGCAACGTGATTGGCACCGCCTTCCGCACGCAGCCCATTGAACAGGCGATTGCCATGCCACTCTACACACCTGGCTTTGCCTGTCGGCCACAAATGGACGGCAGTTACACTGTCTCAGTCTCGGGTCGCGGGCGTCTGGAACCGGGCGCGCAGGGGCTGCGCTATGCCCGCCAGTTCTATCCGACCTTTAAAAGTCGCCGCAAGAATCTCACCCTGAATCTTGGCCTGTCGCCGTTCTTCAATGGCCCGGAAGCGATGGGTGGCTGGGCATTTGACCGCGAGTCGCCGTTTGAGCGCATGCGCATACTCGATCCGGCAGCCGATGCAACGATCGTGGAAGAGGGGCTGGCGGCGATGCGGCGTGAATATCCGGCGCTGGCGAACCTGCGGCTGGCGCAGTCCTGGGGCGGCATGATTGACAGCACCCCGGACGCGATTCCGGTGATCTCCACCGTGGCGAAATTGCCGGGGCTGGTGCTCTCGGCGGGCTACAGCGCCCACGGCTTCGGTATCGGACCGGGTGCCGGACGACTGGCAGCCGATCTGGCGACCGAAGCCACGCCAGTCGTTGATCCCACCCCTTATCGCTACAGCCGTCTGGTTGACGGCAGCGGACTTGAAACGCCAGGCATGATGTAAGGAGACCTGCAATGAGCCTGAAAATACGCGCAATGACGCCGGACGATCTCGACCCCTGTTTCACCTTAACGCAGGCACTGAAATGGCCCCACCGACGTGAAGACTGGCAGCTGGCACTGCAGCTGGGCGAGGGTACGGTGATTGAAGAACAGGGCAAGCTGATTGCGAGCGCGGTGCTCTGGCGCTGGGGCGAGCGCGCTGCCACGCTGGGACTGGTAATCGTCGATAACCAGCAGCAGGGGCGTGGCCTGGGCAAACAGCTGATGCTGGCGCAACTGGAAAAACTGTCTGACTGTAACGTGCGTCTGCACGCCACCGAAATGGGCAAAGGTTTGTATGAAAAACTCGGGTTTGTCAGTTGCGGTGAGATTCGCCAGCACCAGACCCGCGCAGTGACCACCCTTCCAGACGTCGTGATCCCGGCGGGACTGCAGCTGCGTCCGGCAACACTGGCCGATCACGCCACACTGGTGACGCTGGATCAGCAGGCGCACGGCATGCATCGTCCGGCACTGTTCGACCACCTGCTGCGCGACTGCCAGACGGTGCTGTTGCAGGATGATCATCAGCAAATTCAGGGCTTCGCCAGCCTGCGCCGCTTTGGTCACGGCTGGGCGATAGGCCCGATCATCGCGGGAGACTTCGCGGTAGCGCAGGCACTGGTCGCCACATTGATGCAGACGCTGCAGGGGGAGTTTCTCCGCATTGACACCGATGCCGCGCTGCCGATGGCCGCCTGGCTACAGAGCCTCGGCATCCCTCAGGTCGATGCGCCTGCGACTATGGTGCGCGGCACGCCCTGGACGCCGCAGGGTATGCAGGCGTTTGGACTGATGACGCAGGCGATGGCCTGATGCATATCGTCTATAAATCGGAGCCGGAACGTGGCCGCATCTGGCAGCGCTGGCTGGCAGCGCATGCGCCTGACATTCAGCTGCATATCTGGCCTGAGACCGGCGATCCAGAGCAGGTTGAAGCGCTGGTCGCCTGGCAGCCACCAGCTGACATCACCGCGCTCTTCCCCCGGCTGAAACTGCTGTTCTCCGTGGGTGCCGGGGCCGATCAGTTTGACCTTGGCGCGCTGCCGCCCGACCTGCCGGTGATCAGGATGATCGAGCCAGGCCTGACCCAGGGTATGGTGGAGTATGTCACCTTCGCGGTACTCGGCCTGCATCGCGACATGCCGCGCTATTTTCATCAGCAACGCCAGCAGCAGTGGCTGGCACTCGCGGTATTACCTGCCGCGCAGCGTCGGGTAGGCGTCATGGGGCTGGGCAAACTGGGCCAGGCCGCACTGCAACAGCTGGTGGCGCTGGGCTTTGACTGCGCTGGCTGGAGCCGCACACCGCGCCAGATTCCCGGCGTCCGCTGCTGGCACGGTGACGATCAGCTCGGGGCGTTTCTGGCGCACAGCGAGATTCTGGTCTGCCTGCTGCCGCTGACTGACACCACACAGGGTTTGCTTAACCGCACCCTGTTTAATCAGCTACCACAGGGCGCGGCGCTGGTGCAGGCCGGGCGCGGCCCCCAGCTGAATCAGGACGATCTGCTGCAGGCGCTGGAGAGCGGGCAGCTCCGTGCCGCCGTGATCGATGTGACCGACCCAGAGCCGTTACCGCCGGGTCATCCCTTCTGGCACCATCCCGCCATCTGGCTCACACCCCACATCGCCAGCCAGACGCAGAATGAGAGCGCCATTGCGGCACTGCTGGAAAATCTGCGGCGCCATCAGCGTGGCGAGCCGCTGCACGGTGAGATTGACCGTTCGCGAGGATATTAAGATGGAACATCTGGTGGCATTGCGCCGCGACCTGCATGCGCACCCGGAACTGGGCTTTCAGGAGCAGCGCACCAGCGACATCGTGGCGAACTTTCTGCAACAGCTGGGCATTGAGGTGCATCGCGGCATCGGTAAAACCGGCGTGGTCGGGATACTGAAAAAGGGCAGCAGTGAACGCATGATCGGCCTGCGGGCTGATATGGATGCGCTGCCGATGCAGGATCAGAGCGGCACCGACTGGCAAAGCCGCGCGGAGCAGGTGAGCCACGCCTGCGGCCACGACGGTCACACCGTGATGCTGCTGGGAGCCGCAGAAAAACTGGCGCGCGACGTCAGCTTTGATGGCAGCGTCTGCTTTATCTTCCAGCCCGCCGAAGAGGGGCTGGCGGGCGCAAAGGCGATGATTGACGATGGCCTCTTCAGCCGTTTTCCCTGTGAGGCGGTCTACGCCATCCACAACTGGCCGGAACTGCCGCTCGGCCAGGTACAGACCCGCCCTGGCGCGATCATGGCAGCGGCTGACCGTTTTGATATCCGGGTACTGGGCGGAGGCGGTCATGCCGCGCAGCCGCATCTGACGCGCGATACTCTGCTGGCGACCAGCGAGCTGGTGGTGCAGCTGAATACTCTGGTCTCACGCGCCCTGGATCCGTGCGAAACGGCGCTGCTCACCGTCACCCGGATGCAGGGCGGCTTTTCACACAACATGATCCCGGCGGAGGCGAACATCACCGGCACGGTGCGCACTTTCAGCCCTGCAGCGCAGGCGACGATTGAAGCACGACTGCGTCAGATGGCGGAGCACATCACCGCCGCCCACGGTTTGCACGCAGAGGTCAGCTATCTGCGCTACTACCCGGCGACCCTGAACAGTAATGCTGAAGCGCAGTTTTGCCTGCAGGCGCTGACGCAGGCGGGCATTACGGCTGAGGCCGCGCCCCAGCCCGCACTTACCTCAGAAGATTTTGCTTTTATGCTGCAGGCGCGGCCCGGTGCCTATCTGTGGCTGGGGTCGGCACCCTGCAAGCCGCTGCATCATGCTGCATACGACTTCAACGATGCGCTGATCCCGCATGGCGTTAACGTTTTTGTCACGCTGATTCGTCAGGCGCTGGCAGAGAAATTTCCCTGCTGAATGCCGCAGGATTTTGACAGGAAATGCCGCTGTCTGAGGAATTACGGCAGCGTGACAAACCAGCGGGTTGCGATACTTGAGCCAACCGAACGTTACGTGGATGAGGGTTTAAAATGCAGAATGTCATGGCAGAGCAGCAAGCATACTCCGATAACAGCCTGTTACTGGATGCACGCGAGCAGAACGTGCCGCGCGGCGTAGTTACCGCCCATCCGCTGGTGATCGAACGCGCCAGAGGCAGTGAAGTGTGGGACGTGGAGGGCAATCGCTATCTCGACTTTGTCGGCGGCATCGGGGTGCTGAATGTCGGCCACAATCACCCGGCGGTGGTCAATGCGGTGATCCGCCAGCTCGGTCTGGTGTCTCATGCCTGCTTTCAGGTGGTGGCCTATCCGGGCTACATCGAGCTGGCGCAGCGGCTGAACAAACTGGTGGGCGGCGATGAGGCGTACAAAAGCGTCTTCTTTACCAGCGGCGCGGAAGCGGTGGAAAATGCGGTGAAGATTGCCCGCTCACACACCCAGCGCTCTGGCATCATCGCTTTTGATGGTGCGTTTCATGGCCGCACCCTGCTGGGTATCACCCTGACCGGCATGTCCGCGCCTTACAAACAGAATTTTGGCCCGTTCCCCGGCGATATTTACCGTCTGCCCTTCCCGAACCCGCTGCACGGTATTACTGAAGCGGACTGCCTGAAAGCGCTGGATCAGCTGTTTGCGGTGCAGATCCTGCCGGAGCGGGTCGCGGCGATTATCATTGAGCCGGTTCAGGGCGACGGCGGCTTCCTGCCCGCTGGCCCGGCATTTATGCAGGCGCTGCGTCGCATCACCAGCCAGCACGGTATTCTGCTGATTTGTGATGAAATCCAGTCCGGCTTCGGGCGTACCGGCACGATGTTCGCCTTCCAGCAACTGGGTATTAAACCCGATTTAGTCACGCTGGCGAAAAGCCTGGGCGGCGGTCTGCCGATTTCTGGCGTGGTGGGGCGTGCAGAGATCATGGATGCACCGACGCCTGGCGGGTTAGGCGGTACTTATGGCGGCAACGCACTGGCCTGTGCGGCGGCGCTGGCGGTACTGGATCTGTTTGAGCAGGAAAACCTGTTGCAGCGCTCCTGCCAGCTTGGTGAGCAACTCAATGCACGACTGCGGCAACTGGCGGATAAATATGCCTGCATCGGTGACGTCCGCGGCGTGGGCTTTATGCAGGCGGTGGAGATCCTCGATTTCGAAACCGGTCGCCCGGATGCGGCCTTAACCCAGAAGATCCTCGACAGCGCCTGCCAGGAAGGATTGCTGCTGATCAAATGCGGCCTGCATCGCAACACCATCCGTTTCCTGGCGCCGCTGGTCACCACCGACTCACAGCTTGAAGAGGCGCTGCATATCTTCGATATTGCGCTGGCCCGCGCCACAGGCCGGTTGGGATAAAGCGCGATTCCTCATTGATATTGTTAAAGTAATTTGAAAATCTCCCGCTGGTATAACCACTGCGAAGCGCTGGCGCGTTTACGGTAAAGCGTGATATACCTTCGGGAGGTTCTGCACATTTAATTAAGCGTCTATCCCATCAGGCTATTTCATTTGTCAGTCTGAACCTGGTCAGTGCTTACAATCCTCACGTACGCCATGTACGCGCCGGTTGTTCCGCGCTGTCCGTCTCCAGACTGCCTGCAACAATGACGCCTGGCGGGACAGGCTCTGACAATGAGGGGGGTGCTATGAACGGCTTAATGAAACTCGACCGCATCGACATCAACATCCTGGTGCAACTCCAGAAAGATGGCCGTATCAGCAACGTTAACCTCGCCGACGCCGTAGGCCTTTCGCCCAGTCCCTGTCTGCAACGGGTCAAACGTCTGGAACAGGCCGGTTTTATCACCGGTTATGAAGCGCACATTAATCTCACCCGCATTACCGATTCGGTGACGGTCTTTACCGAAGTCACCCTGTCAGGCCATCGCCGCGAAGACTTTATGAAATTTGAAAGTGCGATGCGCGACGTCGATGAGCTGATGGAGTGCCATCTGATTACCGGCGGCTATGACTATTTGCTGCGCTTTATTACCCGCAGCATTGAACATTACCAGGAAGTGATTGAGAAGATGCTCGACGCTCAGATCGGCATCGATAAATACTTCAGCTATATCGTGATCAAATCCCCGATCATGAAAAGCAGCGTGCCGTTGCGATCGCTGATCGGCAAGCACAATTCGGTGGAGTTCGGCGTGTAACGGGCGGCCAGGCGTCGCCCTCGCCATGTTTACCGGTGGAGAGAGGGCCGTCACCTGTCTTGTATCTGTCTGCTCTTTCGCGATTCACCCCAGCCGCACTTATGTTCGCCCATCCGCTTCACTTCTCCCGTTAATCTGCAAGATGCCCCCTCAGCATAAAATTTCTTCATGACGCAAAATTCAGTCGCAACAGCCGGTTCTGTGGCGCGCTACAGCCTCAACCGTTGGGCGAACCCTTTTACACTGTTTTCAACCGATACAAGGAGTTGTCATGGACTCATTACAGATTGCTGACCAGCAGTGGCAGCGCGAGGCGTTCACTGTCTCCACCAGCCGCCAGCAGCTCGACCTGGCGTGGATCCACATCCAGCTGGCGGAGAAGTCCTACTGGGCCAAAGGCCAGCCGCTGGCCAAAACCGTGCGGGCGATTGCCGGTTCGCTGCCGTTTGGCCTCTATCACCAGCAGAGTCAGATTGGTTTTGCCCGCCTTATCACCGACTACACCCGGTTTGGCTGGCTGTGCGACGTGATGATTGATGAAAACTGGCGCGGTCACGGGCTGGGCAGCTGGCTGGCAACCTGCGTCCGTGAACACCCGGAGCTGCAAACGGTGCATCGCTGGATGCTCTCAACCCAGGATGCCCATCAGGTCTATCAGCGGCTCGGCTGGCGTGTGGTGCAGCATCCCGAGGCGCTGATGGAATTTCCCCCTTCCTGACACTGGAGTTACCCCGATATGCGATACCGCGTTGGCGTGGATATTGGTGGATCCTTTACCGATTTCGCCGTGCTCGATCAGCAAACGAACCAGATTCACACCCTGAAAGTCCTGTCGCGACCGGATCAGCCAGGCAGCGAAATCGTTACCGGGCTGGCGCAGTTTCAGCAGCATCAGGGCATTGACCCCGCTGAGATTGGCTACTTCACCCACGGCACCACGGTAGGCATTAACGCGGTGATCCAGCGGCGCGGTGTGCGGCTGGCACTGTTCGCCACGGAGGGCTTCTGCGATGTCCTGGAGCTGGCCCGGCTTAAAATCCCGCATATTCACGATCTTTTCTCCCGGCGTCCTGCTCCGCTGATCACCCGCGATCGGGTGTTTGCCATCCGTGAACGCAGTGACGCGCACGGCAACGTGCTGCACGCGCCTGATCGTCAAAGCGTGCTCGACGCAATCGCTCAGGCACGCGCGGCAGGTTGTCAGGGCATTGTGGTGTCGCTGCTGCACAGCTATCGCAACCGGCACAATGAAGCGGCGGTGAAGGCGATTATCGACGAGGTGGCACCCGAGCTGCTGACCTCCTGTTCCGCTGACATCTGGCCGATCATCCGTGAATATGAACGCACCATTACCGCCACCATTAATGCCTACGTGCAGCCGATGGTGATCCACTACCTGGAATCCTCTGAGCAGGCGCTGCAACGGCTCGGCGTCAGGCCGCCGCCGCGCATCACCAAATCCAACGGCGGGGTGATGGGCGTCGATCAGGCGAAACGCGAATGCGTGCAGATGGTGCTCTCCGGCACCGCATCCGGGGTGATTGGTGCCAGCTATCTCGCCAGCGCCTGTGGTTTTGACAAAATCCTCAGCCTGGATATCGGTGGCACCAGCGCCGACGTGGCGGTGATCATCGACGGCAAAGTGGCGCAGGGCAACGGCGAAATCATCGGGGATTTCCCGATCTTTATTCCTTCTGTCGCCGTCACTTCGGTGGGGCAGGGCGGCGGCTCGCTGGCGTGGATCGATGGTCAGGGCGTGCTGCAGATGGGCCCGGACAGTGCCGGATCGCTGCCTGGCCCGGTCTGCTTCCGGCGCGGCGGCACGCAACCCACTGCCACCGATGCGTTCGCCGCCTGCGGCATGATGGGCCATGGCGCGCTGGGTTATAACGCCGTCACTGTTGATGTGGACGCCGCCTGTGCGGCCTGGCAGCCGCTGGCGGATGCGCTTGGCGTCACCGTGCAGGAAACGGCAGAAACCGCCATCCAGCTGGCGATCTCCAGCATGTACAGCGACACCAGCGGGCTGCTGTCGCGCTTTGGTCTCGATCCGCGTGAATTCTGGTTCCTCGCCTTTGGCGGAGCGGGTCCGATGATGGGCTGCTTTCTGGCCCGCGAACTGAATATGAAAGGGGTGATTGTGCCGCCGACGCCGGGCGTGCTGTCCGCGCTGGGCGGGCTGGTAGCAGATATCCGCAACGATTTTATCCGCACGCTCTACGGCGATCTGACGCCCGCCCTGTCCGACACCCTGGCCAGTGAAGCCGAAGCATTACAGCAGCGCGCCTGTGGCTGGCTGGCCCAGGAGCACAGCAGCGATATGCCTTACAGCCTGCAGTTCAGCGCGGATATGCGCTATCGCGGTCAGTCGTTTGAGATCGATGTACCGCTGGAGACGAACTGGCTGGCGCAGGCGGATTTCACTGCGCTGCATGACGCCTTTGATCGCCAGCACCAGCAGCTGTTTGGTCACTGTGACCCGCAGGCGCCGGTGCAGTTGATCAACCTGCGGCTGGTGATTGCATCACCGACGCCGAAACCGGTGATTAACCCACTGGCTCCGGCCACGGAACCGGTGCCGGTACTGAAACAGACCAGGGCGTGGATCGACGGCGGCTGGCATCAGGTTGATTTAGTGCTGCGTTCAGTGCTGCGTGCCGGACATCAGCTCAGTGGCCCGGTCATCATCGCCCAGGATGACTGCACCACCTGCGTGCCGCCCGGCATGGGCGTCACGGTCGATTCATTCGGTAATCTGCTGATCACGGCGAACGAGGCATAACATGGCGATTGATGGACGTAACTTACAGATCCTGGCGAACTACTGCGCCGCGGCTGCCGATGCGATGGCCTTTACCCTGATGCGCACGGCGCACTCCACCTTTGTTAAAGAGACGGAAGATTTCTCCTGCCAGATTGTCAGCCGCAGCGGCCTGGCGTTCGCCTCGCCGCGCAGCTTCGGCGCCCCCTGGTACAGCGGCATCGACTATGCGCCGGTACTGGCGCTGATTGAAGAGTACGCTGACGGCGACATCTGCATTACCAACGACGCCTACGCCGGCAACGTGGCGACCCACTCGCCCGATATCCACATCTGGAAACCGGTGTTCCACCAGGGTGACATTGTCTGCTTCGTGGTGGGCCACATTCATAACACCGACGTCGGCGGCGCGGTGCCCGCCTCGCTGTCGCGCTCGCTGACCGATATCGTGCAGGAGGGGATTCGCATCCCGCCGCTGAAGATCATGCGGCAGGGTCAGCTCAACGAAGAGGTCGCCAGCATCATGCGGCTCAATGTGCGGGTGCCGGATCAGAACTGGGGCGATTTCAAAGCCCAGCTGGCGTCGGTGAACGTCGGCGAGCGTAAAATCCACGACATTATTGCCCGCTTTGGCATCGCCGATTTTTTGCAGGGCATTGAGGGCATTCTCGATTACGCCGAAGCGCAGGCGCGCAGCATTATCAAAACCATTCCCGACGGGGAATACTTCTATGCCGACTACGCCGATGAAGATGGCGAGGGCGGTTATCCCTGCCGTATCGCCATTACTCTGCGGGTGCAGGGCGATCAACTGGAGCTGGACTACACCGGCAGCGATCCGCAGCTGGCCTCGTCGCTGAATATGCCGACTGGCGGACGTGAGCGGCATCCGCTGGCGCTGGTGGGTGTTACCTATGCGCTCTCTACGCTGGACCGTTCACTGCTGCTTAACGCCGGTACGCTGCGACCCACTAGGGCAATCCTGCCGCCTGGCACGGTCATGAACTGTGAAGCGCCCGCAGCGGTAGGGATGCGCTCCCTGACCTGTGCACTGTCGCAGATTGCCACTATCGGCGTCTTCTCGCTGGCGATGCCGGAGCGTTTGCCCGCGAATTCACCGGGCGGCAACTCAATCATGAACATTCGTACCCAGACGCCGAATCGCAGTGTGGTCGCCTCGCTGGGTCCGGTGGGCGGCGGCGCGGGCGGCACGCCGCGTCACGATGGGCCTGACGGCTCCGGCGGTCTTTCAGCCTTTCTGAAAAACACCCCGATTGAGATCAACGAAGCGGAAGTGCCAATCCGCTTTCATCGCTACGGACTGGCCCAGGACAGCGCCGGAGCCGGTCGCTATCGCGGCGGTTTAGCCACCGAAATGGCATTTGAGGTTTTCTCGCCCAATACCACCATTACCGCGCGCAACCGTAACCGATCGGTGTTTGCCTCGGCGGGTGTCGTCGGCGGCCAGAGTGGGGCGCTCTCTTACTTCCGTACCCGGCGCGACGGTGAGGTCATCAATCACGGTAACACTGATGTGATCCACTGCCTGCCGGGTGACGTGGTCGAAGTGCGCGGACCCGGCGCGGGCGGTTATGGCCTGCCAACACAGCGCGATGCCGATGCGGTGATGCAGGATGTGCGCTGTGGTTATCTCAGCGTCGCGGCAGCAAGGACGCAGTATGGCGTGGTGGTAGTTGATCACCACGTGGATCGGGCAGCAACGGAGCGCCTGCGCGCCACAATGCCGCAGCAGGCTTCGCACCATTTTGAGCACGGCGAAGCACGGAGTCGCTTCGAAACGCTCTGGACGCCACAGCGTTATCAGTTACTGACCGCCTTTCTGGCAAGCGCGCCGGTGAGCTGGCGTCACTTCCTGAAAACCCAGGTATTCCGGGTAGTGGCAGAGATAGGCGAAACGGCGGATATGGCACAAATATTCAGTGATTTGCGTCAGCGATACCCGGCAATGGCGAACAATTAACGGCGATTGCCCATCGTCTACTACGCTTTAAGTCTGCATGGACTACAAGGGGAAACGCGACGATGAGCATGAAAACCAGTGATTTTTTTGTCCAGCGCCTGAAAGAGTGGGGCGTCACACGCATCTACGGCTATCCGGGCGATGGCATCAACGGGGTGCTGGGCGCCATTCAGCGTGCTAACGCCAAAGGCGACGGCATCGAATTTATTCAGGTACGTCACGAAGAGATGGCGGCCTTTATGGCGGCCGGACACGCCAAATTCACCGGTGAGCTGGGCGTCTGCCTCTCTACCGGCGGGCCCGGCGCGACCCATCTGCTGACCGGACTCTATGACGCCAAAATGGATCATGCTCCGGTGCTGGCGATTGCCGGACAGGCGGAAGCGACCGCGCGCGGCTCCAGTTATCAGCAGGAGATGAACCTGGATCGCATCTTCTCGGACGTTGCCAACTTCGTTCAGGAAGCTTCGAGTTCAACCCAGGTTCGCCATCTGCTCGACCGGGGCGTGCGCATCGCCAAAGCGCAAAACGGCGTGGCGGTGATCATCATCCCTAAAGATATTCAGGATAAAGAGTGGCAGCCGCCGCAGCATCTGCACGGTTTTACCCATTCCGGCAGCGGCTATCAGCGTCCCAAAGTGATCCCTTATGAAGCGGATCTGCAACGCGCCGCTGAGGTGCTGAACGCCGGCAAAAAAGTGGCGATTCTGATTGGCGCAGGCGCACGTAACGCCGCCGTCGAGGTGGTACAGGTCGCCAATGTGCTGGGTGCGGGCGTGGCAAAAGCGCTGCTGGGCAAAGATGTGCTGCCGGACGATGCGCCGTTTGTGACCGGTTCGATTGGCCTGCTGGGCACGAAGCCCTCATCCGATTTAATGCAGAACTGCGACACCCTGCTGATGATCGGCAGCGGCTTTCCGTGGACGGAGTTCCTGCCGGAAGAGGGCAAGGCGCGTGCGGTGCAGATCGACATCGATCCCGCCATGCTCGGCCTGCGCTATCCCAGCGAAGTGAACCTGCATGGCGATGCGGCTGAAACCCTGCGCGCTCTGCTGCCGCTGCTGGAGCACAAAGAGGATCGCAGCTGGCAGGAAGATATCGCGCTTCAGGTGCGCGACTGGTGGACGCTGATGGAAGAGCGCGCCATGGCACCCGCTAATCCGGTCAACCCGCAGCGGGTGGTGTGGGAGATGTCGCCACAACTGCCGGATAACGCCATTGTCACCTCGGACTCTGGTTCCTGTGCCAACTGGTTCGCCCGCGACTATCGGGTTAAGCAGGGTCAGCGCGCCTCGCTCTCCGGTGGCCTGGCCTGTATGGGCGCGGCGGTGCCTTATGCGATTGCCGCAAAATTTGCCCATCCCGATAAACCGGTGGTGGCGCTGGTGGGTGACGGCGCCATGCAGATGAACAACATGGCGGAGCTGATCACCATCCAGAAATACTGGCAGCAGTGGGCCGATCCACGCCTGATCGTCTGCGTGTTCAACAACCAGGATCTCAATCAGGTCACCTGGGAGCAGCGGGTCATGGAGGGGAATCCCCGCTTTGACGCCTCGCAGCAACTGCCGGATGTGAAATATGCTGAGTTTGCGCAGTCGCTGGGAATGGTAGGTATTTTTGTCGATAATCCTGACGATCTGGCGGCGGCATGGCAGCGTGCGCTCAGCGCCGATCGCCCGGTATTGCTGGAGGTGAAAACCGATCCGGAAGTTGCCCCGTTACCGCCGCACATCACCTTTAAACAGGCGAAAGCCTTTATGGCGTCGATGGTGAAAGGCGATCGCGGTGCGGCACAGATCATCAGCGACACCGCCAGCCAGCTGTTCAATAAAAAGCATTAAGGGCTAAGTGGGGCGGTCGCGCCTCGCTAACCTTAAATCCCGGATGCACTCGCGTCCGGGTCTCCAGTCACTTCATCATCATCAACGGGAGTCTTACCATGACTGCTCACTCCAGCCCTGTCTGGTTAATATCGGGATGTTCGACCGGATTTGGTCGTGAACTGGCGCAGCAGACCATCGCGCGTGGTTTTAAGGTCGTCGTGACGGCACGTGATACCTCTTCCATTGCCGATCTGGTTGAGGGACACGACAACGCGCTGGCAGTAGCGCTGGATGTGACCCACCAGGCGAGCATTGACCAGGCCGTCAAAGTGGCACTCGACACGTTCGGCACCATTGATGTGCTGGTAAACAACGCCGGTTACGGCTATCAGAGCTCGGTGGAAGAGGGTGTGGAAAGCGAAATCCGCGCGCAGTTTGATGCCAACGTCTTTGGCCTGTTTGCCCTGACCCGCGCCGTGCTGCCCGCGATGAGAAAGGCGCGCAGCGGCCACGTCATCAACATTACCTCGGTGGCAGGCTTAATTGGTTTTGCCAGCTCAGGATACTACTCTGCCAGCAAACATGCGGTGGAAGGCTGGTCAGATTCGCTGGCGCTGGAAGCGGGACCGCTGGGCATTCGCGTTACCTGTGTCGAGCCAGGTCCGTTCCGCACCGACTGGGCGGGACGCTCCCTGCATCAGACACCGAGCACGCTGCCAGACTATGCAGAGACTGCAGCCGCACGGATGAAAGCCACCGCCGAATACAGCGGCACGCAGAAGGGCGATCCGGCGCGGGCCGCCACGGCGATGATTGCCATCACTGAGCATGATAACCCGCCACGCCATCTGGTGATGGGCGCCTGGGGCCATGATGCCGTGACCAGCAAGCTTAAAGAGCGGCTGGCTGAGATCGAAGCGTGGAAACAGACATCGGTGGAGACGGATTTTCCGGAGTAGAGGTGAGTTGCGGGTGGCGAAAAGCCGTCTGCGAGTGAGCCAGAAGCTGATAAAAATACGAAAGGCCCGTTTATCGGGCCTTTAAGCGTTAAGCGCTGATCTTAGCTTTCTGCATTTCGCGCGCATTCAGCTCTTTCAACTTGCGGCGTAACAGGGCAGACGACGAGCGTTTTTTCCTCTGAGCTAACTGGGCTTTAATGGCGGGCAGATCGGGTCTGGCCAGCCATTCAGCAATCAATAGTGCCCTTAACTCCCTGTTCTCGGCATCAGCCGCATCTGTGATGCCATCGTATTTATCGTAAAACGACATAGCAAGCTCTCCCTGTAGTCACTACTTTATAAGCCCGGAAATATTTCGGGATTAAAGGTTGCGGCGCTTTCTTAGGCAACCCTGTTCGGCGATTGTAGCGTAGTTCATTTTTTAACCCAAGCAAAGCGTCGTAGATCTCCTCAAGGGGTGTCGGGCGATTGCGGTCAACGATCTCTCCTGATGCAGCCTGGAAAACAAAACCGCCTATAAAGAAGCTTTCATAGTGTGCCATTAACGCCAGGAGTACGCTTTTGAAAACGACAGCACTGCCTAATCCTGCAAAGCTGATATGGCGGAAATCGCCGAGGCACTCCAGACCATCGAACACGTCAAAACAGACTTCAGCCAGCCCTTTAACCGGAAAGGCGATACCGGGTGGCATCTGGTATCCGATGCGGGTAAAGGTCTGTTCATCCATTAGCTTGCCCACGATGACAGTGTAATTCTCATTACCGGCAACAAACGCGTAACTGTAATGAATACGCCGATCGTAAATGAATTTTTTCCGCCTGATTTCGTAGTTTTCAAGATAAATATCTTCTTCAATGCGCACTTATCATCCCTGCAGGCTGCATGTGAATCTTTAAGCCGTGATTTTTTAGTGCCTGCTCAGACCGGTCAAACCTCCCTGGTAAAAATGTGGTTATTCATTCCAGCATATCGGCCGCTGTTGCTGATAACCGACATCGTTTTGTAAAGCAGCCCGCAAAGCATTCAGTTATTACGCCCCCTTATCGCGCAGCGCTGCGCCATCATCGTGCTGGAAAAACAAACAGTCGCCTCCACCTGGCATCATAAGAATTCGATCTTGTATCCCAGCCCGTATTCCATCTGGCATCCCCGTTTCAGACCGGATGAATCACCGCTAACTGGCACGCTTCATGCACTAGCCGACAGGTACACTTTTGGCGAGGTAACCCATGCTTGACTCCTTATTAGACGAAGATGCCACCACGATGGCCGCTCTGATTCGCAGCGGGGACGTGTCGGCTTATGAGCTGACCGGGGCGGCGCTGGCACGGATGGAACAGCGGGAACCGGCGATACAAGCTTTTTGTACCCCGACGCCTGAACTGGCAATGGCACAGGCCAGAGCCGTGGATGCCCGACGGGCACGCGGTGAAACACTGGGCGCGCTGGCAGGCGTACCGCTGGCGGTGAAAGATTTAATCTGCACCGCAAACGTCAGAACCACCTCCGGTTCGGCGGCGTACAAAGATTTCGTGCCGGAAGATGATGACATCACGGTGGAACGGTTGCTGGCCGCCGACGCCATTCTGCTTGGCAAAACCACCGCACCGGAGTTTGGCTACAGCGGGGTCGGGCACAATCCGCTGTTTCCGTCGCCGCGCAATCCCTGGGATTTGAGCATGACGCCAGGAGGGTCCAGCGCCGGTTCGGGTGCGGCGGTGGCGGCGCGGCTTTGCCCGATTGCTTTGGGCAGCGACGGCGGCGGGTCGGTACGCATTCCGGCGGCGCACTGCGGTATTTTCGGCTTCAAGGCGTCGATGGGCCGGGTGCCGCTCTGGCCCGGCTGTCGTGATGAGCGCTACCCCGGCGTGTCGAGCTGGGAGTCACTGGAGCACATCGGTCCGATGACGCGCAGCGTGCGCGATGCCGCGCTGATGATGTCGCTGATGGCAGGACCGGATATGCGCGATCGCCACTCGATTCCCTGCAGCGATGTCGACTGGCTGGGCGCGCCACACCATCTGCCAGGCAAACTGCGCATCGCCTTCAGCGCAGATTTTGGCTATGTGGCCGTTGATCCGGAAGTGCGGGCAGTGGTCAGCGCGGCGGTGCAGCGTTTTGCCGCTGAAATCGGTGCTGAACTGGAACTGGCCGATCCCGGCTTCCCTGATCCGTCGGCGGCCTTTGGCGCGCTGGTGGCGATGGAGAGCGATCTCACCGGCATGCGCCAGATGCTGGCGGAGCAGGGCGGCGAGATGTCGCCGCATCTGGTCGCCATGCTGCAGCGCGACTGGCGGGCGGAAAACTTCACCGATGCCATCACCACCCGCAAAGCGGTCAGCAACTGCCTGTGGCGCTTTATGCAGCGCTTTGACCTGCTGATTACCCCGACGCTGGCGGTGCCGCCGTTTCCGCTGGGGATGCAGGGACCGGAGATCATTGATGGCCGCATGGTCCGCAGCGATCACTGGCTCTCGTTTTGCTATCCGTTCAACTTCACCGGTCAGCCCGCCGCGTCCGTGCCCGCCGGTTTTACCGCCAGCGGCTTGCCCGTCGGTCTGCAGATTGTCGGACGTCATCTTGATGATGCCTTAGTGCTGGCTGCCAGTGCCGCTTTCGAGCGCATTCAGCCGTGGAATCACCTTCAACCCGGAATCGCCCAATGAAAACGTCTACTAAGCCTGCGCTGGAGCAGGAGTTTGAACATGAGCCGGTACCGCTGTCGCACCGTCACTCAACCCGCTCTGTCTCGGCCGTCTGGTTTGGCTTTCCGATGATCCTCACCAATGCGCTGTTTGGCGGCATCATCACCTGGCATCTGGGGTTCTGGCCTGCGCTGATCGCCATTCTGCTGGGAAACCTGGTGCTGTTCGCCTATGTCGGCGCGCTGAGCTGGTACGCCGGTAACAGCGGAATGAATTTCGCCCTGCAGGCCAGACGCACCTTTGGCAGCAAAGGCTACATCCTGGTCTCGGGTTTTCTCTCGACGGTGGTGATCGGCTGGTACGCCTTCCAGACCGGCCTTACCGGCACGGTCATTAATCAGACCTTCGGCTGGAATGCGCTGGCGGTGACGGCCTTTGCCATGATCCTCTATACCGGCATTACCTTCCTGGGCGTGCGGGCGCTGTCGGTGCTGGGGATGATCGCCGCGCCGCTGTTTGTGGTGCTGGGAATGGTGGCGCTGTGGCTGATTAGCAAACAGCACGACTTCTCCGTGGTGACGCAGTGGAAGGGCAGCGCCAGCGCAGCCGGTGCAATGAGTATGGGCACCGCCGTCACCATGGTGGTGGCCGGTTTTGCTGACTCCGGCACCATGACCGCTGACTTTACCCGCTGGTCGAAGAATGGCCGTTCGGCGGTGATCGCCGCGTTCTCTGCCTTCCCGGTCGCTAACGTCATCTCTTACCTGTTCGGTGTGGTGATTGTGGCCGTGGGCGCAGCAGTTGATCCGCTGACCAATGGCGGCAACTTCCTGCCGATGCTGATGGGGCACAGCGCCTTTTTGTCGGTAGTGGCCTGCCTGTTTGTCTTTATCAATCTCGGATCGGTCTGCACACACTGCCTCTACAACGGGGCGGTGGGCTTCAGTCATCTGTTCAGCAGCAAAATGCGGCTCTGGACGCTGATCCTGGGTGCCATTGGCGGCGTGCTGGCGCTGGCGGGCGTCTGGTCTTACTTCCTGGAGTGGCTCAGCCTGCTCGGCATTGTGGTGCCGCCGTTTGGTGCCGTGATGATCGTGGATTTAATTTTTATGGCGCGCATCAGCGAGCAGCGTCCGGCGCAGCGTTTTCGTGGTACTGCGTTTGCCGCCTGGGCGATTGGCAGCCTGTGTGCGGTGATCGCCCACGTCGCTTTCCCTCAATTTGGTGAAGCGGTTATTGGTCTGGTGACCGCCGCCATCAGCTACAGCGTGATCAGCAGAATGCGCATGCCGCGCCCGGTAATGGAGAACAGCAATGCCCGACTACAGCGTTAATTCAACCCCCTACGCCTGGCCGTTTGACGGCACTTTTACGCCGGCTGACACCGCGCTGATCGTGATTGATATGCAGACCGACTTCTGCGGCATGGGCGGCTATGTCGACAGCATGGGCTATGACGTGAGTCTGACCCGCGCGCCCATCGCACCGTTGCAGCAGGTGCTGGCGGCGATGCGCGCCCGGCAGTTTCCGGTTATTCATACCCGCGAAGGACACCGGCCCGATCTCAGCGATTTGCCCGCCAACAAACGCTGGCGCTCGCGGCGAATGAACGCCGGGATCGGGGATGAGGGACCGTGCGGCCGTATTCTGGTGCGCGGTGAACCGGGCTGGGAAATAATCCCGGAGCTGACGCCGCTGCTGGGTGAAGTGGTGATTGATAAGCCGGGTAAGGGATCGTTTTATGCCACCGATCTGGAGCTGATATTGCGCAGTCGCGGCATCCGTAATCTGATCCTCACCGGCATTACCACCGACGTCTGCGTCCACACCACGCTGCGCGAAGCCAACGATCGCGGCTTTGAGTGCCTGGTGTTGTCCGATTGCTGTGCTGCGACCGAGCAGCGTCATCATGAGGCGGCGCTGAGCATGATCCATATGCAGGGCGGCATCTTTGGCGCGGTCGCCCATTCTGCCGCGCTGCTGGATAGCCTGGGGGTTTAATTTCCCGCGACGACGGGTAAATGGCGATGTTGATCTTCTGATCTCAGGTGCATCACGCAGCCGGAAAGCCTGAGCACAACGTTGTGCTCAGGCTTTCCACATCAGCGATCACTCGTGCTGCGCGTTGTCTGGCGCAATAGTTTTCATCAGCGCCGCGAGCTGATCGGCGGGCACCGCCTGACTGAACAGATAGCCCTGCAGCTGATTACAGCCCGCATCTGCCAGCGCAGACATCTGCCCTGGCGTCTCGACGCCTTCTGCTGTCACCATCAGACCCATGGCATGACCCAGTTTCACCACCGATTCAACAATCGCCACTGAATTTTCCGCCACGCCCAGCGACTGGGTAAATGAGCGATCGATTTTGATTTTATCCACCGGAAAGTTGCTGAGATAGTTCAGGCTGGAGTAACCGGTGCCAAAGTCATCCAGCGCAATCCGGAAGCCCGCGTCACGCAGCTCCACAATAATGGCGCGTGCTTCACGTTCATCTTCGATTAACACCCCTTCGGTGATCTCCAGTTCCAGGCGTTTCGGATCGCCGCCGTTCTGGCTGACAATCGCCATCACCCGCTCAACAAAGCCGGTAGAGCGGAACTGCACCGGCGAGACGTTGACCGCCACCAGCAGCTCGGGAAAACGCTGCTGAGTGATACAGGCTTCAGCCAGCACCCATTCGCCCAGCGGAATAATCAGGCCGGTCTCTTCGGCAATCGCGATAAATTCACCGGGCGCAATCAGGCCGCGGGCTGGATGGTGCCAGCGCAGCAGCGCTTCGATGCCCACCATCTGCTGACCGCCAATATCCATCAGCGGCTGATACCACACCTCCAGCCCCTGATGGGTATGCAGCGCCGTACGCAGGTCGGCAGCGATGGTCTGTCGGGTCCGCACCGACTCATCCATCGCCCGTTCAAACTGACGATACGTGCCGCGCCCGCCGCTTTTGGCCTCATACAGCGCAATATCCGCTTTGCGCATCAGTTCCAGCCGATCAACCCCATCTTTGGGTGCCAGCGCCAGTCCGATACTGGCGCCACTCCAGACATCGCTGCCAAACAGCGTAAAAGGCTCACTCAGTTCATCGATAATGCGCTGCGCCAGGCTATGCACCTGGCCGATATTATCGACATCTGGCATCACCACGATAAATTCATCACCGCCGATGCGTCCTACCGTATCGCTGGCCCGCACGATACGGCTCAGGCGCTGTGCGACCGCGATGATCAGTTCATCTCCGGCGTGATGACCGTGGGTATCGTTGATGGTTTTAAAGCGGTCGAGGTCAATGAGCAGCAGCGCCACTCGCTGATCGTGGCGCGTCGCCAGGGCCAGCGCCTGGGTTAAACGGTCTTCGACCAGTGCGCGGTTCGGCAGGCCGGTCAGCACATCATGAAACGCCAGATGCTGTGCCTGAGCCTCTGACGCGCCGAGCCTGAGCATGGATTGCGAGAGGTTCACCGACGAGTTCCAGAGTCGCCGCACCATATAAAGGCACAGCAGGGATATCGCCAGTACCGCCAGCCCGGTAGATGGCCCGATGGTGCGCAGCATCTGCGCACCGGGACGGGAGGGGATCCAGTTCAGATAGCCAACCGCCTCACCCGCCTGGGCGATCAGCAGATAGCGCGCACCGGTTCCCGGCTGTGGCGTGCCGTCGGAGAAGTGCAGCCCCTGCAGCTGATTGCGTTCCGCCAGGCCCGCCAGATAGCCGTCATCAAGAAATTTCAGGCTCACCAGCCGGAAACGCGGCAGGGCATTGCTCTCCCGCTGGATGTTACCTACTGCCAGCGCGGCGGCCCGGTTTGTCACGCGGGCATAATCGGCGTTATCCTGGCGTGCCGGATCGTTGACCAGCGTGCTTTGCAGCACCTCACCAATCAGCGGGTCATTTTCAGGGGCGGAGACCGGCTGGCCTTCGCGCCAGACTCTGACAATCTGATTTTGCTGGTCCAGCACCAGAATCAGCTGATGGCCGAACATCTCATACAGCCACAGCCCAATGTTCTCATCCAGCCACCTGCTGCTGTTGCCCTCCGCCAGATGCTGCTCAAAGGGTCCCCAGCGCGACAGGCTATGCAGCTGGCGCAGATGCTCATTCAGACTCTGTGAAAAAGAGGCTTCAATCATCCGTTGCTGCTGATGGCGGGCCTCCGTATTGGTGAGTGAGGTACCAACAAAGAGCGCAGCGCCTGCACCTACAAACGTCAGCAGTAAGATAGCGACCAGCGGCACCAATACCTCACGCAGGAAACTGCGACGAAAATCAGAGGAAAGTTTAAGGGTGTTAATCATATTGTTGTTTTTCTCAGCAGCAGGGGAACAGCTTAAAAATTAGCAGATTGCATAAAAACGTCCACGCAAAGCGTTACGCTTAGTGATTCTGGCAATGTTTTTGTTGCCGGATGGCCAGGGTAGGCTAAATAATGGGGAGTGAATAAGTGGCCGTGTTATATCAGATATTTTAATGGGGTTAGCTGGCTGGACGGTGACATGAGGGCCAACATTCGGCCTCCCTATCAGTAGCATAAGGCTGGCGCGCGACAGCCTCTCTGGACGCATCACCGCGCATTTACTGTTAACTTCGCCGCGATGGTTCATACTCATGTGCGCTGATTGAGTTACGAACGGATAGCCGTGAAGACAACGGTTACTGAGTTTGTCACTTATCTGACAGCCTGAGGTTGTCAGCTTACTATAAGGGAAAATAATGCCATTGTTATTCGGTGAGTTATCTGGTTTCCCGTCATGGGTGCCTGTTGTATTACTCGTCTCGCTCTCTTTTGTGCTGGGATTCCTGGCCCGCCTTATCCTGCTCCGGTTCATCCGCTACTGGCAGATTCGTGACAGAAAACTGTTCAAATCCCTTGAGAAGCATCTTAGCGGCTCGATGTTCTTTTTTATTCCGTTATTAATGATTAATGTCGGCGTTAATTACATCGATTTCCAACCGGAATCTCTCTCTTTAATCACCAATATCATCAATGTCTTTATTATTATGTCATTTTGCTCGATCTTAATCCGGCTGACCAACGTGGCGCAGGATATGCTTTATATCCGCTATGACATTAATATTTCCAATAACCTTCGTGCGCGTAAAATTCGCACGCAGATTATCTATGTCAAAAAAGTGGTTATTGTCATCCTGGTTCTGTTCTGTGTTTCGCTGATTCTGCTCAGCTTCCCTGGCGTCCGGAAATTCGGCACCACCATTCTGGCCGGTGCGGGTGTTGCCGGTATCATTATTGGTTTTGCGCTGCAAAAGTCGCTGGTCAATCTGTTCGCCGGTATTCAGATCGCCTTTACCCAGCCTATTAAAATTGATGATGCGGTAGTGGTAGAAAAAGAGTGGGGCTGGATTGAGGAGATCAACCTGACCTATGTGGTGGTGCGCATCTGGGATTTGCGTCGGCTGGTGTTGCCGATCACCTACTTTACCGAAAACCCGTTTCAGAATTGGACGCGCAATAACGCCCAGATCTTAGGCTCGGTGTTCCTTTACGTGGATTACTCCATGCCGCTGGAGCCGCTGCGCAAGCATTTTGAAAAGGTGCTGAGCGAAACCAAGCTTTGGGATCAGGAAACCTCTGTGCTACAGGTGACCGACACCACCGAGAAAACCATGACCATCAGGATGCTGATGACCGCGCAGAACTCGCCGATCGCCTTTGATTTACGCTGTTATGTGCGTGAGAAGATGATTGAGTTTATTCAGCAGAATTACCCGGAAAGCCTGCCGCAGGTGAGAGCATCACTGACGGATACCGGGCGTGAGAAGGTGGGAATAGGGACGGCAGAATAGGGGCAAGCTGGGAGCGGCAGTTTGAGAGGGTGTGTGCATCCTGATGGCTGTCGCTCCGTTGTTCTTTCAGGGCAGGCGATGGTGTCTTTGTCCGCATGGTGTCTGAAGCGGACATAATTGTTTTGGCCATCTTCTGGTAGGCCCGATGTCTGCAGAAGAAGCTGCAGACATCAGCCTGACTCAGTTAAAAGCTCACCCACGGATCGCTTGAAACTTTTTCTTTCACCTGAACAGACGGTATGGCCGGGGAGCGTAAGTCTGTCACGACCGCACCAGCCTGCAACCTGAACCGGCTGGTAATCGCACTCAACGATTTAACCTGTTCCTCCAGTACACCCGTAGCAGCAGCAGAAGCCTGAACCAGCGTGGCGTTCTGTTGAGTCACACTGTCCATTTCGGTTACAGCCGTGCCGATCTGATTTATTCCCTTACTCTGTTCAGAAGACGCCGCCGCAATCTCTCCCAGCAGCGAGGTCACGCCGGTCACATCGCTGATAATTTTTTCTGTCGTCAGCGAAACCTGAGCCACTTTCTGCTCACCCAGACCAACGTTCAGATTGGATTCAGCAATCAGCTTTTCAATTTCCCGCGCAGACTGTGTGCTGCGTTGTGCAAGCGTGCGAACTTCGTTAGCAACCACAGCAAAACCGCGACCCTGGTCGCCTGCACGTGCTGCTTCTACCGCTGCGTTCAGTGCCAGAATGTTTGTCTGAAAGGCAATGCTGTTTATTACGGAGGTAATTTCACTGATGGCCATTGCGCTGGTTTTGATGTCTGCCATCGTGCGCACCACTTCCCGCATTGCCGCGCCGCATTCCGAAGCGGTTCCGGAAGCCGCAGAGGCCGCGTCGCTGGCGACTGAGGCATTACCGGCGTTGAGTGAGACAGTAGACGAGAGCTCCTCCATGCTCGCCGCGGTCTCTTCGAGCGCTGCCGCCTGTTGCTCCGTGCGGCTGGAAAGACTGTGGTTGCCGTCGCTTATCTGCGTGGTAACGCGAGCCACTTCGCTTACGCCATTGACGATTTCACTGACCATCGTTTTCAGGCCAAGCTGCATATTTTCAAGCCCCTGCAGAAGCCTGCCCATTTCATCGTTGCGGAGATTGTGGAACTCCGATGTCAGATCGCCGGCACCAATGGCTGCCGTTACTTCGCCAGCACGACGCAGGGGCTTGATCAGCACATTTTTGAGTACCACCGCCACAATGACTGAAGCCAGGATAAAGAGTATGACCGACACACCCGCAGCAACATAAGCAATGTGCGTATCGGTATCGGCCTGTTGGGTGATGTTTACGGCTGACTGTTTATGTATGGCAATAACCTTGTCCAGCGGAACGCGGTAAGCCTCATCAAGTGCCACGACTTTTGTACCAGCAAGCATCAGAAAAGCGGGTACATCCCTTTTCTGCAGCGCGGTGAAAAGGGCACCAACGCCTTGCTGAGTGTAATCGTTGTAGCGTGCGGCCAGCTCCCGTGACAGTTCCGCTTCACCGGCCATTTTGGGTGCAGCCTGATAGGCCTGCATAAAGCGCAAGCCGCCATCATAGTAAAATCTGGCCTGGGCCAGCGCGGCATTAAACGCCTCTGGATTGCTGCCGTCAGCATAAGGAACAGCGGCCAGCAGTGTGGTGCGAGCGGCACGTATCCAGTTCGTCGTGTCAGCGACGCCAAGGGTTGCAGAAACTTCATGGTTGAGATTTTTGAGAGATTCCGCACTGCGATTCAGATAGATCACACTCAGCAATGAAGAAGCAAGAAAGACAAAAAACAGAAACAGTCCGGATAACGTCAGGATCGTGGTGAGACGTGTATTTTTCAGCATGGCAGTAAAGCTCCAGGTAAGATGTCTTACGATTATCGGCCTGGAGCAGCCAGAGATTACTCACGGTTATTAACCAACGGCAGTGCAAAAATCGCGCATGAATTTAAGAAGGTAGGCTTCAGTAAAAATAAAATGACAATTTAAAATTATGATGTTGAATCAGATGGTTTATTTATTTTTTAAGGTTTTGAATATTCAGATTAACTTAAAAAATAGTGGAAAATTACAATGTTAATTTGAGAGGGAATGATGGAATACCATCAAAAGGGCATCAGAATTTTGCCAGCCGGGATGCTTTTTGATTCAATTATCTGCGACTTCTACTCTTTTTCAGTTTTTGAAAAAGCCTTTGGGACATGATCAACTGTTCAGGAATTACGTCCGTTTTCTCTCATTGAGTACCTGACCCTGGTTACCTCATTAATCCTCTCCAGAACGTGCTGATATTGCCGCTTAAGCTGAGGGAATAGCGTGGCTACTTCTGTTTTACCGGTTTTAATCCCTGAGGGTAGGGCAACATGCAGCCTCAGGTTAAAACATTTATTGCCGTTAAGGGTGCGGGCTAAACGCGGCCAGGGCTAAATGCTCTTCTGGAGGATGATATCAACGCACTCAGCAGGCGATAATTCCGCGGTATCTAATTGCAGATGCTCTCTGCTCCACGGTTCATAAACACGATCCACAACGGCCTGCCAGTCAGGCACTTTTAAACCAGGAATATCTGAGATTCTGTTCTCTACACGGGCACGATGCTGTTCCGGATCAGAACAGAGGATTTCAATTTCCAGAAAGGGAACACCTGATGATAGTGCGATATCACGAAAACTATCACGTACCAGGTTAAGATCATTCACCGAGTCAGTGACAACAGGTGATCCCAGTCTGAGATTGTCCCGCGCAAGCTCATAAAGGATGAAATAGCCTTCAGGGCCAATATCCCTGAAAGTTGCTGAACTATTACGCAGAGCCTGTTCGATCGTATCTACGCGTAAATACACCGCTTTCAATTTTTCAGATAGCATTTTAGCGATAGTGCTTTTGCCGCAACCCGGAAGGCCACTTAAGATGTAGAGCATAACGACTCCTGTTTTAACCCGCGCTCCAGTGGTAAAGCAGACACATTGATACATCAATCTGCGCGAAATTATGCGAACCCGTGTCGAATGATCGCCGCCCTATGTCAGCAGCGGACAGAGTTTATTCCACTTCTGCCCGGTTATTCATCTGGCAATGCTTTAACATCCGCAGCGATAATTGCAGGCAGGTGTCGGGTAATCTTTTCTACCGGCCAATCCCACCAGGCCAGCTTCTCCAGCGTTGATATGGTTTCATCGGTAAAACGCTGCCTGATCACTCTGGCCGGGTTGCCACCCACAATCGAATAGGCCGGGACATCCGACGTGACGACAGAACGTGACGAGATTATTGCGCCGTTACCGATTTTAACGCCTGGCATAATCAGCGCCTGATAACCCATCCATACATCATTACCAATCACCGTATCGCCTTTATAGGGCAGATCGCCGGCCTGAGGCTGGGCTGTTTCCCATCCATTTCCGAAAATGTAAAACGGAAAAGTGGAGAAACCCGCCATGTTATGGTTTGCCCCGTTCATGATGAACTGAACGCCTCTGGCTATCGCGCAGAATTTACCCATGATCAGTTTGTCACCAATAAAGGGGAAGTGATAAAGGACATTGCGCTCGAAGTTTTCTGAGTCTTCAGGATCATCATAATAAGTAAAATCCCCGATTATGATGTTGGGGTTTTTCACCGTATTTTTGATAAAACAAACCTGTGGGAAGCCTTCCATTGGATGGGGATTGGTGGGATCCGGTCCGTACATATTCTCTCCTAAGCGCAACGTTAGTTCGTTCCAGTGTACACCATGAAGCCCGTCGTTCCTTTCGTGCAAGCCCGGTCTTCATTATCTGCTCATCGCGCGCCGGTCCCGGCTGTATTGCCTGCTCCTGTTTCCTCTTTCCGGGGTGGGTCCGGCAGAGATTCAGCTGATATACAAACGGTTGTTAATTCTGTTTGTGTGCAAAGAAATCTGATTCCTGTAAATTAAATTCTTCTGCATTCTGATAAAGAGTTTTACATGCTGACCGGACTCAATCACCTTACCCTCGCAGTTAGCAACCTGGCCAGTAGCCTGGATTTTTATACGCAAACCCTTGGATTCATCCCCAAAGCGGCATGGGATCATGGCGCTTATCTTTCGCTGGGTGAACTCTGGCTCTGTCTCTCTGTGGATACCGTCTCGGCTGGAAATGATTACACACACTATGCATTCACTATTGCTGGTGACGAATTTGATGCGTTCGTTGAGCGATTGAGAGTGGCGGGTGTGACAGAGTGGAAGCGCAATAAAAGCGAGGGGAACTCCTTCTACTTTCTGGACCCCGATGGCCACAGGCTTGAGATCCACGATGGCGATCTTGAGAGCCGTATCAGAGCCTGCCTTGCTCAGCCTTATCAGGGAATGACGTTCTTCTGATTGATTGACTCCCGGCCCGGCAGAGAAAATGACCGCTTAAGCGGGGTCTATCACCCCATGCCCGGCGGTTTCCTGCCAGCAACTCACCCTGACAAATACTCCTCATTTTTCAGCCACCACATTCACCTCTCCTTCACCCCTGCGTCACGGTTCTGTCATCTGATCCCCTCAAGCTAACACCATCCCGCAGCGTCTTTTCACTGCGTTCCCACTCTGTAACCCGTGAGGATTTCATCGTGATGGAGTTATCCAGACATCCGACCACTGTCTATCAGGCTGTTGCCGCACAACTGGAGCAGGCGCTGAAAGAGCGCTACCGCTGCGGCGACTATCTTCCTTCCGAGCAACAGCTGGCCGATCACTATGAGGTGAATCGCCACACGCTGCGTCGGGCGGTGGATGAGCTGGTGCACAAAGGGCTGCTGCAGCGCCGTCACGGCGTCGGCATCCTGGTTTTGATGCGCCCTTATGACTATCCGCTGCATGCCCAGGCGCGATTCAGCCAGAACCTGCTGGAGCAGGGCAGTCATCCCACCAGCGAACGGCTGCTGGCGGTGCTGCGTCCGGCCAGCAACGACGTTGCCAATGCGCTGGGCGTGAAAGAGGGCGACAACGTCATTCATCTGCGTACCCTGCGTCGCGCCAACGGCGTGCCGCTCTGCCTGATTAACCATTTCCTCGCCGACCTCAGCTGGTGGCCACAACTTCAGCAATTTAACAGCGGATCGCTGCACGACTTCTTGGTTGAGCACACCGGCAAGCAGCTGGTACGCACCCAGACCCGCATCAGCACCCGCCGGGCGCAGGCCAAAGAGTGTCGGCAGCTCGACATCGCGCTGCATTCCCCACTGCTCTGTGTGCGGACCCTGAACAAAACCAGTGATGGCGCGGTGGCGGAATACTCCGTCAGCCTGACGCGCGGTGACATGATTGAACTGACTCTGGAGCACTAATGGAACAGCAAACGGATCGCCAGCGCTGGCTGTCGGTGCTGGCGCACAGCAGCGCCGCCTTGCTTGAGACGCACTGGCAGGCGCTTAACCTCCAGCCCGCCTTTACCCTGATCCGTCCGGCAGAGATCGGGCTGACGCGGTTGCAGGCGCGGATGGGGGCCACCGGCAAACGCTTTGTGATGGGCGATGCCACGGTGACGCGCGCGGTGGTGCAGCTCAGCGACGGCACTCTGGGTTACAGCTACCTGTTAGGGCGTGACAAAGCCCATGCCGAGCGCTGCGCCCTGCTGGATGCGCTGTTACAGCAGCCGGAAACCCGGCAACTGCTGGAAGAGAAGATTATTACCCCGCTGGCGGCGTGGCGCGATGAGCAGCGACAGCTGCGCGCCCGCGAGATCGCCAGCAGCAAAGTGGATTTCTTTACGCTGGTTCGCGGAGATAACTGATGACTTTACTGGCAAGTTTTAACCATCCGGTGGCGGATGCGCAGCGCGCGTTTCGCCGCATTCTGAAAGCGATGAGCGAACCGGGCGTGATGGTCTCGCTGCCGCTGCAACAGGGCTGGGGCGCACTGTCACCGGCGGCCACGGCGCTGCTGCTGACGCTGGTCGATCAGGAAAGCCCGGTCTGGCTGGATGCGGAAATCGACAACGAACAGCTGCGCAACAATCTGCGCTTCCATACCGGTGCGCCGATCACCACGCAGCAGGATGCGCCTTTTGCCCTGAGCCATGCGGCGGCGCAGCCCGACCCGACGCAGTTCGCGGCCGGTGACAACATGTCACCAGAAAAAAGCACCACGCTGATTATCGAAGTGCCGTCGCTGAATGGCGGCCTGACGCTGCGCCTCTCCGGCCCTGGCCTGCGGGAAACCCGCGCCATCGCGCCACAGCTGCCCGAAAGCGTGCTGGAATATCTGCGCACTCGTCCGCATCCGTTTCCACAGGGCGTGGACCTGATCTTCACCTGTGGCGAAGCGATCATGGCCGTGCCGCGCACCACCGTTGTGGAGGTGTGCTGATGTATGTCGCGGTGAAAGGGGGCGAAAAAGCCATTTCAAATGCCCACCAGTTGCAGGCCGATCTGCGGCGCGGCGATAGAGCGGTAGCCGAACTCGGCTGCGATCAGGTGGCGCAGCAGCTGGGACTGGCGGTGGATCGGGTGATGACCGAAGGCGGGATTTACGATCCCGAACTGGCGGCGCTGGCGATTAAACAGGCCAGCGGCGATCTGGTCGAGGCGATCTTTCTGCTTCGCGCCTATCGCACCACGCTGCCACGCCTGGCGGAGAGCACGCCGCTGGCGACCGGTGCGATGCGCATCGAACGCCGCATCTCGGCGGTCTATAAAGATCTGCCGGGCGGCCAGGTATTGGGGCCAACTTACGACTACAGCCACCGTCTGCTCGACTTCACCCTGCTGGCCAATGGCGAAACGCCTGCCGCGCCGCGTGACGATCGTTCGGTGCCTGATCGGTGCCCGCACATGTTCAGCATGATGAGCGATGAAGGGCTGGCCGCCGCCGAGATGGATGACGGCAGCGAGCCTGTCGATATCACCCGCGAGCCGATGAGTTTTCCCGCTTCACGCGCCGCCCGCCTGCAACAGCTGGTGCGTGGCGACGAAGGCTTTCTGCTGGCGCTCGGCTACTCGACCCAGCGCGGCTATGGCCGCACCCATCCGTTTGCCGGCGAGATCCGCACCGGCACTCTCAGCGTCAGTATCTGTCCCGAAGAGCTGGGTTTTGAGCTGGAGATCGGTGAGCTGCTACTGACAGAGTGTGAAATGGTCAACGGCGTCGCCCACAGCGACGAGACTGCGCCGCACTTTACCCGGGGTTATGGGCTGGTGTTTGGCCGCGCCGAACGTAAAGCGATGGCGATGGCGCTGGTGGACCGGGCGCTGCAAAGCCGCGAACAGCATGAGCGTGTTACCAGCCCGGCGCAGGACGAAGAGTTTGTGCTATCGCACGCCGACAACGTGGAAGCCGCAGGCTTTGTCTCGCATCTCAAGCTGCCGCATTACGTCGATTTCCAGGCGGAACTGGAACTGCTGAAACAGCTGCAGCACGATTATCAGGAGCGCAACCATGGCTGAACTCACCGGCTATAACAACGGCTATCTCGATGAGCAGACCAAACGCACCATCCGCCGCGCCATCCTGAAAGCGGTGGCGATCCCCGGCTATCAGGTGCCGTTCGCCGGACGTGAGATGCCGATGCCCTACGGCTGGGGCACCGGCGGCATCCAGATCACCGCCAGCGTCATTGGCGATCAGGATGTGCTGAAGGTGATCGATCAGGGCGCAGATGACACCACCAATGCGGTGTCGATCCGCCAGTTCTTTAAGCGGGTCAGCGGCGCTGCCACCACCGAGCGCACCGCCGATGCCACCCTGATCCAGACCCGTCACCGCATCCCGGAAACGCCGCTGGAAGAGGATCAGATTCTGATTTTCCAGGTGCCGATCCCGGAGCCGCTGCGCTTTATTGAGCCGCGTGAAACCGAAACCCGCACCATGCATGCGCTGGAGGAGTACGGTATCATGCAGGTGAAGCTGTATGAAGATATTGCCCGCTACGGCCACATCGCGACGACTTACGCCTATCCGGTCCGGGTCAACGATCGCTACGTGATGGATCCTTCGCCCATTCCCAAATTCGACAACCCGAAGATGCACATGATGCCCGCGCTGCAGCTGTTTGGTGCCGGGCGTGAAAAACGCATCTACGCCTTGCCGCCTTACACCCGCGTGGAAAGCCTGGACTTCGACGATCATCCGTTCACCGTGCAGCAGTGGGATGAACCCTGCGCGCTGTGCGGCTCGCGCCACAGCTATCTCGATGAGGTGGTAATGGACGACCAGGGAACGCGGATGTTTGTCTGCTCCGACACCGACTTTTGCCATCAGCAGCAGGAACAGCAACATGCACAGTGAACAGCCGCTGCTTGCGGTGAACCAGCTCACCCATCTTTATGCGCCGGGCAAAGGGTTTGAGCAGGTCAGTTTTGATCTCTTTCCCGGCGAAGTGCTGGGCATTGTCGGCGAGTCCGGCTCCGGTAAAACCACGCTGCTGCAGAGCCTGTCAGCGCGTCTGACGCCGCAGCAGGGCAGCATCCTCTATCAGAACCGCGACCTCTATCAGATGAGTGAAAGCGATCGCCGTCGCCTGCTGCGCACCGAATGGGGCGTGGTGCATCAGCATCCCATGGACGGGCTGCGTTCGCAGGTCAGCGCGGGCGGCAACATCGGCGAACGGCTGATGGCGACCGGACAGCGCCACTATGGCGACATCCGCGCCGAGGCGAGCCGCTGGCTGCAGGCGGTGGAGATTGACGCCGGTCGCATCGACGATCTGCCCACCACCTTTTCCGGCGGTATGCAGCAGCGTCTGCAGATCGCCCGGAATCTGGTGACGCAGCCGCAGTTGATGTTTATGGATGAGCCGACCGGCGGGCTGGATGTGTCGGTGCAGGCGCGACTGCTGGATCTGCTGCGGACGCTGGTGCGCGAACTGAATCTGGCGGTGGTGATTGTCACCCACGATCTCGGCGTGGCGCGACTGCTGGCGCATCGCCTGCTGGTGATGAAGCAGGGGCGGGTGGTGGAGAGCGGTCTGACTGACCGCGTGCTGGACGATCCTCATCATCCTTACACTCAACTGCTGGTCTCTTCGGTGCTCAATTAAATGACAACTATCACTCCGCGCCTGCGGGTAGAGAATTTGTGTAAAACCTTTGTGCTGCATAACCAGAACGGCGCGGCGCTGCCGGTGCTGCACAACGCCAGCCTGACGGCAGGCGAGGGCGAATGCGTCGTGCTGCACGGTCATTCCGGCAGCGGTAAATCCACACTGCTGCGCGCGCTTTACGGCAACTATCAGCCCGACAGCGGCCACATTCGGGTCGCGCATCAGGGCGAGTGGATCGACATGGCGCAGGCATCGGCGCGCCAGATTATCGCCCTGCGCCGCGACACGCTGGGCTGGGTCAGCCAGTTTCTGCGGGTGATCCCGCGCGTGCCGACGCTGGAGATTGTGATGCAGCCGCTGCTGGAGCGCGGCGTCGAGCGCGCCTTATGTGAAGTACGTGCCGCCGAACTGCTGACCCGGCTCAACGTGCCGCAGCGTCTCTGGTCGCTGGCCCCGTCCACTTTCTCTGGCGGAGAGCAGCAGCGCGTCAATATCGCTCGCGGCTTTATCGCCGACTATCCGGTGCTGCTGCTGGATGAACCCACCGCCTCGCTCGACAGTGTCAACAGCGAGGCGGTGGTGAGCCTAATTGAACAGGCGCGCGCCCGTGGTGCCGCCATCGTCGGTATTTTTCACGATCGGGCGGTGCGCGAGCGGGTAGCGGACCGGCTGCACCTGATGCACCCAATCGAGACAGGAGCGCAGGCATGATCATCAATAACGTCAGACTGGTGCTGGAAAACGAAGTGGTAACCGGATCGCTGGAGTTTCGCGACGAGCGCATCAGCAGCTTCAGCGAAACCACCAGCCAGCAGCCGGGCGCGCTGGATGGCGAAGGCGCCTGGCTGATGCCGGGTCTGGTGGAGCTGCACACCGATAACCTCGATAAGTTTTTCACGCCGCGTCCGAAAGTGGACTGGCCGGCACACTCGGCGATGAGCAGCCACGATGCGCTGATGGTCTCCAGCGGCATTACCACGGTGCTGGATGCGATTGGCGTCGGGGATGTGCGCGACGGCGGGCACCGGCTGGATAACCTCAGCAAGATGATCGACGCCATCCGCGACAGCAACCGCAAAGGACTGAACCGGGCCGAGCATCTGCTGCATCTGCGCTGTGAACTGCCGCATCCCACCACTGCGCCGCTGTTTGAAGCGCTGATGGGCACGCCGGAGCTGGCGCTGGTGTCGCTGATGGACCATTCGCCGGGTCAGCGTCAGTACGCATCCCTGACGAAGTATCGCGAATATTATCAGGGCAAATATCAGCTCAACGACGCGGAGATGGATCAGTTCGAGCATGACCAGCTCACCCTGGCGGCAGAATGGTCACAGCCCAATCGTCAGGCGATTGCCGGACTCTGCCGGGAACATGGCATCGCCATTGCCAGCCATGATGATGCCACCGCGGCACACGTGGAGGAGTCCCATGCGGCAGGCAGCCGCATCGCGGAGTTTCCTACCACGCTGGAGGCGGCACGCGCCTCGCGTTATCGCAATATGCAGGTGCTGATGGGCGCGCCAAACATCGTGCGTGGCGGCTCGCACTCCGGCAACGTCGCCGCCTGGGAGCTGGCGTCACACGGCCTGCTGAATATTCTCTCCTCCGATTACTATCCGGCGAGCCTGCTGGATGCGGCGTTCCGGCTGGCGGATGATGAGCGCAACAGCCTCGGCATGGCGCAGGCGATTGCACTGGTCACCTGTAACCCGGCGCGCGCCTTAGGGCTCGAAGATCGCGGGGTAATCGCCGAAGGCTGCCGCGCCGATCTGGTGCTGGCGCACACCGCACACGGCTACCCGCACGTGCGGCATGTCTGGAGCAAAGGCCGGCAGGTGTACTGATGGCGCGGCTGATCTGGCTCACCGGTCCCTCGGGCTCGGGTAAAGACAGCCTGCTGGATGCGCTGCGGGCGGCACCTCCGCCACGGCTGCTGATCGCCCATCGCTACATTACCCGCGCCGCCGATGCGGGCGGTGAAAACCATGTGGCGCTGACCGAGGCGGAGTTTGCCCGTCGCGCAGCACTCGGTCTGTTCGCGGTGAGCTGGCAGGCGCACGGTTTCAGCTATGGCATTGGCTGTGAGACGGAACAGTGGCTGCTGCGCGGGCAGAATGTGGTGGTGAACGGTTCGCGGCTGCATCTGGCGCAGGCGCAGGCCCGTTTCGGCTCGCAGCTGCTGCCGGTCTGTCTGCAGGTCACACCCGCCGTGCTGGCAGCGCGGCTGCGCCAGCGCGGACGGGAAGATGAGTCGGAGATCGCCCGGCGGCTGGCGCGCGCCGCACAGCCACAGCCCGATGGCTGCCTTATCCTCAACAACGACGGCGCGCTGGCGGATACCGTGTGCCTGCTGCGTCAGATACTGGAGGCGCATCAATGAAACTCTCTTATCCTGGCACCGGCGGTGACAGTCCGGCATCGACATCCGCTACCAAAGGCGCATCAATGAAACTCACTTTTCTGGGTACTGGCGGGGTCACTGCCGCACCGCTGCCGGGCTGCGACTGTCGCGCCTGTCAGCGTGCGCAGCTCAACAGCGGCTACGCGCGTGCACCCTGCAGCGCGCTGATTGAGTTTGGTCGCGAGCGCATCCTGCTGGATGCCGGTCTGCCGCTGCTGGCGTCGCGCTTCCCGCCCGGCACACTGACACGCATTCTGCTGACTCACTACCACATGGATCATATGCAGGGGCTTTTTGCACTGCGCTGGGGAGTGGGCGCGCCGATTCCGGTCTGGGGTCCACCCGATCCGCGAGGCTGTGACGATCTCTATAAACATCCTGGCCTGCTCGATTTCCGTCCCGCCTTAACGCCGTTTGTAGCACACGCCTTTGGTGAACTGCAGGTTACGCCGCTGCCGTTGCAGCACTCGAAGCTGACGCATGGCTATCTGTTCGACTGGCACGGCACCCGGCTCGCCTGGCTGTGTGATACCTGCGGATTGCCACCCGACACCGCCGACTTCCTGCGCGGTCAGCCGCTGGACCAGCTGGTGATTGACTGCAACGATCCGCCGCAAGCAGAACCGCGTAACCATAATGATGTGACCCAGGCGCTGGCGATAGCAGAGATGCTCCAGCCGCGTCAGACCTGGCTCACCCACCTCAGTCATGAGATGGATAACTGGTTAGCTGAGAACCCGTTACCGGACGGCGTGCTGGCTGCCCGTGACGGCCAGACATTGCTGTGCGGCGCGCACTGGCCTGTCACGGTTTGATCATCTGACTGTCATCTCGTGTTCATCGCGTCACGCCTTAATAACCCGCAGAACGCAATCAGCGATGACGGAGAAACCATGGCACAGGCACTTCTGAAAACGGTGGTCGACAACGACCTGCCACCGGCCAGCCTCAGCGGACAAAAAGTGTTGTCGGTGCAGAAACTGAGCAAAGCCTACGGCGACACTCAGGTGCTGGATCAGGTCAGTTTCGACCTGCACGCCGGTGAGCTGGTGGCGGTGATTGGCCGCTCTGGCGCGGGTAAATCGACCCTGCTGCACATGCTCAACGGCACGATTGAAGCGACTTCCGGCGCGATTATCAGTCTGCATCATGGCGGAGCGGATCGTAACGTGGTTACGCTCAACAGCCGCCAGCTGCGCGAATGGCGCAGCCAGTGCGGCATGATCTTTCAGGATTTCTGTCTGGTGCCACGCCTCGACGTGCTGACCAACGTGCTGCTGGGCCGTCTGAGCCAGACCGGCACGCTGAAATCCTTCTTTAAAATCTTCTCCGACAATGACCGGGCGCACGCCATCGAACTGCTGCAGTGGATGAACATGCTGCCGCAGGCGCTGCAGCGGGCGGAAAACCTCTCTGGCGGGCAGATGCAGCGTGTGGCGATCTGCCGTGCCCTGATGCAGAACCCCAAAATCCTGCTGGCCGATGAGCCGGTGGCGTCACTCGATCCCAAAAATACCAAGCGCATCATGGATGTGCTGCGTCAGGTCAGCGAGCAGGGCATCAGCGTGATGGTCAACCTGCACTCGATTGAGCTGGTGAAAAGCTACTGCACCCGGGTGATTGGCATTCAGCGCGGCGTGGTGCTGTTTGACGGCCATCCTTCAGGACTGACCGACAGCCTGCTGCACCAGCTGTACGGCGATGAACTTAACCAAATCCATTAACTTCCACAGCAAGAGAACAACCCCGAATGAAACTGACTTCTTTAGCACTCCTGACCAGTGTAATGGCGTTTGGTGTCAGCGCAGCGGATGCGCCGAAACAGCTTAATCTGGGGATTCTGGGCGGTCAGAACGCCACCCAGCAGATTGGCGATAATCAGTGTGTGAAGACCTTCTTTGATAAAGAGCTGGGTGTGGATACCCAGATGCGCAACGCCTCCGACTACTCTGGCGTGATTCAGGGTCTGCTGGGTGGCAAGATTGATATGGTGCTGAGCATGTCGCCAGCCTCGTTTGCGTCGGTCTACATTCAGGACCCGAAAGCGGTGGATGTGGTTGGCATTGTGGTGGATGACAAAGATCAGTCACGCGGCTACCACTCGGTGGTGATCGTCAAAGCGGACAGCCCGTACAAAAAACTGGAAGACCTGAAAGGGAAATCTTTCGGTATGGCCGATCCCGACTCGACGTCCGGCTTCCTGATGCCGAACCAGGCATTTAAGAAGATGTTCGGCGGCTCAGTGGATGACAAATATAACAACACCTTCTCCAGCGTCACCTTCTCCGGCGGCCATGAGCAGGACATTCTGGGCGTGCTGAACAACCAGTTTGATGGCGCAGTGACCTGGACCTCACTGGTCGGTGACTACAACAGCGGCTATACCTCTGGCGCGTTTGGCCGTCTGATCCGCATGGACCATCCTGATCTGATGAAGCAGATCCGCATTATCTGGCAGTCACCGCTGATCCCCAACGGTCCGGTGCTGGTCAGCAACAAGCTGCCCGCTGACTTTAAAGCGAAAGTGGTGTCGGCAATTAAAAAGCTGGATAAGGAAGATCACGCCTGCTTCGTGAAAGCGGTGGGCGGCGAGCAGCATATCGGTCAGGCGACGGTCGCCGATTATCAGAACATCATCGATATGAAGCGCGACCTGATGAAAGGCAGCCGCGGCTAAATCCAGCCACTCCTTACCTTCTCCGCTCAGGCGGGGAAAGCGGGACGCGGCAAACTCGCCTGCGTCCCGCTGCTTTAGCGCCGGAGATCCCCTTTGACCGAATTCGAACACTACTACCAACGCATCCGCCGTCAGCAGAAACGAGACACGCTGCTCTGGTCACTGCTGCTGGTGGCACTCTACCTGGCGGCGGGCAGGGTGGCAGAATTTAATCTGCTTACCGTCTGGCAGTCGCTGCCGCACTTCTTTGACTACCTGCACGAAATTCTGCCGGTGCTGCATCTGCCGCTGCTGTTTGCCGACGGCAAGACCGAAGGCTCGCTGGCTTACTGGGGCTATCGCCTGCCGATCCAGCTGCCGCTGATCTGGGAAACACTACAACTGGCGCTGGCCTCGACGCTGGTGGCGGTGGCACTGGCCGCGGTGCTGGCCTTTTTCGCCGCCGACAATACTCAGACGCCGGTCAGCGTGCGGATGACGATTCGCGCCTTTGTCGCCTTCCTGCGCACCATGCCAGAGCTGGCGTGGGCGGTGATGTTTGTGATGGCGTTTGGCATCGGGGCGATCCCCGGTTTTCTGGCGCTGGCGCTGCACACCGTGGGTAGCCTGACCAAGCTGTTTTACGAGGCGATTGAGTCGGCGTCGGATAAGCCGGTGCGCGGCCTGGCCGCCTGCGGAGCCAGCAAGCTGCAGCGGATGCGTTTCGCTTTCTGGCCACAGGTTAAGCCGGTCTTTCTCTCCTACAGCTTTATGCGACTGGAGATTAACTTCCGCTCCTCAACCATCCTTGGGCTGGTCGGGGCGGGCGGCATCGGCCAGGAGCTGATGACTAACATCAAACTGGACCGCTACGATCAGGTCAGTATTACGCTGCTGCTGATCCTGATTGTGGTGTCGCTGCTGGATACGCTCTCCGGCCAGCTTCGTCGCCGTGTGACAGGAGACAGGACATGATAAGCACTGTTCCCGATATCGCGCTAATGAAGCAGCAGCATCGTGAACTCTTCGCCGCACAGCCGCGCTATCTGCGTCGCCTGGCGCTGATGACACTGGCAGTGCTGCTCTATTACCTCTTTTTCTTCTCGGTATTTGGTCTGGAGTGGTCGCATTTGCTGATGGGCTGTCAGCAGCTGGGGCGCTATTTCCTGCGGATGTTTGTCTGGCACGACTTCCTGAACTGGCCGTTTGGCTACTATCTGTCGCAGGTCGGTATCACCTTAGGGATTGTCTTTGCCGGTACGCTGACTGCCTCGCTGCTGGCGCTGCCGCTGTCGTTTCTGGCGGCGCGCAACGTGATGCACAGCCGAACCGCGAAACCGCTGGCGTTTCTGATGCGCCGTCTGTTTGACGTGTTGCGCGGCATCGACATGGCGATCTGGGGGCTGATCTTCGTCCGGGCGGTCGGTATGGGGCCGCTGGCCGGGGTGCTGGCGATTATCCTGCAGGATGTCGGTCTGCTCGGCAAACTCTACGCCGAAGGGCACGAAGCGGTGGAGCGTTCACCGGGTCGCGGACTGGGCGCCGTCGGCGCCAACAGCCTGCAGAAACACCGCTTCGGCATCTTCACCCAGTCATTCCCGCAGTTTCTGGCGCTGAGCCTTTACCAGATAGAATCCAATACCCGCTCAGCGGCGGTGCTGGGCTTTGTCGGCGCCGGGGGCGTCGGCCTGGTTTACGCTGAGAATATGCGCCTGTGGAACTGGGATGTGGTGATGTTCCTGACGCTGATTCTGGTGGTGGTAGTGATGGTGATGGATGTGATCTCCAGCCGCCTGCGCAAGCGCTACATCAGTGGGAAGCCGGTGCCGTTGTGGCAGCCTGCTGCGCGCGATTAAGCCGTTCGCTGCGCTGCCAGGCGCGCTGTAACGCCTGCACCAGCTGTGCCTGCTGCCAGGGCTTCGCCAGCCGTTCGCACAGCGGCAGCGTCACCGGCTGGTGGCGCAGGTCCTGACCGCTGATGAGCAGCGTCGCCAGCTGCGGCCAGTTCTGCTGCGCCTGGCGGATCACCTCCGCGCCGTTAATCTCGCCGGGCAGCATCAGGTCGCTGATCAGCAGGTCGATATCGGGTGTCTGGCGCAGCAGCGCCAGCGCCTCTTCACCGTCACCACACTCCAGCGTCAGATAACCCAGCTGATGCAGATGCTCACAGAGCGTCTGGCGCACCGCCGGTTCATCATCCAGCACCAGCACCAGCCGGTTACTGGCCGCCGCAATGTCCGTCTCAATGTGCACAGGCGATGGCGGGGCGATCACTGCGGCGACGGCGGCTTCCGGCGCACGTGGCAACAGCAGCCGCACCGTGGTGCCCTGGCCTGGCGCGGTTTCCAGTTCGATCTGGCCGCCTGACTGCCGTACAAAACCATAAACCATCGACAGGCCCAGCCCGCTGCCGCTGCCGGTAGCCTTGGTAGTGAAAAAAGGCTCAAACACCTGCTCACGAACCCCGGCCGACATGCCGCAGCCGTGGTCTATCACCTCTATTGTGACCCTGTCACGCTTTTCATCGCCCTCCAGACGGCGCTGATTCCAGATGCGCAGCCGGATTTCGCCGCTTTGCTGATGCATCGCATCGCGGGCATTCACCACCAGATTCATCAGCGCATTTTCCAGCTGGCTGGCATCAATCCAGGCGGGCCAGCCGGGACGCTGCGCATCAATAATCAGCTGCTGACCGGGCAGCAGCGAGTGCTGCAGCAGCCCCTGCAGGTTATCCACCAGCGTCACCACCGACACCGCTCGGGGATAGAGAGCCTGCTTGCGTGAGAACGCCAGCAGCCGCTGGGTCAGCTGGGCAGCGCGATCGGCCGCCTGCCGCGCCCGCTCAATCCGGCTGGCCAGCGGGCCGGGCGTCAGCTGGCCTTCGGTCAGCGCCAGACTGCCGATAATCACCGCCAACAGATTGTTAAAGTCGTGCGCCAGTCCGCCGGTCAGCTGGCCGACCGCCTTCATCTTCTGGCTGTGCTGCAGCGCCTCCTCCAGCGTTTTACGCGAGGTCCGGTCCAGCACGGTATTGACCATGCCGCGCCGCGGGATTGGGCTGAAGCGCAGCTCCAGCGTACGACCATCGGCCAGCCGGATCTCCTGCGGTTCACCGGGATCGTGCAGATCCACCGCCAGCGGCGCCAGCAGTTGCTGCCAGGGAACGCCACGATGCAGCTCATGCGGCGCGATGCCGAGCAGCTCCGCATACTGGGCATTCCACACCACCAGCTGCCCGTTGTTATCAAACAGCGCAAAGCCGTCGCGCATCGCCAGAAAGGTGGACTCCAGCTGATTACTCTTCTCTTTCAGCAGCCGTGAGGTGTGAGCCAGCGAGGCGGTATTACGCGCAAAGACGTTAAATGCCCGCGCCAGCTCGCCCAGCTCGTCGCGACGTTGCAGCCCTGGCACGCTGACGTTCTGCTCGCCCTGCGCCAGCCGCGTCATGGCCCCGGCAATCGCCGTCAGGCTCGACCCGAGATTGCGGTAGATGTAGATACCGGCATAGCCGGTAATTGCCAGCGCCAGCAGCGCAAACAGCGCGATAAAGCCGATGATGGAATCCAGCTCACGGTGGGTCGCCAGGGTGCGCGCCTCACTCTGTAACGCCACCTGCTGCACCGAGGCGCTGATATCTTCATTCAGCATCGCCACCAGCGCTTTAATCCGGTAGGTGGCATAGGCGATCGCCAGGTCGCTCTGCTCCAGCGCCTCTGCCAGCGGCAGCAGGCGCTGCTGGGTGGCCAGCAGTCGCTGCACGTTTTCGCCGGTCACGCCCGTCAGCGGCACGTTGCGCCACTGCGCCATCACCTGCTGGAGCTGTTCGATGACGGCGATGGGCGAGGGTGTGCGGATCGCGATGGTGATCAGCCGTTCGGTTTGCTCCCGCAGTGCGGCATCCGGCAGCGTCCGCTGTTCCCGCTGCACCAGCTGGTCGATATGGCTGAGCAGAATCTGCGTCTGCCACAGGTCGCTCAGCATGTTGTTGCGCTGCAGATGACGCTGGTGGCCGGTCAGCAGCAGGCTGTTAATCGTCTGTTCCAGCATCAGGCTGCGGGCGCGGATCCGGGCGATGCGCTCCGGCTGACGTGCCGCCAGCGGTGCACTGGCCAGCAGGCTCAGCGACTGCTGCAACGCCTGCTGATTCTGCTGCAGCCGCTGTGATTCGCTCTGATACTCCAGCGCGCCCACCACCTGTGAAAGCCGCACTGCCGCTGTCGCCACGTTGGCGGTATCCCGCGCCAGCGCCAGGCTGCCGTTCATGTCGGCCAGGGTCTGCGCCTGTGCCTGCTCCTGAATCGCCCCGGCATGACGAAAGCCGAAGATCGCCACCACGCTGACCATCAGCGTGACCGACACCACCAGCAGATTGAACAGCAACAGGCGTCCACGTGCCCCGGCCTGCCACGGATAAGTGCGCTGCATCCCACGACCTCTTATTCACTGCAACGATGGGCCGAGTATAGGAGCGGGCAGGCGGGCGTTTATGACAAATATGAATGGCCGCTGACATTTTCCGTTTATCTGGCGTTGCTTTACTGACGGCTATCCACAGTCCGCAGGAGCGAGGCGATGACAGCCACACCGATACTGGAAATGCGGGGAATTACCCGGCGCTTCGGCAGCTTTTATGCCCTGAAGGGCGTCGATCTCACGGTTTATCCCGGTGAGGTCCACGCGCTGATGGGGGAGAACGGCGCGGGTAAAAGCACACTGATGAAGATTCTGGCCGGTGCCTATACCGCCAGCAGCGGGGAAATTTTAATTGAAGGCAAGCCCTGGGCGCTGAAAGGGCCGAAAGAGGCTCTGGCCGCCGGGATCACACTGATTTATCAGGAGATCAACCTGGCACCTAACCTGACGGTGGCGGAGAACATTTTTCTCGGCAGCGAAATCGCGCCCGGCGGGCTGGTGAAGCGGCGGCAGATGGCCGAAGAGGCGCAGCGGGTCATTGACCGGCTCGGCGCGCAGTTCAGCGCCTGGGATCTGGTCAGCCGTCTGAGCATCGCCGAGCAGCAGCAGGTGGAGATCGCCCGCGCGCTGCAGCGCAACAGCCGCATTCTGGTGATGGATGAGCCGACCGCCGCGCTCTCCAACCGCGAAACCGAACAGCTGTTCGCGCTCATCAAACGGCTGCGCAGCGAAGGCATGGCGATCATCTATATCAGCCACCGTATGGCGGAGGTGTATGAGCTGTCCGATCGCGTCAGCGTGCTGCGCGACGGGGAGTATGTAGGCAGCCTGACCCGTGACCAGCTCAACGCCAGCGAACTGGTGCGGATGATGGTCGGACGGCCGCTCAGCGACCTGTTTAACAAAGACCGTGCTATCCCGCTGGGCGATATCCGGCTGGCGGTCAATCACCTTACCGACGGCGGCAAAGTGCATCCCAGCAGTCTTGAAGTGCGGGCCGGAGAGATTGTCGGGCTGGCCGGGCTGGTGGGCGCAGGCCGCAGCGAACTGGCACAACTGATTTTTGGTGTGCACAAGCCGAAAGAGGGCGAGATCTGGATCGATGGTGAAAAGGTCACCATCCATTCACCGCGCGATGCAATTGCACGCGGCATCGGTTTTCTCACCGAAAACCGCAAAGAGCAGGGATTGTTTCTGGAGATGGCGGCGCAGGAGAACATCGTGATGGCGACGCTGGAACGTGACGCCAGTTACGGGATGCTGAACCGCCGCAAAGGGCAGACCATCGCCAATGAGGCGATCGCTTCACTCAATATTCGCGTTCCTCACGCTCAGGTCCGGGCAGGCGGTCTGTCGGGCGGTAACCAGCAGAAGCTGCTGATTTCGCGCTGGGTGGCGATTGGTCCGCGCATTCTGATCCTCGATGAACCGACGCGCGGCGTCGATGTCGGGGCGAAAAGCGAGATCTACCGGATGATGCAGGAGATGGCGCGGCAGGGCGTGGCGATTCTGATGATCTCCAGCGAACTGCCGGAAGTGGTCGGGATGAGCGACCGCGTTTACGTGATGCACGAAGGCACCATCGTCGGTGAGCTGGAGGGCAGCCACATCAGTCAGGAAAATATTATGACGCTGGCAACCGGTGCGCACAGCGCGTCAGCAGGCGAAATCTAAGGAGACCACCATGACACAACTGGCCCGCACCAAAGCACCGACGCTGAAACGCGCCCTGATGGGCGATCTGCTGCAAACGGTGGGTATCCTGCCGATTCTGATCCTGATCGTGGCGATATTTGGTTTCGTCACGCCGAACTTCTTTACCGAAGCAAACCTGCTCAACATTACCCGTCAGGCGTCGATTAACATCGTGCTGGCGGCGGGCATGACCTTTGTGATCCTCACCGGCGGCATCGACCTGTCGGTGGGGTCAATGCTGGGGACCACCGCGGTGGTAGCGCTGGTAGCGTCGCTGGATCCGATGCTGGCTTCCATGACCATTCCGATGGCGCTGGGCGCAGGCCTGGTGATGGGGCTGTTCAACGGCATCCTGGTCGCCTGGGCCGGGTTGCCGCCCTTTATCGTCACGCTTGGCACCTACACCGCGCTGCGCGGAGCCGCTTACCTGCTGGCGGATGGCACCACGGTAATCAACTCCGATATTAACTTTGAGTGGATCGGCAACGGCTATCTCGGACCGGTGCCGTGGCTGATTGTGATTGCCTTTGCAGTGATCGCCATCTGCTGGTTCATCCTGCGCCGCACCACGCTGGGCGTCCATATCTACGCGGTCGGCGGCAATATCCAGGCGGCGCGTCTCACCGGGATCAAGGTCGGAATGGTGCTGCTGTTTGTCTACGGCATGAGCGGCCTGCTGTCGGGGCTGGGCGGACTGATGAGTGCCTCGCGGCTATACAGCGCCAACGGCAACCTCGGGGTGGGCTATGAGCTGGATGCGATTGCGGCGGTGATCCTCGGCGGCACCAGCTTTGTCGGCGGCATCGGCACCATCACCGGCACCCTGATTGGCGCACTGATTATCGCCACGCTGAATAACGGCATGACGCTGATGGGGGTCTCCTACTTCTGGCAGCTGGTGATCAAGGGCGCGGTCATCATCATCGCGGTTCTGATCGACAAATACCGTACCCGTCATCATGTGAGTTGAGTCTTAAAAGGGCGGATGTGCCATTACACCTCCGCCACCTAAAAAACGCCATTAAGTGGTTGGCACCTTGAAAACAGCAGGAGAAGGTCTATGCGTTTTAATCCGATTGTAACCGGGCTGCTGGCGGCGACGCTGTTCAGTACCGGCCTGGCTCAGGCAAAAGAACTCAAATCTATCGGCGTAACGGTCGGCGATCTGGCAAACCCCTTCTTCGTGCAGATCACCAAAGGCGCAGAGATGAAGGCGCGTCAGCTGGCGGGCGATAAGGTGAATGTGACGCTGGTCTCCAGCGGCTACGATCTCGGTCAGCAGGTGGGCCAGATTGATAACTTTATTGCGGCCAAAGTCGACATGATTATTCTCAACGCCGCCGACTCCAAAGGGATCGCCCCGGCGGTGAAGCGGGCGCGTGATGCCGGTATCGTCGTGGTGGCGGTCGACGTGGCGGCCGATGGCGCGAATGCGACCATCACCTCCGATAACACCGAGGCGGGCGCGATGGCCTGTAAATATATTTCTGACCGCCTGAAGAACAAAGGCAACGTGGTGATCATCAACGGACCACCGGTCTCTGCAGTGCAGAACCGCGTTGAAGGCTGCATGACCGAGCTGAAAACCCATCCTGACATCAAGCTGCTCTCTTACAACCAGAACGCCAAAGGCAGTCGTGAAGGCGGACTGGAAGTCATGACCGGTCTGCTTTCTGCCAATCCAAAAATTGATGCGGTGTTTGCCATCAACGACCCGACAGCGATTGGTGCAGACTTAGCGGCGAAACAGGCGCAGCGCAGTGAGTTCTTTATCGTTGGCGTTGATGGCTCGCCGGACGGTGAAGAGGCGCTCAAGCGCAAGAATTCACTGTTCGTCGCGACGCCTGCGCAGGATCCACAGGTCATGGCCGCCAAAGCGGTCGAGATTGGTTATGACATTCTGCAGGGCAAACCGGCACCCGATAAGCCCGTGCTGATCCCGGTGAAACTGATCGATCGTAATAATATCGGCAGCTATCAGGGCTGGACGGTGAAATAAGCTTTAGTGCGGCACCTTTAAGGTGCCGCTCTCAGGAGGCCACCATGCAACGTTCAGAGGTTAATTATTACCTGCAACATACGCGCGAGTTTTTCCGACAGCAGGATGTGCATCTGCCGCCGTGGGCCGATTTCGATGTGAGCCAGTGGCGGGCTCAGGATCGTGAGGTCGCGCAGGAGATTCTGGCGTTGCGGCTGGGCTGGGATCTCACCAGTTTTGGCGCGGCTGATTTTCTGCAGACCGGGCTGACGCTGTTTACCCTGCGCAACGGTTCACCAGGCGGGCAGCCGTGGCATAAACCCTACGCCGAGAAAATAATGCACGTGCGGGAAGGGCAGCAGACGCCGATGCACTACCATCCGCGCAAGATGGAAGACATCATTAATCGCGGCGGCGGGAATCTGATTGTCGAACTGCATAACCGCGACGGTGACGGGCTGGCTGACTCGCTGGTGGCGGTGTCACTGGATGGCCTGCGCCAGGCCCATGCCGCCGGTTCACAACTGCGGCTCTCACCGGGTGAAAGCGTGACGCTGGAGGCGGGCATCTGGCACAGTTTCTGGGGGGAAAGTGGCTTCGGCGACGTGCTGGTGGGCGAGGTGTCGATGACCAACGATGACGAAAACGACAATGTGTTTCTGACGCCGCTGGCTCGTTTCAACCCACTGGAGGAGGATGAAGCGCCGCGCTGGCTGCTGTGCAACGATTACGCGCACTGGCTATCCTGAGCGCGGCAGGCGTAATCAGGCAATCTGACTGGCATGCGTTGTTGAATCGGGTTTCACCACATCGGCCGAAAAGACATAGCCCAGTCCGCGGATGGTGCGGATCAGGTCGGGCTGGTGCGGATTGATTTCGATTTTACGGCGCAACCGCATGATCAGCACGTCGATGGTGCGATCAAACACGTCGAGACTTTCGCTATGGGTCAGCTCCAGCAACTGATCGCGGGTAAGCACTTTTCGGGCGTGGCGAACCAGCGCGCGTAACAGGCTATATTCCCCCTGGGTCAGCGGCACCAGCTCGCGCTGCGGATTAAACAGCTGGCAGCGGCCATCATCCAGTTGCCAGCCGCCAAAACGCCAGCCCTCCTGTTCAGGGTCGGCCTGCGCTATGCGTCCGCTGCGACGCAGGGCCGCCCGGGTTCTCGCTACTACCACGCGTGGATTAAAGGGTTTGGCGATGTAATCATCTGCGCCCATCTCAAGGCCCACCACCATCTCCGCTTCAGAACCCATACCGGTCAGCATAATCACCAGCACTTCGGGTCGCTGACGCTGAAGCTGCTGCAATACCAGTAGCCCGTTGGTATCGGGCAGCATCATATCCAGCATCACCAGCGAGATTTCCGGGTGTTCGCTGAGCATCGATAGCGCCTCGCGTCCCTGATGACAGCGGTAGACCGTTAACAGATGTTCACTTAACGCATCCTGCAAGACGTCGCAGACTGCAGGATCATCATCCACCACCAAAATTGCTGGCTTCATTGCGCGGCCTCAATGTTACGAAAGAGTTAATTCAGGAGTCTACACAGGCCAGAAAAGCTTGCTGAGGCAGCGTGCTGAAACGTGACCAGCTTCGCCTGTGAGAGTGCGGAAGCGTGCGCTGGCGCAGAGTTTTTCGGGGCTCGCTGTTTGCCGCAGGAAAACGATTGCGCGGCATCGGTGCATTGCACCATAATCGCGCCTCGTTTTGGTTCGGAATTCTCTTAGGCGTACCCGGCTCTGCCAGGTAATCGATTGCGTCGGTAGATGGCATGGCAATTGCTTTGGGCAGTGGGTAAGTCAGGGATTTCAGGCGATTCTGGCACGCAAGTATGCAGCGGCCGGCATCAGTGTCCCGGAAACAGAATAATCAGCATGCAAACCCCTTTGGCAAGTGAGACTGATGTCTCCTGTATCGAGAGATGATGATGTTAGAAAAACTATTCAAACTCAAAGCGCATAACACGACGGTTCGTACTGAGATTATCGCCGGGATCACCACCTTCCTGGCGATGGCTTATATTCTGTTTGTGAACCCAAGCATTCTGGGCGCAACCGGCATGGACAAGGGCGCGGTATTTGTCGCCACCTGTCTGGCGGCGGCGATTGGCTGCGTGCTGATGGGGCTGATCGCCAACTATCCGATTGCGCTGGCGCCGGGTATGGGACTGAACGCCTTCTTCACCTACACCGTTGTGCTGCACATGGGCTACACGTGGCAGATTGCGCTGGGTGCGGTGTTTCTCTCGGCGGTGATTTTCTTCGCGATGTCGCTATTTAAGATTCGTGAATGGATTATTGCCAGTATTCCGCTGCCGCTGCGCGCCGGGATTGGTGCCGGTATCGGCCTTTTTCTGGCACTGATTGCACTGGAAGGGGCGGGCATTGTGGTCGATAACCCGGCGACGCTGGTGGGCATTGGCGATCTGACTAAACCGGGTCCGCTGCTGGCGATGCTCGGCTTTGTGGTTATCGTGGTACTGGAAGCGCGTCGGGTGACGGGCGCAGTGCTGATCGGTATTCTGCTGGTGACCTTTATCTCAATGGGCATTGGTCTGTCGCCCTTTGCCGGGGTCTTCTCTGCACCGCCGTCGATTGCACCGACCTTTATGCAGCTGGATATTGCCGGCGCGTTTAACGTCGGCCTGATCAGCGTGATTTTTGCCTTCCTGTTTGTTGACGTGTTTGATAACACGGGCACGCTGCTGGGTGTGACCAAACGCGCCGGTCTGGCGGATGAGCAGGGTAACGTGCCGAAGATGGGCCGTGCGCTGATTGCTGACAGTGCGGCTGCGCTGTTTGGTTCACTGCTCGGCACCTCGACCACCACCAGTTATGTGGAATCGGCGGCGGGCGTGAGTGCCGGTGGCCGTACCGGCCTGACCGCGATTGTGGTCGCCGTGCTGTTCCTGCTGGCCCTGTTTTTCTCGCCGCTGGCCTCCAGTGTTCCGGTTTATGCCACCGCGCCTGCGTTGCTGTTTGTAGCAGTGCTGATGGCATCGGGCCTGGCAGAGATTGACTGGAAAGATATCACCACCGCCGCGCCAGTCACCGTCACCGCGCTGACCATGCCGCTGACCTATTCGATCGCTAATGGTATCGCGTTTGGTTTTATTACCTGGACGCTGGTGAAGCTGCTGAGCGGACGCGCGAAAGAGGTGAATGCGGCGCTGGTGATCCTGTCGATCCTGTTTGTGATTAAGCTGGGATGGTTGAGTGCTTAGTTGTTGGCTGGCGGCAGGGAAGGTCGCTTAGCAGCGGGCGGATTTCGCTGTGCAGCGGGCTGGCTATGAGCAGGTTACGCCTGCCCAGGCGATGGGGCGTCTTAGTTCACTTAGCCGCGCGTTAGCGCTGAGAGGGTTACGCCCGCCAGACGTATGGGAGTTTCAGATCACTTAGCCGCGCGTTAACACTGAGCGGGCATCGTCCGCCAGTCTATGGGGCAGGCGGTGTCTGATACACTGCGAAACATTGCAATAGAGCGCATATGGCGGAGTTGTCGTTATTCACGGCTGTTCTCGTTTGTGCGTTTAAATTATAAAAGCATTTCACTTGTGGCGTTTGTTGTTACTTGTTACTCCATTTCAGCGGTGTATTTAATTCCATTATTTCTCACATCATGGCTATCAAAAATCCGGGGCTCCACTGTACGCCAACTCCAGGTTGCATTTCCCTGATGGTAAAAAAAGAGGGGTTTCATACATAGTTAGCGTTGAAAGGATCTCTGAGCGTTTTAGTTAGTTCAGGTAAGCTGATTTTAATGTTGAGCTGACGGAGCTGACGGAAAGTTTTCTTACGCTAAATCAAAGTTATTAAAATGCCTGTTTTAGCTGTGAATTAACCCGTGATAATTGCTGTTCTGGCCTGTTTAATAAGCCGGCTGCCAGGAGAGAAGAGATATTAAGGCGTGGTTGAATTTAGTCGCCGCCATCTCCTCCGTCACCACCGTTACCTCCCGCACCGCCGTCACCTCCCGTGCTGCCACCATTTCCTCCGTTCCCCCCTGCGCCACCAGCACTACCATTGCTGCCATTCCCTCCATTTCCACCGTTTCCGCCATCTCCCCCCATACTGCCGTTTCCTCCATTCCCGCCATTGCCTCCGGCCTGGCCATTCTGTCCAGCACCTCCGTTCCCGCCATTTCCACCGCTTCCTCCCAGGCCGCCATTTCCGCCATCACCGCCATTGGCTCCGGCACCACCATTTCCTCCTGGCCCTCCATTTCCGCCGATACCTCCGTTTCCCCCTCGTCCTCCATTTTCACCCGGACCGCCATTGGCCCCGGCACCGCCGTTCTGACCCGGTCCGCCATCAGAACCTGCAGCGGCATCAATGAGAATGACATTATGGTGTGAACTCAACATATCCGTTTTGTACTCAGCATGCGCATACGGAATGATGATTAGCGAAGCTAACAAAGTGATTGTTTTCATTTGAAAATCCTTTTCAGAAAACTTTCTCCACCGGTCCCTCCGTTACCACCCGCACCACCCGCACCGCCTGCGCCGCCCGCACCACCTGTGCCACCCGCACCGCCTGCGCCACCCGCACCGCCTGCGCCGCCCGCACCACCTGCGCCGCCCGCACCGCCTTTACTTGATGTATCGGGATTATCGGCACTCCCACTATTGCCGCCATTGCCGCCATTACCTCCTTTTCCTCCGTTAGTACCTTCTCCCGGAACGCCTCCTTTGCCTCCCGCGCCTCCGTTTTCACCATTGCCTTGTTGTCCGTCTTTGCCTGCTGAGGGCTGGAGGGAGGTATTTGAGGATGAAGTATTCATGTCGCTGGCAGTCTGAGCCAGCGAGTAAAATGGACATGCCACTGTCAGTACGGTGGCTAAAAATAATGGGTAACTTCTGGTAAGTTTCATGTGCTGTTCCTGTGCTAACAGTGATAATGCTCCTGCTATAACGGTTACAAACAGGAGCTTTTTAGTTAATGGACGCCAGACTATCAGTCTCCGCCGCCATCACCGCCGCCATCACCGCCGCCATCACCGCCGCCATCACCGCCACCATCACCGCCACCATTACCACCGCCGTTGCCTGCATCATTTCCGTTACCGTCACCACTCCCGTTAGCATTCCCGGTGCCGTTATTACTGTTATTACCCTGATCAGAACCGTTGCCGTTTTTACTGCCGTTATCATTATTGGAATTATTACCATTCTGGCTGGCGTTAGCGGCGCCATTACCATCACTTCCGCCAGCACCTCCGGCGCCGCCAACACCTCCGGCACCACCTTGCCCGCCTAACGCTCCTCCTGCACCCCCCGCGCCACCTGCGCCGCCGGCACCTCCCGCACCAGTAAGAATGAAGGAAGACTTAGATGTATTGACGTCAATGTTTGCTGCACTGATATCAAATTGCCTGGCCATACCCTGAGCGGAGTAGAATAAAACCATACTCGCTAACACAGTCATATTTTTAACTTTCACAATGAATCCTCTTTAAGTGAGTAATTAAATTTATTATCTGCGCTGCCAAAGGTATGTTAATTTTCCTCAAATCCTCCTTGTCAGTCTTCCTCCATTTTGGAGTTTCTTTATGCGTTTTTTATTTGATTTTTATGTGAAAGGCGGGAATACATTGCCAGTATGTGGCACTAATTTTAAGAAATAAATTCTACAGTCGGCTGTTATTTATATTGCACAGCAATTATGGAGTGACAAGCTCGATAATGATGATTTTTGTTGCTGTGTATGTTTTTATATTTCGCCTGCAATATACTTCAGTTATGTTACGGCTTTTAATTTCATCTGTTACTGCAGCTGATGCGTGGGCCAGGCAAACCTATTTCTCTCTGCGATTGCCCGGGCTATCCGTTCGTATCAAGGGCTGATGATGGAGAGTTTATTCGTGATGCATATCAGACCAGGGCTATCGTGCAGACGGGCACGCTCATCAACGCACTCAGCGCGTTTTCTGCCTGAAGGCTGGATTGCTACGGCCGGGCTGAAGCATCCTTATGCCGGTCTGTTTTGCCATATTCATCGAACTAATAAAGCATTCATATCCTGCGAGACGTCACAGAACCGGCCCGCGTTTAAAGTGATCTACAGAAGTTCCTGACGTTATTTATAATTATAATTTATGTATTCCTGATTTTTATTGCGGTATTTTGTGCATGCGAAAAGCATCCAGGTTGTAGCAGCCTTAAAAGCCGCGCCTGCAAGGGTTAAATGAAATTTTTATGACATGCAAACCAGTGTAGCGTAACGCAGTAATAAGTTAAGACAACGGTAAGCATAAGGGTTCTGATTGTTTATAACGCACAAAAAACGATTTCTGGTTGAACTGGAAATCATCGAAGCCTGACAAATTTATGAGTTTTTGTGATGCTTTGCAGCGGTGCCATTAATTCTGATTAATATTATTTATGTGATAAATATTCATTGAAGTTAAAAAAAGAGATGCCGATAGATCTATATCGCCGCCCCCCTTCAAGGAATTTTAATGAAAATCTCTACGCGCCTCGGTTCCGGATTTGGCACGTTAATCATCTTTTTCTCCATATGTATCGTTGTCGCTATTCACTCATTATATCAGGCTAAAAGCACGCTTGAGTCAGTTGTTCAGGGTGATATGAAAAAAACAAAATTAATCAATGAACTTACCCTGGCGCAGCGTGATATGGCGATAACCGTCAGGAATTTATCACTCTTTTCAGATCAGGCTCTTATCCAGGAGCAGTCTGATCGTCTGGTTAAACTGAAGGCTAAATTTGCAGCCAGCAGGGATCAACTGAATACGATGATCAGCCAGTCTGGCGATACGGAAGAATATAAAGCCTTTGCGAAGATCAGTGACAGCGAGAAAAATGCTCTGGATGCCTTCAGCAACACTGTTCCGCTGGCACTGGCTAAAAAAAGTGATATCACCGTTAAGTATCTGTTGGAAAAAGTCAGGCCCGCACAGGTTCCGCTGCTTGAAGGTCTTACCCTGATGAGTGAAATCCTGGCAAAGCAGTCGGATGACTCAGTTATTCAAAACGCGAAAAATACCGAAAGAGCCTACATCATCCTGGTGACGCTTTTAGTTGCGGCTATTTTGTTCGGCACGGGCACCAGCATCTATCTTATTCGTAAACTCATGAGCGAGCTTGGCGATGAACCGAGTACAGCGCGGAAACTTGCTAATGCGATCACTAATGGGGATCTGACCACACCGGTTAGCTTGAAGAAAAATGACACTCTCAGTCTCATGGCCTCTTTAAACAGCATGCAAGTTCGGTTACGGGATATCGTTTCAGAAATTAAATCAGGCTCTTCTTCAGTCGCCCTTTCTGCGAATGAGATTTCTGAAGGAAACAATGAGCTTGCATCCCGCACTGAACAGCAGGCCGCTGCCTTGCAGGAAACGGCTGCGAGCATGGAACAGCTCACCGCTACGGTACAAAATAACAGCAAAACTGCCAGGGACACAGCCAACTCAGCGAGAGATACCGCCTCGATTGCAAAACGAGGGGAAACGGACGTCAAACGAATGTCAGATACGATGAGTGATATTTCAAAAAGCGCGTCTAAAGTCAGAGATATCACCGCCGTCATCGAAAGCATCGCATTCCAGACTAATATTCTTGCCCTGAACGCAGCCGTTGAAGCGGCACGAGCGGGAGAGACGGGAAGGGGCTTCGCTGTCGTCGCGTCTGAAGTCAGAACGCTTGCACAACGTAGTGCGACTGCCGCAAAAGATATTAAAGCGTTAATAGAGCAGGCTGTCGGACAGGTTGAATGCGGCGTCACTGTTGCCAGTGATACGGGTTTGAGTATTCTCAAAGTCGTGCATTTAGTGGATGAACTGGCTGAATCCATGGATGCTATTGCGCTGTCGTCGGCTGAACAGATGCAGGGGATTTCTCAGGTGAGTATTGCAGTCAGCCAGATGGATGGGGTGACGCAAAATAACTCTGCTCTGGTAGAAGAATCATCAAGTGCTTCTCAGTCTCTCTCTGAGCAAGCGCAGTCTCTCAGGCTGATTGTAGAGACCTTTAAAGTATAAATTGTCCCGGCACTGACATGCGCGTTGGGTAAATTCCAAAGCAGGAGGCCGGTACTGCCTGTCAGCAGTACCAGCCTTATTCCTCGCATCAGGTGGTTAAACGCTTACCTGAAAGGCGGCTCATTAAAGGTACGCAACTTACGCGAATGCAGCTTATCGCCCTCGGCGCGCAGCAGCTCAACAGCGTGAATACCAATCTGCAGATGCTCCGAAATCGCCCCTTCATAGAAACGGTTCGCCTGACCGGGCAGCTTAATCTCACCGTGCAGCGGCTTGTCTGAAACGCACAGCAGCGTGCCATATGGCACCCGGAAACGATAACCCTGTGCGGCAATAGTGGCGCTTTCCATATCGACCGCCACCGCACGGCTCAGGTTAAAGCGCAGTGCCGAAGCGGAGTAGCGCAGTTCCCAGTTGCGGTCGTCCGTGGTCACCACGGTGCCGGTACGCAACCGCTGCTTCACCTCTTCGCCTGGCATGCCGCTCACTGATTTGGTGGCGTCATACAGCGCGCGCTGCACTTCGGCAATGCTGGGTACCGGGATATCAGGCGGCAGCACGCTGTCCAGCACGTGATCGTCGCGCAGATAGGCATGGGCCAGCACATAATCACCAATCCGCTGGCTCTCGCGCAGACCGCCACAGTGACCAATCATCAGCCACGCATGTGGACGCATCACCGCCAGATGATCGCAGATGGTTTTGGCATTCGACGGGCCAACACCAATATTAATCAGCGTAATACCGCGACGATTCGGCGAGGTGAGATGCCAGGCGGGCATCTGGTGCTTCTTCCACGCCAGATCCGAGAGCATCGACTCACTGTCAGCGGTGTCGGCGGTCAGCACCACATCGCCCGCGCAGGCCAGGCTGTCGTAAGGGGTACTGGGATCGCGCACCTGCTCGATCGCCCAGCGCACAAACTCATCAACATAACGGGTGTAGTTGGTGAACAGCACAAACGGCTGGAAGTGCTCTACGCTGGTGCCAGTGTAGTGGCGCAGGCGGGCCAGCGAGAAGTCGGTTCGCAGCGCGTCGAAGTGCGACAGAGGGGATTTTGCATCGGCATGGAACAGGCCATCGGCTGTCTCATCACCAATCTGTGACAGCTCGGTGGTCGGGAAGTGGCGCGCAATACCGGCGCTCATGGTGCGATCCAGTGACAGGTCGGAACCGTCGATCACGTAAGGATAGGGGATCTCCTGGCTGGAGGGCCCCACGTCGATCTCCAGCTGATACTCCTTCTCCAGCATCTGAAGCTGTTCCGAAATATAGTGGCGCAGCAATGCCGGGCGGGTGATGGTGGTGCTGTAACTGCCGGTGTGGGTGAAGCGTCCCCAGGCACGCGTGCGGTTCTGCTGCGGACCGTCGCCGCGCCAGGTGATGCGCAGCTCCGGGTAAACAAATAGTCCCTGCGCCCGAGCGGTGGCATCGGGCAGCGTGCCGTTTTCGGTAAAGGCTTTAATCGCCTCGCGCAGCGCATCAACGGCGCCATCGTACAGGCGTTCGAGTTCATCCAGCGCCTGCTGGCTGGTCAGGTTTTTCCGTAGTGTCGGCATGGTTTCTCCTTCCATTTTTTTCCGCAATTTGCCCCAAGCTTAGCGGGTTTGTTGCGGAGATTGTTGAAGAATCTGTGATCGCCGTTTTTTTGCGCCAGCGAAGCGGGAATTCTGAGCAGTGCTGTTTTAAGTGAAGATCTGCTGCACTGAAAAACAGTAAGAAAATCTTTACTATCAGAAGGGGTGGTTCGCCACGTTTGAATGCGTTACCGATGAGGAGATGGCGGAAAAACCGCCAGCAGCAAAGCATGGCCAACCGATCATAACGTCAGGGAAATAATCAGGTTTGCTACAGCGGGCGGGGCAGTGAGGCAGATTGTGCCGTGGCGGCATTAAAAAGTTTGTAACCATGATTAATTTGCACCGGAAAGACTTTGCATATTTCCCTGCCCACTATCATCATTAGAACTCCTGTCCAGTCTCTTCTGATTTGGTAATCCTTTGCAAAATCCCGGCGTAGCAGTGATGCAGGCGATCAAGCGCACGGCGTGGTACCCGAAACGCCGTTCGTATCGCACGCTCTACTGGCGTGAGATATCGCCATTAGCAGTGCCTATCTTTTTCGAGAACGCCTGTGTGCTATTGATGGGCGTACTGAGCACCTTCCTGGTCAGCTGGCTGGGTAAAGAGGCGATGGCGGGCGTCGGCCTGGCCGACAGCTTCAACATGGTGATCATCTCGTTCTTTGCTGCCATCGATCTTGGTACCACGGTGGTGGTGGCGTTCAGTCTGGCAAAACGCAACGGCAAGCGCGCCCGTGCCGCCACGCGTCAGTCGCTGGCCATGATGACGATACTCGCCTTTGTGCTGGTGATCGCCATTGAGTTCTGGGGCCATCTGATCGTCGATGCGATTGCCGGTGCCGCCGATCCAAAAGTCAAAGCGCTGGCGCTGAGCTATCTGCAGACTTCCGCCTGGAGCTATCCGGCCGCCGCCATCACCCTGATTGGCAGCGGGGCGCTGCGCGGTGCAGGTAATACCAAAATTCCGATGCTGATTAACGGCGGCATGAACATCCTCAACATCATCATCAGTAGCGTGCTGATTTATGGCTGCTTCTCGTGGGACGGTTTAGGGTTTATCGGTGCCGGGCTCGGACTGACCATCACCCGCTATATCGGGGCGATCGCGGTGATTTACGTGCTGATGATCGGCTTTAACGCCTCACTGAAAATCACGCTGTCGAGCTATTTCCGGCGCTGGAACAGCAGCATTCTGATGGAAGTTTTAGGTATAGGCGTGCCTGCCAGTATCGAGTCGGTGCTGTTCAACGGCGGTAAACTGCTGACACAGGTGTTTGTTGCAGGAATGGGCACCAGTGAGATTGCGGGTAACTTTATCGCGTTCTCGGTTGCGTCGCTGATTAACCTGCCGGGCAATGCGCTGGGTTCTGCATCCACCATTATTACCGGCACCCGTCTGGGTAGAAATCAGGTGTTTCAGGCAGAGCGTCAGGTGCGGCATGTCTTCTGGCTGGCGACGTTGTGTCTGAGCGCGATAGCGCTGCTGACGGTGCCACTGGCCGGGTTGCTGGCGCGGTTCTATACCAGCGATCCGGAGGTCATTGATGTGACGAAGCATCTGCTCTGGCTCAACGCGCTGTTTATGCCACTGTGGGCCGCATCCTGGGTGCTGCCCGCCGGCCTCAAGGGCGCACGCGACGCGCGTTACACCATGTATGTTTCGATGTTCAGCATGTGGTGCGCCCGCGTGGTGGTCGGTTACGTGCTCGGCATTATGCTGGGGATGGGCGTCACCGGCGTCTGGCTGGGGATGTTCCTCGACTGGACGGTGCGTGGCATCTTCTTCTGGTGGCGACTTAACAGCGGCAAGTGGCTCAACCGCTATCGAAAAATGATCGCGAAAACCGGTTAGTGCGTTGTTCACGCCTTTCCCCCGCCGCGGGGAAAGGCGTTACACCTCTTTCAGCACCATCAAAAATAACATCTCCGTCACATCTCCAGACTTTCGAACCGAATTTCAGACAGTTGCACAAAGCCAGCCTTCTCAGACAGGGTTAGCGTAATGCCTGCTGCGCACCGACGCAGACACTACTTATCAAGGTGACCCTATGATCCGTCTGAAAACGGCGCTGGCACTCCTGCCGCTGCTGTGTAGCGCCCCGTTATGGGCGACAACCTTTGTCTATGTCTCCAATGCTGAATCCGGCACCGTTTCCCGCTATCAGCTCAGCGAGGCGAATGGCAGCCTGCAATGGCGTGGCGATACGCCTGCCGGTAAAAAGATTATGCCGCTGGCGGCCAGCCCGGATGGTAAACGGCTCTATGGTGCGCTGCGGAGTCCGCCTTATTCGATCATCAGCTGGCGCGTCTCGGGTTCGCATGGTGATTTGCAGAAACTGGCGGTGACACCGGTTGTAGCCAGCTTTCCGTGGATCACCACTGACAGAAGTGGGCGCTATCTGCTGGCCGCCTCCTATGACAGCGATATCGTCACCAGCAACCGGATTGATGACAAAGGCATTGTGACACCCCAGGTCACGGGCGAGGTGAAAACCGGGCCGCATGCCCACTCGGTGATTACCGACGTCAGCAATCATTCCCTCTACGTCGGCAACCTTGGCGCGGATCGCGTGCTGCAATATGCCTTTGCTGATAATGGCGCGATAACGCCGCTGGGAACCGGATTTGTTCAGGGCGAGAAGAACAGCGGCGCACGACATTCGGTGATTTCGCCCGACAATCGCTTCCTCTATAACCTCGCGGAGATGAGCGGCACCATTACGCAGTTCCGGCGCGCGGCGGATGGGTCGCTGACGGAGCTGAAAACCTGGCCGAATGCGGTGGCGAAGAAATATAACCTGCAGCATGGCGAGCAGCGCCCGGCGGGCTACAGCGATCCCACGCCGCGCATCTGGGCAGCAGACATCAAAATCACGCCTGACGGACAATTTATCTACGTGACCGAGCGCACCTCCAGTACCGTCAGCGGCTACCGGGTTGATAAACAGTCGGGTGAACTAACGCTGATCGGCAGCTGGCCGGTTGAAAAACAGCCCCGCAGTATTGCGATTGATGCGCAGGGTAAATGGCTGATCGCCAGCGGGGAGAAGAGCGCGGTGATTGGCAGTTACGCTATCGATCCCGCCAGCGGCGAACTCAAACGGGTTGCTGAAGCCCCGGCTGGTAAAGGCGCGAACTGGGTGACGCTGATAACGCAGTAACCGTTTTGAGCAGCCGGTGTCTGGCACTGGCTAAACAGATGCGGGCTGCTTATGCCATTTCCGGCATAAGCAGCGCAGAAATTTTTGGTTCTGATCGGGCGTGTATGCGGGTTTACTCAGGGCATCAACTGATGCGGAGAGCCTGAGATGAAACAGAAACTGATAGCCTGGTTTGAACAGCTGCTGAGCGGCCCTGTGGCGAGTGAACGTGTGCATGATATTAACGTAGAACTGCTGCTGCCGCTGAGCCAGCTGTATGGACTGGAATATTATCCGGCAGTGCATCGCTACCATGAAAAATAACGGTTGTTGTATGTTGTCTGGTTAAAGGCCCGCTACGTTGCGGGCCTTTTTGCGTTTGGGCCAGGATAGAGTGTGGACTTCATTTCTCCGATTAATACAGGGTAGAGATCTCTGATAGGCATGTCAGGAAACTTCGTTTAATATCTGCGAGTTGTGTTCCAATACTGCCTGTTGTCGTCCAGCGTTAATCGACGTATTCTTTTTCTGCGCCTGCAAAATCAGGCGACGGAATTGGAACTCCGGTTAATCATACTGGCGACAATGTATTATTGTCGTACGTCTCGCTACACCTCAATGGTGGGCTGGGCGAGGGCACCTCAGGGTGCGCCGGTTCAGTATGCCCGGTAGTTCCAACCTCGTTCAGTCTGCCACCCATGAGATTGGAACCTCAGGTGGCGGTTTAAAAGCATACTGGAGACATCCCCATGACCACGAACCTCGATCAATGCCACTTCTCATCTGAAGGCGCGCCATCAAAAACACAACGTCGCTATACCATCGGCTATCAGCCTAAACGCGGTGATTGCAGTACACCTGCAATACATCTGAGCGGAAAATGGCTGCGTGAGGCAGGATTTGATACCGGAACCATTATTACGGTGAAAATTGAGCAGGGTTGTCTTGTGCTGGTTCCGGAAAATGATTAAATATAATTTCCTGATATAGGTAAATGACTCAGATAATGTTAATCACTTTCATTCAATTGCGTAATGGCGCTTGTTTTTAGAGTTTATCTGGTAGGGTGTATAAGAGAGGTTGTAAAGTCTATTTTGATGTTTTCTACAGGAACATCTGAAGAGTTTCTATAAACGTTTAAAAGAGCTTTCCAGCATTCGTCTTAATTTATCCTGACTAATCTAAAAGATAAAAGCCCATACTTTCGCAGCAGGCTTTTATCTTTCACTAGCATCATGCTTAGTGCATTAACTGACTCACCAGTCCGGTAAGATCGGCTTTTTTATCCACAACACCCGCCGTTGACGCTTTATCCACCAGCTGCGGCAGATATTTCGCCAGCAGGTTCAGTGCATCGCTGGTGTTGATGCCCATCCGCGCAGCCAGTTGCTCAATCGCCTCAGAGTTAATCATCTTCTGCACCAGGTCGCTGCTCAGCGCAACGTTCTGCTCATCGCCCAGCCAGGAGTTGACCACCTCACTGTACTCGCCGCTCTGCAGGTGACTCACGATAGTATGTAAACCACCTTGCTGCTCAACCCACTCCAGCACACCTTTGACTTCCTGGCTGGTCTGATTATTCAGGCCGCACATGGCCAGTACTGTTTCCAGTAAACTCATTCTGTTATCCCCTTTAACGTAATCTATTAAGACTGTTTACACGCTCTGATTTTATGAATGACAAACAGCACAATAATTGAACCCACGGTGGCAATAGCAATGCTGTAAATATTGAAGCCATCGACCTTGCCAAAACCCAGAGCGGTACTGACTACACCGCCAATCAGCGCACCGATAATACCCAGAATAATGGTCATGAAAATGCCCATATGTTCTTTGCCTGGCATAATACATCTGGCGATAATGCCGGCAAGTAATCCGAATACAACCCATGACAATATGCCCATCATTAATATCCTCTGTTTTTATATTATTTACAGCAACGTTTAGCAGTGGTTTAACCCATGAATTAAAAGCAGGTGTATCGTACGCCGCGTAGTGTTTGCCTGGCAATCCTGTTTTCTTTATTAAACTAAACGTATCAGAAACGATAGGGGAGTAAATATGAGCATTCTGGATAATATTAAAAATATAGGCGATGAGTTGTTACATGCTGTGGATAAAAATGTTGAAGATAAGTCTGTCACCGCCGCAGGGAGTAATCGTACATATACGGTTAAATCAGGCGACACGCTCAGCGCCATCGCCAAGCAGTTTTACAATGATGCATCCCAATACATGAAAATCTTTGAGGCGAATAAAAACCTTCTCAGCAGCCCGGATAAAATTGCACCGGGTCAGGTACTGACCATTCCTGAGTGATAATTCGTCATTAGTATGAGCCAGCTGGCGCAAATATTGCCCGGCTGGTTTTTTATTTAAAGCCAGCTCGTCATAACACCATGACAGGGTTGCGCCATACAGCATGCGTTGATCCAGACTTAACGGTGGTCTCGGTAATAGCAGCCGCAGACGAGCTGAGATGAACAGTCAGACAGGAAGAGAAAACTGGGATCGCTGAAAAGCAAAAAACCCGCTCAGGTTTCCCTGAGCGGGTTTTTCTAATCTGGCTCCTCTGACTGGACTCGAACCAGTGACATACGGATTAACAGTCCGCCGTTCTACCGACTGAACTACAGAGGAATCGTGTGAACGAGGCGAATATTAACGGCGTCGCTCTAAGGTGTCAACAGCAAAAAATACATTATCATTCAACTGGCTAGCTTTAACGCAAAGCGATCGTGATTTAAGCAGTTTGCGCAGTGTCAGCGGCGATTCTGGCCAGGGGATCCTGCTGGTAAAACTGGCGCAGATGCTGATACATGGCGGGAAAGCGTTCGGCCAGCAGAACCGGAGCCGTAAAGAAATATTCAGAGAGCACGGCGAAGCACTCGGCAGGATCGCTGGCGGCGTAAGGATCGATCGTGGCGGCCTGCTCACCCACCAGTTCAACTTCACTCTCTATCTCCGCCATCGCGGCACGCAAATCCTTCTCCCAGAGTGCGACGTCACGCAGCGACATGACCGGAATACCGCTGGTGTAACCGCTGCCGCGGGCATCCAGCTTGTGCGCAACTTCGTGGATCACCAGATTAAAGCCGGAGAGATCGAACGAGTCCTGAATATCGAGCCAGTTGAGGACTACCGGCCCCTGCGTCCAGCTCTGTCCGGCATGGACCGCAGGCGCGCTGTGAACCAACCCATCGTCATCCTGCCACTGATCGTTGACCTCGAACGGCTCGGGATAGATCAGCACATCGTGGAAACCGTCCAGCCACTCCAGACCCAGTTTCAACACCGGCAGGCAGAACAGCAGAGCGATCCGCACACTGCGCAATTCATCCAGTTGAACACCGTCGAGCGGCACCAGCTTTTTCTGTTGCAGAAAGCGCTGCGCCAGCTCAACCAGCGCCTGCTGTTCAGCCTCATCCAGCTGGCTGAATATCGGCTGCGCCAGCCCATGCTGCCACGGCAGCGCAGCCAGGGTGGCGTCGTTATGCGTTTTCCAGGGCCATTTAAACATCGCAACTCCCGCACAGAACCGGACTATTTCGCTATCCTGACGCGACAGACATAAAAATGCCAGCATCGAAACACCATGCTGGCACTGTTCATCTGGCGACAGGGCTAAGGGCCGTCTATTCAACCCGTTAGCACGGTCGTTGTCTGTGATTCAGCCCGCAAAGCGTGGGGCCGGGGCGTCAGTTGCGCTCAATACGATGAAACTCAATTACCCACACCCAGGGATTCACTTCCCAGCTGGTCGCACCATACTGTTTTTCCCAGGCTTTGCGGTACGCCTCTTTGGGCGATTCAGAATTGACGTTCATGGTGAAGAAGTTGTTGAGGAAGTGCGAATCGGTCTGCACGCCTTCCGCCATAATGTCATCTTCACTGATGTCCTGAATTTTCTCGGCGCGCACGCCGGTAATCTCCAGATTGATGCGGCTGGCCCAGCGCGGCATATGAATGGCGGTTTGCCAGCCAAACTGTTCTGCTTCCGGCGTGCTCAGTGCATGCTGGCCCAGCTCGTTGCTGTCTGCACGATACTGGCAATATTCTGGCTGGCGGAAGGGCGTCGGGTCGCGTTCATAATCGGCCAGATACTGCTCGGGTACCATCGGGCCACGCCAGGTTTCACGCACCCAGAGCACGTCACCCGGTTTACCGTAAGGACACTGATAGCTGATATCCGTCATCGACATCATTTTATAACCATGCAGATGATTAGCACTCACATCGAAAGCGTGTACGCCCTCGTGATGATCCTGTCCCGGACCGAAAGCCTGAGTTTTCATAATGCGCCGGGTTTGCGTTTGCTGGCCAACCAACAGGGCACGAACACGCTGTTCGGAAAAAAGAATCGGCCGTTCTTTCATGGATTACCTCTTTCTATTAGTAGAACCCGGTTACTGCTGTAAAAGTCCATTTGCTTCACATCTGAGAGTTATCATAAAAGCTTTAAATCATTTTGCTTAATAATTTGTCGGCTGACTGTCACTGTATAATTGTCACTTTAGTAGTTAAAAATCAGCAAAATGCAAAAAGCGCACCAAAGCTTATCACGCAACTGGCAAAAAGCGACGAATAGCCCGGATACAGTACGTTATAACCGTAAAAATAGGAACCTTTTCAGACTTTTTCACCTGTCATAACGTGCAGTTTTACACTTAATCGCGTGACAAAAAAACGCTGAGCATGAGGCAGGAAGTTGGTTAAGATCGAACCAAACATTACGTCTGTTAAACTAATTTTCTTAGCAGCAATTCACTGAGGAAAGACTGAAAACAGCCGAAATTGCGGTTATTGTGTAACAGAGATGCTATACAGATGATCCAGATCTCATTTTTCTGCCCGGAATCGCTGGCAGCGCTGCTCTTTTCAACTGCACTGTAAAAAAAGTGTCATTAGCCAGTCGCTATGATGGCTTGCCGTTTGCGCACTGATCGCGACAGAAAAACTGCTGTCGATCACTACAGGGAGATAGATTATGTCACTCACACTCTGGCAATCTCGCTATGAAAGCTGGTTTCAGGCGAACTGGATCCACGACGACGGCGCGCACGATATCGCCCATCTGCGGCGTGTCTGGATGAGCGCACAGCGAATAATGAACGGTACATCCGCTGATCCGCTGGTGGTGCTGACCGCCTGCTATTTTCACGATGTGGTGAACCTGCCGAAGAACCATCCGGAACGCCATCTCGCCTCAACCTATGCCGCGACGGAAACCCAGCGCATTCTGCAGCAGGATTTTCTCGATTTCCCGGCTGAAAAGATTGATGCCGTGATGCATGCCGTTAAAACCCACAGTTTCAGCGCCGGCATACCGCCTCAGACGCTGGAAGCTAAAATTGTACAGGATGCTGATCGGCTGGAGTCGCTGGGCGCGATCGGGCTGGCGCGGGTCTTCTACACCGCCGGTGCGCTGAATCGGCCGTTGTTCGACAGCCAGGATCCGCTGGGTAAAGAACGCGAACTGAATGATGTTAAGTGGACGCTGGATCATTTCCAGAAGAAGTTGTTGCGTCTGCCGGAAACCATGCACACCGAAACCGGCCGCATGCTGGCTGAACATAACGCCGATTTCCTGGTGCGCTATATGGCGAAGCTTTATGCCGAACTACAGGGCAATCTGGTGGGTATGGATGAGGGTGTGCTGCGGGACTTCACACCTTTACAAACCGAATATTAAATTTTTGTGACAGTATGTTAATCGAAACGGTCATCCGGTAGCGTGTAGCAATAACAAAAAGGAGCTGCCCGATGACTGAAACTGTTAATTTAACAATTAAAATTGATCCTGAGCTGAAAGAAACGATTAAACAGCTGGCGCTGGAAAATCAGATTTCGATGAGCCAGGAGATTGTGCAACGTTTGCAGGCCAGTCTGGAAACGCATCCACATCCGGCGATTGATAACCAGGATATCACTGAAGAGGGGACTGAGGGATCCAGTGCCGCTGACGTGAAGACCGATGCATTAAGTGCAACAGAGCTGAAGCAGATTCGGCTGCTGCTGAAGAAGCAGAGCAAGAAGAAGAAATAAAACAGAAACCCGTCGCCAGACGGGTTTTTACTTTTCAGGGTTTGCTGAAACCGGCTAAATCTGGCCGCAACTCAATACCTCAGCGCGCAGGGAACAGGGTCAGATAAGGAAAGCGTCCCGCGGCAGGGACAAAAACGCCGGGAGCGTTTTTGAACAACGCAAAGCGTTGGCCCGGCTACGGGCGCACCTCAGGGATGAGGTGCGTAATTGCGCGGGCCGAGCGGTCATGGATGACAGTTTTTGCGTCTTTCCGATCTGACCCTGTTCCCTGAGCAGGCTCGATCTCACCGCTAATCTGGCCAGGTTTTACAGGAACCTGAAACCCGTCGCCAGACGTGTTTTTTCATTTCACGGTGCTTACGACTTCAGCTGACGGATATGTGGCAGTAACAGCTGAGCCACCGCTGCAAACACCGGCACTACCACCGAGTTACCAAACTGCTTATAAGCCTGGGTATCCGAAACCGGAATGCGGAACGGCTCGCGTCCTGGCACATCAAAGCCCATCAAACGGGCGCACTCGCGCGGGGAAAGGCGGCGTGGCCGACGCGCCATGTTATCGGCATCCTGAAACTCCGCTTCGCCCAGCGCACTGTCCCAGCCGCGATCGATCAGGATCTCTGAGCCATCTTTGTAGTAACGCGCTGACAGCGTACGCACGCAGCAGTCAGGATTACGCGGATCGTTGAGGCCAAAGCCAAAGCCATTGCCTTTGGCTTTATGTTTTTTCGCATACTGATAGAGGTAGCGCCACAGGACCGGTGACAGGATATATTTGTCGTCCGGCGCGCTCTCCAGCAGGCTCTGCAGGCTGGGTACCTGCGCCGGGTAGAAACGGCGGATATCACGCAGCGTAAAATCCTGCTTTTTCAGGTCACGGCGAATACCCACCAGCACAATGCGTTCGCGATGCTGCGGCAGGAAGTGACGCGCATCGATCACTTTGGCATCCGGGCTGCTGGCACCCGCATCCGCAACGTCATACCCCAGCTCATCCAGCGTCTCCATGATAATGGCGAAGGTGCGGCCCTTGTCATGACTCTTGAGGTTTTTCACATTCTCCAGCACAAAGAACGGCGGCTTCTTGGCTGCCAGGATACGGGCCACATCGAAAAAAAGCGTGCCCTGTACCTGACACTCAAAGCCATGTGCACGGCCTAGCGCATTTTTCTTGCTGACGCCCGCCAGCGAAAAGGGCTGGCAGGGAAAACCGGCCAGCAGCACCTGATGATCGGGGATTGCCGCATCTATCGCGCGGTATATCGCCTCATCGTCGGTCAGACCTTCCGGCTGGGTGACCTGACGGATATCGGTATTAAAGTGATGCTCCAGCGGATCGCTGTAGTGGTTAGCTTTATAGGTGCGGACCGCCTCTTTATTCCATTCACTGGTGAACACGCACTTGCCGCCGATCGCCTCGAACCCCTTACGAATGCCGCCAATACCGGCAAAGAGATCGATAAAACGAAATTCAGGATTATCATAATGGGCGGGACGGGATGGCAGCAGCCCCTGTAACAGCGACAGTTCCGCCTCACACAGCGGTGGCAGGGCGGTTTTGCCCTGACGAATCCGGTTCAGGAGTGCCGGCGTCCAGCAGGAAAATCCTGCCTGCTGCAGGCGGGCCGTGAGATCACGAACCGAATAGATTGCCAGCACCTGCTGAAAGAGTTCAGACGCATCAGCAGATGAAAGTGCAGCAGAGAGTGGTTCAGCGAGGGCGGCGGGATGCATGCGTTTTTCCTTAACAGTAAGGTGCCTATGCTATCACTCCAGACGCTGTGAGGAAATTGCCTGGATGTGCCCTGTGCCAGCCCCCCGGAATGTTCTGTTTTTGCGGCACACTGTGTGAAGTCGTCGGGCGGCGGCTTTCGCTTTTCGTGACGCAGACTAAAGTTGAAGTACCAGCAAAAAAGGAGAGGTTATGGCTGATGTTCACTCCAGCGAAATACGCAGCAAAAATATGCGTGCCATTCGCGCTCAGGATACGGCCATTGAGCAACGTATTGCGCTGCTGCTGAAAGATCGGGGATTCAGCTTTCGCGTGCAGGATAAAAACCTGCCGGGTCGGCCCGATTTCGTTCTGACAGAACATCAGGCAATTATTTTTGTTCATGGCTGCTTCTGGCATCGTCATCACTGCTATCTGTTTAAACTGCCGGCGACGCGCACAGAATTCTGGACCGGAAAAATCAACAGCAACGTTGAACGTGACCGGCGTTATGTGCGCCAGCTGCAGGAGAGCGGCTGGAAAGTGCTGATCATCTGGGAGTGTGCGCTACGTGGCAAACTGCGCCTGACGGATCAGGACCTGCTGGAGCGGCTGGAGGAGTGGCTGCTGGCGATGCCGGAGAGTGCCGAAGTCGACCATCAGGGCATTCATCATTACGACGCCGATTGCTAATCACAGACATAATTGGTTAGATCTGCGCTTTCTCCGTGGCCAGGAGCCTGAAATGAGCAGCATAAAACTGACGGTAAAACGCCTTTACCAGATTCGTGACGAGCGGATGGTGAATACCAAAGCGACCGCGCGGGTTTACTGCGGTGACAGGCTTGTCGCCACGGAGGAGATCACCGGCATGACCGAAAGCCCGGTCAGCAAATATCTGCATGCTGAAGGAGCAGCAGGCGAGACGGTGCGGGTAGAGTGGGATTGTGAGGGCATCGCCGAGATGACCGTTACGGAAATTGAGCGCTGCCCATGTTGTCAACATAACGAACCAGACTAAGGATAAGATTTTGGCGGGAACCAGTTTACTGACTTTACTTGATGATATTGCAACACTTCTGGACGATATTTCCGTCATGGGGAAAGTGGCGGCGAAAAAGACCGCTGGCGTACTGGGCGACGATCTGTCGCTGAATGCTCAGCAGGTCAGCGGCGTGAAAGCCAACCGTGAGCTGCCGGTAGTATGGGGCGTTGCCAAAGGATCGTTTCTTAATAAACTGATCCTGGTGCCACTGGCGCTGATTATCTCCGCGTTTGCGCCCTGGCTGATTACGCCGCTGCTGATGATTGGCGGTGCTTATCTCTGCTACGAAGGCGTGGAGAAGGTGATGCACAGTCTTCAGCATGACAAGCAGAGCAAATCACCGGAAGCGCGTCAGCAGCGACTCGATTCGCTGGCGAATCAGAATGCGGCAGAGTTTGAGAAGAAGAAGATCAAAGGCGCGGTGCGCACCGATTTCATTCTGTCAGCCGAAATTGTTGCGATTACCTTAGGCATCGTGTCGGAATCGCCGCTGCTCAACCAGGTGATTATCCTGGCGGGCATCGCTATTCTGGTTACGGTGGGCGTTTACGGCATCGTGGCGGCTATCGTCAAAATTGATGACTTTGGATTCTGGCTGCGTGAAAAACCGTCCCGCCTTGCGCAGGGTTTGGGTAGTGTGCTGCTGGCTGCCGCGCCCTGGCTGATGAAGATCCTCTCGGTGGTCGGCACCATCGCCATGTTCCTGGTCGGCGGCGGTATTGTGGTGCACGGTATCGCACCGCTGCATCATCTGATCGAGGAAGTCAGCAGTGGCTTCAGCGGCTGGATCGCTATGCTGCTCAGCAACGGCGCCAACCTGGTGCTCGGCTTTATCATTGGGTCGATCGTGCTGTTAGTGGTCAACCTTATTGCCAGAGTGCGCGGAAAATCGGTATAAAGCGCACTGTGATTTACGGTCAGGAGAATGACGATGAACGACGACATGTTTGAATTTGATATCGACGCACAACTGGAGCAGGCTGAAGCGAAAGCAGAGAAAAAAGCCAGCGAAGTGCCGGATGATCTCGGCGACGAAGCCGATTGCGAAGGCTGTAAAATCTGACGTCAGCGTCAATACTTCATCAAAGCGGATAAGTTTTTTTATCCGCTTTTTTTATTTTCCGCATATCCAGCTGATTAATTCCGAATTTGCCCTTTTTTTGCGTGCCTTAACAGGCAGGAACGTTATTCGCCTGCTATAAAGAAAATAATCACTCAGGTTAATAACACTCAGGTTAATAAAAGGAGCGCATCATGGTTTTCGCAATCAGTGAAGAAGTACAGCATAAGGAAGAAGGGCAGACGATGGTGGTGACCGGCTACGCGAGTGGCATGGTAGAGTGCCGCTGGTACGACGGCTATGCCGTGCGCAGCGAAGCCTTTCGCAGCGATGAGCTCTGCGCTCTGAATCCCGCGCAGCAACTGGCGGGCTGACAGCATCAGGCCTGTGGGTTCTGCGACCCGCCAGGCCCGGTTTCTGCTTTTTCTGGCCCGGCACGCTCCCTGTGCCGCCCTGTTTTCAGACGTTACCGTCGTTATCTTCTTCAACCGCCTGATAGATCCGCTGCAGCACATCCGGGAAGGCTGACTGGACGCGACTCCAGCTCGGTATAAACGGCTTATCGTTAGGACGCTCAATAAACGCCTGACCCGCTTCCAGAATCGACTGGGTAAACATCTCTACCGCTGCTTCTTCCACATGCTGATCAAACTTCAGCCCGTTCATCGCCGCCTCGTGGTTATAGGTCTCCATCATATCCAGCGCATTACGATAATAGGTTGCTTTCAGCACCCGGAACGAGTCGCTGGTCAGCGGCACACCCATGGTGGCGAGCTTACGCAGCAGTGACTGGACGATATCGCTGCTCATGCGCTTCAGGCCGCCGGTGCCGTCATCTTCAGCCAGCGGCTGATGCTTGTGATCGTAGTTATCGGCGATCTCAACCTGGCACGACTGGCGGGTGGTGTAGTTACGGTAAATCTCCGACAGCACGCCAATCTCCAGCCCCCAGTCGCCGGGGATTTTAATCCCGTTCAGCACATGCGTCCGCATGGCGAACTCCCCGGAGAGCGGATAGCGGAAGCTCGACAGATATTCCAGATATTCTGAATGGCCATAAACTTTCTGCAGCGATCGCAGCAGCGGCCCGACCAGCAGACGTCCCACGCGGCCATTAAGCTTGCCATCCGCGACGCGCGCGTAGAACCCCTTACAGAATTCATACTGAAATGCCGGGTTCGCCACCGGGTAGAGCAGGCGTGCCAGCATTCCGCGCTCATAGGTGACGATATCGCAGTCATGCAGAGCCACACAGCTGGTACGGTCTGACGCCAGCGTATAGCCGGTGCAGAACCAGACGTTGCGACCTTTGCCGGGATTAGTGGGTGACAGACCCTCTTTATCCAGCTCGGCATCAATCGCCTTCAGACGCGGGCCATCGTTCCACAGAATGCGATGCCGTTGCGGCAGACGGGAGAAAAACTCGCGGGCAAACAGGAACTGGTCACGGTCAGCGCGATCCAGCCCAATCACAATTTCATCCAGATAGGGCACTTTAGCCAGCTCATCGACGATTTTCGTCAGCGCCGGGCCTTCAAGTTCGGAAAACAGCGATGGCAGGATCAGCCCCATTTTGCGTTTGCGGGCAAAGCGTACCATCTCTTTTTCCAGCGACTCCACGCTACGGTGGGTGAGGTTGTGAAAGTTGGTGATTACGCCATTCTGATAAAAGTCACTCATCGCATCATCCTTTTAATGCCCGTGGGCAGCTCATTGAGGTTGAGTCAAAAAATAGTCCAGCCCTTCACGCCAGCCCTCTGGGCCATGGTGAGCCGTGTGATAGATCTGCTGCTGATCGGATCGGCTGAGTGTCACCGGTGTTTTACTGTAGCCCTTAATTACGACCGCATAATCAACCGCATCCAGCATCGGCGCATCGTTAGGGCCGTCACCCAGTCCGATGGTCACGCGTGCCTCACCGGGTGAATGCGCCAGCAGCCAGCGCAGGGCTTCGCCTTTGCCGCTGCCCGCAGGCATCACATGCCAGAAACGCCCGCCCTGGGTTAGCGCCAGGCCCTCTGCACGCAACGCATCATGGAACTGGTCAAACGCCTCGTCACTGTCGCGCCAGACAATCACTTCTGACGCATCGCGCTGACGCGACAGTTCTGCATCCGCCTCGCTCAGGCCGGTCATCGAGGCCACTTCCGGATCAGAGAAGTCATGGAAGCCGGTAAAACGGTACGCTGTTTTCAAGGCAGCCAGCCGCTGGCAGATAGCGTCATAGGTCAGTGTGTTATCGGGCAGGCGGATACGCTGCTGATCGTGCGTTTGCACCACGGCACCGTTTTCAGCAATAAACGGTGAACCGCTGATGCCAAGCCTTTTTTGCAGCGGAATAATCTCGGCTGCCGTTTTACTGGAACAGATCACCAGCGGAACGGCGTACTGCTTTAACGTGGTGAGCCATTCGGTGGCCGCATCCCAGCGATAGGTATGATGGTCGAGTAACGAACCATCCAGATCGGTAATTATCATTAACGGCTGGTGGAGATCGGGCATTTACAGGCTCCTTTCATCACATTCGCGGCTAAAGCGGCGATTTTTCAATATTATAGTTGAATATGGCTCACACTTTTTTTCCTGCCACGCCGGCTGGAAATCCAGGATAATTCTTAAAACGAAACCGCAGTAAAAGTGGGTATGCAAGAAGTGTGCAGGGCTAAGTGACTGGCGGGCGCGGTGTTTTTGGTAACAGTCGCTCCATAATTACCCGATCGGTTGCAGAAACGTGCATATCTGATGCTTGTTTCGGCGTCGGGAAAGGGTAATCTGCAGAGGTGTTAAGAATTCCCTGGTGTAACGAATTGATTTTTTACCCGGCCTTCCCGCCGGGTTTTTTTTGAAATCGATTTCAGCGGTTCGCTTCATAGGCGCGATAATCACAAATATCAATTTCAAACGCCTCCGCCAGTTCGCTATAGGAGTGGAAAACCCGGCCTTCTACTTCCAGCCGTGGCGTCTGATCCTGCTCCATATACTCCCGTACCTCTCCCGACGTTCTGGCCTGAATCGCCGCCAGTAAACCTTCGACATCAATCTGCAGATCGGATGGCTGAGCATCGCCGTGCTGTTTTTCGTCTGTCATTTTCTGACTCCTGAGAGCAAACAGAGTAATCAGTATAGAACGCAGGGCAGAAAGGCGGGAGCGAAGAGATCGCAGGCAAAAAAAAAGCCCGCGCTGCGCGGGCAAAATCCTTGTTACTTTCAGGTTGGCTGCACCTATGGGGTGGCGCAGTGAGAAGAGTTTAAAGGCCTGACGCGTAAGAAGTCTTGCGGTGAAATGTTAAGGAATTGCAAAAGTTTCTCCTTACTCAGATTTACCTGACTTTTCGACTAAACAGAGCAGATTCAGCTATAGTTAACGATAAAGCTGATTTTTATCAATACCTAAAGGAATGGTTATGGACATCTTACGAATTATTATCGCTATTCTGCTGCCACCACTGGGCGTGTTTATGCAGGTTGGTTTTGGCGGCGCCTTCTGGCTGAATATCCTGCTGACACTCTGTGGTTATATCCCCGGTATCATCCATGCCGTCTGGGTCATTGCCCGCCGCTAACGCGCTGCATCGCCACGGTTCTTCGTTTAGACTGTACTCAGTCAATAATCTGGAGAACCGAAATGAAGGTAAATGACCGCGTCAGCGTCAAAACCGATGGCGGCCCGCGTCGTGTTGGCACCATTCTGGCTATGGAGCCGTTTAATGAAGGCACCATGTTCCTGGTGGCGCTGGAAGATTATCCGCTGGGCATCTGGTTTTTTAACGAGACGCACCAGCCGGATGGCATTTTCGTCGAGCCTTACCAGGAAGCCTGAGCCTGACGCGCAATAAAAAGCCGCCTTTCCGTTTGCCGGAAAGGCGGCTTTTAGCTGTCGGAGATTACGCGGCTGACATCAGCCGCTGACGTTTACCGGTATGACTTCAGAAGGTTTCCCAGTTATCGCTGCCGCCTGCCAGCGCCGGACGGGGTGCCAGAGCCGGTGTCTTTAATGGTGAAGAGACACGTGCAGCCACACCTGTGGTTGCAGGGGCATCCTGCAAGCGGAATGCCGCGACCGCCTGCGTCAGTTTACCCGCCTGATCTTCCAGCGAGGCCGCTGCGGCGGAGGCTTCTTCCACCAGCGAGGCGTTCTGCTGGGTGACGTTATCCATTTCGGTGACCGCCTGGCTCACCTGCTGAATACCACGGCTCTGCTCGTCTGACGCCGCCGCGATCTCCGACATAATATCGGTAACGCGACGTACGGCTTCGACAATCTCACCCATGGTGCTACCGGCTGCGCCAACCTGATGCGAACCGTCATTGATCAGCGTGACGGACTCAGCAATCAGCGATTCAATCTCTTTCGCTGCCTGCGCACTGCGCTGGGCCAGATTACGCACTTCGCTGGCCACCACCGCAAAGCCACGACCCTGCTCACCGGCACGCGCCGCTTCTACCGCCGCATTCAGCGCCAGGATGTTGGTCTGAAACGCAATACTGTTAATGACGTTGGTGATCTCAGCGATTTTTTTCGAGCTGCCGGAAATATTGGTCATGGTTTTCACGACGCTGCTCACCAGCTCGCCACCGCTGCGCGCTTTGCCCGAGGCATCCGCGGCCAGCTGGCTGGCGTGATGCGCATTCTCGGCGTTCTGCTTCACCGTAGCGGTAAGCTGTTCCATGCTGGCTGCGGTCTGCTCCAGTGCCGCAGCCTGCTGCTCGGTGCGTGAAGAGAGATCGGTGTTGCCGGCTGAAATTTCGCTGGAGCCCTGATAAATCGCGACAGCGCCTTCACGCACCGTACCAACGGTGGTTACCAGCGCCTGCTGCATCAGTTGCAGGTTATGGATGAGCGTACCAATCTCGCTGCGGCCATGGGGCAGGGAAGCGGAGGTCAGATCACCCTGCGCAATGCGTTCGATACGCAGCACCGACTGACGCAGCGGACTAATCACCACGCGGCGCAGGAAGACGAAGGTCAACAGCACCAGCACCAGGGCGGCACTGAATGCCACGGCCATGGAGATAAAGCCGATGCGCGACTGTTGATCGGCCTGGGCGGTAATGGCATTGGCGCGATCAGTTCGGATCTTGATCGCCTTCAGCAACACCGCGTTATAGTCGTCATCCAGCTTGCGGGTTACATCGGTCTCCTGAGCGATGATGCCCTCAAAGCTGCCCTGTTTACCGGATTCAATCATCGGTATCAGGCCTTTGGTAATGTAATCGTTGAAGCGAGCCTGCAGCGTGGCATCCAGTTCCATATCCGCGGGCGTCTTAACTTCACGTGCCTGATAAATCGCGAAGCCAGCTTTTGCCTGCTGGATCCGTTTTTCGGCGGCGGCAATATTGGCGCGAAACTCGTCCATTTCACCAATACGCGCGGCGGCACCGGCCTGAATAATGGTCAGGCGCGCAGTACGCAGGTGGTTTGAACTGTTAGAGAGGCCCATACGAACCTGAATTTCGTCCGTGGCATCATCGAGGGAGTGATTGCCGGAAATCAGAAAGTAACTGGCGACACCAATACAGAGTGCGAACAGCAGCAAAATGCCGCCGAAGATCAGGCTAAACAGCGGCACCAGGCGGAGATTCTGCCAGATGCCTGCGCTTTTTTGTCCATTATTATCTCGTGCAGTGTTCATATCCTTGCTCTCTTGAGGCTGTTGTTATAAGGCATAACATCGGCAAAAGAGCGTAAAGGCTTAGCGGTAAGAGTGAGATCTGGATCGCAATTCCGGGCAAAAAAAAACCGGCCAGAGAGGCCGGTTCTTCAGATGTTATGATCAGCGGATATTAACGTAAATACCTGAAGTCACATTATCCGTTAAACGCACCACATGATAAATAACCTGCTTATTATGGGTTTTGATTTTGCGTTTAATATTACCTTTGTGTGACGATACCGTTTTGGCCTTAATTTGCATTTTATCTGAGATCTGGATGGTATCATGACCTGACATCCACATCTTCAGCATGTTTGACTCAGTCTGGCTCAGCGTTAATGGATGTACATCCATGCCCGAAGAGATACGCGCAGACTGGTTAAGCTTCTTCTGCAAATAGGTGCTGAGTAAGGAGTCCAGGGTCGATGTCTTCATCGATTTTGATGTAATAATCAGGTTCTTACGAACGTAGAGATATTCCTCAAAATGGATATTGCTAATCGCCATGAATATAAAGAACAGCGTATCAGGATGCTGCGTAATAATGCTGCGGATACGTTCACTGGAATCGGATTCATGAATGAAGCAATCTTCATTAATAAAGACGACACCAGGGTTTAATTGCTCACATTTTTGCTGTAGTTGCTCAATATCGGAGACAGAAGAGATATTCTTCTTCTTAACTCCTTTTAAAGACATGTAGTCTGATAATCCCAGGCGTGTGTAGTTGCAGGAATCCATAATAATAGTTGGCATAATAGCGACCCTCACCAATTTGTTATCCGTTTAAATCAACGATGAATACGCGTTGCGGTACGAGAGAGATTTCTTAGGTACTTTTTTATTCTGCTCGTGCAGTTTGGCAACAGGCAAACGCCCGTAAAAGTCTTCATCCCTGACCCGTTCTGCAAAAAATTTGTGCTGCCATGACGTCACACATTCTCCGGCCATGGCGGGGAATGCCAGTGAAATGTCGGAGGTTAAGTAAGACTCATTTTTTTGGGAGCCAGGTCACTATCCTTGAAAACGCGGAGTTTTCTGATAGGACAATTCTCAAAAACATTTGTTTTACGAAAGTGTGATGTCTCAGCGTGCGTTGACAATGCCGGAAAAAACATTTTTTAACAAGAAAAATCACTTAAAGATTTTTTTCTTGTAAATTCAGTGTCTTGTCGATTTTGCCTGCACATTCACAGTCTGACCGCTCCTGTGAACCACCCCACTAAAATACGCGAAGCCCGGTTTAATAAGAATTATTTTCAGACTCTCCGCACGTTTATCAGAATTTCCTTAGTTGCATTCTGGAAAACATGGTTCGGAAAATGCACGGATGGTTTTGCGATACTTAAGTATCGTTATGCAAAGATAGTTAGAAACTTAATGTTCAGGGACGGGATAGTTCTGTCAGGAACACGGCGAGTAAATCAAATACTTCACCGAACAAATGCTCACAGAACGGGGCTAGCAGAGGCATCAGCAAGCTGATGGTTAAAATTCCGACTGATAAGGTAATCGGGAAGCCAATTGCGAAGATTGATAACTGTGGTGAAACACGGTTTAACAAACCCAGTACCAGATTTACCATGAGTAACAAAACGATTAAGGGCAGCGCTAACATCATGCCATTAAGGAAAATTAATCCGCCAGATTTCACCAGCGCCATAAATGCATTGGCATTTAGCGGCTGACCGCCAATCGGCAGCGTATGAAAACTGTCCGCCAGCAGCGAGATCAGCCACAGGTGTCCGTTAAAGGTCAGGAACAGCAACATCGCCAGCATGTCGAGAAAACGGGCCAGCACCGGCATGTTAAGACGGCTGCCAGGATCGAAAAAGGTGGCGAATGAGATGCCCATCTGTAAACCAATCACTTCCCCGGCAAGGCGCACGGCAGCAAAAGCGAACTGCATGGTGAAGCCGAGTGCAATACCAATCAGCATCTGCTGAATCAGTAGCAGGAAGCCTTCAGGGGAAAACAGGGTGACATTGACCGCAGGTAACAGCGGCATCAGCAGCCAGGTGATCATTACCGCCAGACCGATTTTGACACGTTTGCTGACGGATCGTTCATTGAGGATCGGTGCGGTGGCGAATAGCGCCATGATGCGTACCAGAGGCCAGAAGAACTGGCTGACCCATTGAACCAGCTGGCTGCTGTCGAGAGTAATCATCAGCCGATGATGTAAGGCAGGTTGGTAAAGACGGTGCGGATATAGTCCAGCAGCAGATTCAGCATCCACGGGCCGGCAATGATACCGGTAGTGGCAACCGCCAGAATCTTAGGAATAAAGGATAAGGTCTGTTCGTTGACCTGGGTCGCGGCCTGGATCAGGCTGATCAGCAAACCGCTGACCAGTGCGGCCAGCAGCAGCGGGGCGGCCAGCATCAGGGCGACGCGCATCGCTTCCTGTCCCATTACCATTACTGATTCGGGTGTCATGTGTTGCTCCGGTAAGAAAAGGGGGATCAGGAGTAGAAGCTTTGCGCCAGTGAACCGACCAGCAGTTGCCAGCCATCGACCAGAACAAACAGCATCAGTTTAAACGGCAGCGCGATGGACGCTGGCGGGACCATCATCATCCCCAGCGCCATCAGCACGCTGGCAACCACCAGGTCGATGATCAGGAACGGGATAAAGACGGTAAAGCCAATCTGGAAAGCCGTCTTCAGCTCGCTGGTAACATAGGCGGGCAGCAGAATACGCATTGGCACCGCTTCAGGACCGGCAATCGGGGCGGTATTCGCCAGACGGGCAAACAGGGCTAAATCCGCTTCACGGGTCTGACGCAGCATAAACTCGCGCAGCGGCTGGGCACCTTTATCAATCGCCACTTCCATGCTGATCTTGTCCTGGCTGAACGGCAGATAGGCATCCTGATAAATCTTGTCGAAGGTCGGCGCCATAATAAAGAAGGTCAGAAACAGCGACAGTCCGAGCAGCACCTGGTTAGGCGGCGCAGAGGGCGTGCCCAGGGCGTTACGCAGTAAACCAAACACAATGATGATACGGGTGAAGCTGGTCATCATCAGCAGCACGGCCGGAATAAAGGTCAGCGCAGTGATAAAGACCAGCGTCTGTACCGGCAGTGACCAGCTCTGACCGCCATTCGGCAGCGAGTGACTCACCAGACCCGGCAGCTGGGCATGGGCAACCGGTGCCAGTAACAACAGTGGCAATAAAGGAAGCAGTCGACGCATCATTGTGGTTTTCCGGGACGTTTAACCAGGTTCTGTAACAGCTGACGAAAATCCTGTGGCGCACTGTTAACCGGCGTCACAGAGACCGGTTCACCCGGCGGCAAAGTATGCAGATGGGTAATCTGCTGTGCGGTGACGCCCAGCACCAGACGCGCATCAGCGGTATCGACAATCACCACCCGCTCGCGCTGGCCCACTGAGACGCTGGCTGTGAGTTTAAGCTCCTGGCCGCTGACCTTTTTCGGCGCGAAGCCGACACGGCGTGCCAGCCAGGCGCAGGCCAGAATCAATAAGATAATCACGGCTAACACGCTGCTGACCTGGGCCAGCATGGAGCCGGTCGAGATCGCCTGAGCGTGCGGTGCAACCGGTTGCAGCGTTTGATTCTGGCTATTCATAATGTGACTCTTCAGCGACTCAGGCGACGCATACGTTCAGATGGGGTGATGATGTCAGTGATGCGCACGCCATATTTGTCGTTCACCACCACCACTTCACCCTGAGCAATCAGGTAACCGTTGATCAGGATATCCAGCGGCTCACCCGCCAGGCCATCCAGTGCCACCACTGAACCCTGCGCCAGACGCAGCAGCTCTTTGATGGTCATTTTGGTGCGACCCAGTTCCACGGTGAGTTTCACCGGGATATCCATAATCAGATCGATATCCTGCAGCGATCCAGCGACGTTGCCGCTGTCGAATGATTTAAAGACTTCGTCGGTCTGCGGCGCACTGCCGCTGCCGACCTGCTCATTCATCGCTTCAGCCCACAGATCGTCCGCAGAGATATCGTCAGACGGTTTATTACTGTCAGTCATGGGGCTGTTCCTCGTTCAGCGAATTCAAAATCGGGTTAATCAGGTGTTCGACACGGAGCGCGTACTGACCATTCATCGTGCCATATTGGCTGGTTAAGACCGGGACGCTATCGACATGGGCGATAATGCGTTCCGGCTTCTCAATCGGCAGCACATCACCGGGTTTCAGCTGCAAAATCCGTGACAGACGCAGTGAGGTTTCGGCAAAGTGCGCGATCAGTTCCAGCTCAGAGTGCTGCACCTGTTTGACCAGGTTGTCGCGCCAGTGGTTATCTTCCTGACGTGAGTTTTCGAGCGGTGGATTCACCAGCAGCTCGCGCAGCGGTTCAATCATTGAAAACGGGATACAGATATTAAACTCACCCACCAGGTTACCAATCTCCACCTGGAACGGCGTGTTAACCACGATGTCGTTCGGTGAAGTGGTGATGTTGGTGAACTTTACCTGCATCTCTGAACGTACATACTCGACGTCCAGTGGATAAATGGCCTTCCATGCGTCGCTGTAACCATCCAGCGCCAGCTTCAGCATGCGGCGAATAACGCGCTGCTCGGTATGGGTAAACTCACGGCCTTCGACTTTGGTCGGAAAACGTCCGTCGCCACCAAACAGGTTGTCGACAGCGATAAACACCAGGCTTGGTGAGAACACCACCAGCGCGGTGCCGCGCAGCGGCTTCAGATGGATCAGGTTCAGGTTGGTTGGCACCGGCAGATTGCGGGCAAACTCGTGATACGGCTGAATCTTGATCGCCCCGACGCTGATATCCGGGCTACGGCGCAGCAGGTTAAACAGCGCCATACGGAAACTACGGGCAAAACGCTCATTAATAATCTCCAGCGCCTGCAGACGCTCGCGAACCACACGACGCTGGGTGTTCGGATCGTAAGGACGAATATCGCCTTCCGGTCCGTTTTGTTTCTTTTCTTCTTCCGCACTGCCGCTGTCGCCGTTTAAAAGGGCGTCAATTTCAGCCTGGGAGAGAATGCTATCGCCCATTGATTCACCTCAAAATGAAGGCAGTAAACAGCACATCGTTTACAGCCTGCGGAGGTTGACCTTTTACCAGCGGGGGTGTCAGCGCCTGTTTGATTTGTTCAACAAGCGCCTGCTTTCCTTGCTCTGTCGCCAGCGCCGCAGCGCTCTGACGCGAGAGCAGCAGCAGCAAACGGCTGCGCACCTCAGGCAGATAGTCGTTCATCCGACGCCGGGTATCCTCATCGGGCAGACGCAGGGTAAAGCCTACGTAAAGCACGCGGTCAGGATCGTTGTCGGGATTGACCAGGTTAACCGTAAATGTATCAAGTGCAAAAAAGACCGGAGCGGGAGGCGGTTCAACTTTCGCCACCTCAGGCTTATCGCCCTCATGTTTGTTCATCATTCGCCAGACTGCATAGCCTGCCACGCTGCAAGCGGCCAGCGTCAAAATGAGCAGCACTGGTATTAAGAGTTTACGTTTGCTGCCTTTTTTTGCTTTCGCGTTATCAGACATGGTGCAGTTACTTCCTGTGAATTATGGGCAAGCCTCTCGGCTCACGAGACAGATTATCCGCGTCTTAAGTCAAACCAATGGGTAGAAAAGACGCGGGTTTTACGCTTACCTTCAGCGTTTGCCGCTGTCAGGCGAAAGTGTCGACGGCGCTGTTGCCGCTAACGCGAGCCTGAAGGGCGGCGGGAACGGCGATCGGCGTAATGTCGGTGTCACTGTCCTGGGTGAGGGAGAAGCGGCCATGCTGTCCATCGCGGCGCGCCTCCTGCTGCTGCTGGAATTGCTGGCCCTGCGCGGAACTGTCACTGCTCACCTGACTCTCGCCCAGGTTGATACCGCTCTCTGCCAGCGCGCTGCGCAGCTGCGGTATCGCGGCTTCCAGTGCTGCTCTTACGTGGCTATGGCTGGAAACCAGATTAATTTGTGCCTGGTCGTTATCCAGTTTCAGGCTGATCTGGATAGCGCCAAGGTCTTCCGGATGTAACCGCAATTCCGCGTTCTGCTGGCCGTTGCGACTGAACATCACAATCTGCTGACTCAGCGCCTGCTGCCACTCGTCGCTGCCCAGCTGTGAGTTCAGCATCGGCGTTGACGGTGTGCTGGTGGTCGCGGAGGCGGTCACCGGCGCAGGCAGGCTGCTGGCGGTGGCGATTGGCGTAGCATTGATCGCGTTATCGCTGGTGCTGGCTTTAATCGCAGACTGATCGTCCTGCTTAACCATGTTGCTCAGCGCCTGCTGGAAACTGCTGTCGAGCGTCAGGCCGCTGCTGGTCGCACTCTGCGCGGCGTTGTTGCTCTGGCTGGCGGCAGTGGTGACGGCAGGTTTGCTCTGTGCGTCGCTTCTGGCGTCAGACTTTTCATCTTCGCCCGGTGCGTGGCTCTGCTGCGCGCTGTTCAGCAGTTGCGTCAGCGAGCTCTGGCTTTTCCGGCCGGTATCGGTCTGGGCGATCATCTCGCCCGCTTCACTGCTGACCGGGGTCGACGTGGTGGCTGTGACAGCCGCTACACCCGGTAACATGGCGAACAGTGCCTGCATATTCTGCATATCGCTGGCGCTTAAGGGTGCAACGTCCGGCTTGTCTTTATCATCGGCTGATTTTGACCCACCTTTAATATTTTCCGGCTTAAACAGAGCGGTCAGCGCAGCAGGATTTTCCAGTGCTGCCATCAGGGCATTCAGCGGGGCCTTCGGGCGGGCGTCATCGGCAGTTTCTGCTTTAACGTCAGCGGATTGCGCCGCTTTTCCCTGCTGTTTAGCCAGGCCGAGTAACTGGTTTCCCAGTGCGGTCAGAAAGTCCTGCGGCAGGGCATCGGCACCCGCAGCAGGGTCAGTTGAGACTGAGGGTTCTGCGTCGGTTTTTACCGTCGCTTTCATAGCAATGTTTGGCAGCGTAATCATTCACCTCTCCTCGATGCGGCCCGTTGGGCAAATTCGTCCATCCGTTTCTGATCGAGACGGTTTTCCTGTCGTAATGCATTTTCCGCTGCGCGCGTAATCAGCGTCTGATAGGCGTTCAGCCGTTGCTGTTTGTCACGCCAGTTGATCAGCGCCTGTTCCAGCCGTTGATTCCAGTTATTAAGCTGGTTGCGGTGCTGCTCAATCGCTTTTTCCAGCGTCTGAATAAACTGGTGATAGTTGGTCCAGCGGGTGCTGGCAATACCCGATGACATGTCATCGTTGAGCTTGTTGCGATATTCGTCCTGATAATCGAGCAGCATCGTCAGCTGCTCGTTCGCGGCGTGCTGGCCGCGACGCATATCGCCTAAATAGATGGCAGCGCGTTCGAGATCCTGCTCCGCTAAGTCGCGCAGCGTATCGATGGCATTTGCAGTTTTCATTGCCGTTACCTCGCGTTAATTCGTGTGACTAGCCAAACAGCGCATGCAGATGCAGGCTGGCGTCGTCGTAATCACTGCGCTCAAAGATGCCCTGTTGCAGGAAGGCTTCCATCTGCGGATAGAGCGTGATCGCTTTATCAAGCATCGGATCACTGCCCGCGGCATAAGCACCGACGCTGACCAGATCGCGGTTACGCTGGAAGCTGGAGAGCAACTGCTTAAACTGGCGCACTCGCGCATAGTGGTTCTCATCGATCAGCGAGGTCATCGCACGGCTGATCGAGGCTTCTATATCAATGGCCGGATAGTGACCCGCTTCGCCCAGCCGACGCGACAGCACAATGTGGCCGTCGAGAATGGCGCGCGCGGAGTCGGCGATCGGGTCCTGCTGATCGTCGCCTTCGGTCAGGACGGTATAGAAGGCGGTGATCGAGCCGCCGCCGTCGATGCCGTTACCGGCACGCTCAACCAGGGCAGGCAGTTTGGCGAATACGGAAGGCGGATAGCCTTTGGTGGCCGGCGGCTCACCAATCGCCAGCGCGATCTCACGCTGCGCCATAGCGTAGCGGGTCAGGGAATCCATAATCAGCAACACATGCTGGCCGCGGTCGCGAAAGTCTTCTGCGATACGCGTGGCGTAAGCGGCACCCTGCATACGCAGCAGCGGCGAAACATCGGCCGGGGCGGCGATCACCACCGAACGGGCGCGGCCTTCAGCGCCGAGAATGTTCTCGATAAAATCTTTTACTTCGCGGCCACGTTCGCCAATCAGACCGACCACAATGACGTCCGCTTTGGTGTAGCGCGCCATCATGCCAAGCAGCACACTTTTACCCACGCCCGAACCGGCGAACAGGCCCATACGCTGTCCGCGACCGACCGTCAGCAGGGCGTTGATCGCCCGCACGCCGGTATCCAGTACGTCGGTGATCGGCGTACGCTGCAGCGGGTTAAACGGCGGGGTGTTCAGCGGCGCGCGATAGCCGGTATCCGGAGACGGCAGGCCGTCCAGCGGTCGCCCGCTGCCATCGAGTACGCGGCCCAGCAGTTCCGGCCCCAGCATCATCTGTTTGCCTGCCTGCGGGTTCTCTCCGTTCTGGCGCGCATAGACCCGCGCACCCGGTAAAATGCCGTCCACTTCTTCCAGTGGCATCATCAGCAACTTCTGACCGTTGAATCCCACCACTTCGCTTTCGATTTCACTGATGGTTTTGCCATCGTTGCGTTCGATTACGCAGGTCGCACCCAGCGGCAACTGTAAGCCGGTTGCTTCCAGCACCAGGCCGGTGGCGCGGGTCAGGCGGCCATAACGGCGCACCGGCTGCACCTGGGCGATGCGTTTCTCAAAGGCATCGAGCGAGCCGAGCCAGCGATTCAGACGAGTGGTCATTACAATTCTCCCGGTGCGGCAAGACGGCAGAGTTCCTGCCAGCGCGTCGCGACGCTGGCATCCAGATCGCCATCTTCTGCGCTGAGTTTGCAGCCGCCAGGATGCAGGGTGCTGTCAGCGATCAGCCGCCAGCCGTGCAGATCCAGCGTCGGCCCCAGGGTCTGCTCAATGCGTTGTAAGTCATCCGGGTGAACGCGCAGTTGCGGTTTGCCGCTGAACATCGGTTCCTGCTGCAGTAACCCCTGAATCTGGCGCAGCAGGGCGGTGCCATCCACCGTGGTCGCCTGACCAATCACCGAACGTGCCGCTTCCAGCGCCAGTTGCATCAGACGGGCCGCAATCACGCTGTCCAGCGATTCAAGCGTGTTCTGGAACTCGGTTACCAGCTGCTGCATACGCGCCTGAAGGGGCGCCTGCTGCTGCTGGGCATCGGCCAGACCCTGCTGAAAACCGGCGTCGTAGCCGGCTTTCTGGCCTTCGGTCACACCCTGCTGATAGCCTTCGTTGTAACCCTGGCCCTGTGCCTCTTTGCGCATCTGCTGCTGCAGGCGTTCGAGCTGCTGTTGCTGCTCATCAACGCCATCTTCAGCTTCGTAAATTTCTGGCTGCAGCTCCGGTTCAGCAGGCTCATCGAAACGGCCTAAATCCGTGGGCTGCCACAGCTGCCAGGGGCGCGCAGAAAATGCATCAGACATAAGTTTCCTCGCCACCACCAATCACCATCTCGCCTGACTCGGCCAGGCGGCGTACCACCAGCAGGATCGCTTTCTGTTCGTTTTCCACTGCGGACATACGCACCGGGCCACGGTTGGCCAGATCGTCGCGCAGGATATCCGCCGCACGGGCTGACATGTTTTTGAGGAACTTCTCGCGCAGTGGCTGTTCGGCACCTTTCAGTGCAACCAGCAACTGCTCGGACTCCACTTCCTGCAACAGACGCTGGATGCTGCGGTCGTCCACTGCCACCAGGTTTTCGAACAGGAACATCTCGTCGATAATTTTCTGCGCCAGTTCGCCATCGAAGTCGCGTACGGCTTCGATAACCGCCTCTTCCTGCTGCGTTTTCATCAGGTTGATGATCTCGGCTGCGGTTCTCACGCCGCCCATCTTCGCACGCTTGAGGTTGGTGCCATCCAGCAGGCCGTTCAGCACTTCGGTCAGTTCGGCCAGCGCGGCTGGCTGGACACCACCGAAAGTGGCGATACGCAGCATCACGTCGTGACGCAGACGTTCGTCGAACAGCGCCACAATATCGGCGGCCTGGGCACGCTTGAGGTGGACCAGGATGGTGGCGATGATCTGTGGATGCTCGTCGCGAATAAGGTCGGCAGCAGCCTGCGGCTCCATAAAGTTGAGCGTTTCCATGCCGCTGGTGGTTTCGCGCGTTTCGAGAATGTCCTCCAGCAGGCTGGAGGCGCGCTCTTCGCCCAGCGCACGGGTCAGTACCGAACGCAGGTATTCGTTGGAGTTCAGGCTCAGCGCCGCGAACTGCTCAGCATCCGCTTCGAACTCACGCAGCACTTCAGTCAGTTGCTTATGTGACACCTGACGCATGTTGGCCATCGCGCCGCTCAGGTGCTGGACCTCACGCTGGTTCAGGTGTTTGAAAACTTCCGCGGCGCGCTCTTCGCCAATAGTCATCATCAGGATGGCGCTTTTTTCGGTTCCGGTCAGACTCATAGCTCTTTACTCATCCATTCGCGAATTACCAGCGCTACAACGCGCGGATCGTTTTCTGACATGTCGCGGATGCGTTGACTCATCACTTCTGCGCTCATGCGGTTGTTAGACTTACGTTCCTGATCCAGCTCATCTTTGCTGAGCTGCACATTAAAGGCTTCTTCTTCCGGTTGCTCAGTCGCACGGGCAGCAACGGCTTCCGCGGCGGCTTTCTCTGCGGCCTGCTTGCGAACCAGGTGCGGACGAACCAGTTTGCGGTAGAGGATGAAGGCTACCAGAGCAATCAACAGCCACTTACCGGCATTCATCAGCTGATCAAAGAACGACTGCTGTTGCCAGAAGGGCAGATCGGTGGTCACTGGTTCAGTAGTGTTGAACTGCGAGTTCACCACGTTGATGCTGTCGCCACGGTTCTGGGAGTAGCCCATCGCTTCGCGGGTCAGATCTTCAATCTGCTTCAGCTGCTGTTCGTTCAGCGCAACCGCTTTACCTTTATCATCTGCACGGAAGTTCACCACGACCGCAACCGACAGGCGCTGTACGTCGCCAACGTTGACCTTGGTATGACGAATGGTGCGATCCAGCTCGTAGTTCACCGTGTCGTCACGACGCGAGTTGGTCGGTCCGGCACTGGCCGCTGCGGTGCTGGTGGTCTGGTTAGCGTTATTCGCCGCGTTGTTCTGACCGTTAGCATTCTGACCATTGGCGTTCTGGCCATTGGCGGCATTGTTGTTCGGCGTCGTCACCGGCGCAGTGTTAGCTGGCGCAGGCTGGTTAGAGAGCGCGCCCGGCACGCCGCCCGGATAAGGGCTGCCTGACTGGTCGCTGGTGCTGGTCTGACGCGAACGAATCGCTGAGTTCGACGGGTTAGCGTTAGGCTGATATTTCTCGTCGGTTTGCTCGGCGGTGTCGAAGTTAATCTGCGCGGTAACCTGCGCATGCACATTGCCCTGACCGAGAATCGGATTCAGGATCGCTTCGATACGTTGCTGGTAGCGTGCTTCAACTTCAGAGGCATACTTGAGCTGTGCATCATTCAGGTCGCGACCGGCGGAGTCAGAGCGGGTCAGCAGGCGACCGGTCTGATCGACCACGGTGACGTTGCCCGGCGGTAAACCGGCGACGCTGCTTGAGACCATGTGGGCGATGGCCTGAATCTGGCCTTCATCCAGTGCACGGCCAGGCTGCAGGGTTAAGGTGACAGAAGCGGATGGCGCTTTCTGCTCACGCACAAATAAGGTTGGTTTTGGCATCGCCAGATGAACACGGGCGCTTTTAACCGGGCCGAGTGATTCGATGGTACGAGCCAGTTCGCCTTCCAGCGCGCGCTGGTAGTTAACCTGCTCGCTGAACTGGCTGATACCGAACTTCTCTTTATCCAGCAGCTCAAAACCCACCGAGCCGCCTTTCGGCAGACCCTGCTGAGCCAGACGCAGACGCAGCTCATGCACGTTCGCTTCCGGCACCATCAGCGCGCCGCCATTTTCGGCGAAGCGATAAGGGATGTTCATCTGCGTCAGCTGCGTGACGATGGCACCGCCATCTTCATCTGTAAGGTTGTTATAAAGGACGCTATAGCTGGGCTGCTTTGCCCAGAGCACCATCGCGATCACTATCGCTACAACGGCGGCGGCAGCGACGATTAAAGGAATACGCGGATTTGCGCGCAGGCGAGCGAGCAGGTCACCGAAGCCTTTCTTTTCTTGTTCTGTTGTGGCGGCTGTACTCGCATTCATGACCGTTTCCTGCCTGACGTAATTGACCGGGTAAGTTGAGATGGCAAAACAGACTCCCTGACCTGCGTAGATAAAATTTCCACTTCAATGCCAGGCATTATTAGGTGATAAGCAAAATTCGATGCCTGGATAAGGTAGGGTTTTTGATGTCATTTAGCGGCTTTGTCTCATTGACAACGTGCTAACTTTTGCTCACATCAAAAATGTCATCCTCTTTAATAAGGTATCGTTCATGTCCATTCAGGCAATTGATGGCGTACTGCAGCAGCTACAGGCGACCTCACTGCAGGCCAGCAACCGCAGTAGTGAAGCCCCTAATCAGATCGATTTTGGTGCGACTATGAAAGCGGCGCTGGATAAGATCAGCGAGACGCAGACCACCGCCCGCACCCAGGCGCAGGATTTTGAGATGGGGAAACCGGGTATCGCGCTTAATGACGTGATGGTCGATCTGCAGAAATCGTCCATCTCAATGCAGATGGGTATTCAGGTCAGGAACAAGCTGGTGTCGGCGTATAGTGAAATTATGAATATGCAGGTTTAGTGAGCTGATTCCGCTGAACAAGGCACGCCTGCGTGGCATTGGATTAGGGTAGTGGGTTGCCCGCATCAAGGCCGATCACTTTGCTGAGTCTATGACCCTGTACTGGCGATAATGCAGGTGTCATTGACTATACTGCTCTTTATTACGAGCCGTGCAGCAGGGAACTCACTCTTCGGTGCAGGCGACCCGACCCCTCATCACCCATCAGCAGGACGCCAGCCCAATGCTAAAAAAACTTATCCTTATCGCATCGTTAATCAGCTTATCGGTTCCAGCCTTTGCTGCCACGCAGTGCGGGCCGTTCTATCTTAAATCTGACAAGAGCGGCTGGTTCTCAGTGAATGGAGAACGCGCAAAAACGCAGAAAGTCACTTTTGCGAAAGAGAAGGGCGATTACGACAACGCGACCGTCAAACTGCTGGTGAAAAACAGCAAAGCGCCGGGGATGGTGGATATGGAGCTGACGAACCGTGAGGGCAAAGGGCTATTAAGAGCTGAAATCGTCCGCACCAGCCAGAGTCAGATCCGCATACGAGGTGCCTATGATTGCGAACCGGCTAAATAGGCTGAGCTTTGACTGCCCACTCCTGAACATGGCATAGCCCGGAAGCGGGCGTGATAAAAGCCTTAGAATAGAAGAGTGAGAAAGATTGTCAGGCAAGCGCGTGCGCTCTGGCTGGTCTGACAACTTATTCTGTCTCCTGGTCATCCATCCTGCATCACGCAAATGCCGACGCGGCATTTAATGTGATGTTTTGCACCGTGCGATCATCCCTGAAACTGCTGTGCTGATATCTGATGCTTTTGGATCATAGTAAAATGTCGCACTGGTCTGATGATGGCTGAACTTTGCAATTTCAACCCAGGCTGCGGTTTCATCATCCTGCTCAAGATTATATCGCTTCGTGCCATCCGGCAGAGGTTCATCCTGCTCCAGATAGAGTCTTTGATCTTGTGCCGCTACGCTAAGGCAGGATTCAACCTGAAAAGGATGACCGTTGAAATAAGCGGTTTTTGTTGTCGGATGTAATCCAACCCGTCCCATATCTACGCATCCGCCCAACAGACTTATGCTCAGGGCAATAATGATCTTCTTCATGAACGAAACCATCATAGTTATTTTGTTGACCAATAATATCCGGATATTGATCGTGTGGCTCATTTTAATTAAAAATCTGCGCTTGATATTGCTAGCGTTACGGACTAAATGTAACATTCTTCGCAACGGATTATGATGTAAGCAACGAGCATAAACAAAAGGTAGCCGCATCAGATGACTCACGCTGCCTGCTGGTGTTAACCGTTGTCAGGTGAATGTCAGGTAAATATCACTCTGAATGGTTGCTCATCATATCGTTAGTCTGCTTTGTGGCGGATGCCCGAAAATCATTACCTGCAGCCTTTGTTAGCCAGTTTATTATAAACACGGAAAGTTTTACGCAGTACATTACACACACATCAGGTTCATTAAAAATCGGCCTCAACAAAAGGCGTTATACCTCTGTTGTGTTACGCATGCTGAGGTGTCCTGATGAAATACTTACTACTTAAGTGCCTCTGAATACTATGATTTATGACTGTTTTTTATACTACGATGAAGATATCTTGCTTGAGATGCGTCTGAACACGCTTGAGCATGTTGTTGATCGGTTTGTCATTGTGGAATCTCGCTATACCTTTACCGGAAAACGCCGGGAAAAGCTTCATTTTGATATTGAGAAGTTCGATCGTTTCCGCGATAAAATTATTTATATTGTTAACGATATTGCGCCCAGATTTTATCAGGAAGCCTTTAAATCGAATAGTTCTGTGGTTAATGCGGGAGAGACAGATCCCTGGGAAAATGAAGCCACTGCACGTAATCAGATTATGCAGGGGCTGGCCGGCGCGCAGGATGATGATATTGTTATTGTGTCAGACGTCGATGAAATTCCCCGACCCGAGGCGATAAAAGCATTCAGTCATCAACATCTTTGCACGACGCTGCATCAGCAATATTTCAATTTTAAATTTAATGTCCGGGTTTTAAATGACGACGGCACACCGCGCTGTGCCACCCTGGCAAAAATGGTGACCTGTAAAACGCTGCGAAACTTTTTTATGGGACAACCGGAATTGCTTCGCAATGTTAAGCGTCGTGGAACACCGATACGCGAGAACTGGTTGCGCTGGAAGTGGCTAAATTTCCGGACGAAAACCATTAAGAACGCAGGATGGCATTTTTCCTGGGTAATGAGCGATGAGCGCATCAGTGAAAAAATGTCTTCGATTTCTCATACCGAACGTAACTGTCCCGAATTTAATAATCCGGATCACATACGGCGCTGCGTTGAGAACAATATTGATATCTGGAATCGTCCGCGAAGGATGGAGATAGTGCCGGTAACATCCGAACATTTTCCAGCCTGGCTGGTTGAAAATCAGTACCAGCTTGCCGATCTCATTAAATCTTAACGCTGACCAGCGCGCCCAGCGGGCGCGCCTGTCGCACATCAGCTTGCCTTGTAAGGATCTTTTTTGTCATCCTGGCTGTCATCATTTTTGCGCGGCACTTCGCCATGATCTTTCGGCGCATCAGTGGCGGGATGATCATCTTCCTCGTAAGCATTACCAGCGTTTGGCGCGGCTTCGGGCAGGCTTTTGCTGACATCACCTTCTTTCTTACGTTCTTCATTCGTATTGTGTTTAAACATAACTCTCTCCTTTTATTCCAGTCTCTTAAGTTTAGACCAGCACTGACATCCCGCATGCGCAGCGGATTAAAGAAGAAAAAAAAGCCCGCCAGCGGCGGGCTAATCGGAGTTTCTCTCATACTGAACACGTCATTTTTCGATGTTTGGGTGTGTACAGCAGGTTCATGCTAACCGGGAATCCCTGATGCAGTAATGGACAAATCTGTCATATCGCTTGCGGCAGGTCACATTCCCGTCGATAAACAGATCGATAAATAAATTCGATTGAACGGATTAGCAAAAGGCATATAGTGGCCTGCGTTACCAGGAGATAGAAATTATGTTAAGAGACTATTTAAAGATTGAAGCTGAAGATCAGTTAATCGAACAACGCTCGCTGAGCCTGAAAAATCGTGGTCAGGAAGAGGTCACCGAATGGATTATTGTAAATAGCCAGGGAGTTAAAAAAGGCGGCGTAACCCTGTTCGATAAACTCAGTACCCGCCGCTCATGGCCCGTGAATTACCGCATTATGCAGACCGATTTGCAGGGCAAAGTGGTGGTAGATCAACTGACCGATGCCCTGTAACTGTCCGGTTATAAACTCAGCCACTGTTGTACGATGAAAAGTGAACCCGCGCACGGCGGGTTTTTTTATGGCTGGCGGTAGCGTCGCAGTTCCACCAGCGTACCAATCAGCTTCAGGCTGTCCCGGCTGGATTGCAGCTCAGGGAAATTGATATTGACCGGTGCCAGTTCAAACTGCATGACGCCATTTTCACTGCCGCGCTGACGCCAGGTGCGTAGCAGCACGACCTGTTGCTGCAATGCCAGCACGCAGTCGCCGGGCTGAGGTGACTGCGTGGGATCGATGATCACCACATCATTCCGCAGAATCGCGGGCGTCATCGCCTGTTCTTCCACCCGGAAGGCAAAGCTCTGCTGTGAAAGCGCCATGTCGTTGTGCATCAGCAGTTCATGCCGGACGGAACCGGCCTCGCTCAGCCATCGCGGCACGTCGCGCTGTGCAAGCAGTGGGATCTGATGCAGACCACTCCAGGCGCTTTCGCTGAAAACAGGACCATCCCCATCTATCAGAAAAGCCGGTGCGCAGCCCAGCGCTTCGGCGAGCCGCAGCAGGTTCTCACCGCGCGGCAGCGTCTCTTCTTTTTCCCATTGCGAAATCGCCACATGGGACACTTTTACCTGTTGCGCCAATTGCTTCTGCGTTAACTGCAGCGATTTACGTCGGAGTCGGATGCGGTCACCCAGCGTTTCGTTTTTCATAAGCTTGACTTTTTGGTTGATAGTGACTTAAGTATACTTAAGCCTGGTATTTAAGCAATCTTAAATTTCATGCGGGGGACGTGGCTAAGCAGCACGCAGTAAGTTCCAGAGACCTTACCGTACAAAGGGGTGTGGCATGGAAAGTAGTCTGATTACCAGTATGGGTGCGTTAGTTCTGGGCGGGGGGGCAGCAGCACTGTTCTGGAAACCGTTATTGGCGGGAATTGCGTCAATCGTTACCAGTAATCGAGCCGGCGGCGAAATTATTACCAGCTACAAAGAGCAGGTGGTGTTGCTGAAAGAGAGCAACCTGCTGATACGGGAGGAGAACGATGAATTACGCGAACGGCACGACAGGAATCTGCGGCGTATCTCGACACTCGAAACCGATCTTCGGTTAATCAAGAATGCGGTAGGGATTTTACTGGCAATGACCGAAACCGATCAGAACGATAAATTTCGTAATGAGATTGATCGGCTTATCTCAACTCTGGAGGATCGCAGTGATGGCCACGATTAATAGCACTAAGGCACCGATGTCTTACCGGCGCAAAGTTATCCTCGGCTGCGTATTGCTGAGCTGTTCGATGATTTGCATCCTGATGACGATCATTTTTCTCTACGTCAGTAACACCGCAAACAAGCGGGTCGAGGAGATTCGGGCGGATTACCGCTTAATTGCGGCGCGGCGTGATGACAGAGTGGAGCTGCTGACCGATCAGGTTGCAGCAATACAGCACAAGCTGGATGCAATACCGGATCGCATAGCCGACAAAACGGTCATAAAAGTCAAAGAGGTCGTCACTGAGAGTGAGGTGCCAGCCGTGAAATCCGGTCATAAACCATAACTTCCGATTATTCTTAATGCGGCTTCGCTATTATCGACTAGTTTTAAATATCCGGGCAACATTTTGTACCTGAATGCAGGCCCGCTGATTGGCCGGTTGATGAACCGCTAAGCCTACTCACTTTGGATAGATGACCAGAAGGAAATTTAGCATGAGCGATTCAACAGAAACCAAGACCAAAACTGAATATCTGCGTGACGTGACTTCTCAGCTAAAAGAGATGCGTCACTATGCTCAGACCAACACCGAAACCCTTTCCAGCCAATGGTTAGCGTTTGATGCGGGTGAGTATAAAGACAAGACCAACGCCGACCGAATCGATGCGTTGCTGAATAAGCAGGGTAAACTGCTGGAAGATCTGGATGCCGCGATTCAGGACATCGAGATTGAAGTTAATCACAGCGAGCAGGAGAGCTAAGTCATCTCCCGCTAACTGATGTGGTGGCCGTTAAGGGATTAATCGGCCACCAGCCACATTTCCGCTTCGTCGAACATCTCTTCAACAATCCGCGCAACCGTCGCTTTATCGTTCTTACTCAAATCAGTATCAATCGCGTTACGTTCCATCGGCTTGACCTTAACTTCAATGTCAGGGAACACCCGATGCACCCGCTTTTCCAGCTCCTCACGAATCATCTCGCGAGCACCCGGTAAACCGGCAACGTTGCGCTTGTCATAAATCAACTCAACAAACATGATGGCAATCCATTCAGGGCAAAATCGCTGACATATAATACTGTAAATAAAAACAGTAGCAAGGCAGCGCGCCTGATTTCGTGTAAATTTTTATCTCGCATAAACCTCAATCTTCGACTAGCAAAATGCGCACGCATCGCGACATAATGGCGGCTTACTTTTAGGAGGTCCGCGATGCGACAACTGGTAATTGATATTCTGCTAAAACTGGCAAAGATGGACGTCGATGCAAAAGAGTTGACGGCGCAGCTTGAAGCGCAGTCCCTGCTGGTTGCGGCGCTGCTGGTGCAGGCGAAACAGGACAACTCGCTGACTATTTCAGAAACGGTGCAGGATGCCATTGTTACCGCTTCGCAATCTTCGACCGAGTTTCTGCAGTCTGATGTGGATCTGCTGCTGACGCATATTAATCGTCTGCTGGCGGTAGCGAGTTATGTTGAAGTAAAGGGTAAAGCGACGGAAGGTGAAGGGTAGGGGCGGATAAAAAAATTCGCCTCTGGAGGTGGAATTGAGACAACACCTGCAGAGGCAGTGCATCAGCACTATTCGTTAAAGGACAATCACGACCTGAGTCGCACGCCGAAGTTATACACTTTCCCCCGGTTAGTACAATTTTATCTGCAGTGCCGGAACTGGTTGGAGGTGTTTGCAATATACAACTTCAGCGCGGCCCTGATTAAAGCTCGTTTTTGATGCAAAACTCTTCCCAGCTCATCCCCAGCGACTCAGCATGAGATTTGAGATAAGTCTCGATAGCTTCAGCCGCCACCGCTTTATCCGGCTCAGCGAGCTGAATAGAAAAGATCATTCCATCCAGATTCTTCTGCCGCAAAAAGGCCGCATAGATGCGTTCGGCATGCCATTCGCGCAGCTGTCGCAGTGACAGGTTCGCCGCACGGGCGTCGCTCTCCGTTAATTCATCAAGTGCAGACTGAAAGTCGGGATGCGCGGTAAAAAACATCTCGCGCGCCTGGGCATAGTAGGCTTCTGGCGTTTTCATATTCATATTCCTGAAAGTCTGTTGCAGCGCGTCAGTGTAGCGGGTTGTCTTCCGCTTGTCAGGCGTGACAAAGGACGGAGTTTGCATCAGTTCAGCCTCTGAACTTCCGGTCAAAAACCTGACCGTGGAGCTCACTGCGGGATAAATTCTGGCGCAATCAGGGTCTGCGTGGTGTTTGAACACCCAGATACCTTGCGCAACGCGGTGGAAAAATTATAACGTAGCCGCCATTGATGGGATCTTAGGGATTAAACATGAAAAAGTGGATGCTGATTGCCGCGCTGGCACTGAGTGGCTGTGCACAAATCAACGATTATGAAAATGCGGTGCAAACGCCGGCGCCCGCTGATCTGCAGGGAACCTGGCAAACCGTCGGTCCACAGAGCAGCCTGATCAGCGATAAGGCGATAGCCAGTGTGATCATCAATGCGGATGGCAGCACGCTGGACTGCCGTCAGTGGATGCGGGTGATTGCGAAGCCGGGCAAACTGACCCGGTTAAGCGGCGATTATGTCAATGTAACGCGTCAGGTGCGGGTGATGCCGCTGGTCGTGGAGAATGGCGAGCTGAGCTATGACAGGATGACCCTGCGTAAAGTGGCGCGTCCGACCGTTGAGTGTCAGCAGGCGCTGGAAGAGGTGGCGAAACAGCCGAAAGCCGCCGTGATTCAGAACATCGAACCGCAACTGCTGCGCACACCGATTACAGAAAACAACGCGAAGTCATAACAGCCGGACCATAACAAAACCGCCCCGACGGGCAGAGCGCACTTCACGCTTCTGCCTGCCGGGGCGGGTTTAGTTTTGAGTCATTTCTTCTGCAACGATCTTATTCTGCAACCACCCAGACGCTGACACTGCCACCGTTACAGACAAAGACCGCCGTGCCGTGCTCGTCGGCAGTAATGGTCTCTTCCCGATTCCCCAGATGATCGCGCCAGACCTTACCGGCAAAACCTTCACCCATCGGCACGCTTTTCTCACCGGCATCGCCGTTCGACATGATCACCACACAGCCTGGCTGTGTTTCGGTGCCGCTGCGGCTGAAGGCCACGCAGTTTGGATGATCAAAATAGTCGGTCTGCACGCCCCAGCCATACTGCTGGCGCGCCCGGATCAATCCTTCCAGTTCAGGGATCACCGGCATCTCAATTTTGTGCTTCTCGCCGTCGCCGCCTTCATCTTCATAGGTCGCCCCGAACAGATCGGGATAGAAGATGGTAGGCACACCCTGCTCACGCAACAGGATCAGCGCATAGGCCAGCGGTTTAAACCAGGCTTCTACCGGTGCTTCCAGCGACTGCAGCGGCTGGGTGTCGTGGTTAGCCACGATCGTCACGGCATGCCACGGATCAGCAACCACCAGCGAGTTAGCAAAAATCTGGCTCATGTCGTAGGCGCTGCCCGCGGTTGAGGCCTGGTGGAAGTTCATGTGCAGTGGCGCATCAAACAGCATGGTTTTGCCTTCCACCTGATGCACATACTCCTGCAGCTTCTCCGTTTCAAACGACCAGTATTCCGCGACGATAAACATCGGCTCCTCAGCAACCTCCTGAATATGGTCAATCCACTCTTTATAGAACCAGGCCGGGATATGTTTTACCGCATCGAGACGAAAGCCGGTGCAGGGCACCTGTTCCATCACCCAGCGCGCCCAGTATTTGAGCTCTTCCCTGACCGCGTTGTTGCGGAAATCGATGTTGGCGCCCATCAGATAGTCGAAATTACCCAGCTCGTTATCAACCTGGTCGTTCCAGCCTTCGGCGGTGTAGTCATTGATGATTTTGAATACGCCGTTTTCGTCCGGATTTTCGATGTGGTCTACGCCGCTAAAGCATTTGTGGTCCCAGACAAATTTCGAAAACTCTCCGGCGCGTGCCGGAAAAGTGAATTTCGTCCAGGCCTCGCACTCGACCACTTCGTCGTAGATTTCATCGCGGTTATCGGGATTGACGCGGTTAACGCTAATCGTCTCTTTTTCGTCGGCACCCATTTTGTGGTTGAGCACCACATCCAGCAGCACCCCAACGTTGTGACTGCGCAGGGCTTCTGTTGCCGCCAGTAACTGCTGTTTGTCGCCATATTTGGTGGCAACACCCCCTTTCTGATCAAATTCACCCAGGTCAAACAGATCGTAGCTGTCGTAACCGACAGAATAGCCCCCCGAATCCCCTTTGTAGCACGGTGGCAACCACGCCATGGTGATACCTATTTCGCTGAGCCAGGCCGCACGATCGGCGACTTCCGGCCACAATTTGCTGCCATCCGGGTAATACCAATGGAAAAACTGTAATAACGTTGGGTTTTGCATGTACCGCACTCCAGGGGATGATGAAAATCAAGTATGGAGTAAGCGGCAAAAAAGAGACGCCGCGCAGAAAAATAAATCTGGCGGCGTGACAGAGCAGGGGATCAGGAGAGGGTTTCGTGCGGCACCATAACAACGCCGCCTTGATTGCTATAAGCGGACATCACCGATTTCTGGCGACTGTTCTGACCCACCAGTGAGGCCAGCTCATCCATCCGCGCCTGCAGCAGACGTTTCACTTCACATTCGTTATCGAGAATACGGCGCAGCACCGGACGTAACTGCTCCTGAGTCTGTGCCGACGGCGACACGGCTTCTGTCGATTGGGCTAAGTTCTGCACCGCACTGACATACTCCATCTCCCTGCTGATCAATTCATCCCATTCGCCTTGTGCTGCATGACGCAGCATTCCCTGGCTGAGATCGAGTAACTGTTGGTAAACGGTAATCAGATGCGGTGCAGTAGTCATTAAACGGCGTCCTGAATCAGGTTAGGTTGAACCACTTCTTTCCACGCGTCAGCAATGTTGCGCAGCAGGCCTTCGACCTCCTCGACTGCTGCAACATCATTGTTCAGGTTGGCATGCAACAGGCGACGCGTCATGTAGTTGTAAAGATCCAGCAGATTATCGGCCAGCTCATCACCACGGTTTTCAGTCAGGCCCTCTTTCAGGCCGGCTTCGATAATATTGATCGCTTTGGAGATCGAGTTGCCTTTGCCTGCAATATTGCCATCCTGCATAAACAGGCGGGCGCGGATTAACGCGCTCAGTGCACCGTCGAACAGCATCACAACCAGCTGCTGCTGGCTGGCGCTCATCACGGCGCTTTCTACGCCAATTTTTGCATAGGCTTTGGTGCCTGTAGCGCTGTACATGGTCACTCCTATGATTTATTAGAACTTGAGGTATCGAACTGCTGCGTCAGATACGTACTGGTCGAGTTGAGTTTACTGATGGCCAGATCCAGCTGGGTAAACTGTGTTTTATAACGTGCGATATCCGCATCAATGCGATCGCTGGTGGTGTTATACAGGGCCGTTAAGTTATTCAGTGTTTTGCTGACGCCATCGGTAGCGGCCTGAACAATCCCTTTAGACGACAACCAGCCCGTGACGCTGGTCGCGATTTTGGTGGTAATACCGGTGGTTTTACCGTCGCCCACGATCATCTCTTTCACGCCTGCGGCATCTTTATCCAGCGCAGCACTGACCTTAGTGGAATCAATTTTCAGTGAACCGGTCTGTGGGTCGGTAGTGATGCCAATCTGCCCCAGTGATTTGTAGGATGACGAGCTTTGCGCGTTGGTCAGCATGCTTTTCAGCTGCGTCTCAATCGTCCGTAACGTGCTGTCGCCGATCAGGGCGCCATTGCTGGCGTCCTGTGAATCCGTGTTGGTATCCACTTTGGTGTATTTGGTCAGAGTATTGAACTGATCCAGCAACGAATTGTAGGCATCCACCCAGCCGCTGATCGCGCTGGAGGCTTTTGAGGTGTCTTTGGTAATCGTCAGCGTCTGAGCGCCAGTTGTCTGCGCGGTCAGATTTAAGGTAATCCCTTCCAGCGCATCGCTAATCTGGTTGCTGCTGTTCTCAATCGCAACGTTGTTAACCGTGAGCTGGGCATTCTGCGCTTTCACGCTTTCTGTCATCACATTGCTGCTGGCGCTGGCGTCAAAGCCCACAACGCCCTGCAACGTGCTGTCGCCGGTGACGGCGATGGTAGCCACTGCATTGTCGCTGCCGGTTTTATTGGCATTCATGGAGAGGCGGAAGCTACCGTCTGACACCTTAATAATGGTGGCGGTGACGCCGGCATTGGCGCCGTTGATGGCGTCACGCATACCGGTCAGCGAGGTCTGATCGCTGGAAAGCGTCACGCTTTTGCTTGATCCATCTTTTAAGGTAATCGCAATGCTGCGGCTGGCCACAGAGCTATCGCCCAGTGCGGCAGTGTTGCTAGTCTGCACCGACGAGGTCAGGACCTGCGCCTGTGCCAGCTGAGTCACATTAATCGCATATTTACCGGCCACGGTGCTGCCAGAGGTGGTGGCGCTGAACGCCGTCGAACTGCTGGCCGCGGTGGTCGAGGTAAACAGGTCCGCACTGTTCAGCTTGGTGTTTGCGGTCTGGAAAGTCGTCAGTGAGCTTTTCAGGGTGGCATAGGCACTGAGCTTGGCGGTATAAGCCGTCTGCTGCGTTGAAATAGGTTTGAGTGACGCTTTTTCAGCGGTGGTCAAACTGTCAAGCATGGTACTGAGTGGCAGGCCGGAGCCTACACCGAGGTTGCTTATACTAGCCATGTTAATTCCTTATAAGGTCGACAGAAAATTGATACCTGGGTTATCGGCCTTGAATAAGGAAAGTTTAAGGTTATTTGCCTTAGGGTAATGAGGTAAATAAGCACTATAGAGAAGGGTAATTCAGCGGCTAGAAAATTAATGAATTAAGTCTAAAGAAGTTCGGGCGAGTGGCGATAACTTAAAACGTGACAGGTTGAAGCAGAAAAATTCGCCTGGTACTAAAAAAATTCTAAAGGTTGTTAAACGGCAGACGATAACAACTTTGACGGCGCTGAAGCCGGCGGGTTGAAGCCCACACCTTAACCGAAAGACTTGATTAACAGGAAAATTCATCATGGCCCAAGTCATTAATACCAACAGCCTCTCGCTGATCACTCAGAACAACATCAACAAGAACCAGTCAGCTCTGTCTACTTCAATGGAGCGTCTGTCTTCTGGTTTACGTATCAACAGCGCGAAAGATGACGCTGCTGGTCAGGCAATTGCCAACCGTTTCACCTCTAACATCAAGGGCCTGACTCAGGCTGCTCGTAACGCTAACGACGGTATCTCTGCTGCGCAGACTACGGAAGGCGCGCTGTCAGAAATCAACAACAACTTACAGCGTGTTCGTGAGCTGACTGTACAGGCTCAGAACGGTACTAACTCTGATTCTGACAAAACCTCAATCCAGGACGAAATCAAATCACGTCTGAGCGAAATTGACCGCGTATCGGGTCAGACTCAGTTCAACGGCGTGAACGTGCTGGCTAAAGACGGTAAAATGTCTATCCAGGTTGGCGCTAACGATGGTCAGACTATCGACATCGACCTGAAGAAGATTGATTCTTCTACTCTGGGTCTGGCCGGCTTCTCAGTATCAGGCAACGCACTGAAAGTCAGCGATTCTATCACTCAGATTACTGGTGCTGCTGCAACTGCACCTGTTAAAGTTGACCTGTCAGCTGCTGCAACTTCGTTGAGCACCGCAACCGGTAAAACTGTAGATGCATCAAGCCTGAGCCTGCATAACACCCTGTCAGCCACTGGCACAGCAACAGCTGATTTCGTTGTACAGAGCGGCAGTGATTTCTACTCAGCCTCTATCAACCATACCACTGGTGCAGTGACTCTGAACAAAGCTGACGTTGAGTACAAAGATACCGACAACGGTTTAACTACCGCAGCGACTCAGGCTGATCAACTGATTAAAGTTGGTACAGACTCAACTGGCGCAGCTAAAGGCTTTGTAACCTTCCAGGGTAAAAACTACGCAACAACAGTAGGTACTGCTCTGGCTGATGACAACACTAAAACTGGTACCGATAATAAAGTCACTGTTGAGCTGTCAACTGCTACTCCAACTGCTCAGTTCGCTGGCGCGGCGTCTGCAGATCCACTGGCACTGCTGGACAAAGCTATCGCGTCTGTCGATACTTTCCGTTCAAGCTTGGGTGCAGTACAGAACCGTCTGAACTCAGCGGTAACTAACCTGAACAACACGACGACTAACCTGTCTGCAGCACAGTCTCGTATTCAGGATGCTGACTACGCAACTGAAGTTTCCAACATGTCTAAAGCGCAGATCGTGCAGCAGGCTGGTAACTCAGTATTGTCTAAAGCGAACCAGGTTCCACAGCAGGTTCTGTCTCTGCTGCAGGGCTAATCACCCAACTTATAAAAGACAAACCCCGCTTCGGCGGGGTTTTTTTATGCCTGCGATTAGCCTGTTTTTGCCCTGTTTCTCTGCCAATCAATCTCCCCGCGTTCCTTTATCCTCACAGTAAGACTCTTTTTTAAATGCCTTTGTTGAGCAGGTAAATAATGAAAAATATTACTGTCGTGGAACCGCTCTTTGTCAGCGCCTTCAAATGTATTGGCAGTGAGTGTCGCGATCACTGCTGCAAAGGCTGGGATATCAATCTGGATAAGCCCACGGTCAGGCGCTATTTAAAATCCTCTCAGATTGAAATCAAAACCCTGGCGACCGAAAACATCGTCATTACCGGAAAAAGCTTCGCCAACTGGGGCACCATGAAGCTGAATTCATCTGGCAACTGTGCTTTTATGGGTAAAGACCTCCTGTGCAAAGTGCACGCCAGTCTGGGCGCCTCCGCCCTGAGCAATACCTGTGCCACCTATCCTAGGAAGTCCAGGATTTTTAAAAATGAGCAGCAAAAAAACCTGGTGCTTTCTTGTCCAGAGGCGGCACGGCAGTTATTAGCGGCACCTAATGCAATGCTCTTCGCCCAGGCCCTCAGGCCTCAGGCTGAAGCTAATAAGGCCAAAGATCTCGATCAGCAAAAGAAGCTGCTGAATCTGATGTGTCTCAATATTGTTAAATTGAGCGGTGAGAAACTGGATGAGGCTCTTTATGCGCTGGCCACTTTTTTGCTGGGCGCTGAAAGAGTAAGCCAAGGCGAGGATTGGCTGGTAGAGATGGAGAATCATTTTTCTGACGTACTCAACACTCTGGCTCAGGGCAAGATCAGGCAGCAGCTAGATGATATTAGGCCCGACTATAATCTTCAATGGTCATTACTCATGCGTTTGCAGTCATGGTTAAGCACTAGGGAAGGTAAACGCGCCTTTTCCACCCTGAATCACTACGTTAATAAGCTGATTTACATTCAGGCCGAAGGCGCCAAAACCGACGACGTCAGTCAGCCAATGATCCGGCTGGATAACGTCTGGCAGAAGCAGGTTATGCCCTGGCTTGCTGAACGGCCATGGATAATGAATAACTATATTCAGTACCGCATTTATGATGATTTCTTCCCTAATAACGAAAATCGCAGCCCGTTACTGAGCTTATATCTTCTGACGGCAGAATGGTTCCTGCTTAAATCACTGATTGCGGCCAATGTTGAGTTGGTCGGAACCGTCAGTGAAGAGGATATTATTAATATCATCTACAGCTACCACTCAATAACAAAACATACGCCACAATCGGTGATGGCGTTTCTTGCCGAGATTGATAAGGTCAAGGTCAATGACGATTTGTCGCTGATTTATCTGCTTAAATGATCTGAGGCGATGCAGCTTCGCATCATCGGCATCGCCCATTTGTCCCTGATAGCTACGGGCGGGCATTATCTAATCGCTAAAAGAATTGCGGCTGGTGTGCTGGCTGATTTTTATGCCAGCAGCTCCAGGTAATGCAACGTAATTTAACACCCGCTTCCTTCAAACCGGTTTCCTGACCACAACCTTGCAGGCTGCCTGTCTCTCAATCCCAGGCAATCCCCCCAGCCCGTTACAGTTCCCCTCCAGACTGCCGATAACTCCTCACAGAACAACATCATTTTTGATTTTAACTTTGTGGAGTGTCTATGCGCTTCAATTATGACCTGTTACCGGGTGAGCGGCTGACCTTTGAAGAGATCGCCCGGCGTTATGCTCTGCAATACCCTGATGATAAAGAGCTGACGGCGCGCGCCTTGCTGAGTCCGTCAACCGGGCTGCGCACGCTGAAAATCCGTGCGGTGTTCGCGCAGGAAGAGAGCAACAGCCCGCTGGAGGATCTGCTGTTCATCTCCCATGACAACGAACGTAAAAATTACCTGCGTCGCTTTGAGCACTACCTTAAGCAGAATCTCTCCTTCCTCTATTTCCGTCGCAGCGATAGCGAGAAGCGCGACAACCTGTGGAAAGTGATGGGCAGCAGCCAGGTCTTCGCGATGATCGATCCCCAATCCGCCACGGCACAGAATCTGCTGAACAGTCGCGGCTATAAACTGGTGCTGATGCATCAGGATGATGAAGACGCTTACTGGCAGCTTTTCAATCCACAGGCGGATCCCTGTTTTCCGCAGTCGCAGCGCATTCAGTTCATCGTGGTGCTAAGTACGCCGCAGCACAAAGTCCCGGCGGCGGTGATGCCGGGAACTGAGGTCGGGCGTCGTGTTAAAGCCCGGGTGCTGCAGCGCGCCAGCAAGGCGGAATTCAGCGCCGGTGTCAAAGCCCGCTACGGCGCCTGTGTGATGACCGGTACCGAGCTGACCGAACGGCATAATTGGCCCTGGGTGGAAGCCTGCCATATCGACACGCAGGAAGGGGATGACGGTGTACTGGCAGATAACAGCATCGATAACGGCCTGTTTTTACGCAGTGATTTGCAGCGGCTGTTTATTAACCGACTGATTAGCATTGATGGTGAATCGGGCGAGATTCTGGTGCATCCTGGCGAGGAGGCGCAGCAGCATCTGGCGCCCTGGTATCAGGAACTGGAGGGTCGCGTCTGCAGCCTGTGGGCGGCAGTGCCGCCCGCCACCCGGCAACGGCTGCGCGCCCGTCGTTAATCCCCGCTGAAGAGTGCAGAAGGATCTGCACTCTGACGTAACAAAAATGAAATAGCCTCGTTTTACCCCGCCTATTCAGCCAATCGAAAACGCTACAGAATTGGATAATCATGCCGATAACTTCATTAACGCAGGGTAGTCAACGTGAACGATTTCTATACCGCCGAAGGCGTGATGGACAAGCATTCGCTCTGGCAGCGCTACGTGCCGCTGGTGCGCCATGAAGCGTTGCGTCTGCAGGTTCGCCTGCCGGCCAGTGTTGAGCTTGACGACTTGCTGCAGGCGGGTGGGATAGGGCTGTTAAATGCCGTAGAGCGTTATGACGCGCTCCAGGGTACAGCCTTTACCACCTATGCCGTGCAGCGTATTCGTGGCGCCATGCTCGACGAGCTTCGTAGTCGGGACTGGGCACCGCGCAGTGTGCGTCGTAATGCACGCGAGGTGGCCGGAGCAATGCACAGAGTGGAACAGTCGCTGGGGCGTTCTGCCTCTGAGCAGGAAGTGGCGCAGCAGCTGAATGTTTCCATGGAGGAGTACCGGCAGATCCTGCTGGACACCAACAACAGTCAACTTTTCTCCTACGACGAGTATCGGGAAGAGCACGGCGACAGCGCGGAGCTGGTGACGGAAGGCCATGAAGAGGCTAATCCGCTTCATCAGTTGCTTGAAGGGAGTCTGCGTGAGCGCGTCATTGAAGCGATCGAAGCGTTACCCGATCGTGAAAAGATGGTGCTGACACTGTACTACCAGGAAGAACTGAACCTGAAAGAGATTGGGGCGGTGCTTGATGTGGGTGAATCCCGTGTCAGCCAGCTGCACAGTCAGGCGATTAAACGCCTGCGTGCCCGACTTGCGGGAGCGCGCTAGCAGTATCAGTTCCTGGCGATTCAAAATTATAAAAAACCGGGGACTCAGTAATGGGAGCCAAGACCAAGGCCAGACCGTTAAGTCGTTATCTTAAAGACTATAAACACAGCCAGAGCAACTGTTCACACTGTGGCAAGGTATTAGATCGAATGGCGCTCGTTTTTCGTGGCCAGATCATCAATAAAGAGGCCATCGCTCGGATGGACCAGATGATTGATGAGCAGCTGTGGCTGAAACTTCAGCCCGAACTGACCGCGCTTTGTCGTTTTTGCAGTGATATTTTTTGTAATACCCATCCTAATTACTTCGACATAATGGCGTTTAAACAGTATCTGTTTGAACAGACAGAGATGAGCCCCAGCACGATTCGTGAATATGTGGTGCGGCTGCGTCGTCTGGATGAGATGCTGAAAGCCAGAAATTTCCCGGCCGACAGGCTTCAGGGAAATAGCTGGCATCAGTGTCTGGAAAGCGATCTGCCCGATGCCGGTAATAACAATTACCGCATCGCGCTGCGCAAGTACGATCAGTTCTTAGGCTGGCAGCAGGGTTAACCCTGATCTGCACCGATTGCTCCCCCGCGTGCCTGCGGCACGTTCCCCTTTTGCCCGCCAGCCGGGTAGAAGGGAAGGGGGAGCACGGCGCTTCTTTCTCCTGCAACTTTCACTACACATCTGTCTCACCGCATCTGCTGACACCTGAATCAGGGTGATCCTTTTCGCATCTTCTGCAACACTGTAAGGATAAATTGAATGCTCGAACGGAGGCAGCATTGTCTTTACATCTGTTACACCAATTCCCACGTCTTGAACTGCTGGGTGCACCCACGCCGTTAGAACATCTGCCTCGGCTCTCTGACTATCTGGGCCGCGATATTTTCATCAAACGCGATGATTTCACGCCGGTGGCGATGGGCGGCAATAAGCTGCGCAAGCTGGAATTTCTGGCGGCGGACGCGCTGCGTGAAGGCGCCGATGTGCTGCTGACCGCGGGCGCTATCCAGTCCAATCATGTGCGTCAGACGGCGGCAGTCGCGGCCCGGCTTGGCCTGAAGTGCGTGGCATTGCTGGAAAACCCGATTGGCACCCACGCAGAAAACTACCTGAGCAACGGCAACCGACTGTTGCTGGATCTGATGGACGCTGAAGTGGTTATGGTGGATGCGCTGAATAACCCTGCGGAACAGCTGGCTGAACAGGCCACGCGTCTGGAAGCCCAGGGTTATCGTCCTTACATCGTGCCGGTCGGCGGCTCAAATGCGCTGGGTGCACTAGGCTATGTAGAGTGCGCGCAGGAGATTGCTCATCAGAGCGAGGGTGTGGTCGATTTCGCCGCCGTGGTCGTGGCCTCGGGCAGTGCTGGTACCCATGCCGGACTGGCGGTGGGTCTGGAGCATCTGCTGCCGGAGACCGAGCTGGTGGGCGTCACCGTTTCACGCCAGGTTGAGGCGCAGTTGCCGCTGGTGGAGCGGCTGCGTCAGTCGCTGGCGGAGACGCTGGAAGTGCAGGCTAAGGCACCGATTAACCTGTGGGATGACTACTTTGCGCCACGCTACGGCGAACCCAATGATGAAGGCATGGCTGCGGTGAAACTGCTGGCGCGGCTGGAAGGGATCCTGCTGGACCCGGTCTACACCGGCAAGGCGATGGCCGGACTGCTGGACGGCGTCAGCCAGAATCGTTTCCGCCGTGAAGGTCCGTTGCTGTTTATTCATACGGGTGGCGCACCGGCGTTATTTGCTTATCATCCTTCGGTCTGAGACAAGCGAATAAAACAGTTTATACTCCGTGGGTTATCCTTCTGGACTGGCAGCGACAAGCCGTGCTGCCCTTATAAGAACACACACACAATACTGTCAATAATGGGGTGAATATGTCCTTTTCTCGTGCAGGTCGTCAGATGATGATGGGCGTCATGGCCGTGGCGCTGATTGCTGGCGTCAACGTTAAAACCTTTGCAGCGGAAAATCTGCTGAACAAAATTAAAGAGCGCGGCACGCTGCTGGTGGGTCTGGAAGGCACCTATCCGCCATTCAGCTTCCAGGATGAAAAGGGCAAGCTGACCGGCTTTGAAGTGGAATTCGCGGAACAGCTGGCACAGCACATGGGCGTCAAGGCGAGCCTGAAACCGACCAAGTGGGACGGCATGCTGGCCTCACTCGACGCGAAGCGCATCGATGTGGTCATCAACCAGGTCACCATCTCTGATGAGCGTAAGAAGAAGTATGACTTCTCCACGCCATACACGGTCTCCGGCATTCAGGCGCTGACCATGAAAGCCAATGCGAACACCATCACCAAACCTGCTGACCTGGCCGGTAAAAAAGTGGGCGTCGGTCTGGGCACCAACTACGAGCAGTGGCTGCGTGAGAATGTGAAGGGCGTGGACATCCGTACCTATGATGATGACCCGACCAAATATCAGGATCTGCGCTCTGGCCGTCTGAATGCCATTCTGGTTGACCGCCTGGCCGCGCTGGATCTGGTGAAGAAAACGGGCGATACCATGGCGGTCGCGGGCGATGCGTTCTCTCGTCAGGAATCGGGCGTGGCGGTACGTAAAGGCAACGAAGACCTGCTGAAAGCGATCGATCAGGCCATTGCTGAAATGCAGAAAGATGGCTCGCTGAGCAAGCTGTCTCAGAAATGGTTTGGCGCGGACGTGACGAAATAATGCAGGAAAGTCTTCAACTGGTGCTGGATTCAGCACCTTTTTTATTAAAAGGCGCGCTGTTTACGCTGCAGCTCAGCATCGGCGGTATGTTCTTTGGCCTGCTGCTGGGCTTTATTCTGGCGCTGATGCGTCTGTCGCGCTTCTGGCCGGTTCGCTGGCTGGCGCGGATCTATGTCTCGATCTTTCGTGGCACGCCGCTGATCGCCCAGCTGTTTATGATCTATTACGGCCTGCCGCAGTTTGGCATTGAACTGGATCCGATCCCCTCTGCGATGATTGGTCTTTCCCTGAATACCGCAGCCTATGCCTCAGAGTCACTGCGTGGCGCGATTTCATCGATTGAGCGCGGGCAGTGGGAAGCGGCGGCAAGTATCGGCATGACGCGCTGGCAAACCCTGCGCCGGGTGATCCTGCCACAGGCAGCCCGCACCGCGCTGCCCCCGCTGGGCAACAGCTTTATCAGCCTGGTGAAAGATACCTCGCTGGCGGCGACCATTCAGGTGCCGGAGCTGTTCCGTCAGGCGCAGTTGATTACCTCACGCACGCTGGAAGTCTTTACCATGTATCTGGCAGCCTCGCTGATCTACTGGGTGATGGCAACGGTGTTATCTGCGTTGCAGAACCGGCTTGAACAGCATGTTAATCGTCAGGATTCGGAGTCGAAATGAGCGCCATCGAAGTCAGAAAGCTGGTGAAGTCTTTTAACGGCCAGACGGTACTGCACGACATCGACCTTGATGTGGCCGCCGGTGAAGTGGTGGCCATTATCGGCCCCAGCGGATCAGGTAAAACCACGCTGCTGCGCAGTATCAATCTGCTGGAAGTGCCGGATAGCGGCACCATCCGCGTTGGAGAGATCACCGTTGATGCGGCGCTGGCACAGAGTAAGCAGAAAGAGCAGGTGCGTCGTCTGCGTCAGCAGGTCGGGTTTGTCTTCCAGAACTTCAATCTGTTTCCGCATCGTTCAGTGATGGAGAACATTATTGAAGGGCCGGTTATCGTCAAAGGCGAAGCGAAAGCGGATGCGGTAGCCCGCGCCCGCACGCTGCTGGAGAAGGTCGGGCTGCACGGCAAAGAAGAGAGCTATCCGCGCCGTCTGTCGGGTGGGCAGCAACAGCGCGTGGCGATTGCGCGTGCGCTGGCGATGCGGCCGGAAGTGATCCTGTTTGATGAACCGACCTCGGCGCTGGATCCGGAGCTGGTGGGCGAGGTGCTCAGCACCATTCGCGCGCTGGCCGAAGAGAAACGCACCATGGTCATCGTCACGCATGAGATGAGCTTTGCCCGCGATGTGGCTGACCGCGCCATTTTTATGGATCAGGGGCGGATTGTGGAGCAGGGCGAAGCGAAAGCGTTGTTCAGTAACCCTCAACAGCCGCGCACCCGTCAGTTCCTTGATAAATTTCTGAATCAGTAATCCACACTGCCTTCCCCGGAAGGCAGTTTTAACCCGTTTAAAACCCTCATTGTTTAAGCTGCCACTGGCTATGGTCACGCTATTAGCAGGCGCAATATCATAAATAACTCTGCCGCTGTTAAACCTTTTGGCACATCTGACAAATCTTTTCTGTTCATCGGGAATATATTGGCTTTTCCCGTTGCCACTTTCTCTTAATTATATTCTCTGAATTATGAAGCAATATTATCCTTTAAGCTGGCTGCGGCACTGCTAATTAGTGTGTTGCGTCGATATTAGTAAGTGTAAGGAAACGTTCTGCTGAGTAAATAACTGTGGTAACAGGGCCACGCAGCGGCTTTTAAGAGTTTCGCTACATTCATCACCGGTTCAATGGCGAATAATTGCCGGATAATCATAAAAGCAATACTGATTTCCTCGCTTTTACTTTCCAGCATTCTGACCTACACAGCAGGAGTCATTGAATGAACCAGACTAAGTCAGATCAGATATTGTGGGTAGATACCCTGAAGGGCGCCTGCATATTACTGGTGGTCCTGTACCACACGGTTTTACCCGGCTTTGAAGGGACGATGAAATATCTCTCTGCCGGATGGATCCCCGCCGAAATATGGATACAGTTTAATACGGTACTGTCGCCGCTGCGCATGCCCGCCTTCTTCTTTGTCTCGGGATTACTGGCGACCAATGGCATTCTGAACCGGCCATGGAAGCAGGTATTTACCAGTCGCATCACCAATCTTTTTTATCTCTATATTCTGTGGGGGTTTATTCAGTGGTGGTCAATTATCGGTATCTCTACTGAAATTACCGGCCAGCGTATTTCGCAGAACCTTAATGCCGCCTATGCGGGTTCGCTATTCGAGTTTCTCAAGCTGACCTTTATGGCTATGAGCACCTCGTGGTATCTGTATGGGCTGGGACTCTATTTCCTCTGTGCCAAAGTTTTCCGTCAATATAAGCTGGCCCTGGTGGCGGTGGCGATCCTGCTGAATTATCTGGCGGCAGAAAAAGTGATCCCGTTCTGGGGACCACAGAGCCTGGCCCAATATTTTGTGTTCTTCCTGTTAGGGGCATTCTGGAGCCAGACGATGCTGCGCCTGAGTGAATGGCGGCGGGAGAATCTGATGCCCTGGGCGCTACTGGCGGCAGCCGCCGGGATTCATGTGCTATTCGGTCTGGATAAGAGTCTGTTCCTGTGTGTACTGGCGGTGTTATTCAGTATCGCGGCCTGTCGCTGGCTGAATCAGCACTTCAGCATGCGCTATCTCAACTGGGTTGGCCGCAATACGCTGCAGATTTACGTCATCCATCGTATTTTTATCGAGTTTTTTGGTATGTCTGCGATTCTGTTCGCGCAGCGGCATCATCTGTTCGAGCAGGCGTGGTTTTCGTTTCTCTGGGCCTGTTTCTATCCGGTGGCCATCGTGGGGCTTTGCTCGCTCTGTTCAGTGGCAATCTGGTCGCTGACCAATCGCGGAGTCGGGCAGTCGCTGTTTGTGTTCCCGACGTTAATGAAAAGGGCGCCTGGCGGCGCGAGCGGTGGGTAAGTTACGCTTAGCAGCGGGGAAGTTACGCTTTGCAGCGGGCTTGCACTGAGCGGGTTACGCCCGCCAGGCGATGGGGAGTTTCAGGTTGCCTGTGCAGGCGGACGCGTCAAGGGGCGGACGCCCGCCCCTTAACAATCCCGGCGTCCGGCTGCCTGCGCGCCCCGCTGTGCGGGGTGCCTTCGTCACGCCCTGCGGCCGACGGACCGTCCGGACTCGCCATCCCTGGCTCGTACCGTCCTTTCGCCGACGTCCTGTCGGCCCATCCTGGCCTCTGGTTGTTCCTCAGCGCTGCGGACGCCTCTGGCAAACCCCCTGCCGGTGGGTTTGTCACCCGGACTGACTGGGCTCCGGCCGCTGAAAGCGGGGAAAGATACATAAGGTTTCGCTTTGCAGCGGGCTTGCACTGAGCGGTTTCGCCTGCAAGGCGATGGGGCGTCTTAGTTCACTTAGCCGCGCGTTAGCGCTGAGAGGGTTACGCCCGCCAGGCGATGGGGAGTTTCAGGTTGCCTGTGCAGGCGGACGCGTCAAGGGGCGGACGCCCGCCCCTTAACAATCCCGGCGTCCGGCTGCCTGCGCGCCCCGCGTAGCGGGGTGCCCTCGTCACGCCCTGCGGCCGACGGACCGTCCGGACTCGCCATCCCTGGCTCGTACCGTCCTTTCGCCGACGTCCTGTCGGCTCATCCTGGCCTCCGGTTGTTCCTCAGCGCTTCGGACGCCTCTGGGAAACCCCTGCCGGTGATTTCTTTGTGTTTTCTTTAGTGCAGCGTTGTCTGGTGACCCGAAAGCCAGTCTCAATTCCGGAATCTCACCGCAACACTCTTAGTGACCTGAAAACGAGATAACAGCGGTTAGGGTTGAATGCCATTCTGTCTGACGACCCGATAGCAAAGACAATCCCAAAAACCCACAGCGATAAAGTACCCGACATAACAAGAAGAGATAACAGCGGGTAGGTTGAATAACATTCGGTCTGCTGAGCCGAAAGTCAGAGGCAATCCCAAACTCACAGCGACAGCGAACCCAACATAAAAAGAAAAGATAACAGCGAGGGGGTGGGGAGGCCGTCAGAACCGCTGAGCGGATGAGGGATTTCAGGACGAGCGACAGGGATGTCGCGAAGAGGCGGGCTCGCGCCAGGGATGGCGCGTCCCGCTGGTCCGTGAGAAATCCTGAAGTAGTGAAGGAACCGCGAAGCGGCGGTGAAGCAGGCCGGAGCCCGGGGTCAAGGGGGCGCGGCGACTGGCGCCCCCTTGTCGGTCGCCTGCAGAGGCGAATCTGAAACTGCCTGGCTTACCAGGCGAACGAAACCTTCTCATAGCCCGTTCGCGCAGCGAACCATCCCAGCTTCAGCACCGCACCTCAGCCCGTTCGCGCAGCGAACAATCCCGCGAACGCCCCTTACCCTATGGTCATCAGGCTCGCATTACCGCCTGCCGCAGCGGTATTCACACTCAGCGAACGCTCAATCAGCAGACGCTCCAGCAGCAGATTGGTCTCGCCGCGGGCAAAGCCCTGCACCGACACAATCGCGCCTTCACGTGCGGCAATCTGTTCACACAGGGTACGCAGCTGATCGGCATCACCGTGATAGATCACCGCATCAAACTCTGCCGCTAACGGGTCACGCGCCAGCGTGATGCGAGCTTTAACTGCATCCGGCAGCGAGGCCAGCAGGGTGCGATGCAGCTCATCATCCTGCCACAGTGCTTTACTGCCGACGCTGGTCACCGCGGCCAGCTGGATTAACGCATCCTGCTCGTTATCAGCCAGACAGAGCACCTGATCACGCGGCAACAGTGAGAAGGTATTGCGCTCGCCTGTCGGGCCAGGCAGCAGACGGACCACGCCCGCCTGCGCCAGATCGCCATAGTGCTGGCAGAGTTCAGCCAGTTCAGGCTTATCCTTAGCCCAGTTGCTAAGTGCCAGATGCGGGGCCAGCAGTGACTGACGCAGCGTGCTGTCCGCCGGGCGTTCTGCATCCTGACGATCAAAAGTCAGACGCAGCGCACTATCCGGACGATGCGCCAGCAAGCGGTAAAGATAGAGCGGACCGCCGGCTTTCGGACCGGTACCGGATAAGCCCTCGCCACCAAACGGCTGTACGCCGACCACCGCGCCCACCATATTGCGGTTGACGTAGAGATTGCCGACTCGGGCGTTCGCCGTAACCTGTGCAATCGTTTCGTCGATGCGGGTATGTACGCCCAGCGTCAGGCCATAGCCGGACGCATTGATCTGCTCAACCAGCTGCGGCAGGTTATTGCGGGTGAAACGCACCACGTGCAGCACCGGGCCAAAAATCTCTTTATCCAGATCGCTGACCTGGCCCAGTTCAATCAGTGTCGGTTTAACAAAGGTACCGCTATTCCACTCTTTGCTGTCCTGTGGGTTATCCTGCACCGCCTGATAGACCGTGAAGCCTTTATTACGCATCGCCTGAATATGGCGATCGATATTAGCTTTCGCTTCGGCATCAATGACCGGGCCGATGTCGGTCGAGAAGCGTTCCGGATTGCCCATGCGGCACTCCGCCATCGCGCCGCGCAGCATCTTCAGGGTATGGTCGGCGACATCTTCCTGAATGCAGAGCAGGCGCAGGGCAGAACAGCGCTGTCCGGCACTGTCGAAGGCAGAGGCGACGATATCGATCACCACCTGCTCAGTCAGCGCGGAAGAGTCGACGATCATCGCATTCATCCCGCCGGTCTCAGCAATCAACGGCACAGGACGACCGTGCTGGTCAAGGCGACCCGCCAGATTACGCTGCAGCAGTGTCGCCACCGCAGTTGAACCGGTAAACATCACGCCACGCACCCGAACGTCACCGGTCAGCTGTGCACCAACGGTTTCACCCTGACCTGGCAGCAGTTGCAGCACGCCTGGTGGCACACCCGCATCCAGCAGGATCTGAACCGCCTGTGCGGCAATCAGCGGTGTCTGCTCGGCCGGTTTGGCCAGCACGCTGTTGCCCGCTGCCAGTGCAGCCGCAATCTGACCGGTAAAGATTGCCAGCGGGAAGTTCCATGGACTAATGCAGACCACCGGGCCCAGCGGACGATGGGTTTCGTTGTCGAAATCGTCACGCACCATTCCGGCGTAGTAATAGAGGAAATCAACCGCTTCGCGCACTTCCGCGATGGCGTTGTTGTAGGTTTTGCCCGCTTCACGCACCAGGATGCCAAGCAGCTGCTGCATCTGGCCTTCCATGATCTGTGCGGCGCGTTCCAGAATGGCGGCACGCTCCTGCGGTGGTGTGGCAAACCAGATTGGCCCGCTGTTTACCGCGGCATCCAGCGCCACAGAAACTTCCTGCTCTGTGGCTTCACGGACCTGACCTACACGGTCGCCAGGCGCTGCCGGGTTCAGAATGTCGCGCAACTCGCCGGCACCCGCTTCACCGTCGATCATCGGCTCGGCCAGGCAGGGCTGTGCGGCACTGCTCAGCAGGGCGCTGGAGAGTGAGGCAAGACGGTGTTCGTTGGCCATATCCAGACCCGCAGAGTTAACGCGGTTATCGCCATACAGATCGCGCGGCAGGGGGATTTTTGGATGCGGCAGACCAATGGCACCTTCGCTGACACCCAGCTTCTCCACCGCGCTCACCGGATCGGCCACCAGTTCATCAATCGGCAGCGAGGTATCGGCAATGCGGTTAACAAACGAGGTGTTGGCCCCGTTTTCTAACAGGCGGCGCACCAGATAGGCCAGCAGGGTTTCATGGGTACCGACCGGCGCATAGATACGGCAGGGGCGGTTAAGTTTGCCGTCCGCCACTTTGCCCACCACCTGCTCATAGAGCGGTTCGCCCATGCCGTGCAGGCACTGGAACTCATACTGACCGGGATAGTAGTTGTTGCCCGCCAGCTGATAAATCGCCGCCAGGGTGTGGGCGTTGTGGGTGGCGAACTGCGGATAGATCAGGCTTGGCACGGCCAGCAGTTTGCGGGCGCAGGCCAGGTAAGAGATATCGGTGTAAACCTTGCGGGTGTAGACCGGATAGCCTTCCAGGCCTTCCAACTGGGCGCGTTTGATTTCGCTGTCCCAGTACGCGCCTTTCACCAGACGAATCATCAGGCGACGGCGGCTGCGCTGCGCCAGATCGATCAGCTCATCAATCACAAACGGACAGCGTTTCATGTAGGCCTGAATCACAAAACCGATGCCGTTCCAGCCTTCCAGCTCTGGCTCGAAACAGAGTTTCTCCAGTAAATCCTGCGACAGTTCCAGCCGGTCCGCCTCTTCTGCATCGATGTTGATGCCGATGTCATAGGAGCGGGCCAGCAGCGTCAGCGATTTCAGAATAGGGTAGAGCTCTTCCATCACGCGCTCATACTGCGCGCGGCTGTAGCGGGGATGCAGTGCTGAGAGCTTGATAGAGATGCCGGGACCTTCATAGATGCCACGACCATTCGACGCTTTACCAATGGCATGGATCGCCTGCTGATAAGAGAGCAGATAGGCTTTGGCATCGCCTGCCGTCAGGGCCGCTTCGCCCAGCATGTCATAGGAGTAGCGGAAGCCTTTCTCTTCCAGCTTGCGGGCGTTAGCCAGCGCTTCGGCAATGGTTTCACCGGTGACGAACTGCTCGCCCATCAGACGCATCGCCATATCCACGCCTTTGCGGATCAGCGGTTCGCCACCCTTACCGATAATGCGGTTAAGCGAGCTTGAGAGATTCGACTCGTTGTGGGTCGAGACCAGGCGGCCGGTAAACAGCAGGCCCCAGGTCGCCGCGTTGACAAACAGTGACGGGCTGCGTCCCAGATGTGACTGCCAGTTGCCGTTGCTGATCTTGTCGCGGATCAGCGCATCGCGCGTTGGCTTGTCGGGAATACGCAGTAGCGCTTCAGCCAGACACATCAGCGCCACACCTTCATGGGAGGAGAGAGAGAACTCCTGCAGCAGGCTCTGCACCATGCCAGCGCGTCCGGTTGCCCCTTTCTGGTGCCGCAGCTTGTCGGCGAGCTGATAAGCGAGTTGATGGGTTTTCTCTGCCAGCGCCGCCGGTAAACGTGCCTGTTCCAGCATCATTGGCACCGCATCGGTCTCCGGACGACGCCATGCGGCGGTCACCGCTGAACGGGTCACTGACTGAGGTAAAATCTGCTCTGCGAAATCAAGGAACGGCTGGTGCGTCTCCTCTGGCTGGGTGTCGTCGGACTCCGCGGCCGCCTGAGCAGAAAGCGGGATCTCCGGCACGGTATCGCCGGTTTCCAGCTGGCCCAGGTAGTTAAAGATCGCCTGTTTAATCAGCCAGTGTGGCGTGCGATCGATGCGCTGCGCAGCCAGTTTGATGCGCTCGCGTGTCGCGTCATCCAGTTTTACACCCATGGTGGTTGTAGCCATGACTCCAGAGCTCCTTGATAGTGGTTCGATACGGCGTTGGCTGCACTATCACTTAAGTTGCAACTTTGTGCAACCGTGTTAAATGTGAGCCAGTTAACACCCTTTTAACGTCGACGATTGTTAAATCCCGCAATGCGGCACGGATATTGCTGCAAGATCCTCGCCAGGCTGGCAGACCCGATGAAAAGCGGGTTTCAGGCAGGTAATACGATGGTGCAACCGGATAACTGTGAGCGAGTGCAACCTATGAGCACGTTTTCACAAACGGTTAGTGAAATCACTGTAACGCCTGTGTTAAATCCATTGTGCGCACAACGCCTTTCCGGCAGGATACCGCGCCGCTGGGAAATGAGTGACGCCCTGACGAAGAAAATCGGCCCGCTTTGCCCCGTTCCGGCAGGCGGGTAGCTGGCGATTTCTCTGGGATATCAAATAATAAGTGGAGAGACAGATGAGTGTAAGTACACCAATGCTGGTGACCTTTTTGGTTTATATTCTTGGGATGGTATTAATCGGGTTTGTGGCTTATCGCTCAACCAAAAACTTTGATGATTACATCCTCGGTGGCCGCAGTCTGGGTAGCGTGGTCACGGCACTCTCTGCCGGTGCATCCGATATGAGCGGCTGGCTGCTGATGGGCTTACCGGGTGCGATCTTCATCTCCGGTATCTCTGAAAGCTGGATTGCGATTGGCCTGACGATCGGTGCCTGGCTGAACTGGAAAATCGTGGCCGGTCGCCTGCGGGTTCAGACTGAACATCACAACAACGCCCTGACGCTGCCGGACTTCTTTACCAGCCGCTTTGAGGACCACAGTAAAATCCTGCGCGTGATCTCCGCCATTGTGATCCTGGTGTTCTTCACCATCTATTGCGCCTCAGGCGTGGTAGCCGGTGCGCGTCTGTTTGAAAGCACCTTTGGTATGAGTTACCAGACCGCTCTGTGGGCGGGTGCAGCGGCAACCATTCTCTATACGCTGGTGGGCGGTTTCCTGGCGGTGAGCTGGACCGATACCGTTCAGGCGAGCCTGATGATTTTTGCGCTGATCCTGACGCCGGTGTTTGTGATTATCGCGGTCGGCGGCTGGTCTGATTCGCTGGCGGTGATTGAAGCGAAGAGCCTGGAAAACCTCGACATGCTGAAGGGACTGAACTTCGTCGCGGTGATCTCGTTACTCGGCTGGGGTCTGGGCTACTTCGGGCAGCCCCATATTCTGGCGCGCTTTATGGCGGCGGATTCGCATCGTTCAATCCGTACCGCTCGCCGTATCGGTATGACCTGGATGGTGCTCTGTCTGGCCGGTGCCGTGGCGGTGGGCTTCTTCGGTATCGCCTGGTTCCAGAACAACCCGACGCTGGCGGTTGGCGTTAACGCCAATGCGGAGCGGGTCTTTATCGAGCTGGCGCGTATCCTGTTCAACCCGTGGATTGCCGGTATTCTGCTGTCAGCGATCCTGGCAGCCGTGATGTCAACGCTGAGCTGTCAGCTGCTGGTCTGCTCCAGCGCCCTGACCGAAGATCTCTACAAAGGCTTACTGCGCAAAAATGCCAGCCAGAAAGAGCTGGTATGGGTAGGGCGTCTGATGGTGCTGCTGGTGGCGCTGATTGCGATCGCGCTGGCGGCTAACCCGGAAAACCGCGTGCTGGGCCTCGTGAGCTACGCCTGGGCGGGCTTCGGTGCAGCGTTTGGTCCGGTGGTGCTGTTTGGTGTCTGCTGGAAGCGGATGAACCGCAACGGTGCGCTGGCGGGCATGATCGTCGGTGCGCTGACCGTGCTGGTGTGGAAACAGTATGGCTGGCTGGGACTGTATGAAATCATCCCGGGCTTCATTTTCGCCAGCATCGCCATTGTAGTGTTCACGCTGATGGGCCGTGAGCCATCAGCAGAAGCGCAGCAGCGCTTTGCCGCTGCAGAGGCGGAGTTCCAGACAAAATAAGCGAGGCGTTAATCGCCTGGCCCGTCCCGAAAGGGGCGGGCTTTTTTGTTACAAAGATAAACCACTCAAAGATGAAATTATCTCCACCGGCAACTTGTTTTTTTCTCAGCGATAATGATAATCGGTATCGTTTACACTTTACCTTATTTTACTGTTTATTGACGCTGCTTAACATTCAAGAGGTTGGCGATGTTTGTTCCTTTTCTCATCATGCTGCGCGAAGGGCTTGAAGCCGCGCTGATAGTCAGCCTGATAGCCAGCTATCTCAAACGCACCCAGCGCACCCAATGGTTTCCCGCGATGTGGGCCGGCGTGTTTATTGCCGCCGGGCTCTGTCTGGGCCTGGGTCTGTTCATCAATGCCACCACCGGTGAGTTCCCGCAGAAAGAGCAGGAGCTGTTTGAGGGCATCGTGGCGCTGATTGCGGTGGTGATCCTCACCTCAATGGTTTTCTGGATGCGCAAAGTCGCCCGCAACATCAGGGTCGAGCTTGAACAGGCGGTCGATCAGGCGCTGCAACGCTCAGGTCGTGGCGGTCTGGCGCTGGTGCTGATGGTGTTTCTTGCCGTGGCGCGCGAAGGACTGGAGTCGGTGTTCTTCCTGCTGGCGGCGTTTACCCAGGATGTCGGTTATGCGCCGCCGATTGGTGCGGTGCTGGGTCTGGCAACCGCGGTCGTGCTGGGCATGCTGCTCTACTGGGGCGGTATCCGTCTTAACATGGCCCATTTCTTCCGCTGGACCAGCGTATTCATCCTGTTTGTCGCCGCGGGTCTGGCTGCGGGCGCCATCCGCGCCTTCCACGAAGCGGGTTTATGGAATCGCTTTCAGGATGTCGCCTTCGATCTCAGCAATACCTTATCGACCCATTCGCTGTTCGGCACCCTGCTGGAAGGGGTGCTGGGTTATCAGGAGTCCCCAAGCGTTAGTGAAGTGACCGTTTACTTCGCCTACCTGATCCCGGCGCTGATTCTGTTCTTTATGCCTGCGCGTTCTGCTGCGTCGGCCACTGTGTAATTTGACATTTAACGGGCGCATCTTACGCCTGCAACATGATAGGGAAAGAGAGATGACAATGCGTTTCCGCCGCAAGGCACTGCTGCTTCCTCTGCTGGCAATCTCCGCAACGGCGGCCGCGGCGGTTCCTCAGGTTACCGTAAGCGTCACCGACAAGCAGTGCGAGCCGATGAGCTTAACGGTCAAGGCCGGTAAGACCCAGTTCCTGATTAAAAACAACAGCCAGAAAGCGCTGGAGTGGGAGATCCTCAAAGGGGTGCTGGTGGTTGAAGAGCGTGAGAATATCGCGCCGGGCTTCAGTCAGAAACTGACCGCCAATCTGGAGGCGGGCGAATATGAGATGACCTGTGGGCTGCTGAGCAATCCAAAAGGCAAGCTGATCGTGCAGGCCGGTGAGGGCGCAGAGAAAAGTGGCACCTCAGCACGCCTGCAGCTGGAAGGCCCGATCACCGAATATAAAGCCTATGTGACCGACCAGGTGAACCAGCTGGTGAGCAACACCCAGGCCTTTACTGATGCCGTTAAAGCGGGTGATGTTGAAAAAGCCAAAGCGCTGTTTGCTCCGACCCGTCAGTATTATGAGCGCATTGAGCCGATTGCGGAGCTCTTCTCCGATCTCGACGGCAGCATTGACGCCCGTGAAGATGACTATGAGAAGAAAGCGGCCGATCCAAAGTTCACCGGTTTCCACCGTCTGGAGAAAGCGCTGTTTGCTGATAACAGCACGAAAGGCATGGCGGACTACGCTGAGCAGCTGAATAAAGATGTGAAAGATTTGCAGGTGCGCATCAGCGAACTGGCCTTCCCGCCAGCTAAAGTGGTCGGCGGCGCAGCCGGTCTGATTGAAGAGGTCGCTTCCAGCAAAATTTCCGGTGAAGAAGATCGCTACAGCCGGACTGACCTGTGGGACTTCCAGGCGAACATTGATGGCGCGCAGAAAATCGTTGAGCTGCTGCGACCCATGGTAAGCAAAGCCAATCCGCAGTTGCTGGCCAAGGTTGACGCCAACTTCAAAAAAGTGGATGCGATCCTGAGTAAGTACCGCACCCAAACCGGTTTTGAATCCTATGAGAAACTGACCAGCGCCGACCGTAACGCGCTGAAAGGACCGATCACCGCACTGGCGGAAGATCTTTCATTACTTCGTGGCACCCTGGGTCTGGATTAATCATGAGTCGCAAGGAAGATGACGCGCAGCCTGCGCGTCGTCGGTTACTAAAAGGGCTGGGGCTGCTGGGTGGCGCGGCAGCGCTGAGCGGCGGCTGTCCGTTCCATGCAGCCGCCGCCGACAGCTTTTCGCCGGGGACGGTTACGCCGCAGGCCCGACAGCAGATGCAGCCGTTTTATGGTCAGCATCAGGCGGGTATCACGACGCCACAGCAGGCATCGATGATGCTGGTGGCGTTTGATCTGCTCAGCAGCGATAAAACGGAGCTGGTGCGTCTGTTCCGGTTGCTGACCCAGCGTATTGCCTTCCTGACCACGGGCGGTCCGGCACCGGTAGTCACCAATCCGCGGTTGCCGCCAATGGATTCCGGCATTCTTGGGGCGACTATCGCGCCTGATAATCTGACGATTACCGTGTCGGTCGGCAATTCACTGTTTGATGAACGCTTTGGTCTGGCGCCGCACAAACCGAAAAAATTGCAGCCGATGACTCGCTTTCCCAATGATTCGCTGGATGCCAGTCAGTGTCATGGCGATCTGCTGTTGCAGCTCTGTGCCAACACCCAGGATACGGTGATTCATGCCCTGCGGGATATCATCAAGCATACGCCTGACCTGCTTGGCGTACGCTGGCGGCGTGAAGGCTTTATCTCCGATCACGCCGCGCGCAGTCAGGGGCAGGAGACTCCGATCAACCTGCTGGGTTTCAAAGATGGCACCGCCAATCCGGATACCCACAACCCTGCTCTGATGAATCAGCTGCTGTGGGTGACCGACGATCAGGACGAACCGGTCTGGGCGCGCAATGGCAGCTATCAGGCTGTACGGTTAATCCGCTTTCACGTCGAAATGTGGGATCGCACGCCGCTGGGCGAGCAACAGACTATCTTTGGTCGCGAGAAATTAAGTGGCGCGCCGCTGGGGATGCAGCATGAGCGCGACGTTCCGGATTACGCCCGTGATCCGGACGGTGAGGTAATTGCGCTGGATGCGCACATCCGTCTTGCCAACCCCCGCACGCCAGAGACGGCAAGCAGCCTGATGCTGCGGCGCGGCTACAGTTACTCCGCGGGTATCTCTGCATCGGGACAGCTGGAGATGGGGTTACTATTCGTCTGCTATCAGCACGATCTGGAACGCGGCTTTCTCACGGTGCAGCGGCGCCTGAACGGCGAAGCGCTGGAAGAATATATCCGGCCTTTTGGTGGCGGTTACTTTTTTGTTTTGCCCGGTGTACCAGACGCCAGCCATTATTTAGCGCAGTCGTTGCTGGAAGCCTGATTAAAATTCAACCACTGTGGGCGTCCCTGTTCTGGTCGCCCACGTTTTACGGTTTTCGTGCTTTGCTGGCTGAGGTTAAACTGAGTTTCAGCGGTTGTCTGGCATATATAAAATAAGCTAATACACTGTAATTAAAAGATTTTACATTTTGCCTTAAAAGAAATACATACACGTGATTAGCAATTCTTTTGCCAGCAGGTAAAATTACTATTGCAAAGGCCCAACAAAATGGTGCACTTTATTAAACAGGCGTAATCGGATGTGTTGATGTATCACACTGGAGTTCGCGCATGGGTCGAGTCTTTAATGGAAAGTCACTGTCAGTAAATAGATTGCGCCTGACCGCGAGGGCAATTCTGCCTCGTTATTTCTTCCTTCCTTCAACCATCTCTTTTGTTTTATCGCATCCTGTTTTATCCGGTGTTCAGCTACGCTATTGCGCTGCTGCATACCCACTATCCTGTCCTGTCATGGCTCAAAAGGAAGCCAACTGAAACCTCTAAAGCGTTCACGTTATCGCAACGGGCCACCGGCCTGACGCAGGAAATGAAACCAACTGAAAGGTGCCACTATGGGAAGACAGAAAGCAGTGATCAAAGCGCGTCGTGAAGCAAGAAGAGTGCTTCGTAGTGACTCAAGAAGTCATCGTCAGCGTGAAGAAGAGTCGGTCACTTCGCTGGTGCATATGAGTGGACTGGATGCCATTGGCATGGCGCGCGATACGCGTGACCGGTTGCCGATTGAAGCCCGTAATGAAGCTCAGGCGCACTATCTTAACGCCATAGAGAGAAAACAGCTGATCTTCGCAACCGGTGAAGCCGGGTGCGGTAAAACCTGGATCAGTGCCGCAAAAGCGGCTGAGGCCCTGATTAATAAGGATATCGACAGGATTATCGTTACGCGCCCGGTACTGCAGGCAGATGAGGATCTGGGATTCCTTCCCGGCGATATTTCTGAGAAATTCGCGCCTTATTTCCGCCCGGTTTATGACATTCTGGTTAAACGTCTTGGCGCATCCTTTATGCAATATTGTCTGCGTCCGGAAATTGCCAAGGTAGAGATTGCACCGTTCGCCTATATGCGTGGTCGCACTTTCGAAAATGCTGTGGTAATTCTGGACGAGGCGCAGAACGTCACCGCCGCGCAGATGAAAATGTTCCTGACCCGACTGGGCGAAAACGTCACGGTCATTGTTAACGGCGATATTACCCAGTGCGACTTGCCCGCTGGGGTGCCTTCCGGTCTCGCAGACGCGCTGGCGCGTTTCGAAGAGGACGAGATGGTTGGCATTGTACGCTTCGGCAAAGAAGATTGTGTGCGTTCTGCGCTGTGTCAGCGCACCCTGCACGCGTATAGCTAGCGTTTGATTGAGTAGAAGTGTAGCGCCCAAACCCGGCTCCGGCCGGGTTTTCTTATTGTGGGGCAGGGGCTGCGCACGTGGTCGTTCCCCGGCGGGAGTTATCACGCTCTCTCAGAGAGAAATATGCAAAAAAAAAGAGCCTGAACAAAAGTTCAGGCTCTTCTTTGAAGATGGCGGTGAGAGAGGGGTTCGAACCCTCGATACGTTGCCGTATACACACTTTCCAGGCGTGCTCCTTCAGCCACTCGGACACCTCACCAGATTTACTTCGCTGACCGCGATGGGTCAACGGGGCGGTACTATAGGGAGTCGGTTGAAAACGGTCAAGCACTATTTTTCTCTTTTGATCTATTCGCTTAAGCTCTGAACGAATCGATTTACTGCGGCATAAAACCCGCCGTTTTACCGGCCACATCCCGCCATCCTGATGAGCCCGGTCAGGTGAGTTTTATGGCAGCAAATAAACCGGGGCGGCGTTCTCACCCTCGTTATTGGTCAGACGCCGCCCCGACTGATGCCGGAATCAGCTCTTTACTCTGTTAGCGAAACTTTTCCGCAGCTTCTGCAGTTTCGGTGGAATGACCGCCATGCAGTAGCCGTTGCGCTGGCCCGCGCCTTCCCAGTAATCCTGATGATAAGCTTCAGCGGGATACCACTCTTTCAGCGGCTCAATGGTGGTCACCACCGGCACATCATGGTCAGCCTGAGCGCGGGCAATGGCAGCGCGTGCTTCCGCTTCCTGCTCTGCATTGGCCGGGAAAATGGCGGAACGATACTGGGTGCCAATATCATTACCCTGACGGTTAAGCTGGGTCGGATCATGCGTCACAAAGCTGATATCCAGCAGATCGCCAAAGCTGACTTTATCCGGGTCGAAGCCAATGCGGATCGCTTCCGCATGACCGGTCGCACCGCTGCAGACCTGCTCATAAGTCGGATTAGGACGAGCACCGCCGGTATAACCGCTTTCTACCGACTCTACGCCGATCACATCCTTAAATACCGCTTCGGTACACCAGAAACAGCCGCCAGCGATAACTGCGTATTCGATTGCCATAATAATTTACTCCTGTCAGGTCGAAAGAGGTGAATGGGGGCGCAGAAGAGCGCTTTCAACTAGATCAGCATCTCCGGTTTAAAATCGCCGCTCTTATCCAGTATTTTGTCGCTCATCACGCTGAACCGGCCTTCGCCAGTGTAGTGCAGGGTAGTGGGGTATTCCGGCTGCTCGGCAACGTGCGCTTTAACAATCTCAAAAATAAACAGGTTGTAGTTAGCGACCATCGAATCGTCATAAAGCTGACACTCAAAGCTGGCAAAACATTCGGCAATCATGGGCGCGCCAACCACCTGAGCGGGTTCCGGCGTCAGGCCAAATGCCTCAAACTTATCAATGCTGTCACCGTGGCTGTTGCCGATTGCCACAACTTCATCAATCAGCGAGGCAGAAGGAATGTTCAGCACGCACTGACCGCTGTTGCGGATAAGCTCATGGCTGTGGTTCATACCGGCAATCATGCAGCCAACCAGTGACGGAGAAAACTCCAGCACCGTGTGCCAGCCGAGCGTCATGATGTCATGTTGATCTTTGTACTGCGAACTGAGCAGCAGCACCGGTCCGGGCTCAAGGTATTTGCGGGCTTTGCTGACCGGAAAAGCATATTTGTGCATGCGTTGGCTCATGGCGTAACTCCTGAAACGGAACGTAGCCATTAAGTGTAGAGCACCGGGCGGATGCAGCAGGCGTGTCAGCGGGCAGAAATGCGAGGTTGATGGCGGCGTCCGGCAGCGCAGACATTTTTAGCGGCAGTGTCGCGAGCTTAAGGTTTCCTTAATATGCAATCGCGATACTGCCTGCTTTAACTGAGGATGATGCTATGAAAACTGCTCCTGTTGCCCTGTCTGTGACTGCTCCGCGTCCGATGAGTGAATATGCTGCACTGCTGATTGCCGCAGCTACGGTCGTTCTGTTCCTCTCCGCCTGGTTCAGCGCTTAAAACTTCACCACGGCACGACAACCGCTTCGGTCGCGGCGGTTCTCTAAGAAAAACTGAAACCGGTGTAACTGGACGATACGGCTGACGATGCTCAGCCCGAGTCCGATACCGCCGTAGCGGCTGTCCATCCGGATAAACGCTTTACTCAGCTCGCCACTTTTACTCTCATCAATTCCCGGACCCTGATCTTCCACCACCAGCATCGGCTGAGGAGTTAACACCAGCTGCACACTGATGGTGCTGTTATCCGGGCTGTAGCGATGGGCGTTCTCGACCAGGTTACGCAGCAACATCTTCAGCAGCGTGGCATCACCGCGCACAAACTGCTCCTGTGGCAGATCGAGCACCAGCGTCTGCTGATGCGCCTCCAGCATAATACTCAGCTCTGCCTCCATTGGCAGGATCACATCTTCAATCAGCCCCACGTTCTGATAGGTGCCAGAGGTAAAAGACTGCCCGGCGCGCGCCAGATTCAGCAGCTGCGACACACTGTGCGTCATCTGATCCAGGCGCTGCACCAGCGGCTGAACTTTGACATCGCTGTTACGTTCGATTAACTCCAGATGCAGCCGCAATCCCGCCAGCGGCGTGCGCAGTTCATGTGCCACGTCGGCGGTGAACAACCGTTCGCGCTCCAGACTGCTGTTCAGACGCGCGACCAGCTGGTTTATCGCCTGCGTCACCGCATCGATCTCCTGAACCTGACTGTGGCAGGCGACGGGATCAAGATTCTCTTCGCTGCGACTCTCCAGTTCACGCTGCAGCTGATAAAGCGGCCGGGTAATCCATTTCACCGCCTGATAGCAGAGCAGCAGCGTCAGGGTAATCATCACCAGACTTGGCACCGCCAGGCTGGCTACCGCTTCATGCACTTCACGCTTAACGTGACTGTCCATGTTGCGCTTCTGCAGCTGCGCTTCCACCAGAAACTGAATCTGCTCTTTGCTCTCATGCCACAGCCAGACCACGCTGATCACCTGGAAAACCAGCAGGATCAGACCGATGGTCAGGATAAGGCGAAAGCGCATACTGCGATGATCGAAACGTCTTATCATGTTGCCTCACGAACGCCATCCTGCGTCACCAGCGCATAGCCAAAACCGCGTACGGTGCGGATAGCGCTTTTGCCGATTTTGTCGCGCAGATTATGGATATGCACTTCCAGGGTATTAGTAGAAGGCTCGGTCTCCCAGTTATAGATATCCTGGTAGAGAATTTCACGGTGAACCGGATTCCCGGCCTTGAGCATCAGCCGTGACAGAATCGCAAACTCTTTGGGTGTCAGATCCAGCAGCACGTCGCTGAGCGTAATCTGGCGATGGGTCATATCCAGCGCCAGCGCACCCACTCTGACATGACTGTCGCCCTGATTGACGTGGCGGCGGATCAGGGCGCGGATTCGCGCCAGCAACTCATCCAGCGAGAACGGTTTGATGAGATAGTCGTCGGCGCCTGCGTCGAGTCCGGCAATGCGTTCGCTGATGGTGTCGCGTGCGGTCAGGATCAGCACCGGCGTCATCTTCTTCTGCCGCCGCAGTCGTATCAGAAAATGCAGTCCATCTTCATCCGGCAGGCCAAGATCCAGCACCACCAGGCTATACAGGCCGCTGGCGAAATGCGCTTCAGCATCCCGCACCCGCGTAACGCCATCACAGACATAGCCTTCGCCTTCCAGCGCCAGCATCAGACCCTGCAGCAGCAGGGCATCATCTTCAACAATCAGTATCTTCATTAAGGTTGGCTCCGACACGACGTCAAAATATCATCCGCAGGCACATATTCGTGGGTCGCGGTGCCGGTTAATCCCAGCATGGTTGAAAACAGATTATCCTGTGAAAAATCGTCTGTCGCCGCCAGTTTATTCAGACAGCCGCGATTAACCGCATAACGTTTCTGATAATCATCGGAGAGCCAGATCAGCAACGGCACATGTTTCTGGGTGTCCGGCGCGATAGCATAGGGCAGGCCATGCAGGTAAGCACCATTTTCACCCAGGGATTCACCATGGTCAGACAGATAGACCAGGCTGGTGGTGAAGCGGTCCTGATGTGCACGCAGTACGTTAATGGCTTTATCGACGATGTGATCCACATTGACCAGCGTATTGTCATAGGTGTTGATCAACTGTTGTTGCGAACAGTCCTGAATCTGGTTGGTGTCGCAGGTCGGTTCAAACTGACGAAACTGTGGCGGATAGCGATGGCTGTAAGTCGGGCCATGACTGCCAATGGTGTGCAGCACAATCACCGCGTTGCCTTTTAACTGACTGATGTAATCATCCAGACCGTGGAACAGCACGTCGTCGTAGCACTCACCATCAATACACATGCCGGGCAGGTTCAGGCTGGTCATGTCCTGATGCGGAACGCGGTCGCAGGCCCCTTTACAGCCCCCATCGTTCTCATTCCACAACACGCTGATCCCGGCGCGCTGAATAATATCCAGCAACCCCTCCTGATGGGCGGCCAGCACATCATCATAGTGGGCGCGCGGCATGTTGGAGAACATGCAGGGCACGGAAACCGCCGTCGCCGTTCCGCACGAGGAGGTGTGCGGGAAATAGATCACATCATCTTTCGCCAGCAAGGGATTGGTCAGACGACCATAACCGCCCAGCGAGAAATTTTGCGCACGCGAGGTCTCACCCAGCACCAGAATCGTCAGATTCGGTTTGCCACTGCTGCGGCTGGGCTGCAGGTGCGCATCTTCACCGATACGAATCAGCGGCGCGTTCTGCAACTGCTCATGCTTATACCAGGAGAGCGTCGCCGCGATGCTGTTAGAGGGGCTCAGCGCTTTTACCAGTTCGCGGTTGTTACGGAACAGCGAAGCGTAATCTTTATAAAAGAGCAGGGCGATCAGCACAATCAGCGCCGCTGACAGCAATACGCTGAGCAGTCGCGCCAGCACGCCACGCCACTGCTGTTTTTTGATTCGCGGCCAGAACAGCAGCAACGTCATCAGCACGCCCGAGGTGAGCAGGGTTACAAGCAGCTGTGGCGTAATCAGCGCAAAGGATTCCGAGGCGGTGGTATCCATCATGTTGGTGATCATCGAGCGATCGACCACGATGTTATAGGTGTGAATAAAGAACTGTGCCGAGGCTGAGAGCAGAATAAACAGCGCGGCCAGCAGCCGATCCAGCCAGATAAACGAGGCCAGCGTAATCACGATATTGATCACGCTAAAGGCGACCAGCGGCATCGATAAAAAGACCAGCGTGGTGTGCAGGTCGTTCAGCGGCATCACCGCCAGCACCTGACGGTAATAGGCAACGTTAAGGAAAACTGCGATGTAAACCGCAGCCAGAATCAGCAACGTAAGGCGGCTAATCAGCGGCCTCTTCAGGGTAAACGCCATGTGAGCAGGAACCAGAGTAATAAAAGTGTCACGAGAATGCGCTTTCAATATTAGGAATACCTTAAGAGCCTTAAGCTTTGGGGGGGCCGACTCTGCCGGGTGCGATACGTGCGTGACTCCAGTCAGCAGCGGATCGTGTCCGGCCTGAACATCAGAAGCGAAGCAGAATTGAATGGTGCTTTTATGCTGACTTAACCGCAGCGGCTGGCATGAAACCTGCATCTTTCTGGCATAACCCCTGTTAATGACTACACTTACTGTGAAGATGTTCTCAGTTAGCCAGTATTGTCAGCAATGCGCTTGCAAGTTTGAGGAGAGTGACCTATCCCGTTACCGCGTTTTATCCCTCAATCACCGCTTTATCAGAATTTCCCGCTTGCTGACCTGACTGCGTCAGGACATTCTTGTTTTAACTCAATGTTTTATTAAAATTCGATTTTCAGGAGAAGTAACGTGACCCAAGCGGCAGACACCCATGCCAGGTACCCGACATTAAGCGGCGGGCAGTACGCCTTCTTTTTTGATGTCGACGGCACGCTGGCAGCGATTCAGTCCCGTCCCGAAGCGGTATTTATTCCTGAGCAGGTCATCGCGCAACTGCAGCAGCTCTCTGCACTCTCGCAGGGCGCGCTGGCGCTGGTCTCCGGCAGACCTATAGAACAACTCGATGCGCTGGCCGCTCCCTGGCACGGCCCGGCTGCGGGTGTACATGGTGCAGAGCGCCGTGATGCAGAGGGTAATCTGCAACGCATCAGCCTGCCGGTCGAGGTGGAGCAATCGCTCAGGGCGGAATTGCAGGATGCCATGGCATCCTGGCCTGGCACCCAGCTGGAGGTAAAAGGCATGGCTTTCGCTCTTCACTACCGCCAGGCGATGCAGCATGAGCAGGATGTGATGCGACTGGCTGAACAGTCAGTGAAACGTTTTCCCGGACTGGCGCTTCAGCCGGGGAAATGTGTGGTAGAGATTAAACCGGCAGGTATCGATAAAGGCGCCGCAATCAGCGACTTTATGCAGCAGCCCCCTTTTGCCGGACGTACGCCGGTCTTTATTGGCGACGATCTGACGGATGAGAAGGGCTTTCTGGCCGTGAACGCACGGCAGGGCGTCTCGATCAAAGTCGGAGAAGGTTCCACCCAGGCCCATTATCGGCTTCATGATGTCGATGCGGTTTACGGCTGGCTGGAAAGAACATTATTACTATCAGATCAAGACAACGTCGGTAAGGAGTTTAGGTTATGAGTCGTTTAGTGGTTGTATCTAACCGTGTCGCCATGCCCGATGGGTCAAAAACCAGCGCTGGCGGTTTGGCCGTCGGTATTCTCGATGCACTGAAAAGCACCGGTGGACTGTGGTTTGGCTGGAACGGTGAAATCAGCGAGTACACAGGCGAAGAGGTAGAAGAAGTCACAGTTCAGGAACATGAAGGTATTGAGTATGCCTCGTTCCCGCTGAGCCAGAACGATTACGATCTCTACTATTGCCAGTTCTCAAACACTGTCATCTGGCCCGCATTCCATTATCGCCTTGACCTGGTTCAGTTCCAGCGGGAAGCCTGGGAAGGGTATTGCGACGTTAACGATGCGGTGGCACAGCGTTTAAAACCGCTGATCAAGCCGGATGATATTGTCTGGATCCACGATTATCACTTTTTACCGTTTGCAGCCGCGTTGCGTCGGGCGGGCATTAATAACCGCATCGGCTTCTTCCTGCATATTCCGTTCCCGACGCCTGAAATATTCAATGCGCTGCCGCCGCACAAAGAGTTGCTGGAAATGCTGTGCGAATATGACCTGCTGGGTTTCCAGACCGAATCGGATCGGGTGGCCTTCCTCGACAGCGTCAGCCAGCTCACTCAGCTGCAGAATAAGGGCGACAAAAAACATCGCGCCTTTGGCAACACCTTTATGACTGAGGTTTATCCCATCGGGATTGAGCCAGACAGTATTAAAGAGATGGCCGAAGGGCCGCTGCCACCAAAAATGGCCGCCATGAAGAAAGAGCTGGGCGATGCACGCAATATTATTGCCTGCGAACGTCTCGACTATTCCAAAGGTCTGCCTGAGCGCTTTCTTGCCTATGAAGCGCTGCTGGAGAACTTCCCGCAGCATCGCGGCAAAATTCGCTACTCGCAGATTGCACCGACCTCGCGCGGCGATGTGCAGGCGTATCAGGATATCCGTCATCAGCTGGAGACCGAAGCAGGGCGCATCAACGGTAAATACGGTACGCTGGGCTGGACCCCGCTCTACTACCTTAACCAGCATTTTGACCGTCGACTGCTGATGAAAATCTTCCGTCTGACCGATGTCGGTCTGGTTACGCCGCTGCGTGACGGTATGAACCTGGTGGCGAAAGAGTACGTGGCTGCGCAGGACCCTGATGATCCCGGTGTACTGGTGCTGTCGCGCTTTGCGGGTGCGGCTAACGAGCTCACCTCCGCGCTGATTGTAAATCCGTATGACCGTGATGAAGTGGCCGCCGCGCTGGATAAGGCGATTACTATGCCGCGTACCGAAAGGATTTCACGCTACAACGACATGATGGCGGTATTGCGTAAAAATGATATTACCGCCTGGCGTGAAGGCTTCCTGAAAGACCTGGAACGCATTGAACCGCGCAGCGTTGACCACAACACGGTTAATAAAGTCGCGACCTTCCCAAAACTCGCCTGATATCTGTTTTGACTCAGGGTTATGAAAGCAGCGGCGCCTCTACGGCGTCGCTGCTTTTTTTTCGGCCCAGGTCACAGAAAACTCGCCTGCTATCTGTTAATGACCGTTTGCTACGATTCTACGCTGATAACGTCAGTGGCTGCCCGGAGTGGCCCGATAAATGCAGGTAAGCCCGGAAATCCCCGTCCTGTCAGCCCCTGCCGCTTTCTTTACCTTCTTTACTCAAGTTTCTCTTCAGACTGCCGATAGTGATAGTGCCAACGCATAACCCTTCGTTAATTCATTCGACTTTCTTATATAACCCCTTGTTACAGTGGGAATCAGAGTCTGTACACCCCGCCACCACTGTTAACGTCAGGTTGCCAGAAATCTGACCTGCTGCCGTATAAACCTTAACGATTTCATTACTCACCCTCTGCGATACTCCCCTTAAGTAACTAATTTAAAAGCAAATACCTGAAGGTCGCAGCAGCATAATATGCTGATAACCTTTCTTTGGGTGGTTCTAAATAGGGTGTTAAAACGATTAACACCCGATATTCATTCCGGACTGCGCAAAGCGTCGAATAGCGATGCTTTTACCCCCTATTAAACCTTTCTCAGGACCAATTGGACTTAAAATCGGGCTTTTTTGCTCAAAAAATGACCAGTCGGTAAGTAATGGTAAAGGGTTGCTGAAGAAATTTGCGTTAAAAGTGTGATCTGCGTCACACTTTATCTAAAATTTCACATCACTGTCGTTGTATGTCGAAATCAGACGATATAGATTTGCGTTGTTTTCGGAATAGTCCTAAAAAATGTAAGAAGACGTCACGGAAGATGTCCAGAACTCGAAAATAAAATGGCATGGATTTTCGACCTTCGGTGGGTCTGAAACCCACACAAAAATGGAAGGCGAAAACGGTGACATTAACGTTACGTAAAGTTTTTTTTGCCATCTTTTGATTTAACAAACAGCAGCTCGAACCGCAGATTTATTCTGCGATACAGTTACGTCGCATCTCTCAGGATGGAAAAATAATGGGCACCTCTGAAGTACTGAAACATATTTACGATCTCAACTTGTCTTATTTACTGCTTGCGCAGCGTTTAATTAACCAGGATAAAGCTTCTGCAATGTTTCGCCTCGGAATTGACGAGAAAATGGCGAATGCATTATCTGAATTAACATTGCCTGAGATGGTAAAAATGGCGGAAACCAATCAACTGGTTTGCCAGTTTCGTTTTACCGATAGCAGCACCATTAATCGCCTGACGCAGGAATCACGCGTGGATGATTTACAACAAATCCACACCGGCATTTTATTATCGAGCCGTTTACTGCGTAATGCGTCTAAAGATGATGCACCTGCTAAAAAGAGAGCAATGTCATGAGTGAGAAAAGTATTGTTCAGGAAGCACGTGATATTCATCTCGCGATGGAGCTCATTACATTAGGTGCCCGCTTGCAGATGCTTGAGAGCGAAACCCAACTGAGCCGCGGTCGTCTCATCAAGCTCTATAAAGAATTACGTGGCAGTCCGCCACCGAAAGGTATGCTGCCGTTCTCTACGGACTGGTTTATGACGTGGGAGCAGAACATTCATGCTTCTATGTTCTGTAACGCCTGGAAGTTTTTACTGAAAACCGGGTTGTGCAGCGGCGTCGATGCCGTGATTAAAGCTTACCGCCTGTATCTTGAACAGTGTCCTCAATCGGACGAGGGCCCGCTGTTGGCGCTGACTCGTGCCTGGACCCTGGTCCGATTCGTTGATAGCGGTATGCTGGAACTGGCAGATTGTAAAAGCTGCAACGGCAGCTTTATTAATCATGCGCATCAGCCGGTTGGCAGCTTTACCTGCAGCCTGTGCCAGCCACCATCACGGGCAGTAAAAAGACGTAAACTTTCTGCAGAACCTGCCGATATGTTTCCACAACTGCTGGATGAACAGGTTAAACACGCCGTTTAAGTTTGTTCGCACTGTGGAAGCCATCCAGCAGCGGTTAATACCGCTGCTTTTTTTTTGCTTGCGGTTCAGGAATAACATCTGCGGCTCTCTGGCTTAACTTCCACCAACACGTTACGGACGTAAGGATTTTTTTGTGCTGATAATTATAGGTTACCTGATTGTTTTAGGCTCCGTGTTGGGCGGATATGCGCTGGTAGGTGGCCATCTGGGCGCGCTTTATCAGCCAGCCGAATTATTAATGATCGGCGGTGCCGGTGCCGGTGCTTTTTTAGTCGGCAACAACGGTAAGTCGATTAAAAAAACGCTGAAGGCGCTGCCTAAGTTATTTCGCGGCTCCAAGTACAACAAAGCGGTTTACATGGATTTGATGGCGCTGCTTTATCGCCTGATGGCGAAGTCGCGTCAGCAGGGCATGTTATCGCTGGAACGCGATATTGAAGATCCCAGCCAGAGTGAAATTTTTGCTAATTATCCCCGCATTCTTGCCGATAAACAGTTAGTGGATTTTATTACTGACTATTTACGCCTGATGGTGAGCGGCAACATGAACGCTTTTGAAATCGAAGCGTTGATGGATGAAGAGATTGAGACCTACGAACACGAGTGTGACGTACCAGCGCAAAGTATTGCTGCAGTGGGTGATGGTCTTCCGGCATTCGGTATCGTCGCCGCGGTAATGGGCGTGGTCCATGCACTGGCTTCGGCCGATCGTCCAGCCGCTGAACTCGGTGCGCTGGTCGCGCATGCGATGGTGGGCACCTTCCTGGGCATCCTGCTGGCCTACGGGTTTGTCTCTCCACTCTCGTCAGTGCTGCGTCAGAAGTGTGCGGAAACCACCAAGATGATGCAGTGCATTAAGGTGACATTGCTGTCGAGCCTGAATGGTTACGCGCCGCAGATTGCGGTGGAATTTGGTCGTAAGACGCTCTATTCCGCCGAGCGTCCGTCGTTCAGCGAACTGGAAGAGCACGTACGTAACGCCAAGAACCCGGCTAAACAGACTTCAGACGAGGCTTCATGAAACACGGCAATCGCCCAATTGTGCTGATCAAAAAGCGCAAACATAAAGGCCATGAAGGCAGCCACGGATCGTGGAAGATTGCCTACGCCGACTTTATGACGGCGATGATGGCCTTTTTTATGGTGATGTGGCTGCTCTCAATTGCCAACCCGCAGGAGCTGGTGCAGATAGCAGACTACTTCAAAACACCGCTGAAGGTAGCGATTACCGGCGGGGCGCGCAGCAGCGACAGCGAGAGCCCGATCCCCGGCGGCGGTGATGATCCGACTAAAAAGATTGGCGAAGTGAACAAAGTCGTCGATATGGACGCCCAGAAACGCAAGCTGGATGAGATTCGTCTTAACCGGCTGCGTGAAAAGCTCGACCAGCTGATTGAAGCGGATCCGCGTCTGAAAGCGCTGCGCCCGCATCTGATCATCAACATGGTGGAAGAGGGGCTGCGTATTCAGATTATCGACAGCCAGAATCGCCCGATGTTTAAGACCGGTCGGGCCGAGGTTGAGCCCTATATGCGCGATATTCTGCGTGCGATAGCGCCAGTCCTTAACGACATTCCGAACCGCATCAGCCTGGCCGGACATACCGATGATTTTCAGTATGCCAGCGGTGACAAAGGCTACAGCAACTGGGAACTGTCGACAGACCGTGCTAACGCCTCACGCCGTGAACTGGTGATGGGCGGCTTAGACAGCGGAAAAATTTTACGGGTGTTGGGTATGGCCGACACCATGCGCCTGAAAAATCGTGGCGGTAATGACGCCGTTAACCGCCGCATCAGCCTGCTGGTGTTGAACCACGACACCGAAGCGGCAATAGAAAAAGAGAACGCAGAAAGTGATGCCGTCCAGATCAGCGATCCGGCGGCCATTGAACAGATTACCGCACCTGCAACACCAGGCGGCGCGGTGAATACAGCAGCCCCCTCACAGCCGAGGTGATTCCCGTGAGTATGGACATCAGCGATTTTTACCAGACGTTTTTTGATGAAGCCGATGAGCTATTAGCGGATATGGAACAACACCTGTTGGGCTTAGACCCGCAGGAGCCAGATTCGGAACAGCTTAACGCCATCTTCCGTGCCGCTCACTCCATTAAGGGTGGGGCCGGAACCTTTGGTTTTACGGTATTACAGGAAACGACTCATATCCTGGAAAACATTCTGGATGGTGCTCGTCGCGGCGAGATGCAGCTCAGCACCGACATCATCAACCTGTTTTTGGAAACCAAAGATATTATGCAGGAACAGCTCGATGCTTATAAAACCGCGCAGGAGCCTAACGCGGAAAGCTTCAAATATATCTGTGAAGCGCTGCGCCAGCTGGCGCTAGAGGCCAAAGGTCTGCCGGTTGATGTTCCGGCCAGTGTTGCCACTGCCAGCGCAGAACCGGCCAGCACCAGCGGCCTGCGTGTACAGCTGATCGATCTCAAAGAGAAAGAGGTCGATCTGATGCTGGAAGAGATGAGTAATCTCGGCACCCTGACCAACGTACAGAAAGGCAGCACCACGCTGGATGTCTGCATTGATGGCGTCGGTAAAGATGACATCGTGGCGGTGCTCTGCTTCGTCATCGACGAAGCACAGATCCGCTTCCCGGCAGCAGACGAAGCCGTTGCCGCGCCAGCTGCTGTTGCAGCCGAGGCCGAACCGGTGGTGGAAGACGTTCACACCGCCACCGTCACCGAACTGCCGGTGGCCGCAGTGAAGCGTGAAAGTAAGCGCGTCGCGGCACCTGCCAAATCGAGCGAATCCACCAGCATCCGTGTTGCGGTGGAGAAAGTCGATCAGCTGATCAACCTGGTGGGCGAACTGGTGATTACCCAGTCAATGCTCGCTCAGCGTTCCGGCGAACTCGATCCGGTCGCGCACGGCGACCTGCTGAACAGCATGGGTCAGCTGGAGCGTAACGCCCGCGATCTGCAGGAATCGGTGATGTCGATTCGTATGATGCCAATGGAATATGTCTTCAGCCGCTTCCCGCGTCTGGTGCGTGACCTGGCCAGCAAACTCGGCAAAGAGGTCGAACTGACGCTGCTGGGCAGCTCAACCGAACTCGATAAGAGCCTGATTGAGCGCATCATCGATCCATTAACGCACCTGGTGCGTAACAGCCTTGACCACGGTATCGAAACGCCAGAGAAACGTCTGGTGGCCGGTAAAGTGGCAACCGGTAACCTGACGCTTTCAGCGGAACATCAGGGCGGCAACATCTGCATTGAAGTGTCTGATGATGGTGCCGGTCTGAACCGTGAACGTATTCTGGCTAAAGCCCTCTCATCGGGCCTGCCGGTTCACGAGAACATGAGCGACGAAGAGGTCGGCATGCTGATCTTCGCACCGGGCTTCTCCACCGCAGAGCAGGTGACGGATGTTTCAGGACGCGGCGTCGGTATGGACGTGGTGAAACGAAATATTCAGGAGATGGGCGGTCACGTCGAAATCGCCTCGAAGCAGGGCAAAGGCACCACCATTCGTATCCTGCTGCCGCTGACCCTGGCCATCCTTGATGGGATGTCCGTTCGTGTGGCCGATGAAGTCTTTATTCTGCCGCTGAATGCGGTGATGGAGTCGCTGCAACCGCGCGCCGAAGAGCTGAAACCGCTGGCCGGTGGCGAGTGCGTGCTGGAAGTGCGTGGCGAATATCTGCCACTGGTCGAGCTGTGGAACGTCTTTGATGTGCAGGATGCCAAAACCGAGGCCACTCAGGGCATCGTGGTGATCCTGCAAAGCGCGGGCAAACGTTACGCGCTACTGGTCGATCAGCTGATTGGCCAGCATCAGGTGGTGGTGAAGAACCTGGAAAGTAACTATCGCAAAGTGCCGGGCATCTCCGCCGCCACCATTCTTGGCGATGGTAGCGTGGCGCTGATTGTTGATGTTTCAGCACTGCAATCACTTAACCGTGAAAAACGTGTGGCTGGCGCTGCCGCCTGATTGATAACGAAAGGGTAAATAACATGAATGGAATGGCAACCGTGACAAAAATCGCTGGCGAAACTGTGGGTCAGGAGTTTCTGGTCTTCACGCTGGGCGACGAAGAGTACGGCATCGATATCCTCAAAGTTCAGGAAATTCGCGGTTACGATCAGGTAACGCGTATCGCAAATACCCCTGAATTTATCCGCGGCGTCACTAACCTGCGCGGCGTTATCGTGCCGATTATCGATCTGCGCGTGAAGTTTGCGCAGCCCGATGTTGAGTACAATGAAAACACCGTAGTTATCGTGCTGAATCTGGAAAATCGCGTGGTCGGCATCGTGGTTGACGGCGTCTCTGATGTGCTGTCGCTGACCCAGGATCAGATCCGTCCTTCACCAGAGTTCGCTGTGACCATGTCCACCGAGTACCTGACCGGTCTGGGTGCGCTGGGCGATCGCATGCTGATTCTGGTCGACATTGAGAAGCTGCTGAGCAGCGACGAGATGGCGCTGGTGGATAACCTGCGTAGCGCGTAATTGAATCATCACGGGCCGGTTATGGCTGGCCCGTGATAGTTTCACTGAGCGATAATTCCTTTCTGATCATACAATAAAGCCGCATTGCACTCTAATTTCCCGCTGTCACCTGCCGATAATCCCTCAGTCACTTTAATTACCTACTTTCTTCAGGGTTACTCATGTTAACGAAAATCCGTGTTGTCACCAGCCTGTTACTGGTGTTGCTGGTGTTTGGGCTGTTACAGGCCTTCTCCGGTTCTGTTTTCTACTCCGCATTAAGCCACGACAAGCAAAGCTTCGCCGTGTCGCAGCTGGCGATGCAAAATACGCAGTCGCTCAACGACGCCTATATGAGTCTTAACCAGAGTCGGGTGCTGCTGACCCGTATTCAGCTGCGTTTCGCCACCAGTAAGCTGGAAGGCAAAACGGCCGATGTCGCCACGCTGTTTGACGACAGCAAAAACTTTCAGCAGGCGGCCGCCGGTTTTTTCAAAGTCTTTAAAGAGACACCCGATACGCCGGGACAGAATAGTGAGTTAAACAACCAGCTGGAGCAGCGCTACAGCGACTATGGCGCTGCGCTGGATCAGTTGCAGACGGCGCTACAGGCAAACGATCTGATTGCGGCCGGTAAAGCCCCGGTGGCGCCAAGTCAGAGTGCGTTTCTGACGCTTTACCGTGAATGGCGAGCCGATCAGAATCGCCTGACTACGCTTGGTGTTGAAGAGAACAGTTCTGCTTACAGCCGTATGATGTGGATCCTCTCCACCATCATGGCCGTCGTGGTCGCCGTGATCGTGCTCTGCTGGTTTGGATTGCGCAAAATCGTGATGACACCCCTCAACAGCAGCATTAATCACATCCAGCATATCGCCCAGGGCGATTTAACCCAGCCGATTGTGGTGGAAGGGCGCAATGAGATGACTCAGCTCGCGGCCAGTCTGCATGACATGCAGCAGTCACTGGTGCGCACGGTGACCAATGTGCGTGACGGCTCGGATGCGATTTTCACCGGTGCCAGCGAGATCTCTGCCGGAAACAATGATCTTTCTGCCCGCACAGAACAGCAGGCGGCGTCACTGGAGCAGACGGCGGCCAGCATGGAGCAGCTCACTGCCACGGTGAAACAAAACGCCGAAAACGCCCGCCAGGCGTCACAGCTGGCACTCAGCGCCTCAGAAACCGCAGAAAAAGGCGGCAACGTGGTGGCGGGTGTCGTGAAAACCATGAGCGAAATCGCCGGCAGCTCGAATAAGATTGCCGATATCACCAGCGTGATTGATGGCATTGCTTTCCAGACTAATATTCTGGCGCTTAACGCCGCCGTTGAAGCGGCGCGTGCCGGCGAGCAGGGTCGCGGTTTTGCCGTGGTCGCGGGCGAAGTGCGTAATCTGGCGCAGCGCAGCGCCCAGGCGGCAAAAGAGATCAAAGGGTTGATCGACGACTCAGTGAACCGGGTCAATGTCGGTTCGCAACTGGTCGGCACCGCCGGGGAAACCATGAGCGATATCGTCAGTGCGGTTACGCGCGTCACCGACATCATGGGTGAAATCGCCTCGGCGTCGGACGAGCAGAGTCGCGGTATCGATCAGGTCGGGCAGGCGGTCACTGAGATGGATCGCGTTACCCAGCAGAACGCCTCGCTGGTGGAAGAGTCCGCTGCGGCAGCCGCCTCGCTGGAAGATCAGGCCAGCCGGTTAAGTCAGTCAGTGTCGGTCTTCAAAATTAAACGCGGCGCGTTGCAGCAGACGCTGACAAAGCATCTGCCGATTGCCGCACCCGCTACGGCGGCGCTGGCACCACGCAAAGCCCTGACGGCGCCGGTCAGTGATACTCACTGGGAAACCTTCTGATGTCACGCTGCGCATCCTGCGGGATGCGCAGCAACCCCTCGCGATTCCTCTGCGTAAAGCCAAACTCAGCAGCTCATGCTGATAAAAATAATTACAAAAGCCACTTCTCTCCTGAAAGCGCTGAATAGCGTTAATTAATCCTGTTACATCGCCGATATAGCCGCTGCACCTAAATTAACCTGCAGGGGAACAAGATGTTAAAAAAAATAAAAGTGGTGACCAGTTTAATCGCAGTCCTGGTCATCTTTGGCGCGCTCCAGCTAGTCGCTGGCAGCCTTTTCTGGTCAGCCCTCAATAAAGACAAAGAGTCCTTTGCGCTGTCTCAGGTCTCCAATCGCAATGTCACCGAGATGACTGACGCCTATATTTCACTGAACAACAGCCGTACCACGCTGAACCGCGGCATGCTGCGCTTACAGACCAGCATGGCCTCGCAGATGAACGGTGGTCAGCTTGATGAGCTGATCAACAAAGCCAATACCCAGTTAGCGGAAGCCGATCGCCACTTTAAAATCTATTACCATCTGCCAACCACGTCAGGTCTTGACGAAACCATGGGCGACACGCTTGAAGCGGATTACGCTAACTACGAAAACGGCCTGAAGGCGATGGTAAAAAGTCTGCAGGCGCGTGACCTGGAAGGGATGTTTAAACAGAACATTGAGCAGAAACAGGTCGCGATGCAGGAGAGCTACAACAAATGGCGTGCGCGTCAGACTGAGCTTTCCGATCAGGGAATGGCGCAGAACCAGAAAGCCTTTAAACAGATGATGTGGCTGCTGGCCGCGATTGGTGTTGCGGTGCTTGCGGTGATTATTACCTGCTGGTTTGGCCTGCGTCAGGTGCTGATTCAGCCGCTGCAACAGCTGCTGGCACAGATTCGCGCTATTGCCTCCGGCGATTTGACCCAGCCGATTGTGGTTGAGGGGCGTAATGAGATGAGCCAGCTGGCAGCAGGCATCCATGAGATGCAGCAGTCGCTGGTGATGACGGTGGGGAATGTGCGTGACGGCTCTGATGCCATCTTTACCGGTGCCAGCGAAATCGCCGCCGGTAACAACGACCTGTCGGCCCGCACCGAAGAGCAGGCCGCTTCGCTGGAGCAGACCGCCGCCAGCATGGAGCAGCTTACCGCCACGGTGAAGCAAAATGCTGACAACGCCCGTCAGGCATCCCAGCTGGCGCTGACCGCCTCCGAAACCGCGCAGCAGGGCGGTAAAGTGGTGAATGGCGTGGTCACAACCATGAAAGAGATCGCCGGCAGCTCGAAGAAAATCGCGGACATTATCAGCGTGATCGACGGCATCGCCTTCCAGACTAATATCCTGGCGCTGAATGCGGCGGTTGAAGCGGCACGTGCCGGTGAACAGGGTCGCGGTTTTGCGGTGGTGGCCGGTGAAGTGCGCAGTCTGGCCCAGCGCAGCGCTCAGGCCGCCAAAGAGATTAAAGGCCTGATTGAAGACTCGGTGTCACGCGTCAACAGCGGTTCACTGCAGGTTGAAAGCGCCGGCAGCACCATGAATGAGATTGTGGGTGCCGTGACCCGCGTTACCGACATCATGGGTGAGATCGCCTCCGCTTCCGATGAGCAGAGCCGCGGTATCGAGCAGGTCGGTCTGGCCGTTACCGAAATGGATCGCGTGACCCAGCAGAACGCCTCGCTGGTTGAGGAGTCTGCCGCCGCTGCGGCCGCACTGGAGCAGCAGGCCAGCGTCCTGACCCAGGCCGTCTCCGTTTTCAAAATTTCCCGCGCCTGATTTTTTCCTCTTTCAACATGGCGGCGGCGTAAAGCCGTCGCCATGCATAAAGTTCCCCCCGTCTCCGCCGATAAATACACACGAATCGCCAACCAATGAGGTGTTTATGTTTAGTCGAGTACGAGTCGTCTCCGGCCTGCTGTGTGTGCTGGCGCTGTTTGCGCTGCTGCAGCTGTTTTCCGGCGGAATGTTTTTCAAAACTGTCAGTTCAGATAAAGAGAATTTTGCCTACAACCAACGCCTGAATACTCTGCAACAGGCGATGGGCACCTCATGGGTTTCGCTGGTTCAGGCGCGCAACACCCTTAACCGCGCCGGTATCCGTTTTCTGCAGGATGCACAGATGTCGGGCTCGGGTGCCAGCGTGAAAGAGCTGGTCGCCCTGGCGGGCGAGGAGCTGAAGCAGGCTGAAGTCAGCTATCAGATATTCAACGATAACCTGTCAGAAGAAGGCAAAACGGCCGAAAACGTCCGGGCGTTACAGGCGAACTACAAGGCCTATCACGATGCGCTGGCGGAGCTGATGGTCTTCTTCACCGCCGGCAATTTCAAAGGTTTTGTGGATCAGCCGACCCAGAGCTACCAGGACAAGTTCCAGAAAGATTACAGCGAGTGGCTTGAGCACAATAAAGCGCTGTCTCAGCAGGGTGTGGAAGCCAACCAGCACGCGTATACCCGCTCCATCACTATCGTTATCGCCACGCTGGCAGTGACCTTGCTGATGATTATCCTGGTGTGGAACGTGATGCGCTCGGTGCTGATCCGTCCGCTGCGTCAGAGCATTGAGCATATCCAGCACATCGCACGGGGCGATCTGACCCAGCCGGTTGAGATTAGCGTGCGTAACGAAATCGGGGAGTTACTGACTTCGCTGCAGCACATGCAGCAGGAGCTGGTCCGTACCGTGCGAACCGTTCGAGACGGCTCTGATGCCATCTATACCGGTGCGAGCGAAATCTCCATCGGCAATAACGATCTCTCTTCGCGTACCGAACAGCAGGCCGCTTCGCTGGAGCAGACCGCTGCCAGCATGGAGCAGCTCACCGCGACCGTGAAGCAGAATGCCGAAAACGCCCGTCAGGCGTCCAAGCTGGCGCTGACCGCCTCTGAAACCGCGCAGCAGGGCGGCAAAGTGGTGGATGGCGTGGTCACCACCATGAAAGAAATTGCCGGCAGTTCCAAAAAGATTGCCGATATCACCAGTGTGATTGATGGCATCGCCTTCCAGACCAACATCCTGGCGCTGAATGCGGCCGTTGAAGCGGCGCGTGCCGGTGAACAGGGTCGCGGTTTTGCGGTCGTTGCCGGTGAAGTGCGCAGCCTGGCGCAGCGCAGCGCCCAGGCCGCCAAAGAGATTAAAGGTCTGATTGAAGATTCGGTTAGCCGCGTTAATACCGGCTCGGTGCTGGTAGAGAGCGCCGGTGACACCATGAGCAACATCGTCAGCGCGGTCACCCGCGTCACCGACATCATGGGTGAGATCGCATCAGCGTCAGACGAGCAGAGCCGTGGCATTGACCAGGTGGGCCTTGCCGTGACCGAGATGGATCGCGTCACCCAGCAGAACGCCTCACTGGTCGAAGAGTCAGCGGCAGCGGCTGCAGCGCTCGAAGATCAGGCAAGTCACTTAAAACAAGCGGTATCAGTGTTCAATATTGGTAAAGAATTTGTCGCTCAGGCCGTTAACAAGACAACGGCGATGAAAACTCTCCAGTCAGATGCACCGTTAGCCGTTGGTCGTTCGCCTGCTACCCGCAGCGACGACAACTGGGAAACCTTTTAAACGCCCGTGGCCCGGCCGCTATTGAGCCGCCGGGCATCGCAGCAGACAAATAATGTATTGAGTTCGGGCCAGGTGCAGAGATGAAAAAATCGACAATTTTAGATCAAAATGAGACGACAACGCTGCTGTCGCAAATGGTGCAGCGTTTACCGCTCTCCGATACGCATTTTCGTCGTATCAGCCAGCTGATCTATCAGCGTGCCGGTATCGTACTGGCCGATCACAAGCGTGAGATGGTTTACAACCGTCTGGTTCGTCGCCTGCGTACGCTGAATATCGATGATTTCGGTCGCTACCTGGCGCTGCTGGAGTCCGATCCGAACAGTGCCGAGTGGCAGGCGTTTATCAATGCCCTGACCACCAACCTGACCGCGTTCTTCCGCGAAGCGCATCACTTCCCGATTCTGGCGGAGCATGCACGTAAGCGACAGGGCAACTTCAGCGTCTGGAGTACCGCAGCGTCAACCGGTGAAGAGCCTTATTCCATCGCCATGACGCTGGCGGAAGCGCTGGGCACCGGACCGGGCAAGTTCCAGGTTCATGCCAGCGATATCGACACCCAGGTGCTGGAAAAAGCGGTGGCGGGTGTTTATCGCCAGGAGGAGCTGCGTACGCTGTCACCCGCGCAAATGCAGCGCTACTTCCTGCGCGGCACCGGTCCTCATGCCGGTATGGTGCGGGCGCGTCCCGAGCTGACCAATATGGTCACTTACGCGCAGCTTAACCTGCTGGCCAATGACTGGGCGCTGCCGGGTCAGTTCGACGCTATTTTCTGTCGCAACGTGATGATCTATTTCGATAAAGAGACGCAGGAGAAGATTCTGCGTCGGTTTGTCCCGCTCCTGAAGCCGGGCGGCATTCTGTTCGCCGGTCACTCAGAAAACTTCAGTCAGATCAGTAAAGAGTTCTGGCTGCGCGGGCAAACCGTCTATGGACTGACGAAGGAAAGATGATGAGCAAAATCACCGTGATGTGCGTAGATGACTCTGCGCTGATGCGGCAGTTGATGACTGAAATCATCAACAGCCATCCGGATATGGAGATGGTCGCTACGGCGCCCGATCCGCTGGTCGCCCGCGATTTGATTAAGCAGTTCAATCCGCAGGTGCTGACGCTGGATGTGGAAATGCCGCGCATGGATGGCCTCGATTTCCTGGAAAAACTGATGCGGTTACGGCCAATGCCGGTGGTGATGGTTTCATCGCTGACCGGGAAGGGCTCTGAAATTACCCTGCGCGCGCTGGAGCTGGGAGCGGTGGATTTCGTCACCAAGCCACAGCTCGGTATCCGCGAAGGGATGCTGTCTTACAGCCAGATGATTGGCGACAAAATTCGTGCAGCCTCCCGTGCCCGACTGCACAACCGGGCAGCGATGCCGGTGCCGGCGACGCTGAAAGCGGGTCCGCTGCTGAGTAGTGAGAAGCTGATTGCGATTGGCTCCTCAACTGGGGGGACCGAGGCGATTCGCCATGTGCTGCAGCCGTTACCGGCGACCAGCCCGGCACTGCTGATTACCCAGCATATGCCGCCAGGCTTTACCCGCTCTTTTGCCGAGCGTCTGAACAAGTTGTGTCAGATCACGGTGAAAGAAGCTGAAGATGGTGAGCGTATTCTGCCAGGTCATGCCTACATCGCGCCAGGCGCAATGCACATGGAACTGGCCCGAAGTGGCGCCAACTATGTGGTGAAACTGAATGAAGGACCACCGGTTAACCGGCACAAACCCTCTGTGGATGTGCTGTTTAAATCGGTGGCAACTTACGCCGGACGAAATGCGGTGGGGGTCATCCTCACCGGCATGGGCAACGACGGTGCCGCCGGGATGCTGGAAATGCATCGGGCAGGCGCCTGGACTATCGCCCAGAACGAAGCCAGCTGTGTGGTATTTGGCATGCCGCGTGAGGCCATTGCCACAGGCGGCGTGAGCGAAGTCGTGGATTTAAGCAACATCAGCCAGCACATGCTGGCGAAAATTAGCGCCGGACAGGCATTGCGTATTTAACAGGCCCGTCCCGCCGGGCGAGACAACTCAGGAGTAGATATGGCTGATAAAAACATGCGCTTTTTGGTAGTAGACGACTTCAATACGATGCGTCGTATTGTGCGTAACCTGCTGAAAGAGCTGGGCTTCAATAACGTAGAAGAAGCGGAAGATGGTGTGGACGCCCTCGGCAAACTGAAAGCGGGTGGTTTCGACTTCGTGATTTCCGACTGGAACATGCCAAACATGGATGGCCTGCAGCTGCTGCAGACCATTCGTGCCGACGCGGCAATGAGTTCGCTGCCGGTGTTGATGGTGACCGCGGAAGCGAAGAAAGAGAACATTATCGCCGCCGCCCAGGCCGGTGCCAGCGGATATGTCGTGAAGCCATTCACTGCGGCAACCCTGGAAGAAAAGCTGGGTAAAATTTTCGAAAAACTGGGCATGTAAGGGGATGTGATGAGCGACTTTCCGAAACCAACTGAGGATGCCGCGGCACACGACATCATTTCACGTATTGGCTCTCTGACGCGCATGCTGCGCGACAGCCTGCGCGAGCTGGGGCTGGATAAAGCCATAGCCGATGCGGCTGAAGCCATTCCTGATGCCCGCGACCGTCTGGATTATGTTGTGCAGATGACGGCGCAGGCCGCCGACCGTGCGTTGAACTGTGTTGAAGCAGCACAACCCCATCAGGATAAGATGGAAGCCGGGGCAACCCAGCTGAAAGGGCGTTGGGATGAGTGGTTTGAGAACCCGATTGAACTGGGTGATGCGCGGGAGTTGGTGACGGATACGCGCGCATTCCTCACCGCCGTGCCAGAGCATACCGCCTTTACCAACAAGCAGCTGCTTGAAATCATGATGGCGCAGGATTTCCAGGACCTGACCGGTCAGGTGATCAAGCGCATGATGGATGTGATCCAGGAAATTGAGCGCCAGCTGTTAATGGTGCTGCTGGAGAATATGCCAGAAGTCAGCGCTGAGAAGCGTCAGGAAGGCACCAGCCTGCTGAACGGTCCGCAGATTCACGCCGATGCACCGGGCGTGGTGGCGAACCAGGATCAGGTTGATGACCTGCTGGACAGCTTAGGGTTCTAGGTTTCGTCCGCCTGCGGGCGGGTGAAACAGCTGCAGGTTATAATAAACAGGGTCACCTTCGGGTGGCCCCGTTCCGCATTGTCAGACCCATCCCCGAAAGAACGCCTGTTTTCTTCATCTTATCTCCGCTTTAACTTAAGCCAGATTTGGCATCCTATGCTCAGAATTCCTGCCAACCGAGGTTTGTCGTGGCTGAAGATAGCGACGAAGACAAAACAGAATCGCCCACGGCCCACCGACTTGAGAAAGCGCGTGAAGAGGGCCAGATTCCGCGTTCGCGCGAACTCACATCCGTACTGATGCTGCTGGCCGGCATCATGATCCTGTGGATGGGCGGCAACATGATGGCGCACCGGCTGGCGGCGATGGTCGCCACCGGACTCCGTTTTGATCACGGCATGGTCAGAGATGACAAAATTATCGTCAGCCACATCGGCAGCCTGATCACGCAGGCACTGATGGCGCTGCTGCCATTGATGGGCGGTCTGGTGCTGGTGGCAATCGCCGCGCCCATGCTGCTGGGCGGTATCGTTTTCAGCGGTAAATCGATCAAGTTCGACCTGAAGAAGATGAGCCCGATGGCTGGGTTCAAGCGAATGTTTGCGGCGCAGGCGTGGACCGAACTGTTTAAAGGCATCCTCAAGACTATTCTGGTTGGCTCGGTGGGCTGGTGGTACATCTGGAGCCACTGGCCCGAGATGCTGCGGCTGATCAGCGAAGCGCCCGTCACCGCGCTGATTCACGGCATGGAGATGATCGCAGTCTGCTGTTCGCTGGTGATGCTGGGGCTGATCCCGATGGTCGGGTATGACGTCTTCTGGCAGCTGCACAGCCACTTTAAAAAGCTGAAGATGTCGATGCAGGAGATCCGCGACGAGCATAAGCAGCAGGAAGGTGACCCGCACGTTAAAGGGCGCATCCGCCAGCAGATGCGCGCCGCAGCGCGACGCCGAATGATGGCGGATGTGCCGAAAGCCGATGTCATCGTCACCAACCCGACGCACTACTCGGTGGCACTGCAGTACAACGAGAAGAAGATGAGTGCGCCGAAAGTGGTGGCGAAAGGCGCAGGTGAGATCGCCCTGAGAATTCGTGAACTGGCTGCCGAACACCGCATCCCGGTTCTGGAAGCACCGCCGCTGGCGCGTGCGTTATACCGACATACTGAAATTGGTCAGCACATTCCCGGCGCGCTCTATGCCGCCGTGGCCGAGGTGCTGGCGTGGGTCTGGCAGTCGCGTCGCTGGAAGCGCGAAGGCGGCCTGATCCCAACCAAACCAAAAAACCTGCCGGTTCCGGCAGAGATGGACTTTGCAGGAGAGAGCAAAAACGATGGCTAATAACCTGGCCGCAAAACTACGTTTACCGGGCAACTTTAAAGATATGCAGTGGCAGGTGCTGGCCGGGCCGGTACTGATCCTGATGATCCTGTCGATGATGGTTCTGCCATTACCGCCGTTCATCCTCGATCTGCTGTTCACCTTTAACATTGCGCTGTCGATCATGATCCTGCTGGTGGCGATGTTCACCCAGCGGACCCTGGAGTTTGCGGCGTTCCCGACCATTCTGCTGTTCTCTACCTTGCTGCGTCTGGCGCTGAACGTGGCTTCAACCCGTATCATCCTGATGGAAGGGCATACGGGTGCCGCCGCGGCAGGACAGGTGGTTGAAGCATTCGGTCACTTCCTGGTGGGCGGTAACTTCGCCATCGGTATCGTGGTGTTTATCATCCTCGTCATCATCAACTTTATGGTTATCACCAAAGGTGCCGGCCGTATCGCCGAAGTGGGCGCGCGCTTTGTGCTGGACGGGATGCCCGGTAAGCAGATGGCGATCGATGCCGACCTCAACGCCGGTCTGATCGGTGAAGATGACGCCAAACGCCGCCGTGCCGAAGTAACCCAGGAAGCGGACTTCTACGGTTCGATGGACGGTGCCAGTAAGTTCGTTCGTGGTGATGCCGTCGCCGGTATTATGATCATGGTGATCAACGTCATCGGCGGCCTGCTGGTGGGCGTGGTGCAGCACGGTATGGATGTGGGTCATGCCGCAGAGACCTATACGCTGCTGACCATCGGTGATGGTCTGGTCGCGCAGATCCCGGCGCTGGTTATCTCTACCGCAGCCGGTGTTATCGTGACGCGCGTTGCCACCGATCAGGATGTCGGCGAACAGATGGTCACCCAGCTGTTCAAAGATCCGCGCGTGCTGATGCTGAGCGCCGGCGTGATTGGTCTGCTCGGTCTGGTGCCGGGCATGCCGAACTTCGTCTTCCTGCTGTTCACCGCCGCCTTACTGGGTCTGGCCTGGTGGCTGCGCGGCCGCGAAATGCAGCCGAAGAAGAAAGTGGAAGTCACGGGCGGCATCGCCAAAACGGCGGATACGCCAGCCGCCACCGAAGCGTCGTGGACCGATGTGCAGCTGGAAGATACGCTGGGCATGGAAGTGGGCTATCGCCTGATTCCGATGGTCGATCATCAGCAAAACGGTGAGCTGCTGGGACGTATCCGCAGTATCCGTAAGAAAGTCGCTCAGGATGTCGGTTTCCTGCCGCCGGTGGTGCATATCCGCGACAACATGGAGCTGCCACCGGCACGCTATCGCATCCTGATGAAAGGGGTGGAGATTGGCAGCGGTGATGCCTATCCTGGCCGCTGGATGGCGATTAACCCGGGCACGGCTGCCGGAAGTCTGCCTGGCGAAGCGACCGTTGATCCCGCCTTTGGACTGGCGGCGGTCTGGATTGATAGCGCGCTGAAAGAGCAGGCACAGATTCAGGGCTTTACCGTAGTTGAAGCCAGTACCGTGGTGGCAACCCACCTCAACCATCTGATTGGCCAGTTCGCCAGCGAGCTGTTTGGCCGTCAGGAAGCACAGCAGCTGCTGGATCGTGTGACTCAGGAGATGCCGAAGCTGACCGAAGATCTGGTGCCGGGTGTGATCTCGCTGACCACCCTGCACAAGGTGCTGCAGAACCTGCTGGTGGAGCGGGTGTCGATTCGCGATATGCGCACCATTATCGAAACGCTGGCGGAACACGCGCCGGTGCAGAGCGATCCGCAGGAGCTGACCAGCGTGGTGCGTGTGGCGCTGGGCCGTGCGATTACTCAGCAGTGGTTCCCGGGTAATGACGAAGTGCAGGTTATCGGGCTCGATTCCACGCTGGAGCGCCTGCTGTTACAGGCGTTGCAGGGCGGTGGCGGACTGGAGCCGGGTCTGGCCGATCGGCTGTTAAGTCAGGCACAGGCGGCATTACAGCGTCAGGAGATGCTGGGCGCGCCGCCGGTGCTGCTGGTCAATCATCCGCTGCGTGCGCTGCTGGCGCGTTTCCTGCGCCGCAATCTGCCACAGCTGGTGGTGCTCTCTAATCTGGAGCTGAGCGACAACCGTCAGATCCGTATGACTGCCACCATCGGAGGTAAATAATGCGCTGGCTGGTGATGGCATTCGTGATGCTGCCACTGATGGCGCAGGCGGCCGGTGGTGCCTGGAGTGCCACGGCCAATGGGCCGCTGCTGGCGAACCGCGGCAGCTGGCAACGGGCGCAGCCGCTGACGCCGCCCGCTGACATTAGCGGGGAGGTCAGCGTCGTTAACTGGCGTTATCAGCTGAGCAGACCGGCCCCGTCCGGCCTGCAGGTGCGGCTGTGCGGCGAACAGCGCTGCACTTCCCTGGAGGGGGCCAGCGGCACCACGCGCGGGCTGGCACATCTGAGCGCCGGTGAGACCCTGCACATGGTGTTTGGTTTTGCCGGAAGCGGGGCGCTACCACCCGGATTAAGGGTGGTGAGCAGTGAAGTGATGGTCAATTACGAGTAAGGATATCGTTGCTGAATTGACTGAAGGCGAGCCGGAGATCGCCTCCTGGCTCCCTTGTTACGTGATGATCCTGGCTGTAAACCGATGCTAACCCTGACCCAGCGGCTGACAGATAATTGACCCGTTTCAAATCCCGTCATGACCAGTGCGTTATAAAGCTTTTCACGCCAGCTGATTCTCTTTCTGCACCAGAAAATCCTTCAACGGTGTTACGCGACTGATCTCCTCCTGTGCCCTGGCATCATGCATCACTTCCCAGATATCGACACTGTTTTGCAGATTAAGCCAGAACTCAACGCTGGTTTCGAAGGCTGCAGCCAGCCTGAAAGCCATATCCGGCGTCAGCTTCCGGTTATTGTTGACCAGGGCGCTGACCGTGTTGCGGTGCACTTTGAGCATCTCCGCTAAGTCGAGAATCTTCAGGCCGGTTGGCTCCAGATATTCGTAAAGTAATACGTCACCGACAGTGGTCGGTTTGCGGGTCGCCTGGTTCATAGTCTTGCTCTCTTTATTACTGACAGAGGTTGATGTGTTACATGCTGTCTTACAGCGCCTGATGCAGCCAGGCTCAGTTTTCATCGCTTGTGCGTTTTATAACTATGAGCATCCAGATAAAGGTCAACGGCCTTACCTTCTATCCATTTAAAGATCAGCCGATATTGCTCATTGACCCTGATTGAAGCATATCCCTTGAGAGGCGGGTTTAGTTCCTCATGACGATTGCCTGGCGGCGACTTTAAATCCTTATAGCTAATCGCCGCATTGATGATGTCGAGCTTTCGCGCCAGCGCTGATGAGAGGCTTGACGGTATTCTTTTGGAAAATTTGCCATATAAAAAATAATCCTTAAGCCAGTCATCCCTGAAACTTTCAATATTCCTTAACGTCGCCACCTCATTACCTCCCTGTATCACACTGAAAACAATTTAACGCACCGATGCACAGTGCACAAGTGCGTAGTTTGTATTCAGGCGTTCACCCCCTTCATTCCCTCCTCAGAGTAGCGACCGCCTTTAACTTCAATCTGCTGATGCACAGCGTTCAGCAACCCGATATCTTCCTCTTCCAGCTCGATATCTGCGGCCTGCGCGTTTTCAGTAAGGTAAGCGATCTGTTTGGTGCCCGGTATCGGCACAATTTTGTCATACTGGGCCAGTAGCCAGGCCAGCGCAATCTGCCCGGTGGTGGCGTGATATTTCTCAGCCAGTGGCGTCACCGCGTTAAGAAGCTGGAGATTGTGATCGATATTTTCCTGCCGGAAACGGTCATTATTTTTGCGGAAATCACCCTCGGCAAAATCGCTGTTTTTACGGTATTTACCCGTCAGAAATCCTCTGCCCAGCGGCGAATAGGGCACCAGTCCGATACCGAGTTTTTTCACCATAGGGAGAATCTCTTCTTCGATGTCACGCGTCCAGAGTGAATACTCCGTCTGCAGCGCGGCCAGCGGATGGATCGCCTGCGCCCGATTCAGTGTTGAAGCCGATGCTTCACACAGCCCAATCCGGGCAATCTTTCCCTCCTGCACCAGACAGCTGAGACACTGCATGCTCTCCTCAATCGGTGTCGCCGGACTGATCCGGTGCAGATAAAAGAGATCGATGCGCTCAACACCCAGCCGTTTCAGTGATTCATGGCAGCAGCGGGTAATGTAGTCCGGCTGATTGTTGATGGTGCGGGCATAGGCCGCATCAGCAGGACGTTCAATGCCACATTTGGTGGCCACGGTGAACTTCAGCCGTTCGGCCCGATTGAGCCCGGCAAGAAACTGACCTATCAACTGCTCGTTGTGACCGCGCCCGTAAAGATCGGCGGTATCGATAAAGGTGATATCCAGATCGCGCAGCTTATTGAGCAGTTGCAGGGAATGACGGTCATCGGTCTGACCATAAAATTCGCTGAGCCCCATCGCGCCATAGCCGATTGCGCTGACGTCCAGACCCTGAGTTAACGTTCGCTTTTTCATTGTCGCTCCTCGTATGTGAGACGCGATTGTTTCACTCCGCGTGAAAGCAATGAATTGCTCTTTCCGTCATGCAAAAAAGGTATCAGGCGAATGAAAGGGCTTCAGACATCCATCCGGCGTGTCGACACAGTAAGCTCTCAGCAACAGGTTGAGCGGGGATTAAGAAGGAAGAAGAGGGGGATGCTTCGCTGCGTTTCAGCGATGCAGCATCATGCGGACTTTATCGCATCCCCGGGATGAGAGAGTTCTCTCAGCGCATTAAGAACCGCCTCATTTTTTTCATCGGCGCGAATCGCCGCGTAAACATCAATCGCCAGCTGCTGTGCCGCATCTTCTGTCAGCGGGCGGTAACAGAGACCTGCCTGATTAAAGGTGCATTTTGACTGCGGCATCAGGGCGAATCCTTTTCCTCTGGCGATGTGTGACAGCATCAGCAGGGAATCGTCCGGCTCTCTCTCCCGTTTCAGCGAGACGCTGAGCGTGGCGAAGTAGCGCTCGCATTTATCGTAAAACAGCGGATTGGCGCTGCGGGCAAACCAGAACAGCGGCAGATCGGCCAGCGCTTCCAGCGAGACCCGTTCCGCCACACTGGCAGGATGCGCCGACGGTATGGCAATCAGCAGCGGCTCACGGTAAACCCAGGCGTACTGAATGGTGTCTTCCGTATCCGACCCCTTTTCTCCGGTGAGTATTAAATCCAGACTGTTTTTGGCCAGGCTTTGCAAAAGCTGAGGGGAGGTCAGGCGGGGCATCTCCATCTCTTCGCTGGCATGAAAAGCGGCGAGCTGCCGGTTAAGTGGCGCAATCAGTTCAAAGTTCAGCGTGCGGGTCAGCCCGATGCGTAGCCGTGCCGCGGCGGGCTGCGCATCCTGCTTCAGGGCATTCAGCGCAGTCAGGATCGCTTCCGCCTTCGCGACCAGCGCACGGCCAGAATCGGTGAGCGTTACCTCATGGGTCGTGCGGCTGAACAGCGAGTGGCCCAGCAGATCTTCCAGACTCTGAATCTGACGAGTAAGCGGAGGTTGCGTCATGCTGAGACGCTCTGCGGCCCGGCGAAAATTCAGCTCGTGCGCAACAGCCAGAAAGCACTGTAACTGTTTTATGGTGGGAAGGTGGCTGCTGATGAGGTGCGCGGCTACAGACATAACACCATCCTGCTGCGAAGATTTGGGGAATCAAAGCGGATATACGAATTCAGCAACGGAGAGGGAACCCCCTCTCCGTTTCAGAGATTACATGCGCTCGACGGTGTCGATGCCCAGCGTATCCAGACCCTGCTTCAGCGTCTTCGCGGTCAGCGCGGCCAGCTGCAGTCGGCTCAGACGGGTTGTGTCTGATTCTGCGGTGAGAATCGGGCAGTGCTCGTAGAATCCGGAGAACAGACCGGCCAGATCGTAGAGATAGGCACACATCACGTGTGGCGTGCCGTCACGAGCGACCTGCGTAATAACCTCTTCGAACTGCAGCAGACGGGTGGCCAGCTGCGCTTCACGCTCTTCGCTGATCACAATCTCCGCATCCAGCGAATCGGCATCAATGCCCGCCTTGCGGAACACGGAGAGTACGCGGGTATAGGCATACTGCATGTAAGGCGCGGTGTTGCCTTCGAACGCCAGCATGTTGTCCCAGTCGAAAATGTAATCGGTGGTACGGCTTTTTGACAGATCGGCGTATTTCACCGCGCTGATGCCAACCACTTCCGCCAGCGTTTTCACTTCTGCTTCGCTCATCTCCGGGTTCTTCTCACGCACCAGCGTGTAGGCACGCTGATAGGCTTCATCCAGCAGATCGGAGAGCTTGATGGTGCCACCGCTGCGGGTTTTGAACGGACGGCCATCTTTGCCCAGCATCATGCCGAATGCATGGTGCTCCAGCGGCACTGATTCCGGCACATAACCCGCTTTGCGGACGATAGTCCAGGCCTGAACCAGATGCTGATGCTGACGTGAGTCGATGTAATAGAGCACACGATCGGCTTTCAGCGTTTCGTAACGATATTTCGCACAGGCGATATCGGTGGTGGTGTAGAGGTAGCCGCCATCCTTTTTCTGGATGATGACGCCCATCGGTTCACCCTCTTTGTTCTGGAATTCATCCAGGAACACCACGGTCGCACCTTCACTCTCTACCGCTAAGCCTTTCTGTTTCAGATCGGAGACGATGCCAGGCAGCATATCGTTATAGAGACTTTCACCCATAACATCATTGCGCGTCAGCGTGACGTTCATGCGGTCATAGATTTTCTGGTTCTGACTCATGGTGATGTCGACCAGCTTCTTCCACATCTGGCGGCAATAGTCATCGCCGCCCTGTAATTTCACCACATAACTGCGTGCGCGCTCGGCAAACTCAGGATCTTCATCATAAGTGCGCTTGGCTTCACGGTAGAAGCCTTCGAGATCGGCCAGCGCCATCTCTGCATGATCTTCATTCTGCTGCTTTTCCAGGAACGCGATCAGCATACCGAACTGTGTTCCCCAGTCGCCAACGTGGTTCGCACGGATCACTTTATGGCCGAGAAACTCCAGCGTACGCACCGCCGCATCACCAATGATGGTGGAGCGGACGTGGCCCACATGCATCTCTTTCGCAACGTTAGGCGCAGAGTAGTCGACGACGATAGTCTGGGGCTCGGCCAGTTGCACGCCAAGGCGCGGCAGACGCAGCGCTTCCCGGGCATGACTGGCCAGCCAGTTGTGGTCAAGGAAGATATTGATGAAGCCCGGCCCGGCAATTTCGACTTTGCTGGCGATGCCGGTCAGGTCGAGGTGCTGAATCACCGTTTCCGCTAATTGTCGCGGTGCCTGTCCCAGCTTTTTCGCCACGGCCATAATGCCGTTGGCCTGATAGTCTCCAAACTGAACCCGGGCGGATTGACGAACCTGGGGTTCGCAATCGGCGGATGCGCCGGCTAAAACCATTGCCTGACTGACTTTTGCGGAAAGAAGTGCCTGAATATTCACCGAGTTACCTTCATGTGCTGAGCAACGCCCGGACCAGAAAGCCGGGCTGTCATCATCTTGCCTGAGCGCATCGCGTCACGAAGAGGCAGAAACGGATGGGGCAGACAAAACGGAAAAAAATGAGGGGAAAAGTATACGTGAAATGTCAGTGGGCGTCAGCAGTTGGATGAAGCGGGGAAACAGAGCTTAATAGATGTTTCCCTGAAGCATTAACGACGTCGCAGATGACGGCGTGGGTTCTTTACGCTTTTATCTTCACGCACCTTCCAATGGCGGGAGATTGCAAATCCCATCAGTGCGATCAGGACAGCGACAACGATGAGCATAGACATAGAGCCATTCCTTTTGGTTGTGTTAGGTCAAATTTATAGGAAGGCGGGGTGGGCTGCAATTGTTTGCCAGGTAAATGAGAGTTATCTTATTGTATTAAAGAAGTTGATATAAATCATATATTTAACATGCTTTCATCAAGAAACTCATGGTCCTAAACAGGAGATAAATCCGAAATGAAAGATGTTATTATGAGGATTAGCGTTAAATTTCGGGCCAAATAAGATGAATCTTATCATTATGTGATGCTGAGCACGCGGCGCGCCAAAAGGCAGGCGGGTTATAAATGCTAAACAAATTGAGAGGAAGTGGGGTAGTGAAGAGATCTTTTCCGGCAGAATTGGATGATTTAAAGACAGATTTAGGACGTTTTGAAGAATCGTTGCAAAGTTTTGCGCAGCGGCTCGGTTTGCACCTTACCGATCTGGAGGTGGACCATATCGCCGTGCGTTGCCATCAGGACACAACGGCGATGCGCTGGCAGCAAGGTTTGCAGCAGATTGGCACGCAGTTTTCGGCGGCGATGATCAATGGCAGGAAGATTTGCCTGTTTAAACTCCATGACCCGCTGATTGTCGCAGGCAGGCAGATTGATGTGGTTGAACTGCCATGGCCGGGTGAAAAGCGTTATCGCCATGAAGGCTGGGAGCATATTGAGGTGGTGTTACGCGGCGATCATCAGACGCTGGGCGTGCGCGCGATGGCCTTGCTGTCAGATGAGGCGCTGACGCAGCCGGGTATCTCATTTAAAACCAGTTCACCACAGGGCGAGAATGAGCGCCTGCCCAATCCGACCCTGGCGGTAACGGATGGGCAGACGACAATCAAGTTTCATCCGTGGCGACTGGAGGAGATTGTCGCCAGCGAGCAGAACTAAAGGCGGGCGGCTAACGCACGCTTCAGGCGCGCAACGGCTTCGTCGAGCAGCGCGCGGGTACAGCCGAAATTGAGCCGGACAAACTGGTCATTGCCAAACTCACGTCCGGCGGTTAAGCCCAGCCCGTGCTTTTCAAAATAGAGCGCCGGGCTGGCCATACCCAGCGCGCTGGCGTCGATCCAGGCCAGGTAGGTCGCTTCCGGTGAGGCGAGTGACAGGCCGGTCATCTTATTGACCTGCGACACCAGCCAGTCACGGTTACTGCGCAGATAGGCATTCTGCGCATTCAGCCAGGGCTCACCCTCGCGCCATGCCGCTGCTGCTGCCGTGAGTGCCAGAATATCAACATCTGGCACAATGCCGCGTCGTACCCGGTTGAATTGCGCGCGCAGCCCGGCGTTGGGGATGATGGCGATGGAAGCCCCCAGACCAGCAATATTAAAGGACTTTGAGGGTGACATCAGCGTCACGCTACGCTGGGCTGCATCTTCGCTCAGTGAAGCAAAGGGTATGTGCTTAACGCCGGGTTCCAGCAGCAGATCGCTGTGGATCTCGTCGGAACAGACAATCAAATCGTGCTTCTGCGCAAATTCCAGCTGCGCCTGCAGTTCCTCGCGGCGATAGACGGTGCCGCCCGGATTCTGCGGGTTGCACAGCATTAACAGCCGCGCTTTATCGTCCAGCTGACCTTCCGGCGCATCCAGATCCAGCAGCCAGCGTCCCTCTTGCAGCGTCAGTGGCAGCGTGATCTGACCGCGCTCTGCCAGTTTTGCTGCACCGCGAAACGGCGGATAGATGGGTGTTGGCGCAATCGTCAGCTCGTCAGGCGCGGTGAAAGCGCGCACTGCCAGATTCAGACCGCTTACGACACCCGGCAAAACCACAATCCATTCCGGATTAACGTGCCACTGATAGCGTGAGACGAGCCAGGCTATCGCGCTATCGATAAATTCCACTGGCGTGTCGCCATAGCCAAAAATCCCATGTTCGGCACGGGTTTTAATCGCATTGATGACGCAGTCAGGCGATCGGAAATCGGTGTCTGCCACCCACAACGGCAGAATGTCCTGGTCCGCATATTTGTTCCATTTAAGGCTATCGCTGTGACGACGGTCTATCCGTTGGTCGAAATTGAATGCCATAGTTAACTTTCCCGGTAAACTCATTCCAGCAGCCAGACTAACTGATGAATCTGCCTTGAACCAGAGTCATGTAAAGGAGAAGAGAATGACCACACTGGAAATTTGCTGCTATGGCGTGGATTGCGCTGTGACCGCACAACAGGCGGGCGCCGATCGGGTTGAACTCTGTGCCGCACCGCGTGAAGGCGGCCTGACCCCATCAGCGGGGATGCTGAATGCCGCCCGGCAAGAAGTTTCGATTCCGGTTCATCCTATTGTCCGGCCACGTGGTGGCGATTTTTGTTATACCGCACGCGAATTTGAAGCGATGAAATCGGATGTGGCGTTAATCCGTGAACTCGGTTTTCCTGGCCTGGTGATTGGGATGCTGGATGAAGATGCTCACATTCATCATGGTCAGATGCGGCAGATTATGGCGCTGTGTGACGGCCTGGCCGTAACCTTTCATCGCGCCTTCGATCTCTGTCACAGCCCCAAGCGTGCGCTGGAAGAACTAACGGATTTGGGTGTGGCGCGTATTCTGACATCCGGTCAGCAGCAGAGCGCTGAAAACGGAATTGCATTACTCAGGGAACTAAATGAGGCCAGCATCGGTCCTATTATTATGGCGGGTGCCGGGGTACGTCTCAGCAACCTGCAAAAGTTTCTCGACATGGGGATTGATGAAGTTCACAGCTCGGCCAGCCGCCTTGTCGCGTCGCCGATGCGCTACCGCAAAGCGGGGGTCTCCATGTGTTCAGAAGCCGAGACTGACGAGTTCAGCCGCTACTGTGTAGACGGCGATGTGGTTGAGGCGATGAAAAGCGTGATGCAGATGAGCACCGTTCGGGTCGCCTGAACCACAACAGATTTTGCCGCGCAGCACGCCGATCATTGACGTGGTGTTTGCAAGTACCAAACCCCAGTATCCTTGCTGGGGTTCTTTTTGTGTAAAGCACACTCCTTACCAGCTAAATTGTTTTGCGCTTCTCTGGCAAGCTATTGATGTCAGAGAGATCTGAAATCTGGCTGCAGCGAAATTATCACTCTTTCGCCTGGCTCGATAAAAATGACCTGCCCCTTATTAATCATTACATGTCATCCAGGACTTTCAGGCCCGGCAGCAACGTAATCACCCGCTTTATTCGTTATGCTGAAACCGTGTCGCCTCCCCGGTCCTTAAAACCTTAAAAGGCGATGCAGGCTGAAATCTTCACAGATTGCCGCTGTTCATCACCGTAGCGTTTACACTGAAAGCAACGTCGCCTGGAAAAGTATCCTATGAAACCCAATCCGATTGCTGTCCTGACTCTGATCCTGACTGCTCTCTGCAGTGGCAGCGCTGCCGCCAGCGCATGCAGCCCGAACAACGCTGCTGTGGCTAACAGCAATAACCTGATTTTGTTGGGCGGGAATGCGAAAGGTGCGGTGAAGCAGGTGGTTGCGGGTGAGTTTGGTAAAGATGTGAATTCGCAAAAGCGCGTACTGGGGCAGTTCGACGCCTGTGGCGATCTGACGGTTGCCGACGTCAGCTATGACAAAAGTGAGCGCAACGTGATTCTCAGCATGGAGCAACACATTGCCCGGGTGCAGGGCGGCTGGGTGGCGGAATATGCGTATCTGGTAAAAGTGCTGAAAGAGGGCAAAGAGGTGGTGGTCGATAACCGACAGGGGACGATTAACTGGCAGAAAGGTCAGCATGGCAACATTACCAGCGCCTCCGACAGGTTTACCAGTATGGGTAAAAGCGGTTTTACCGACACGACTTATCGCTATGATCGGCAGTTCCGGCTGGAGAAGAGCGTGGCACGCGGCAGCGATCCCCTGACCAACGGTGAAAATCATTACCACTGGAATCCGCAGGGTCTGGTGACCCGAACCACATCTGCCCGCAGCACCGACAGTTATACCTACGATCCCCAATGGCGTGAAGTGCGGCTCAACGGCACGGCGACCACACCGCTGAGCACCATCCGGTCAGTAGATGAGTGTCAGTCCTGGGATCAGGTGGGTAACTGTACCCTGAGCTATCTGCACGAGACCGAAATCTTCACGCGCGGCACTATTGAGCGCCATCTCAGTTCCGCCTATAAATATGAGTACTGGGACCAGCCAGCGGCGGCGGAGTAAAAGGCGATCGGATGATCGCCTGTCGTGTGACTATTTAACCGTCTGACTAAAGGCATCCAGCGCCAGCAGCGCGTTTGCAATATCTTCCGGTGAAAGGTTTGGATTAAGGTTTTTCAGCGTGTCGCCCTCACTGTTCGCCAGTGCACCCACTTTGACCAGATTCTCCCAGCTCTCATTTTCCAGATGCAGCTCCCGGAGCGTGGTCGGCATGTTGATCGAGCGATAGAAGCGGATATAGCGCGCAATGTCCTCATCCGGACGCTTCTCAAGCACCATCTGCGTCAGTGTGCCGTAGGCGACTTTCTCGCCATGGGTCAGATGGTGGATATCACCATCAATCGCGGTGAACCCATTATGAATAGCGTGCGCAGCTGCCAGCCCTCCGTTTTCAAAGCCCAGCCCCGATAGCAGCGTATTCGCCTCAACCACCGCTTCCACGGCGGGCGTCACTCGTTTTTGGGTGACGGCAACATAGGCGCTGTAACCCCATGTAAGCAGCGTTTCTTCACAGGCACGGGCAATCGCCAGTCCGGCAATTGTCGGATCACCATTGACCATCGATTTTGAATGCGAACGCGCCACCGCCTGCGCTTCAACCCAGGTCGCCAGTCCATCGGCAATGCCGGAGGCAAAGAGTCGTGCTGGCGCACTGGCGCAGACTGCGGTGTCCACCAGCACCAAATCAGGATTTTTGCTGTAGAAGCGATAGCTCTCAAATACGCCGCTATCAGAATAGATGACCGACAGCGCGCTACAGGGGGCATCAGTGGAGGCGATAGTAGGCACGATGGCTACCGGCTGCTTCAGCTCATCCGCCACCGCCTTAACGGTGTCCAGCGTTTTGCCGCCGCCCAGTCCGACAACCACATTACAGCCCTGACTTTTTGCCAGCTGGCTCAGGCGGGTGATCTCATTGCTCGACGCCTCGCCGTTGAACGGGTGCCAGTTGAAGGTAACGCCCGCCTTTTGCAGCGCCTGTTGGGCGCGTTCGCCAATCAATTTCCAGACGACATCATCCGCGACCAGGAAAGCGTTATCACCCAGTTCGGCCACGTAGGGGCCCAGCTCGTCCAGCACGCCCGCGCCCTGCACATATTTACGGGGTGAAGAGAAGATAAATTTACTCATAATCACAGCTCCTTAATATGAAGTTAAACCGCCCTTAGCCTGGCACACGCTGACGAACAGGGAGAGTGACAAGGGTGAGATAATTCGACGGGCCTGTTACGCTGGCAGGACACCCATACGCTGCTGACCGGCTGTTACCTCCAGGGAGAACGCCATGACCACCACGCTGTTTTCATTTCTGTTTGCCATCACCATACTGACGCTGACGCCGGGCTTTGATACCGCGCTGGTGCTGCGCTCTGCAGTCGCTCAGGGCGCAAAGCGCGCCAGCGTGACGGCACTGGGTATCACGCTCGGCTGTCTGGTCTGGGGTGTTGCGGTGGGATTCGGATTAGGCGCGCTGCTGCTGGCCTCCGAAATGGCCTATAACCTGCTTAAGTGGCTGGGTGCCGCCTGGTTACTTTATCTGGGGCTGAAATTGTTGCTGAAACCCCGCCAGGCAGCAATCGACTCGCAACAACCGGCGCTGCAGCAGGGCTATCTTGCCTGCTTCAGCCGCGGGCTGCTGGGCAATCTGCTAAACCCCAAAGTGGGGATCTTCTATGTGAGTTTTTTGCCACAGTTTATCCCGGCGGGGGCGTCGGTGGCGCTCTGGTGTAGTCTGATGGCGCTGGCACACATGCTACTGGGGCTGATCTGGAATGCGGTACTGATTGGCGGCAGCCACTATTTCGCCGGTCATTTGCGAAAACCGCGGGTGCTGAAGGTGATGGATCGCCTGACCGGCTGCGTGTTTATAGGATTTGCGGCGAAACTGGCGTTGTCTCGCCGCTAGGGCATTACGGTTTGGTGGCGACCAGCACGGCGCGCAGAGGCGCCGGATAGCCCTCGACCGTTTTGCTGGGGTCATCGGGATCGAGGAATTCAGCCAGAGACTCGCTGGTCATCCAGTCAGTACGGCGTTGCTCTTCAGTGGTAGTGAGGGCGAAATCAACAATCCGGACATCGACAAAGCCGCTTTTTTCCAGCCAGCTTTTCAGCGCTTCAGCTGAGGGAATGAAGAAGACATTGCGCATCTGCGCATATCGCTCACCGGGCACCAGCACCTGATTCACATCGCCCTCAATCACCAGCGTCTCCAGCACCAGTTCACCACCGCTGACCAGCTGATTCTTAAGCTGTAACAGGTGATCGAGCGGCGAACGGCGGTGATAGAGCACGCCCATCGAGAACACGGTATCGAACGCCTGCAACACCGGTAACTGCTCAATGCCCAGCGGCAGCATATGCGCCCGGCGATCGTCGTTCAGCAGCTTGCGCACCGCTTCGAACTGCACCAGGAACAGCTGCATTGGATCGATGCCGACCACCAGATGGGCACCCGCGCCAATCATCCGCCACATGTGATAGCCACTGCCGCAGCCCACATCGAGCACTGTGCGGCCGGCCAGTGGAGAGATGTGCGGTAGTACGCGCTCCCACTTCCAGTCCGAACGCCATTCGGTGTTGATGTGGGTGCCATAAAGGAAATAGGGCCCCTTGCGCCACGGCATCAGGTTGCGCAGTAATTTCTCAATACCCTGACGATGGCGATCGCTGATGTCATCGCGGTCGGCAGTAACGCTGTGCAGCAGGTCAAGCTTTTGAGGTTCCAGCAGCGGCAGATACTCCAGCGACTTGTACCAGTCGCGGAAGTGCCCATGCAGGTTTTCACGCTGCCACTCGCTGATTTGCGCCGGTAACACTTCCAGCCACTTCGCCAGCGGTCCCACCGCAATTTGCTGATAAAAACGGCCAAAGTCGATCATTTCAACGCCACCAGAGATCCAAAATTAAAGCACTGGAACCAGAGTTCGGCGTGCGAGAAGCCGGCCTGTTTCAGACGGGCTTTATGAGCTTCAACGCTGTCAGTCAGCATCACATTTTCCAGCATGCTGCGTTTCTGGCTGATTTCCAGTTCGCTGTAGCCGTTGGCGCGCTTGAAGTCGTGATGCATGTTAAACAGCAGCTCACCGACTTCGGCATCTTCAAAACTGAATTTTTCTGACAGCACCAGCGCGCCGCCCGGTTTCAGTCCCTGCCAGATCTTTTCCAGCAGCGCCAGACGCGCAGGTGGTTCCAGAAACTGCAGCGTAAAGTTGAGTACCACCAGAGAGGCGTTCTCAATCTCAATGTCGCGGATATCCGCTTCCAGCACCGTTACCGGTGTGTCCGCGCGAAACGCATCAAGATGGCGACGACAGCGCTCCACCATCGCCGGGGAGTTATCCACTGCGATGATCTGGCAACCCGGCACCTGAATATTGCGGCGCACCGACAGGGTGGCCGCGCCCAGCGAGCAGCCCAGGTCATAAACCTTGCTGTCCGGGGTAACAAAACGTTCTGCCAGCATGCCAATCATCGAAATGATGTTGGAGTAGCCCGGCACCGAGCGCTGAATCATGTCAGGAAAGACTTCAGCTACACGCTCGTCAAAAGTCCAGTCGCCCAGTTTTGCAATGGGCGCTGAGAAGAGTTGATCGCGGTCAGACATATCGAAAATCCGAAGAGACGACGGAAAGGGCGCTATTCTCGCAGAAAGTGGGGCGGGCTGCACCCCTTAACCCAGGCCAGCTTAATGCAGCGTCAGCACCAGTTCCCACGGCATATAGATCAGGTTAAAAATCACCATGCCGCACAGGGAAAACAGCGTCAGCAGCATGCCATATTTGCGTCCTGCCATTGCGCTGCTGCGCAAACCCCAGGCGTGCAGCAGGCGACTGATAAAGAACAGCAGACCCGTGAGATGCACCATCCAGATATCGGCACCGTTCATCTCCATCATTACCAGCAGAAACAGCGCCAGCGGAATGGTTTCGATGGCGTTGCCGTGAATGCGAATCGCCATTTTCAGGTCGTGGTAGCCGCCATCACCATACGCCACGCGATAGAAACGGCGATAGCGGACCACGTCCAGCGTGAATTTCATCACCAGTAATGCACCCATCACCACATATAACGCGCTAACCATTGCCACCCCTGCGACTGTCCATAATGCTTCTATTCTAACGGGCGTGCAGCCCGCTGTCCTGGGCAGGAATCAAAACAGTGACGTCTGCTGCGGCCAGTCCGGTCCGCTACCTATGCCGGGATCGATCTGTTGCAGCTGCGGCCAGAGTGCCTGCACCAGCGGAAAGACCTGGCCCATATCGGGCGTGTGCAGAAACAGCATGGCGTCGCCCTGTAGCTGCCATTCTGTCAGCTTGTCACGCCAGATCTGAAACAGCGGCACGCTCTCTTCCACGTTATCGCTGCCGATAAACCGCACCATCGGCTGTGAGCCGGTTCGCAGCGCATGAGGCGGCACCCGGGGTTTTTGCGCGCGGGCCACCAGCGCGGCCGGACTTTGCGAGGTAGAGGCGTGAACCGGACGGCTGTCGAGCATCACGCGATTGATGCCGCGCGCCAGCAGGCCGCGATTCAGCGCCCGTTCGGCATCCCCTTTAGCGAAGAAAGCGGGATGGCGGACTTCGACGCCGTAGTGAAAACGGCGCGGCAGACTGTCGAGAAAGCGCCACAGGTCGTCGAGCTGCGTCGGAGAGAAGCTGGCAGGCAGTTGCAGCCAGTACTGACCGATGCGATCGGCCAGCGGCTCCATCAGGCGCAGGAAATCGGTCAGCAGGTCGTCGCTGTGCTGCAGCGCCGCCTGATGGCTGATGGTATTGGGAAACTTAAAGCAGAAGCGAAACGCATCGTGCGTCATATCGCGCCAGCGCATCACCGTTTCCGGATTCGGCAGCGCATAGAGCGTGGTATTTCCCTCTACACAATGGAAATAGCGGGCATAGTCCGCCAGGCTTTCGATGCCCCAGCGTTTCCAGTGTGAATGCTGCCACTGGGGCAGGCCAATACGAAGTGTCACGCGCGCTCCTGGCTGCAGATTAAGATACCCCATTATCCGCTATGGTCAGGCTGGGGGGCAAATGCACACAGGAAATCGGCGCTTTGGCGCGGATCTGCTTATCCTGTCTGGCTTTTTCCATTATAATGACCGCCATTTTTGCGACAGCATCGCAACAGGTAACGCGGCCGGATGCTGTCAGATGCAGCGGCGAAGTTAAAAGGATAGTGTTATGCGTACAGAATATTGCGGACAGCTCAATCTGTCTCATGTGGGTCAGCAAGTCACGCTTTGCGGCTGGGTAAACCGCCGTCGCGATCTGGGCAGTTTGATTTTTATCGATATGCGCGACCGTGAAGGCATCGTGCAGGTGTTTTTTGATCCCGATCGCCAGGACGCATTTAAGCTGGCTTCTGAACTGCGTAACGAATTCTGTATCCAGATCACCGGTACCGTGCGTGCGCGTGATGAGAAGAACAAAAACAGCGACATGGCGACCGGTGAAGTGGAAGTGTTTGCCCAGGCACTGACTATTATTAACCGCTCTGAGCCACTGCCGCTGGACTCGAATCAGACCAACAGCGAAGAAGCGCGCCTGAAGTACCGCTATCTGGATCTGCGCCGCCCTGAGATGGTGACGCGTCTGAAAACCCGCGCAAAAATCACCAGCTTCGTTCGTCGCTTTATGGATGACGCAGGTTTCCTGGATATCGAAACCCCGATGCTGACCAAAGCGACGCCGGAAGGCGCGCGTGACTATCTGGTGCCAAGCCGGGTACATAAAGGCAAATTCTATGCGCTGCCGCAGTCACCTCAGCTGTTCAAACAGCTGCTGATGATGTCCGGTTTTGACCGCTACTATCAGATCGTTAAATGCTTCCGCGACGAAGATTTACGCGCCGATCGTCAGCCAGAATTTACCCAGATCGACGTGGAAACCTCCTTTATGACCGCGCCACAGGTGCGTGAAATCATGGAGCGTTTAATCCGCAATCTGTGGCAGGACGTGCAGGGCGTTGATCTCGGCGAGTTCCCGCAGATGACCTTTGCCGAAGCGATGCATCGCTACGGTTCAGATAAACCGGATCTGCGTAACCCGATGGAGCTGGTGGACGTCGGCGACCTGCTGAAAAACGTGGAGTTCCAGGTCTTCTCTGGCCCGGCTAACGATGAAAAGGGCCGTGTTGCCGCGCTGCGCGTGCCGACCGGCGCACAGCTGAGCCGTAAGCAGATTGATGAATATGGCAAGTTCGTGGAGATTTACGGCGTCAAAGGTCTGGCGTGGATGAAGGTTAACGTCCGTGCTGACGGCCTGGAAGGCGTGCAGAGCCCGGTTGCCAAATTCCTGAATGCAGAGATCGTAGAAGGCATTCTGAGCCGCACCGGCGCTCAGGATGGCGACATTATCTTCTTTGGTGCCGATCGCGCCAAAGTGGTCGCGGATGCACTGGGTGCGCTGCGTCTGAAAGTGGGCCGCGAGCTGAACATCACTGATGAGAAAGCCTGGGCACCGCTGTGGGTAATCGACTTCCCGATGTTCGAAGAGGACGAAGAGGGCGGTCTGGCTGCGATGCACCATCCTTTCACGGCGCCAAAAGAGATGAGCGCAGAAGAGCTGGCTGCCGATCCAACCCGTGCCGTGGCGAATGCCTACGACATGGTGATCAACGGTTATGAAGTGGGCGGCGGTTCAGTGCGTATCCACAACGGCAAAATGCAGCAGACGGTGTTCAGCATTCTGGGTATCGAAGAGCATGAGCAGCGTGAGAAGTTTGGCTTCCTGCTGGATGCGCTGAAGTTCGGTACGCCACCGCATGCGGGCCTGGCCTTTGGTCTGGATCGTCTGACCATGCTGCTGACCGGCACCGATAATATTCGTGACGTCATTGCGTTCCCGAAAACCACGGCGGCCGCCTGCATGATGACCGAAGCGCCAAGCGAAGCTAATCCGGCTTCCCTGCTGGAGCTCGGCATTCAGGTCGTTAAAAAAGAAAAGCCTGAGCATAAATAATGGGCTATAAACACCCGGTTTCAGTGCTGGTCGTCATTTCGGCGCGCGATACTGGCCGGGTGTTGATGCTGCAGCGGCGTGACGATCCCACGTTCTGGCAGTCGGTCACCGGCAGCCTGGAGGCGGGAGAGTCACCGCTGGCGACCGCGTGTCGTGAAGTGAATGAGGAAATCGGCATCGACGTGCTGGCCGAGCGGCTGGAGGTGGAGGATTGTCAGCGTCAGATCGACTTTGAAATCTTTCCCCATTTCCGCCATCGCTATGCCCCTGATGTCACCCATAATCACGAGCACTGGTTTCGCCTGCAACTGCCGACGGAGCGCGATGTGATGCTCACCGAGCATCTGGCGTTTCGCTGGATGGCACCCGCTGACGCTGCAGCATTAACCCGATCATGGAGTAACCGCCAGGCAATTGAAGAATTTATCTGAATGCTCGCCATCGCCCGGTATTCCGGCGGCGGATAGATTAAATTTTATGAATCTGGTGAGTTTTAACAGGACTTCACCAACATATTGAACAGTCAGGCGTAATCGGCACCGTGAGGTTGTTCACCGCCCGCGCGATATCGTCAGCGTACGGTTGTACGTGAGGATGCTTCGCGACGCTCGCCCTCGGGGCATTCAGGTTGTCAGTCACCTGTATGCGTACGGACGGTAAACAGGCTCGCAAGCAGGATAGCCTGCACCCTGTAAAAGATCGGAGAAAATTTAAAATGGCAGGACACAGTAAATGGGCAAACACCAAACACCGTAAGGCGGCGCAGGATGCCAAGCGCGGCAAAATCTTCACCAAAATCATTCGTGAGCTGGTGACGGCGGCCAAGCTGGGCGGCGGCGATCCGGGCTCAAACCCGCGTCTGCGTGCAGCAATGGATAAAGCGCTGGCGAACAATATGACGCGTGACACCATGGATCGCGCTATCGCGCGCGGTGTGGGCGGCGATGACAATGCCAACATGGAAACCATCATCTATGAAGGCTACGGTCCTGGCGGCTCGGCCATCATGATTGAATGCCTGAGTGACAACCGTAACCGTACCGTGGGCGAAGTGCGTCACGCCTTCACCAAAACCGGCGGGAATCTCGGCACCGACGGCTCCGTGGCTTACCTGTTCAACAAAAAAGGCGTGATCTCCTATGCGCCGGGTCAGGATGAAGATGCGGTGATGGAAGCGGCTCTGGAAGCGGGCGCAGAAGATGTGGTCAGCTATGACGACGGCGCGATTGATGTCTTCACCGCATGGGAAGAGATGGGCACGGTGCGTGATGCACTGGAAGCGCTCGGCCTGAAAGCGGACACTGCAGAAGTGGCAATGATCCCGACCACCAAAGCAGAGATGGATGCGGAAACCGCACCTAAACTGCTGCGTCTGATCGACATGCTGGAAGATTGCGACGATGTGCAGGAGGTCTATCACAACGGTGAAATCTCCGACGAGGTAGCGGAAACGCTGTAATGGCGTCTACCGTAATCACTTTAACCAAAGAGGCGTAATGTCGATTATCCTGGGTATCGATCCCGGCTCACGCATCACCGGTTATGGTGTTATTCGTCAGACTGGCCGCCAGCTCACTTATCTGGGCAGCGGCTGTATCCGCACTAATACCACCGAGTTGCCCGCCCGTCTGAAGCTGATTTATGCGGGCGTCTGTGAAATCATTACGCAGTTTTCACCCGACTTCTTCGCCATTGAGCAGGTGTTCATGGCGAAGAATGCAGACTCCGCACTGAAGCTGGGCCAGGCCCGCGGTGCCGCGATTGTTGCCGCGGTTAACCACGATCTGCCGGTGTTTGAGTATGCCGCCCGTCAGGTTAAACAGACCGTGGTTGGCATCGGCAGCGCCGAGAAAAGTCAGGTGCAGCACATGGTGCGAACCCTGCTGAAGTTGCCGGCGAACCCACAGGCAGATGCCGCCGATGCGCTGGCAATTGCCATTACGCACTGTCATGTGGCTCAGAATGCGGCTCGCATGAGTGACAGCAAGCTGGTGCTGACGCGCGGACGGTTACGCTCAGGTTAGCCGTCATCGCTCAGGTCGCACTCACAGGCTGGATATTCATCCAGCCTTTTTTATGTTATAAAATCCGCCACATTCGTTAGTTAAGGAAGCGTTCAGGTGATAGGTCGTTTACGGGGCAATATTCTGGAAAAGCAGCCGCCACTGGTGCTGCTTGAGGCACACGGCGTCGGCTATGAAATTTATATGCCCATGACCTGTTTTTATGAGTTGCCTGAACTTCAGCACGAAGCGGTGATTTTTACCCACTTTGTGGTGCGTGAAGATGCGCAGCTGCTGTTTGGTTTTAACAGCAAGCAGGAGCGCGCGCTGTTTCGCGAACTGATTAAAGTGAATGGCGTAGGACCTAAGCTGGCGCTGGCGATCCTCTCCGGCATGTCGGCGCAGCAGTTTGTGACCGCTGTTGAGAAAGAGGAGATCGCGTCACTGGTGAAACTGCCAGGCGTGGGCAAAAAGACGGCTGAGCGTCTGGTGGTCGAGATGAAGGACCGCTTCAAAGGAATGCACGGCGACCTGTTTGGCGGCGATTCTGCCTTTACGCTGACCACGCCGAGCGCCGAGCCGGAAACCAATGATGCGGAAGCCGAAGCGGTTGCAGCGCTGGTATCACTGGGTTATAAACCGCAGGAAGCGAGCCGTATGATCAGTAAAGTCGGTCGACCGGATGCGGATTGCGAAACCCTGATCCGCGAAGCGCTACGCGCCGCCATTTGAGGTAAGTCATGATAGAAGCCGACCGCCTGATCTCCGCTGCCAGTATCAGCGAAGAAGAGGTTATTGACCGCGCTATTCGCCCGAAGATGCTGACCGAGTATGTCGGTCAGCCGCAGGTGCGAGAGCAGATGGAGATTTTCATCAAGGCAGCGCAACTGCGCGGCGATGCGCTCGATCATCTGCTGATCTTCGGTCCGCCGGGACTGGGTAAAACCACCCTGGCGAACATCGTGGCCAACGAGATGGGCGTTAATCTTCGCACTACTTCAGGTCCGGTGCTGGAAAAGGCGGGCGACCTGGCGGCGATGCTGACCAACCTTGAACCGCATGACGTCCTGTTTATCGATGAAATCCATCGCCTCTCACCGGTGGTGGAAGAGATACTCTACCCGGCGATGGAAGATTATCAGCTGGATATCATGATCGGCGAAGGCCCGGCTGCGCGCTCAATCAAGCTCGATCTGCCGCCGTTTACCCTGATTGGTGCCACCACGCGTGCTGGCTCGCTGACCTCGCCGCTGCGCGATCGTTTCGGCATTGTGCAGCGGCTTGAGTTCTACCAGGTTAAAGATTTGCAGCACATCGTAGGCCGCAGCGCCGCCTGTCTGGGTCTGGCGCTGAGTGACGAAGGGGCGTTAGAAATTGCCCGTCGCGCCCGCGGCACACCGCGTATCGCCAACCGCCTGCTGCGCCGCGTTCGTGACTTCGCCGAAGTGCGGGCAAATGGTGACCTGAGCGGTGAAGTCTCCTGCAGCGCGCTGGATATGCTTAACGTAGACAGCGAAGGGTTCGATTATATGGACCGTAAACTGCTGCTGGCAATCATCGACAAATTTATGGGTGGGCCGGTGGGGCTGGATAACCTGGCTGCTGCCATTGGTGAAGAGCGCGAAACCATCGAAGATGTGATTGAACCCTTCCTGATTCAGCAGGGCTTCATTCAGCGCACACCGCGTGGCCGGATGGCCACGCAGCACGCTTATCGTCACTTCGGCATCACGCGCGAAGAGTAACTAGACTGCTGGTTTCCGGACCATACTGAAAATAAACAGGATGGCGGCGCAGAGCACCACTGACGGCCCGGCAGGCGTGTCGTAGAAGGCGGAGAAGGTCAGGCCGCCGGTGACGGCAATCACCCCGATGACTACGGCGACGGCCGCCATGCCTTCCGGTGAACGCACAAAGCGACGAGCGGTCGCAGCGGGGATAATCAGCAGTGAGGTGATGATCAGCGCACCCACGAACTTCATCGCCACCCCAATCGTCAGCGCCGTGACCAGCATCAGGATCAGACGGGTACGCTGGATATTGACGCCATCCACCTGTGCCAGTTCCGGGCTGATGGTCATCGACAGCAGCGACCGCCACTGCCACGCCATCACCAGCAGCACGATCACCACGCCGCCACCCATCATCCAGAGATCGTCTGGCGTCACCGCCAGCAGATCGCCAAACAGATAAGCCATCAGATCGACGCGAACGTTCTTCATCAGGCTGACCACCACCAGGCCCAGCGACAGCGCGCTGTGCGCCATAATCCCCAGCAGGGTATCGATAGCCAGATGTGGACGACGCTCCAGCCAGACCAGTCCCAGCGCCAGGCAGACCGTGACCAGAATCACCGCGTAGTAAGGATTCACGTTAAACAGCAGGCCAAATGCCACGCCAAGCAGAGAGGCATGCGCCAGGGTATCGCCGAAATAGGACATCTTGCGCCAGACAACAAACGATCCCAGCGGACCGGCAGCCAGCGCTAACATCACACCGCCTATCCAGCCCGGTAATAACAACTCAATCATGATGGACCCTGTCCTTTGCGTAAAACGATACGTCCCTGAAGGTCGTGACGGTGATTATGATGATGACGATAAATCGCCAGCTCCTCCGCGCCGCGCGGACCAAACATGGCGATAAATTCCGGATGCTGCGATACCGCTTCCGGGGTGCCGGAACAACAGATGTGATGGTTAAGGCAGAGCACTTCGTCGGTTTTGGCCATCACCAGATGCAGATCGTGGGAGACCATCAGTACGCCGCAGTTCAGTTCAACGCGTAACTGATTGATAAGGTCATAGAGTGACACCTGACCATTCACATCCACACCCTGGGTAGGCTCATCGAGTACCAGCAACTGAGGCTGATTCAGCAGGGCGCGCGCCAGCAGCACACGCTGGGTTTCACCACCGGAAAGCTTTTGCAGCGGGGCGTTGAGCAGGTGACCCGCCTGCACGCGTTTGAGTGCCGGCAGGATCTCGGCGTTTTTGCTGCCACGGGTCAGACGCATAAAGCGTTCAACCGTCACCGGCAGGGTCGGGTCGATGTGCAGCTTCTGTGGCACATAGCCAATTCGCAGGCCGGGATCACGCTTAACGCTACCGGTGGTGGGAGCGAGCAGTCCCAGCACCACACGCACCAGCGTTGATTTTCCGGCACCGTTAGGACCCAGCAGGGTGAGGATGCGGCCAGGCTGCAGTGCCAGGCTGACACCGGATAACACATTGCGCTGGTTAAACTTTATCGAAACATTATCGAGTGTGACAAGTGAGGTCATAGTATTTACAGGTTGCACAGAATTTCGAATGTTATAATATCACATTCCACCTCATGGTCACGATGGAATGACGCAATATGTTACATAATAAAAAGGGCGCAATTTTCGCCTTAACTGCTTTCTCCGTTACAGCTTCGTTAACCCTTCCAGCTCAGGCGAATGTCGTGGCTTCACTCAAACCGGTAGGGTTTATTGCTGCGGCCATTGCCGATGGTGTCACACCGGTTGACGTTCTGCTACCGGACGGTGCCTCTGAACACGACTATTCCCTGCGGCCCTCAGATGCAAAACGCTTAAAAAACGCGGACTTAGTTGTATGGGTCGGGCCTGAAATGGAAGCCTTTATGGCGAAGTCTGCGGCTGAACTTCCGGCCCAAAAAAACCTCGCGATGGTGAACATCGACGGGGTAAAACCGTTATTGATTAGCGGTGGTGAAGATGAAGATGAACACACAGCGGAAAAATCCGAAGAACAGGAGGCCGATGCCCATCACCATCATCACGGCGAGTTTAATATGCACCTGTGGTTGTCGCCAGAGATTGCGCGCAAGACCGCGGTTGCAATCCATGGAAAATTATTGGAACTTATGCCGCAAGATAAAGCCAAACTTGACGCCAACCTCCAGCAGTTTGAGGTAGCTTTGGCGGACACGGACAAACGCGTTAGCGCACAACTCGCTCCGGTCAGAAATAAAGGATATTTCGTTTTTCACGACGCTTACACGTACTTTGAAAAACAATACGGTCTCTCGCCCACCGGGCACTTTACCGTCAATCCTGAAATTCAACCGGGCGCTCAGCGTTTACATCAGATACGAACACAGTTGGTTGAGCAAAAGGCGGTCTGCGTCTTTGCTGAGCCACAATTCAGGCCAGCAGTCATCGATGCTGTCGCCCGCGGAACGCAGGTGCGTAAAGGCACGCTCGATCCCCTGGGAACAGACATCAGCTTAGCCAAAGACAGCTATGTGAAATTCCTCTCACAACTGTCGAGCCAGTATGAAAGCTGCCTGAATGGAGCATGAGGAATAGGTAAAAGTGCAGCAGATAGCCCGCTCTGTCGCCCTCGCATTTAATAATTTGCCGCGCCCCCACCGCGTAATGCTGGGTTCTTTAACTGTAGTCACTCTGGCCGTCGCTGTCTGGCGGCCTTACGTTTATCATCCTTCGGATGATGTGACGCCCATCGTCAAAAACATTGAACTGGATAAGAACACCTTCCGCACGCTGTTGCCGGAAGCCAGTGAGCCTATCGATCAGAGCACACCGGAACCGGAAGAAGAATTGCCTGCGGACGATGTGGACACTGACGTGCCCGAAACGGCCGGTGTTCACGACTACACCGTTTCATCCGGCGATACCCTGAGCAGTGCCCTGAATCAGTATGGCATCGACATCAGTGACATTAATGCGCTGGTGATGAGCGACCGCGATCTGCGTAATCTGCAGGTTGGTCAGCAGCTGAGCTGGACGCTGGATGATGATGGCGGCCTGAAAACCCTGAGCTGGGAAATTTCCCGCCGTGAAACCCGCACCTATGAGCGCACCCCTAAAGGTGGCTTTAAGATGGATGCGGAGATGCAGAAGGGCGAATGGCGCAACAGCGTGATGCAGGGCGAAGTACGCGGCAGTTTTGCCGCCAGCGCCCAGCGTGCCGGGCTGAGCAGTGCCGAAGCCAGCGCCGTAATCAAAGCGCTGCAGTGGCAGATGGACTTCCGTAAGCTGCGTGCAGGTGATCAGTTCAGTGTACTGATGTCACGCGAAATGCTGGATGGCAAGAGTGCGCAAAGTCAGTTGCTGGGTGTGCGCCTGCGCAGCGGGGGTAAAGACTATTACGCTTTCCGCGCCGAAGATGGCAAGTTCTACGATCGCAGCGGCTCCGGTCTGGCGCGCGGCTTTATGCGCTTCCCGACGGTTAAGCAGTATCGTGTCTCCTCTAACTTTAATCCGCGTCGTCTCAACCCGGTTACCGGCCGCATTGCGCCTCATAAAGGCGTCGACTTTGCGCTGCCGATCGGTACGCCGGTGCTGGCAGTGGGTGATGGTGAAATAGTGGTGGCGAAGAACGGCGGTGCCGCGGGTAACTATGTCGCGATTCGTCATGGCCGTCAGTATATGACGCGCTATATGCACATGAAGAAAGTGCTGGTGAAGCCAGGCCAGAAAGTGAAGCGTGGTGACCGTATTGGACTGTCAGGCAACACCGGACGTTCCACCGGGCCGCATCTGCATTTCGAAATCTGGATCAATAATCAGGCGGTCAACCCCTTAACGGCGAAACTGCCGCGTATGGAAGGCCTGACCGGTAAAGATCGCAGCGATTACATGGCACAGGTTAAATCCTGGTTGCCTCAGCTGGGTCTGAAGTAAGCGAATCTCGTTAAATCGCGCAAAAACCGACGGGTTCCCCGTCGGTTTTTTGCTATCTGGCGCAGGATGATTGCAAATTTTCAGGTCGTCACTATCATTAGCCGGTCATTGCTTGAGGCGAGTGCATGGAAACCCGTAAAAAAAATAACACTGAATTTATTCCCGTTTTTGAACGTTCTTTTCTCAAACCTAAATACTGGGGCAGCTGGCTGGCAATTGGTGCGTTGGCGGGTCTGGCGTATTTACCGCCGAAAGTGCGCGATCCGCTGCTGGGTCGGTTAGGCAAATTCGCCGGTAAGCTGGCAAAGGGCGCACGTCGCCGTGCGCTGATTAACCTCTATTACTGTCTGCCGGAACTCAGCGAGGCGCAGCGTGCAACGCTGGTCGATGAGATGTTTGCGACGGCACCGCAGGCGATGGCAATGATGACCGAGCTGGTGCTGCGCGATCCGGCGAGTATCCGTGAACGTGTAGAGTGGCATGGTCGTGACATTATCGACCAGATGAAAGCGGACCAGCAGAATGTGATTTTCCTGGTGCCACACGGCTGGGCGGTGGATATTCCTGCCATGCTGCTGGCGTCAGAAGGGCAAAAGATGGCGGCAATGTTCCATAACCAGAGCGATCCGCTGATGGACTATGCGTGGAACACCGCACGCCGCGGTTATGGCGGACGGCTTCATGCCCGCAACGACGGCATTAAACCCTTTATCAGTTCGATCCGTCAGGGCTACTGGGGCTACTACCTGCCCGATCAGGATCATGGCCCGGAGCACAGCGAGTTCGTCGATTTCTTTGCCACCTATAAAGCGACGCTGCCTGCGGTAGGGCGACTGATGAAAGTCTGCCGCGCTCGTGTGGTGCCGCTGTTTCCGGTTTATAACAGCGAAACGCACAAGCTTGAGATTTATGTGCGTCCGCCGATGGACGATCTGCTGGAAGCTGACGATCACCAGTTGGCTCGCCGGATGAATGAAGAAGTGGAAGTGTTTGTCCGCCCGCATCCCGAGCAGTACACCTGGATCCTCAAGCTGCTGAAGACCCGCAAAGAGGGTGACATCGAGCCCTATTCGCGCAAAGATCTCTATCCGCGCAAATAGCAAAAAGGCCGCGAAAACGGCCTTTTCTTATCTCCTAATCACTGGCTACAGGTGTGTGCTCCCTTGCTTTGAGCTTCTGAGCTGCCTGCTCAGGACACACCTGTGGCTGGGCTGCCTTTTTATAACGCCTCCAGCCTGCTGCGACGTTTACGCTCGCGCATAAACAGGATCACCAGGCCAAACCAGAGCACGCCGCTGATAAAGTTGACCAGGCAGAACCACAGCGTGCCGCCGCTGAAGTAGCCGCTTTTCGCCAGCTCAATTCCCACCGCCAGCGTCATAATACTGATCATTCCCAGCATCGCTGCCACGCTGCCTTTGCCTTCGTTGCTGGCGTAGAGCGTCAGGCGATACAGTCCGGCATTGACCATGCCCGCGCCAAAGGCGTAGAGACTCAGGCCAGCGGTTATCAGCAGATAACCGTGGCTGTTCATCAGGCTCGCCACCAGCGCCAGGCTCAGACCAATCAGAATCGGCCAGGCGGCGAACTTCACCGGCTGTTCAATCGGCACGCGTCCCGCCAGCTTACTCAGCGTCAGGTTACCGGCGATCATCGCCAGAAACACCGGCAGCTGCAACAGGGCGTACTGCATGCGTGACAGACCTTCGTCGTGCATCAGGATTACCGGCGAAAGGGCAACCCAGGTGAGGATCGGGATAAACACCAGCCCGATAGCGAAGGAACCAAACATCACCAGCCGGTCTTTCATCAGCCGGCCATAGTTGCGTGCCAGATTGGGCAGGGCGATGGAATGACTGCGGTCACCTGCGGTTTCGGGCATCACACGCCACAGCACCACAAAGGCGACCAGGCTGCAGGCGGCAAACAGCCAGAACATGCTGCGCCAGCTGCCAATGGTGAGCCAGGCTGCACCGGCAAGCGGACCCGCCAGCGGAGCCAGCAGCGCCACGTTGGCCATCAGCGCCATCATGCGCACCGCCAGCGCCTCATCGAAGGCTTCCTGAATTGCGGCATAGCCGACCGCGCCGATAAAGCAGAGGCTGATGCCCTGAATAAAGCGCAGGCTGACAAATTCTTCAATCGAGCTGACCCAGTGCATCAGCATGCAGGCGACGGCAAAAAACAGGATGCCGAAGAGCATTACCGGTCGCCGGCCAAACTTATCAGAGAGAGGGCCCAGCAGCCATTGCAGCACCACGCCGCCAATCAGGTAGGCGGTCAGTGAGGTGGAGACCCATTCAGGGCCGACGGAAAATTCGCTGGTGACGATCAGCATGCCAGGCTGGATCATGTCATGAGCAATATAGGTGGCAAACTCGAACAGCACTAACGCCAGAGGAAAGAGTAAAATTCGGCCGGTAAGCTGGCTGATGGGGTGGAAACGGGCCATCTGGCCTCCTTGTCAGAAAAGAAAACGCGACTGCCAGGCAGTCGCGTCGTTTATTCTACACCGACAATGTAAACCCGGGCTCAATTAATCCACGCGCAGCACACGTGTGGTATTGGTGGTGCCGGTGGCGCCCATCACATCGCCCTGCGTCACAATGACCAGATCGCCAGAGACCAGGAAGCCTTTGTCGCGCAGCAGGTTAACCGCATCGTGTGCAGCAGCCACACCGTCGTTATTGCTGTCGAAGAACACCGGCGTTACGCCGCGATAGAGCGCGGTGAGATTCAGTGTGCGTTCATGGCGTGACATGGCAAAAATCGGCAGGCCTGAGGTGATACGTGAGGTCATCAGCGGGGTACGGCCCGACTCGGTCATGGTGATGATCGCGGTGACGCCCTGCAGGTGGTTCGCGGCGTACATGGATGACATAGCAATCGCTTCTTCGACATTGTCGAACTGCACGTCCAGACGATGCTTGGAGACGTTGACGCTCGGGATCTTCTCCGCGCCCAGGCAGACCTTCGCCATCGCGGAGACAGTTTCAGCCGGATACTGACCCGCTGCGGTTTCCGCAGAGAGCATCACGGCATCGGTGCCATCCAGCACGGCGTTCGCCACGTCCATCACTTCTGCGCGGGTCGGCATCGGGTTAGTGATCATCGACTCCATCATCTGCGTCGCGGTAATGATGGTGCGGTTAAGCTGGCGGGCACGACGAATCAATGCTTTCTGAATGCCGACCAGTTCCGGATCGCCAATCTCAACGCCCAGATCGCCACGCGCCACCATCACTACATCAGAGGCCAGAATGATGTCATCCATCGCTTCCTGGCTGGCGACCGCTTCGGCACGTTCCACTTTTGCGACCAGTTTGGCGTCACAACCCGCTTCGCGCGCCAGACGACGTGCCAGATTCATATCTTCGCCACAGCGTGGGAAAGAGACGGCCAGATAGTCGACGCGGATTTTGGCGGCAGTGATGATATCCGCTTTATCTTTTTCGGTCAGCGCTTCAGCTGAGAGTCCGCCGCCCAGTTTGTTAATGCCTTTGTTGTTCGACAGCGGGCCACCCACGGTGACTTCTGTGAACACTTTCATGTCCTGAACTTCCAGCACTTTCAGCTGCACGCGGCCATCATCCAGCAGCAGGATATCGCCCGGCACCACATCTGCCGGCAGGCCTTTGTAGTCGATACCGACGCGTTCTTTATCGCCTTCGCCTTTACCCAGATTGGCATCCAGCAGGAAGCGGTCGCCGATATTCAGGAAAACTTTGCCTTCTTTGAAGGTTGAAACACGAATTTTTGGACCCTGGAGGTCACCGAGGATGGCCACGTGGCGACCCAGTTTTGCGGCAATCTCGCGCACTTTATCGGCACGTAGCTGGTGATCTTCTGGCGTGCCGTGAGAGAAGTTGAGTCGTACAACGTTCGCGCCGGCAGCGATGATTTTTTCTAAATTATTATCACGATCGGTGGCCGGGCCGAGGGTTGTAACGATTTTGGTTCTTCTGAGACGTCTTGACATCGAGGACTCCGTAAACATTTAAGCGTGCCCTGGTCTGTGGACACAGCATGGTTATCTATTCTATATGATCGACGGGTTGTGATACGACTCACATTGTAAATGTGATGTTAATTTTTTTGCTGATCATCCTTTTCCCGAATGGTGTGCTTTTCGTAACGCGACGCTTTCAACGCCTCTTTCACGCGTTTCAGGTTTTCCCGGAAGGGCGCACCCCGTTCCAGAGTGAAACCGGTCGCCAACACATCGATCACGGTCAACTGCGCCAGGCGCGATACCATCGGCAAATAGATATCCGTATCTTCCGGTACATCAAGCACTAAAGCTATCGCTGCTTCATGGGCAAGGGGAGAATCGGCAGAGGTGATGGCTATAACGGTGGAACCGTTTACACGGGCCAGGCGAGCCAGTTCTACCATATTTTTTGTGCGTCCAGTATGCGAAATGAGAACAAAAACGTCACCGGCTCGACTATTTATGCAACTCATGCGCTGGATCACAATATCGTCTGACCAGATGACCGGCAGATTAAAGCGCAGAAATTTGGTAAAGGCGTCATGTGCTACCACAGCGGAAGCCCCCAGCCCGAAAAAGGCGAGTTTGTCAGCCTGAGTAAGCAGGGTGACGGCCTGCTGCAGTTGGGCGCTATCCAGCTGATCCCGCACCCGCTGCAGCCCTGCCAGCGCCGAGTCAAAGATTTTGTGGCTGTAGTTCTCCACACTGTCATCGTCCTCCACGCCCCGGCTGACCCAGTTGCTGCTTTTCACCAGGCTCTGCGCCAGTTGCAGCTTAAAGTCGGGAAAGCCGCGCGCGCCCAGTCGATGACAGAAGCGATTTACCGTGGGTTCGCTGACGCACGCTTCGCGCGCCAGGGTCGCAATGCTGGAGTGCATCGCCGCCTGCGGCGCAGCCAGAATCTGCCGGGCGACTTTCTGTTCCGCATTGCTGAGCGCGGCAAACTGCGCGTCAATTTTTTCCAGCATATTCATAAGCCGATGACCATAATCACTTTTACCAATTTCAATTATCCCTGTCGTCAGAGTCGATTAACAGAGACTATATCGTGTCAGCACCTGCCAGGCGCAACGGCGGACAAGTCGATTGCCCTTTTTTTTGGGATACTTTGACCGGTGCCTGATTTTCCTGACACCAACAGACACAGAAAAAACCGGCAATCCGCACGTGTCATCACACGCGCTTAGCACATCCGGTACAGAGTTAATGCGGTTAACCCGGCGAGTCGGTTTACCTGGCGCGGGGAAAAAAGTACATTGTGCTCAAAGAAAATAATAACCTGGACCCGGTGGCAGAGGATGCATCACCACCGGACTATCCTGCAACGAGGAGAGGAAAATGGCGGTAACACAAACAGCCCAGGCATGCGATCTGGTGATTTTCGGTGCCAAAGGCGATCTTGCACGCCGTAAACTGTTGCCTTCACTGTACCAGTTAGAGAAAGCGGGGCAGATCCACGAGGAAACCCGCATTATTGGTGTCGGCCGTGCCGAGTGGGATAAAGCGGAATACACCAAAGTGGTACGTGAAGCGCTGGAAACCTTCATGAAGGAGAAGATTGACGAAGCGCTGTGGGACAAACTCAGCAATCGTCTCGACTTCTGCAACCTCGATGTCAACGACACCACGCACTTCCCGAAACTGGGCAAGATGCTGGACCAGAAAAATCGCACCACCATCAACTACTTCGCCATGCCACCCAGCACCTTTGGCGCCATCTGTCAGGGTCTGGGCACCGCGAAGCTGAATGCTAAACCGGCGCGCGTAGTGATGGAGAAGCCGCTGGGCACCTCACTGGAAACCTCGCAGGAGATCAACGACAGCGTTGGTGAGTACTTTGATGAGAGCCAGGTATTCCGTATTGACCACTATCTCGGCAAAGAGACGGTGCTTAACCTGCTGGCGCTGCGCTTTGCCAACTCTATCTTCGTGAATAACTGGGATAACCGCACCATCGACCACGTCCAGATTACCGTGGCCGAAGAAGTGGGTATCGAAGGCCGCTGGGGTTACTTCGATAAAGCGGGCCAGATGCGCGACATGATCCAGAACCACCTGCTGCAGATTCTGACCATGATCGCCATGTCGCCGCCGTCCGATCTCAGCGCCGACAGCATCCGTGACGAAAAAGTTAAAGTGCTGCGCTCGCTGCGCCGCATTGATCAGACCAACGTGCGTGAGAAAACCGTTCGCGGCCAGTACACCGCTGGCTTTGTGCAGGGCAAAAAAGTGCCGGGCTACCTGGAAGAAGAGGGTGCCAATAAGTCGAGCGCCACAGAGACCTTCGTGGCAATTCGTGTCGATATCGACAACTGGCGCTGGGCGGGTGTGCCGTTCTACCTGCGCACCGGTAAGCGTTTGCCGACCAAGTGTTCAGAAGTCGTGGTCTACTTCAAAAACCCGGAAATGAACCTGTTTAAAGACTCCTACTCAGAGCTGCCGCAGAACAAGCTGACGATTCGTCTGCAGCCGGACGAAGGGGTGGATATCGAGATCCTGAACAAAGTGCCAGGCCTTGATCACAAGCACAAACTGCAGACCACCAAGCTGGATCTGAGCTACTCCGAGACCTTTAACCAGTCGCACCTTGCCGATGCTTACGAGCGTCTGCTGCTGGAGAGCATGCGTGGTATCCAGGCGCTGTTTGTGCGCCGCGATGAAGTTGAAGCCGCATGGACCTATGTTGATTCTATTATCGACGCCTGGGCTGCGGACGGCGACTCTTCCAAGCCGTATCAGGCGGGCACCTGGGGCCCGGTGGCCTCAGTGGCGATGATTACCCGCGATGGCCGCTCGTGGAACGAGTTCGAATAACGGAAGTGATGATGAAGCCCGCAACGCGGGCTTTTTTTTCGCCCTTAATCCGGGCCAGTCAACACGAATAAAATTGAACTGCCGTTTCAAAATGGTCGCAGGATGATAGACGCTCAGGAAGTTGATCATGTATGGTAGTGACGCAATTTACAGGGCAGGAGCCGATGCTCCATGACCGGGTCGCAATCCCGGTGTTATCAAGCAAGGGGAACTGATGAAAAACTGGAAAACGAGTGCAGAACAGATTCTGACCACCGGACCTGTGGTGCCGGTCATCGTTGTGAACAAACTGGAACACGCCGTGCCGATGGCAAAAGCGCTGGTGGCAGGCGGTGTCAGAGTGCTGGAAGTGACGCTGCGCACGCCAGTGGCGATGGATGCCTTACGTGCGATGATTAAAGAAGTGCCGGATGCGATCGTCGGTGCGGGAACGGTGATTAATCCGCAGCAGTTACAGGAAGTGACCGATGCAGGTGCGCAGTTTGTGATCAGCCCTGGTGTCACCGAGTCGCTGCTGAAAGCGGCGGTTGAGGGGTCGGTGCCATTGATTCCCGGCATCAGCACCGTTTCTGAGTTAATGACCGGTATGGACTACGGTCTGCGCGAGTTCAAGTTTTTCCCGGCAGAAGCAAACGGCGGCGTTAAAGCGCTGCAGGCGATTGGCGGACCCTTCCCGCAGGTGCGATTCTGCCCGACCGGCGGCATCTCTCCGGCGAACTACCGTGACTATCTGGCGCTGAAAAGCGTGCTGTGCATCGGCGGTTCCTGGCTGGTGCCCAACGACGCGCTGGAAGCGGGCGACTGGGATCGCATCACCCGCCTGGCACGCGAAGCTGTTGAAGGCGCGAAGTAAGTTATGGCGGTGAGCGTCTGCTCACCGCACACGTTTATCCCTGAACCGTGACCGCTGCTGCGCTGGCAACGGCACGCGCAATCGCCTGATCGGTGCTGTCACCGCTGGCGAGCGCCACGCCCAGCCGACGCTGGCCGCTGATTTCCGGCTTGCCGAACAGGCGCAGTTGCAGACCGGCACCCAGCGCCGCTTCGACATTCACAAACTGCACATTCTGGCTGGTCAGTTGCGGCAGAATAACGGCGGACGCTGACGGACCATACTGGCGAATCGCGCCAATCGGCAGACCGAGAAACGCCCGCACGTGCAGCGCAAACTCTGACAGATCCTGCGAAATCAGCGTCACCATGCCGGTGTCGTGAGGACGCGGAGAAACTTCGCTGAACACCACCTCATCACCGCAGACAAACAGCTCAACGCCAAACAAGCCATAGCCACCCAGCGCCTTAACCACCTGCGCGGCAACATCCTGCGCCCGCTGAAGCGCCACATCACTCATCTGCTGCGGCTGCCAGGATTCACGGTAATCGCCATCCTCCTGACGGTGACCAATTGGCGCACAGAAATGAATGCCATCGACTGCACTGATGGTGAGCAGGGTGATCTCGAAATCGAAGTCGACAACCCCTTCGACAATGACGCGTCCGGCACCCGCGCGGCCACCCTGTTGCGCATAGTCCCAGGCGTTATCGAGCTGGCTGGCATCGCGGATAAAGCTCTGACCTTTGCCGGATGAACTCATTACCGGCTTCACAATGCAGGGAAAGCCGATTTCGGTAGCCGCTTCATCAAAGCGCGCCTTGCTATCGGCAAAGCGATAGCGGGAGGTCGGCAGAGAGAGCTCTTCAGCCGCCAGCCGACGAATGCCTTCGCGGTTCATGGTCAGCCGCGCGGCACGGGCAGTCGGCACCACGCGCTGGCCTTGCTGCTCCAGTTCAACCAGGGTCTCCGTGGCGATGGCTTCGATTTCCGGTACGACAAAATCAGGCTTCTCTTCAGCGATTAGCGCAGCCAGCGCCGCGCCATCCAGCATGTTAATCACATGGCTGCGATGGGCGACGTGCATCGCCGGGGCATCGGCGTAACGATCAACCGCGATCACTTCCACACCCAGACGCTGACACTCCAGCGCCACCTCTTTACCCAGTTCACCTGAACCCAATAGCATCACACGCGTTGCTGCCGGACGCAGCGCTGTTCCGAGAGTCGTCATACATTCACCTAAGCTGTCAAAATTCGCGCGCAAGTATAAACGAAAACGTTTGCGTTCTCATCTTTCGTCCATCTGGCACGACCTTTTGCCTTACTTTTCCCGCTCTGACGTTTCCTGACATCCTTTTCGTCAGGATAGCGGACTGACATCTTAAAAGGAGTGGATGATGAATAACTGGTTGCAACAAATTCAGTCGGTACTGACGAAGAAGGGCGGTGAGGGCAAATCGGGCGGCGGCTTAAGCGACATGCTGGCGCCGGGTGCGCTGGGCGGCCTGGCCGGTATGCTGATTGCCAGTAAATCGTCGCGCAAACTGCTGACAAAATATGGCGGCAAGGCGCTGATTATCGGTGGCGGTGCGGCTGCGGGCGCGGTGTTATGGAACAAATACAAGCAGCGGGTCAGCGAAGCGCACCAGAATGAACCTGACTTTGGCGTGGCGCAGACGCCGGTTAACCTGCGGGCTGAGCGTCTGGTGACGGCGCTGGTGTTTGCCGCCAAAAGCGACGGGCACATTGACGATCAGGAACGGGCAGCGATTGAGCAGAATATTCATCAGTCCGGCTACGGTCAGGAAGCGGAACAGCTGATCCAGAAAGCGATGAACCGCCCGCTGGATCCGCAGTGGCTGGCCGCCGATGTGAAAAACGAGGAAGAGGCGCTTGAGCTCTACTTCCTGAGCTGTGCCGCTATCGACGTTGATCACTTCATGGAGCGCAGCTATCTCTCCGCGCTGGGCGACGCGCTGAAAATCCCCCAGGATGTTCGCGACGGCATTCAGCAGGATCTTGAGGCTGAGAAAGCCCGTTTACCCGCCAGTTAATCCCTCTGATATTACGCTGGCGGGTCACAGGATGTGATCCGCCAGCGGCTGCTTCTCAACCTATACCTGGCTTCCCGCTGCTGAAGTGTTACGCTTACAGATCATTACGTTCACGGAGACGGATGGATGAAAGCACCCATCGCAAAAAAAATACCCCACGAGATGACGCTGCACGGCGAGACGCGCGTTGACGACTACTACTGGCTGCGCGACGACAAGCGCGAAAACAGCGAGGTCCTTGATTACCTGCGTGCCGAAAACAACTACGGCAAAAAAATCATGTCGTCACAACAGCCACTGCAGGACCGGGTATTAAAAGAGATTATCGATCGGCTGCCGCCTGAAGATCACTCAGTGCCCTATGTGAAAAATGGCTACCGTTATCAGAGCCGCTACCAGAGCGGTAACGAATACCCGGCCTATTACCGCCAGCCCGCCGCGAGCGATGAGTCTGGCGAGTGGAGCCTGCTGCTGGATGCCAACCAGCGCGCCTCGCACAGTGATTTCTATACCATGGGCGCGCTGCATATCAGTCCGGATAACCGGGTCATGGCGCTGGCTGAAGATTTCCTGTCTCGCCGGCAATATGGCATCCGCTTCCGTAACCTGGAGAGTGGCAGCTGGTACCCTGAAGTGCTGAGCAACGCCTCTTCCAGCTTCGCGTGGGGTAATGACTCGCGCACCCTCTACTATGTGCGAAAACACCCGCAGACGCTGCTTTCTTATCAGGTGTGGCGACACGAACTGGGTACGCCGCAGTTCGACGACCAGCTGGTCTATGAAGAGCAGGATGATACTTATCATCTCAGCGTACATAAGACCACCTCCAAGCAGTTCATCATGATTGCGCTCTACAGCACCAACACCAGCGAAATTCAGCTGATTGATGCGAACTTCCCCGATGCGCAGCCGCATGTGTTTCTGCCGCGCCGCCGCGATCATGAGTACAGCATCGACCACTACGATCATCAGTTCTTCATTCGATCCAACCGGGAAGGCGAGAACTTCGGGCTGTACCGCAGCCGCTATCTGGACGAGTCACGCTGGGAAACCCTGATCCCGGCACGTGAACAGGTAGTGATGGAAGATTTTCAGCTGTTTCGGGACTGGCTGGTGGTCGAGGAGCGCCAGCGCGGCTTAACCAGCCTGCGGCAGATCAACTGGGCCAGCGGTGAAACCAGCGGCATCGCCTTTGACGACCCGACCTATGTGACCTGGCTGGCCTACAATCCGACGCCGCGTACCAGCAAACTGCGCTACGGCTATTCATCGATGACCACGCCGACCACGCTGTTTGAACTGGATATGGATACCGGCGAACGCCGCATCCTCAAGCAGAGCGCGGTGAAAGGCTTTAACGCGGAAGATTACAAAAGCGAACATCACTGGATCAAAGTCAGCGATGGCACCGAAGTGCCGGTATCGCTGGTCTATCACCGCAAACATTATCAGCCCGGTCAGAATCCGATGCTGGTGTATGGCTACGGTGCCTACGGCAGCAGCATGGATGCCGACTTCAGCGTCAGCCGCCTGAGCCTGCTGGATCGCGGATTTGTCTATGCGCTGATACAGGTGCGCGGCGGCGGTGAGCTGGGGCAGCAATGGTATGACGGCGGTCGCCTGCTGAACAAAATGAACAGCTTCACCGATTTTATCGATGTCACTAACGCGCTGGTGGCGCGTGGCATCGGACACCCGGAACGACTCTATGCCATGGGCGGTAGCGCGGGTGGCTTGCTCATGGGCGGAGTAATTAACCTGGCACCGCAGCGGTTCCACGGCGTGGTTGCCCAGGTGCCGTTTGTGGATGTGGTGACCACGATGCTGGATGAGTCGATTCCGCTGACCACTGGCGAGTATGACGAGTGGGGCAACCCCAACGATCCTGAGTACTACCGTTATATCCGCCAGTACAGCCCTTATGACAACATCGAGGCGAAAGCCTATCCCCACCTGCTGGTCACCACCGGCCTGCACGATTCGCAGGTGCAGTACTGGGAACCGGCCAAGTGGGTGGCGAAGCTGAGATCGATGAAAACCGACAATAACCTGCTGCTGCTTTGCACCGACATGGATGCGGGGCACGGCGGCAAGTCGGGGCGCTACAAAGCCTATGAAGGGATCGCGATGGAATACACCTTCCTGCTGGGTCTGGCGCAGGGCACCTTACCGCCAGCTCAGGATTACTGAGATTCGGTCAGGTACTTACGCAGCGCCTGCCGCAATGGCGGGCGCAGATCGCTGACGTTATCCAGCATCCACTTCAGATAGCCCGGATCCTTGCGCGCAACCACCGCGATCGCCTGGCCGCGGTATTTGCCAAAGGGCAGAACGTCGTCGCGCTGGGCCGCCGGTTGTGACCGCACAATCATCTCGGAGGCACTCCAGCCGGAGATCTCCATAATACGAATCAGCAGTGCTGCCGTAACATAGCAGTCATAGAGCGCGCGGTGTGCATGCAGGTCGGCGGGCGGCGTGACATCCAGCTTAAGCGAATGACGCAGTGCCTGGTTGCCATATTTAATGCCCGGCCAGAGCTGACGCGCCAGCTGCATGGTGCAGATCCACTCTCCGTACATCTCCGGCAGCATCCGGCGATCAAAACTGGCGTTGTGCGCCACGTAAAAAGCACTGCCGTGATAGCGTGGGATCGCCTCTTCAATGGTCGGCTTACCGGCGACCATTGCTTCGGTGATGCGATGCACGGCCATCGCCTGACGGCTGATAGGGCGGTCGGGCAGGGTGAGATCGCTCATCGGATTCACAATCTGGCCGTTGACCACATCCACGGACGCCACTTCGACCACGCCACCCTGCAGACCGCAGGTTTCGGTATCAATAACGCGAAATATCATTGCTTCATCTTCGGTTCATAAGGAAGGCGCGACAGGCTGAGCGACGCCTGGCGGTAGTGCATCAGACGCTGACGAAACCAGTCACGCAGCGCTTCGGGCTGCTCCTGCGCCACCATTTCGGCGACGATCGGCATGTTATAGCGCTCTTTAAACGCCACACCCGCTGCCGCCAAATCGACATTAATCTTGTCTTTCTCTTCCTGGGACAGCAGGGCAAGGTTATGGCTCATAATATTCTCCTGACGATAGCGGGCAAAAGTAATGTTTTCGGCGGTCTGAATCAAGGATAAAGGATCGCATCGCTGGCCTCGACAGTGCAAATACAGCAGCGTATCCTTTTGCCACGTTTATCGCCCTGGCGGCGGTTAAAAGGATGATCTTATGCATAAAAAACTGATTTCCCGCATGGTTATTGCGCTGGCGACAGCCGGACTGATGACATTCAGTTCGCTGGCAGCGGCGCATGCGCATCTCCAGTCTTCTATCCCTGCTGCCAAAGCGCAGGTAACGACATCCACCGATGCGCTGACGCTGAACTTCAGTGAAGATATTGAAGCGGCATTCAGCGGCGTCACGCTGCTGGATAGTGCACAGAAGCCCGTCGCCACCGCTAAAGCCCGCGTTGAATCTGGCCAGAAAAACCGGCTGATTGTGGGCTTGTCTCAGCCGCTGCAAGCGGGCAGCTATCAGGTTAACTGGCATGTGCTGTCGGTGGATGGACATAAAACCGCAGGAAGCTATCGCTTTAGCGTGAAGTAACTCCGGTGACCACCCTCTGGATCCTGTTGCGCGCGCTGCATTTTGCCGCCGTGATGCTGCTGACCGGCAGCGCCTGTTACAGTGCGCTGCTGGCACCCAAACGCTATCGCCCCCTGCTGGCGCGACGATTAAACCCGCTGGTGAAAGGGAGCGCCTGGCTGGCGCTGCTGAGTGCACTGGCGATGCTGGCCTGCCAGAATGTATTGATGAGCGGCGACAGCGCCAATCTGGCTGATGTCGATATCTGGCTGGCGGTGATTGGCACGCACTTCGGTGGCGTGTGGCTGTGGGAAATCCTGTTTAGCCTGCTGGCCGTTGCCGGTTTGTTACTGACCGGGCGGCTGCGTCAGCAGGTGTTACTGCTGGCGGGCGTTCTGCAACTGGCCTGCATGGCTCTGATAGGTCATGCCGCGATGCGCGATGGCTGGCCGGGATTGTTTCAGCAGCTCAATCATGCACTGCATCTGATTGCCGCGGCGTTCTGGACGGGCGGATTACTGCCTCTGCTGCTGTTGATGCGGGAGGCGCGCCAGATCGATCGCCGCACCGACGCTATCCGTACCATGATGCGCTTTTCGCGCTATGGTCATCTGGCGGTGGCGTTAACGCTGCTGAGTGGCCTGATAAACAGCGTGATGATCGCGGGCTGGCCGCTGACGTGGCACGATTCACGCTACATTGTATTGTTGCTGTGTAAGGTGCTGCTGGTTGCCCTGATGGTGCTGGTGGCGCTGATTAACCGATACTGGCTGGTGCCGCGATTCCGCCTGGCTGGCAGCGGGACGCAGCAAAAATTTATTCGCATGACGCAGCTTGAACTGCTGCTGGCGTGTGGAGTGGTTGGGCTGGTCAGCGTATTTGCCACGCTGTCGCCAGTCTGAATGTGGTTTAAGAGAGAAAAGGGTAGTTATGTTGCTGAAGAAAGTGATCCCCTCAATCCTGTTGTTATCCGTATGCGGCCAGGCGCTGGCGGCACAAATCATTACCGTCAGCCGCTTTGAGATCGGTAAAGAGAAGTGGCCGTTTAACCGTGAAGAGGTGATGCTGACCTGCGAGAAAGATGGTGCGATGTTTGCCATCAACCCGAGCACGCTGATGACATACCCCCTGAACGATATCGCCGACACACTGTTCAAAAACAAACAGGTGAAAGCGCAGCCGATCAGCGTGATCCAGGCCGAAGACAAAGCGCACCCGGGCCAGATGATGAGTCTGCAGCCGATTGTTGAGCGCACCCAGGCGCTGTGCGGTAAATAAACCTGTCGGGTGCAGCACCGCGCTGCGCCCAACCCCTCTTTTTTGCCGTTGCGATCACAAACTGATCCGGTTTATGGTCCTGCGCCTCCCGTTTGCTGGCAATTCCACCGCGCTGTTCTAATGTTAAATGGCAAGGCGACATCGCCTTCATAAATGCCAACTTTTAGCGCACGGCTCCTTGAGAGCCATTTCCCTGGACCGAATATAGGAATCGTATTCGGTCTTTTTTTGTCAGATGCCGCCCATCAGTTAATGATTTTCAATCAATAACTTAGTCTTTTCCGTTGTGTTCTTCTGCAAGACGCCATTCCATTATGTCATTGCCATTTTTCCTATTCATATAAGTTACAACCCTGCTTTACTACCTCTCTATGAAAGGGACACCGTGGCGATAATCTGCCACCTGTTTTACTCATGGTTGAAGCCCTGTCAGGAGCATCAGGTATAGGCTGTACAGCCCGTGCGAGAGAAGTTTGCTGAGTGAACGGCGTTGCAGTACTCGGTAATGACCGCTCTACTATCCTGTGGCACTCTATTAAGTCACATGAAAATGAGGGAACGATAATGAATGCAGGGAATGCAATCACCGAACCTGGCAGATATTACACATTTCAGTCACCATTATCGGGCAACGTATTTTTTGAATTGAGACCACGTGTGCTGCCACGAAACGCACAGCCGGTGCTGGATGAGTCCAGCGGCATGTGCATTGGTTATTCTGTGGCTCAGGCTCCCGGTCTGTGGCAGATATACGATGTGCAGGGGCATTTTGTTCGACTTGAAGAGGCACCTCTCGAAACGCCACTGATTGATCCTACAGACATAGCGCTTCTTGCGTTTGGTGTATTTCGAATTTTCCGCGCTGGCCGCGCATTATTGGAGGCTGGTACACGAGCTGCTATAAGTGCCAGACTCAGCCAGGCAACAATAATGTTCCTGCGTGCCAGGTTAAAAACGGGTTTATCGGCGTGTAACCTGAAAATGACCGAAACAGCGGCGAGGCACATGTATGAGCCGGGTCGCTATGTTCCGTTACATATTCAGGAAAGAGCTATCCGCTATGGCAGACGCATGGCCGATCCTCGCAACGGAGAGGGTATGTATCGTTATGAAACGGAAATGTATAAATACACCGTAAGAAAAATATCACTGAGTATAAGAAGTACACTCTTGAGGTTGTGGTAAGGGTATCAGATTGGACGATAACTCATTTTAAGTATTTTTGATTAACCGACAGGAACGTACATATGTTTGATATCAGAGATGAAGAATTCGTTTTTGCGGTGTCGCCTTTTGAACGGGTTGTCGATAACGAAGCCGATCCTGTTAACCATCACTGGGATTGGATACAGTCCTGGATAGAATTCTCGGTAAGCGGCCTGAAGGTGGCGTTTAAGACTGAGTTCACCGTTGGAGAGTTGAAAATGTTGAAAAAAGAATTTTCAGCTTTTCATCAGGCGATAATTGCTCAGCAAAAGTTAAAGTCGTTTAAATATCAAAGCGATATTCATCAGCTTGATATGATACTGACAAATGAAAATACTATTGATAGCGTAACGATTGATTTTATCCTTCGACCGGAGCCTCATGCCGACAGCGTTCAGGTTAAAGGCAGCTTTGGCCTTAATGAAAGCTATTTCCCCGACATTCTGAAGAGGCTGGATGAAATGATTCAATGGCAGAATTAAACATTTTTCCATTGAAAAGTTTTAACTGAAAAATTCGGGCGTAGAATGGATTTTAATTCAGTCTTTTCCGTCTGTGCACTATTCGATGCGGCAGTATCAAGTAGCTGTACTGCCTGCATGTAGTTCATCCATGCCGTAAGCGATGCCTCCCAAGGTCAGCGTGTAACCCCTGCAGTAAGCGGTCTGCGTTTGTCGAGCACCACGTCAGCGGAAGGCTTGATAAGGTTGACGCGCTGCACGCTCTCAACGTGTATGGCGGCATAGAGCGCAGACAGGTGAATGGTCGCGGCCAAGTCCTTTTTGCGCGATAACGTATGCGGTGAGCTTCGCCTCAAAGGCACCCTAGAGTTAGCCGACATAATCTGCAGGCGCAGCTCCTCATATTACGGCTGGTCAATCAGTGTGGATAAAGAGAACCATACTGGCGGTGCATCACTCTGGTGCCGACAGAGGGCAGCAGAATGTCACGCACAGATTGCCTGATGTGATGGAGGCCAGTCAAAGTGCCACCGGTTTCCCTGCTGTTCATCCCAATATATTTTACGGTTGTCATACTGGTGCTCCCGTTTTCCCACCGCTGTCGCCCGGTTGGATATGCGAATGCAGCACCTTGCCTTTTGAGGAAAGATTGCCGCCGGTATGCTCAACGCCGCCTTTCATCGTGCCGCCCTGGGCGACTTCCAGCTGTGCAGTATTAAGCAGCGCTGTGCATTCAGCTTCTGGCGAGTCGAACAGGATTTTTACCGCTGCTTTATTGGTTGCCGTCTGTATGTCGGTTGCGGTCAGAGCGCCGGTTTACGGCTCGGACTCGATCACCGCGCCGTCAGGAAATGACCAGTGCAGCGCATCGGCCGAGGCAAACGGAGCCGGGTTGTCATCCGAGAAAATGCTCGGCAGTACAAAGTCGGTATTGAGTTCGCCGCCCAGGCACAGAATGAGAACCTGCTCACCCACTGACTGCGCATTTCAAGAAGGGGTTTTACCCGCGAGGGTGCTCAGCCAGTGCAGCCAGTTGGTTGTGTTTTTTCCAGTATCGACGGGGCATAACTCGCCGTCGAGATTGACGGCCGAAACGTTTGCTATGCGGATCAGGTTGCGCAGCAGGCGCTGAATTTCGGAAATTTGATCGAATGAGTTCATGTGAGTAGGATGAATCTGTTTGCAAACAATGACTAACCAACGCTGTTTGTTTAGCAATGAGGGTACATTTTTTTAAATTCAATAAGAGATATGGGATAACAGCATATGGAAACGAAGCCAAACCCTTCCAGTTTCAATAAAAATAAAAAGATAGAACTTGCTTTCAATTTTTTTTCAGAGAAAAAACTTTCCAAGCAATATTTCACAGTAGATGAGATCGCTAACAAAACCGGTTGGGGTCAAAGTACCGTTAAAACTTACCTATCAAAAAAATGGTCAACATTTATAATAAAGGAAAATAATGAATTATTCGTCTCTCCAAAGTTTGATTCTTTTAATTTGTCGTCTTTTATTAAACATCATAGCCAGAATGAAAATACACCCAAGACTTTTTATGAAAGCATTTTAGAAAAGTCAATTTCCGCATGCATTACAGCAATTGAGGTTTATAACAAACCAGATTTTAAATTCAGAGAAGAGAGCTTTTCAATCCTGATGATAAACGCGTGGGAGTTACTACTAAAGGCGAAGATTCTATCACTAAATGGAGATGATAAAAGTTCAATTTACTTGAAGTCTAAGGGGGCGGTTGAAGTATCTGAGTCAGGTTCACCTAAAACTATAAGCATATCCAAAGCAATAAATATTTTATCAGCTAATGGATGCCTTAAAAAGATTGTTGAAGACAATATTAAGTTATTAATTGAAATTCGCGACCATTCAGTTCATTTTATCCATGAAGATATGTCACTTAGCACAAAAATACAATGTATAGGAACAGCATCTTTAAAAAACTATATGACATTATCTATTGATTGGTTTGATTATGACTTTAGAAAGTATAATTTTTTCCTAATGCCAGTCTCTCTTTACCATCTTAGTGATATTGAGAGTTTTAGCGTGTTAAATCACTCGACTGATAATCTGAAATCCTATTTGGAGAAAATGGAAGAGTCTCACAAGGATGATGCAGATCCAAACTTTAGCATTTCTTTGCGCCTCTCAACTAAATTGATAAAAACATCATCAGATGAAGCCATCGAATTTATGATGACTAATGATTCTAAAGCTACACCAATAACCTTTACAGAAGAGGATATGTTGAAAAGATATCCTCTCACATATGATGCACTTACTCAAAAATTAAGTTCAAGATATAGTGATTTCTTAAGGAATGCAAAATTCCATGAATTGCACCGGCAAATAAAAAACTCAGGTGAAAAATACTGCCGAGAAAGAAGGTTAGAACCCTCAAATCCAAATAGTATTTTTAAGTTTTTCTATAGTGAATCCGTACTGAATTTTATGGATGCACATTATACAAGAAAATGAAGGTTCATTTTGAAAGAAACTCCATGAGGCAGTTAATTATTGCCTCATAATCATCATTTTTAAGACCTAGTAACAGCCGCGATTCATACTGTACCCCTTTACCTTTACACGATGGCCGGACGCGCTGCCCGTAATGCACACGGGCCATGCGCTGCACGTTACCCGCAAACTCGATCAAAGCCTCATTCGGGCTGGCCTGCGTCTTCATGTATTTAGCCGTGCGCAGCTTTGCAAACATCTCGCGCTTTATCCGGCCCTTTTTGCTGCGCACCGGCTGCGTTTTGCGGGGCTTAAAGGGCGTGCCGTCAGGAGCCTGCTGGCACTTGATGTTCTGCTGCTGATTCGCGCGCATCTTGCGGCCAATGTTACGCGCTATTTGTTTACGTGCCGGGGCTGACAGGCTGCTGATAAGCGCCTCCAGAGATCATTTATCGGCTGCAGGTCGCTCATGACTGCCACTCGCTTACCAGCTCACCGTGAACATAGAGCTGCACCGGCCGCGCGTGACTCACAGGCAGCGGATTCTTGCCGACGTGTGTTACATGCATCGCGCTGTCTGCCTGCTTCACGATCACGCGCTAGCACAGCTGCAGCTCAATACTGATGAGGCAAACGCACCTCAGCAGCACGCCGAGGCGTTTACCTTTGGCGATCCGATGCTGGTCATGGATAAATGCGACATTCTGGATTACGCCGAGTGCATCGATAACGGGCGCTGGTTTGAGACGACGGTCAGCTTTAACACGCTGGCTAAAAGGCTGCGCTCGGGCGTGCATCTCAGCTCGCCGATTTACGTGAAGCGCAACATTCTGGCCTCAACGTTTATTCCGCACCCGATGATGAGTCAGCAGGAGTTCAGCAAGTTTGCGCTGGACTATCTCGTCTTCGGCAATGCCTTCGCCGAGCTGCGCCGCAATGGCCTGGGTAAGCCGCTGCGCCTTGAAACCACTCCAGCCAAATTTACCCGCAGGGGCGTGAAGGATGGCGTTTACTGGTTTGTTAACGACTGGAAAGAGCCGCACGAGTTTTCGGCCGGCAGCGTGTTTCACCTGCTGGAGCCGGATATTAATCAGGAGCTGTACGGCCTGCCGGAATACCTTAGCGCGCTTAACTCCGCCTGGCTGAATGAGGCGGCGACGCTGTTCCGCCGCAAGTATTACCAGAATGGTGCGCACGCCGGTTATATCCTTTACATGACCGATGCGGCGCAGAGCAGCAGCGACGTTGACCGGATGCGGCAGGCGATGCGCGACACGAAAGGGCTGGGTAACTTCCGCAACCTTTTCATGTACGCGCCGAACGGTAAGCCGGACGGGATCAAGATACTGCCGCTCAGTGAAGTCGCGACCAAAGACGATTTCTTTAACATCAAGAAGGCCAGCCGCGATGACCTGTTAAGCGCGCACCGCGTGCCGCCGCAGATGATGGGGATTATCCCGGACAACTCCGGCGGATTTGGTGACGCGGTGAAGGCGTCGCAGGTATTTGTGCGTATTGAGCTGACTCCTCTACAAGAACGAATCAGAGAACTTAACCTTTGGTTAGATGAAGAAGTAATAAAATTTAGGCATTATGAGTTCTAGACAATTGCTAGTGCTAGTGCTAAAAGTTTAACGCAACTAAATACTTTAATGCTGCTTATTGATTAAGTAAACACCATCGCATATTATGAAATTTTCATTCTTTAGTTGAAAACTAACTCAATGAAAAATCAGCACAAGGCATACATGGTAAATGCCCGAAGTCATTTCTAACACTAGATCTCAGAGAGAATAAATGAGCGATTTCAAAATAAGCGGTAAGTTAAACTATTTTCTGGAAATGCTGGAAGGCATTGAAGACGCTTTACCATCCCTAAAAAATAACTTTCAAGATGAGTTCAAAAAAAAGAAAAAAGCTTGCAGTGACTATGTAGAAAAGCATGGGGAAGCTATTGAAAGAGGTGACGATGGTGGAATTGTTAAGTTTAGGCTGAGCCGCGCCAGGTCCACTGAGTTTAAAAAACTTAGAAAAGACTTAAGTAAGTCAGGAAAACTTGCGGTTGTCCTACCTCAAAATTTCTTGGTTGCTATTGTAAGCGAATATGATGCTTATTTAGGTGACTTAATTCGGGAAATTTACAATAACAAACCAGAAAGAGTTAGCGGTTTAGAAAAGGAGTTTACTTTCAGAGAGTTAATGGAATTTACTGATTTAGATGAAGTGAAGGATTTTGTTATTGAGAAAGATATTGAAACTACTCTTAGAAAGAGTCATTTAGAACAACTTCATAGTTTAGAAAAGAAGTTTGGCATAGAACTAACCAAAGGATTAGGTATTTTACCTGATTTCATAGAAATCACAGAGCGAAGGAACCTGTTCGTACATTGTAAAGGGGTGGTTTCAGCTCAATATATAAAAATATGTAAAGATAATGGCGTTGAACTTAAAGAGGTTGAAGTCGGAAAGAAATTATTCGCTCAAAATGATTACATATTTAAAGCAATACATGTCTTTTCTGAAATTGCTATTAAATTAACTCACGTTTTATGGAACAAAGTTTTCAAAGAGGATAGCGAAAAAATAGGGGAAAGCATGCAGGATATTTCTTATGAATTATTGGTTCGTGAAAAATATAAGCTAGTCAATGATATAACACCTCTTTTTCTTTCAAAACCTTTCCAGTCAATCGATGACATAATAAAAAGGGGTCTCCTTATTAATAACTGCATAGCATTCAAGGAATTGGGCGATAATGGCAAAGCTATGTCATTACTGAATAGTCAAGACTGGAGCGCTACCACGCCGATATTAAAAATGGCACAAAATATCATAAAAGATGAAGATGATTTAGTATTTCATTACATGAATCAAGCTATGAAAATGGAGGAGCTTAAGAAGGAGTATATTGATGAATGGCCCCTATTTAATCATATAAAGAAAAAGGCGGAATTTAAGAAATTATATGTAGAACTATTTGGGGAAGAAGAAATAATAGACGTTTCTATATCCAATAAGGTTTCCATTGGAGTTAATACGGGAAAAAATGACTTCTCAAAGCCAGTCATTAAAGAAACGGTAACGCAATCAGGTGCAGCCGAGAACTTACAAGCTAAAATATCATCTGCTGAGATTGACTTGAAATCTGAAGCAGAAGTTGAAAATTTTGCGCAAGAAGAAGCTTATGCTCAAGCCAGGGCAGACGCGCTGGCTGAAGCTATAGCCGAAGCCGAAGCCGAAGCCGAAGAAGAAGAGGTTCTGGCTGAAGCTATGGCGCAAGCTGAAGCAGATGCTCAAGCTGAAGAGCAAGCCCTCGCTGAAGCTATTGCCACATATGAAGAAGATGCTCAAGCCGAAGAAGAAGCCTTGGCTGAAGCAATTGCTAAATATGAAGCAGATGCTCAAGCCGAAGAAGAAGCCCTAGCTGGAGCTATTGCTAAATATGATGAAGATGCTCAAGCCGATGAAAAAGCACTGGCTACAGAAATTGCAAATTATGGAGGCAATGCGCAAGCTGAAAAAGAGAATCTGGATGGACCAGCCTCTTTATCAGAAAATTCAATCACCGGAAATAACGCCTCAAATAAGGTATATTTGAATCAAAAGCCTAAGAATTAATTCAATATTAGACTAACTGTAAATTTGTGCAGCGCGCAATGCTATCCCTGCCACGCCTGCCACGCCTGCCACGCCTGCCAGCTTTATGCATCGCTTTTCATGCAGGTGCATGTGTTACCTCTGAACGCGCCAGCTCTGGCCTTACAAACGCTTAGCGTTCAATTTGGATCATGAGGATTCATGCAAGAATATGCACTTTGATGCAGAAGCAAAAAGCCACCTTAAATGTGGCTAGTGAAGGGTAGGGAAGGGGCAATTAATCATTCAGCCTGGCGGTATATGGCAGCTTCGAAAACTGATGTGTCGATTGTTCCTGCCATATCACTAATCATCGACAGTACCATTTTTAATTCATCTTCTTTGCAATGTGCTATCTGCGATGCGTCAGCAATGAACCGGATGCGTGCAACCGTTTCACTTAGATTATCTATATTCATCAGATGATTAACTCATTCTAGTCAATGAATTCTGTATGTATAAGCAGTATCATGGTGATCACTAATCGTAAAGAATCGCGCAGCTCATATTAGTCCTGCTGCCGATTTATTAATCAGGCAACTGTATGCCTCTTTTTTTCGCCATTGCATTGAAGCGCTTTAATTGGGGGTTGTTTTTGCACCGTGTATGGAAGAGGTTCCCGCTTGTCCCGCTCCAGTAAGAAAGCTCCCCAACCTTGATTTTGTGACCTTTTATCATGCGCACAGCTTCACCGTCGGACAGTGTTAACCTGGAGATCTCAAAGAAACTCTTTTCAACGGCTCCCGTTCTATGTACTGACTTAGTTCAGAGTGATATTTGTCCGGCACCAACTGTTGTAGCGGTGACATTCCTCTTAATCGTTTAAAAATCCTTCTACGCTCGGCGTGAGTAGGGGGCTTAGAGAAATTGATAGCAGCTTCAGAGCCTGTTCGCTCCATACAGTTATTGACAGGACTCCGAGAGGACGCGGTCGCGTCCTTAAATTTAAAACCCAAATCAACGGCACGTTTTCCGCCCTTGTCCTCTGGAAGAGGCCGCAACAAACAGAAGAGATAGGCGCCTGCGTTTGCAGGCGTGAATTATTTACCCAACCAGCGTCCGGCCTGTGCAGACTCAATTAACAGACGAATAGTCAGCGGATCGTGCGGCGCATTGAAATCTTCCGGGAAATATTCGGCAAACGTGATAGTACTGGGACTAATGCCAAATGTTTCAGCATACCGCTCTAGCAATTCATACGCGTCAAGAGGATCCATGCGAAAGTCATTGTTCAGATCGGTATCCAGTTCAAGCTTATAGCGTCTGAACGTAAACAAACTTCTGCCGTTATAATCTTCAACCAGCGCAAATACAGCTTTCTCTATATCCTCGTTTACCATATCTTGTCTTCCTTATGAGCAAGAAGGTTATATTTTGCCGTAGTTTTCCAGCCAATTTCTGCCACATCAGCGGCCATAATTACCCAGCCTAAAACCGGGATTATACGACCGACGAACGTCCCCAGCTTGTGAGTCATTAACATTTTAATTTGAAGAGGGTTTTTAGGGTTCTGTATCCACGTGGGTAATCTGAATGGAAGACGGTAATCCCGTAACAGCTTTCGAGAATAGACCGAAGCATAAGAGGTGCCTTTCCATGCTCCGTTTAGCTTACCGGATACGTCAATCGTATTTTGTCCCGAGTAAATCGCAACCAGAGCGATGATATCCTTTGTACCGCTGAAGTGCTCTGCAGTCACATCAATCATTATCCAGAAATAAAGCTCTCCTGCAGAAAGGTTAGTAAGTCCGCCATAGAAGTAAGTTCCGTTTAACTGCTCCGTTGTATCCATACCATTCCCTTAAATGGGTACTGTAATGGTCAAAACTGTATCACATCAATTCCGGTCACTGCCAGATGCTGGCTGGCGCTATCTGATGCATTTTGCGACTCTAAAAGCCATAGTTGTCGCTCCGCTGGTATCAAACGATCACGATGCGCACGCTCGGGTCGTTGACGCAGCATGATCTATGCATCTTATTCCTCAGCCCACAGTAGCTAGCATCGCAATGGCGGATCACTTGATGCATGCTTTGAATGCAGTTTTACTAACGTTCATCTCATCATTGCTACTATGGCAGGTTTTGCCAGCGAGAAGAAAAAGCAAAGAGTCTGTCAATATATAAAGGTCAACGCGCCTCATAACAGATATTTAGTTATTGCGAAACCAATAGGTTGATTTGTGAAAAAAGTAAATATAAGTTATGGGGTGCTCTATGGCTGCATTACAGGATGTTTACTTATGAAATCTTTAATTCATATAGGTTCTTGAAATTGAAGGTAAACATCAAAAAATATTGGGTGCAGGCTATGTCTAACAGCGAAGGGAAAATTGCTGATGCTCTATATGAGATTCTGAATAAATGAAGCGTGCTATTTTATGGCTGATTCAGTCATTTTTCTATTTAGTTCCTGCTGCAGTTATTGTGGCTGGCGTTTATATCTTCATCTGCTTTGTTCCGCAGTATGCAGCACCTCTTAGTTTTGCATGGGTTATCGTAGTTTCTTATGTGTATATTAAATTTAACCGATGGTATTGATAAAATCCTGACATATTAGTGAGCTTAAAATTTGAGTGGAAAAGCGAACGCAAAATAACCCTATTAGCTTAAGGTGCCCGGTCTCCATCCCAAAAACCCACTCCACTCTGCAACAACAGAAACAACCCTGCCAGCCTCGCACCCAAAGCTTACCTGTCATCTTGTCATCACCGCGGTTTGGCTTATCCTTAAAGCTTCAATCAAAAGGAGCATCGTTTATGAAAGCGGCAATTGCTAACAGTGAACACAAGGTTGAAGTGGTTGAGAAGACGCTGCGTCCTCTCAAAACGGGCGAAGCACGGCTCAGGATGGAATGCTGTGGCGTATGCCATACCGATCTGCATGTGAAGAACGGGGATTTCGGTGATAAAACCGGCGTGACGCTGGGTCATGAAGGTATCGGTATTGTTGAGGAAGTCGCGCCAGATGTGACCTCACTTAAGCCTGGCGATCGTGCCAGCGTGGCATGGTTCTTTAAGGGCTGCGGTCACTGCCAATACTGCAACTCCGGTAACGAAACGCTCTGCAGAGAGGTCGTTAATGCCGGTTATACCGTCGATGGCGGTATGGCTGAAGAGTGTATCGTCGTTGCAGACTATTCGGTCAAAGTCCCCGACGGGCTTGATCCTTACGCCGCCAGTAGTGTCACCTGCGCTGGTGTCACCACCTATAAAGCGGTGAAAGTGTCCGAGGTAAAACCGGGTCAGTGGCTGGCGATTTACGGTCTGGGCGGGCTGGGAAACCTCGCCCTGCAGTATGCGAAAAACGTCTTTAACGCCAAAGTGATCGCGGTTGATGTGAGTGATGGGCAACTGGCACTGGCGAAAGAGATGGGCGCCGACCTGGTCGTAAACTCGGCCAGCGAAGATGCGGCTCGCTTTATTCAGGAACAAACCGGTGGGGCGCATGCGGCTGTGGTAACGGCCGTTGCCAAAGCAGCGTTTAACTCTGCTGTCGATGCGGTCAGGGCCGGTGGTCGGGTGGTGGCTGTCGGACTGCCGCCGGAAGCGATGAGCCTGAATATTCCGCGTCTGGTGCTCGATGGCATTCAGGTGGTGGGATCGCTGGTCGGGACGCGTAACGATCTGGCGGAAGCTTTCCAGTTTGCGGCAGAAGGGAAAGTGGTGCCGAAGGTGACCAAAAGGAAGATTGGTGAGGTCAATGCCATCTTCGATGAGATGATTCAGGGCAAGATCCGCGGCAGGATGGTAATCGACTTTAGCGGTCAGTCTGCTGAATAATCCGTGCTGATAATCGCAGAAGCCCGCGCCGTGCGGGCTTTTTTATGCCTGTAAGGCCAGCTCCCTCCCTCTGAATGCGTAAGCGCACATTCCGTTAAAGCATTAATAAGCGCGGCTTTATGTTTCATGATGTGATTTTCACTTGAACTTTACCGGTAACATTATAGTTTATGGGGTGAAGTCTGATTACACACATCTGAAGGAGGGTTATTTATGGCTAAGCATCACTTACTCAAATCCATTGAAATTGCAGCGATTGTGCTGTTTGTCCTGATACTGGCGTATCTGGCGGTTACCGGTCTGCTGTCATCAACAGGCGTTGATCACGCCTGGCCGTATCCCAGTAAGTAATTGAGTGCCGCACCAGGGAAATTATAAATAGTATAAATAGATAACCGATCCTGATACAGGACATAAAAAACCCCGCAATCGCGAGGTTAATCAGAGTCTACACCAGGCTCACCGAAAGCAGAGTCAGCTCTTCGGTTTCCAGCGACAGGCTTTTTTTGGTTTCGAACATAAAGGCTTCCAGCGCCTCCTCGACATCGTCGCCCTCGATAAAGGCGTGAGTCGTGACATGATTTTCACCTTTGGGCTTAATCACGTAAGAAACAAACCACTTCTTCTTTTGCATAATGCTTATCCTCTTCTGAATAGGTAAATGCCGCACACCGGCAATACTGAGCTTTCCCGCCAGCAGTTCAGCGGAACATGTACGAGTTCGGTCTGACAATGACTAATCGAGCGGGGCCGGATGCAGCAGGTCGATCACGTCGTCAATTTCATTGCTGGCCGCATGACGATCAAGGGCAACCGCATAGTAGCGTCCCTTGCAGTAGTGCTTTGTTACCGCCACCCGATGGCCGGTATCGCTGTCAGCTTCACCGCCGGTCAGGGTCTGCAGGTGGGGCGGGATAACCAGCTCACTTTCGAGTTGTTCTGCTTCAATGATCACTGCGCCACCGTCGGTGGATAGAAGCAGATGCTGAATGCTCATGTTCTCTCCTCTGAGTCAGATTGCTAACCGGCAAAGTGTAGTTCACCTCAGCGGGTGTGCTGGCGACGGGCTTAATCAATGCCTTAGCAGGCTCGTTATCACAGCCAATTGCGCTTTACCTGGCAAAAAAAAGCCCCGAAGTCAGGGGCTTTTAAGAAAGGGATGGCCTGCGTTAAAAACTCAGCTGGTCTGATCGGCCAGCTTCGGCTTCAGCACGCGCTTACCAATCTGAATGCCGGGCTTCTCAACATACTTATAGAGTAAAGAGGCCAGCGCATAGGTCACCGGGATGGCAGAGACGCAGACAATCAGGAAACGCATCATGTCGCTCTTAAACTCGATGTCGGTGTGATTGAGCAGCAGTGCAATCAGCGGGATTACAATCAGCAGATGCAGCAGGTAGACAGAAAACGACACGTCGCCCAGCCAGGTGCTGAGACGGTTGTTCAGCAGCTTACGCGGCAGAGCAATCAGCGTTGCCATCAGGCTGCCCTGCGGGTATTGCCACAGAATCGCCGTCATACCGACGATCATCAGCGCCTCCATAATCACCTGCAGCTTAATCGCGCCCAGGCCCATCGCCACGCTGGCAACCGGGCCGAGCAGCGCAAAAGCGACGTAGAGCAGGGATTTACGGCGAATCGCCTCGGCCAGCAGCATCCCCGACAGGAACATATTCAGCTTTATCAGGATCATTGAAGGCATCTCAAACGCCTCATAATAATCTGCCAGCACATACCGGCCAGCGCAGCAGAGCGCCATGATGCCAATCAGCGATGCGGCATAACCAAAGCGCAGCGTCACCAGCATGATGAACGGGAACAGCAGATAGAACTGCATCTCCAGCCCGATGCTCCAGTCAGGCAGCACGGTATTAAAACCATATTCGGGCAGCAGGCCGAACAGGAAACTGAAGTGGGTCAGGATGTTTGCCAGCGACTGGTCGTTGTAACGCGACGACTCAGTGGCGGTGCCGGAATAGAAATGAGCAATGGTGTCACGCATCTCGCCAAACCACGGGCCATAAATCAGGGCGATGATTAACAGCAGATAGTAGAGAGGGGCGATGCGGAAGAAGCGCCGGATCCAGAACTTCTTAATGGTCTCTGTGCTTTGCCACGGCTCTTTCTGCTGACGCTCGACGTAGTTTTTCGCCATCAGATAACCCGATAACAGAATAAACAGATCGACCCCGATGCCAGGGGATGAAATAAGCGTGATGTGGCAATGAACCAGTAAGCTGATATGGCCAACTAATACCCAGAGAGAAGCGATGCCGCGTAATCCCTCCAGCTCCGTAGACCAACCTCGTGTTGCAGACATAACTATTCCTCGTTTTTATCCGACCTTCGGCGCTCACTAAGCCTCAAGGCAACAGATATGTAAACGGGCCTTTACAAAAGTAAGAAGATTCCGAGCACAGGTAAGAGGAAAAAATCAATCGAAACAGGGCGGGAAAGCACAGTAAGTTAAGGGCGTGCAGTGGCACACCCTTAATCAATATCACTGATTGAGAGGGCCGATCAGGCCAGTTTTAACAGGATCATACCGGCCAGCAACAGGGTCAGACCGGCCCAGCCTTTGCGGTTCAGCCGCTGGCCAAACAACACCCATCCGGCCGCGACAGTAGCGATAATCCCAAAACCGCCCCAGACCGCATAGGCGATCGAGAGATCGATACCTTTGACCGCCTGAGCGAGTGCGCTGAATGCGAGCAGGACACAGCAAAGTGAAAGCAGACCGTACAGCGGTTTCTTAAACCCATCAGAATATTTAAGGAATATGTTGGCGGCAATTTCCAGCACGATAGCCAGCGCCAGCCAGGACGCATGAACAAGATCAGCGATGAGCATGATTAACCTCCGCTGATGATTGGGTGCCGGTTTTGATCAACACAATTCCGACGATCAGCGTCACCAGCCCACAGATTTTCAGCGCTGACAGCGTTTCACCAAACAGCTGCACGCTGAATAACGTAATCAGCATGATGCCGATACCTTCCCACAGCGCATAAGCCACGCCCAGGGCGATACGTTTAATGGCGAAACTCAGCAGAATATAAGAACAGGCAATCATGCCCAGCATCATCAGGTAGCCGGAATGGCTGCCATTGAGGCTGGACCATTTCATAAAAAGGGTACCAATAATTTCAGTAACAATAGCGAGTGATAATAAAACCCAGGCGCGCATGGGTGCTCTCCAGCAACGATAAATGACGACCTGCAACAACGCACAACGTGCGGGCAGACTCAGAACAGTTCGAAGTGGTGAGGGGACTACAGGGCGTTACGCCAGTGCTGATCGGCGGCGTTCCAGCCAGAAAGGCAAGAGGGGGAATACAGGGGGTTTGACATGAACATTCTGCTCATAAAATTTACAACACATCCACATTGTTGCTTCTCATCAGTGGACGGATAGTGCCTCCGGTTAAATAGACGCTGGATTTATAGCATTCTGCACATCACCAAATCAACAGCAGATGCTGCTTTGTTTGATGTCTGTTAAGGTTTGATGATTTGAAAAGGGTGACATGTGGAAAAGGATGTGTGGTAAGCCGTAATGAAAAAAATAGCCGGGCAACAAAAGTGCCCGGCTATTATTAAGTGACGCTGTCACGTATTATTCAGCGCGCTGCGGAACCGTGCGAACGGGTGCATCACCCGCGACATAGTAAGCGGCGGTGCTGCGCGGCAATGGATCGCGACCACGAATTTTATCGGCAATCTTTTCGCCAATCATGATAGTGGTGGCGTTCAGGTTACCGGTGATGATCAGCGGCATAATCGACGCATCCACTACGCGTAAGCCTTCCAGTCCATGCACACGACCTTCGCCATCAACGACGGACATCGGGTCGTTACCCATCTTACAGGTGCCGCACGGGTGATAAGCGGTTTCGCCGTGGTTACGCACGAACTCATCCAGCTGCTCATCTGTCTGGCAATCCAGTCCCGGACTGATTTCACGGCCACGGTACTTGTCCAGCGCCGGCTGATTAATGATCTGGCGCGTGATGCGAATCGCATCGCGGAACTCATGCCAGTCCTGCTCATGCGACATGTAGTTAAACAGAATGGCCGGATGACGACGCGGATCGCGTGACTTCAGGCGTACATGACCGCGGCTTGGAGAACGCATCGAGCCAACGTGACACTGGAAGCCGTGGGCATCAACCGCGTTGGAACCGTTGTAGTTAATCGCCACCGGCAGGAAGTGATACTGAATGTTCGGCCAGCTGAACTCTTCGCGGCTGCGGATAAAGCCACCCGCTTCAAACTGGTTGCTGGCACCAATACCGGTGCCGTTAAACATCCACTCCGCTCCAATTTTCGGCTGATTCCACCACTTCAGAGCCGGATAGATTGAGACCGGTTCTTTACACTCATACTGAAGATACATCTCCAGATGGTCCTGCAGGTTTTCACCCACGCCCGGCAGGTCGTGAACCAGCGGGATGTCGAACTGTTTCAGCAGCTCAGGAGAACCCACGCCAGAACGCTGCAGGATCTGCGGCGAGGCGATAGCGCCGGCACACAGCAGCACTTCACGGCGCGCGGTCACTTTGTTGATGGTGTTGCTGTCGCCCTGCAGGTACTCCACGCCGACCGCACGCTTGCCATCGAAGATGATGCGATCGGTGGTGGCGTGCGTGATGATCTTCAGGTTGGCGCGGCCTTTGGCCATATCGAGATAGCCACGCGCGGTGCTGGAGCGACGACCGTTTGGTGTGACGGTACGATCCATCGGACCGAAACCTTCCTGCTGATAGCCATTAAGGTCGTCAGTGCGCGGATAACCCGCCTGTACGCCCGCCTCAATCATCGCTTCAAACAGCACGTTATTGCCCGCTTTAGGCGTTGCAACGCACACCGGGCCATCGCCGCCGTGGAAATCATTCGGGCCGATATCGCGGGTTTCCGCTTTACGGTAGTAGGGCAGGCAGTCCAGATAGCTCCAGTTCTCCAGTCCAGGTTCGCTGGCCCAGTTATCGAGATCCATCGCGTTACCGCGGATATAACACATGCCGTTAATCAGTGATGAACCGCCCAGACCTTTGCCGCGACCACACTCCATGCGGCGATTGTTCATGTAAGGCTCTGGCTCGGTTTCATAAGCCCAGTTATAGCGTTTGCCCTGTAACGGGAAGGCGAGGGCCGCAGGCATCTGAGTGCGAAAATCAAAGCGGTAATCCGGGCCGCCCGCTTCCAGCAACAGGACGCTCACGTTGCTCTCTTCGGTCAGACGGGTAGCCAGAACGTTTCCTGCGGATCCGGCTCCAATAATAATGTAATCAAATTCCATTCATCGTTCCTCAGGTTAAGTGATTAAAAGACTGACTGAAAACGCGTCAGCTCAACCTGCACGGACTTCACCTGGGTGTAGCTCTGCAGCGTCATCAGGCCATTCTCACGGCCAATGCCGGAGTGCTTGTAACCCCCCACTGGCATCTCTGCGGCCGATTCGCCCCAGGTATTAATCCAGCAGATACCTGCTTCGATCTGATGAATCACGCGGTGCGCCTTATTGAGATCCTGCGTCACCAGTCCGGCGGCCAGACCAAATTCGGTGTCATTGGCGCGGCGGATCACTTCTTCTTCACTTTCGTAGCTCAGGATCGACATGACCGGTCCGAAGATCTCTTCACGCACAATCTTCATCTCATCACGGCAGTCGGTGAATACGGTTGGTGCAACCCATGCACCCTGGTCGAAATCGCCACCGGTCAGACGTTTGCCGCCGCACAGTACGCGTGCGCCTTCAGCGATGCCGGATTCGATATAACGCATCACATTGTCGCGATGGCTGAAGCTGACCAGCGGACCAAAGTTGGTCGCCGGGTCACGCAGATCGCCTGCCTGAATGCGGGCAACGCGTTCGCTGATTTTCGCCTCGAATGCGGCCTGCAGTTTTGCAGGAATAAAGACGCGGGTGCCGTTGGTGCAGACCTGACCGGAGCTGTAGAAGTTCGCCATCATGGCGATGTCGGCGGCCAGATCGAGATCGGCATCATCAAAGATGATCAGCGGTGATTTACCGCCCAGTTCCATGGTGACCTCTTTCAGCGTTGAACCTGCTGCATTGGCCATCACTTTTTTGCCGCTGACGACGCCACCGGTGAAGGAGACTTTGTCGATGCCAGGATGCTCAGTGAGCAACTGACCGGTGACCGAACCGATGCCCGGCAGCACGTTGAATACGCCATCCGGCAGGCCCGCTTCGGTGTAAATTTCCGCCAGCTTCAGGGCAGTGAGCGGGGTCATTTCACTCGGTTTGAAAATCATCGCGTTACCCGCTGCCAGCGCGGGCGCGGATTTCCACAGGGCGATCTGAATCGGGTAGTTCCAGGCACCGATACCAGCTACCACGCCCAGCGGTTCGCGACGGGTGTAAACAAAGGAGGTTTCACGCAGTGGGATCTGCTGACCTTCCAGCGCCGGAACCAGACCGGCGTAATACTCCAGTACGTCTGCGCCGGTGACGATATCGACCGCTGAGGTTTCGCTGTAAGGCTTACCGGTATCGAGCATTTCCAGCTCTGCCAGCTCATCATTACGCTCACGCAGAATATCGACGGCGCGACGCAGGATGCGCGAGCGCTCCATGGCGGTCATCGCGGCCCAGACTTTCTGGCCTTTTCTGGCGGCAGCAACGGCGCGATTGACATCTTCCTGGCCGGCGGCATGAACCTCTGCCAGCACTTCGCCGTTGACCGGATTAATCGTCTGGAACGTTTCGCCAGACGCTGCGGCAACATAAGCGCCATCGATGTAGAGTTTCTGCTCGGTGAATCGGGACATGTTTTCTCCTTCCGTTATTCGTGCTCGCCAGCCAGTTGCTGACGGATGAATTGGGTGGTCAGTGTGAGGGCGATGACCGGGTTAAATGGCTTACCGCTCAGCGCGGCGCGCAGCCACAGACCATCTATCAGGGCAGCCAGCCCATGTGCGGCCAGACGTGCCTTCTCCAGCGGCAGTTCACGCCGGAATTCGACCACCAGCGTTGAGTAGAGCCGCCGGCTGCTGACCCGCTCCAGGCGATTAAGCTGGGGCTGATGCATGCTGCTCGACCAGAAGTCGAGCCAGGCTTTCATCACTGCCGTGTGCACCTGGGTATCATCAAAATTACCCTCAACGATGGCACACAACCGCTGTTCTGCAGAGGCACCGGCCAGCGGTTCTAACCGCGACAGTACCGCCTCCCGCAGTTGACGCGTCACATCACGCATCGTGGCTTCCAGTAAGCCGTTCTTATCCTTGAAATAGTGACTGATGATGCCGGTGGATACCCCCGCCCGACGGGCGATCTGGGCGATAGTGGCATCATTAATCCCCACTTCATTAATCGTGCTCAGGGTCGCATCAATCAGTTGCCGACGACGTATCGGCTGCATCCCTACCTTTGGCATAGCTCCAGCTCCACCCTCAAATCGAGCCCCTATTTAAACTTTTTTTGATTGCACGTTCAATATAAAAAGAAACTTTGTTAGGATGCTGTTCTTTAAATGTAGCGAAAGCGAAACGGCAATGAGTGCTAAAATAGGCTGGTTTGCCTGAGCGATTAACAGGAAGTGACAGAACGAAACAGGGCCGCACGGCCGGAAAGCCGTGGACGGCAAGACTTATCCATTGCGTATTTTCAGGACATTAACCAGAGGTAACCGATGAATAATCCACCTGCCGGTGAAAAAGACAGACTCAATCCCGTTGTATTTTATACCTCTGCCGGATTGATTCTGACGTTTTCACTTGTGACGATTCTCTATAGTGAACTGGCCGCGAGCTGGATCCTCAAGGCGGTAAACTGGGTTTCCGCCACCTTCGGCTGGTACTACATGCTGGCTGCCACGCTCTATATTGTTTTTGTGTTGTATATGGCCTGCTCACGCTTTGGTTCGATCAAGCTCGGGCCTGAGCACTCCAAACCCGAGTTCAGCGTCCTTAGCTGGTCTGCCATGCTGTTCGCCGCCGGCATCGGCATCGACCTGATGTTCTTCTCGGTCGCCGAGCCGGTGACGCAGTATATGCAGCCGCCGGAGGGAGCAGGGCAGACGATGGAAGCGGCCCGCCAGGCGATGGTCTGGACGCTGTTCCACTACGGATTGACCGGCTGGTCAATGTATGCGTTGATGGGCATCGCGCTAGGCTACTTCAGCTATCGCTATAACCTGCCGCTCACCATCCGTTCCGCGCTCTATCCCATCTTTGGTAAACGCATCTATGGCCCGATTGGCCACACCGTGGATATCGCCGCTGTGGTCGGCACCATCTTTGGTATCGCCACCACGCTCGGCATCGGGGTCGTGCAGCTTAACTATGGCCTCAAAGTGCTGTTTGATATCCCGGAAGGCCTGACCGCGCAGGCCGCGCTGATTGTCCTCTCCGTGGTGATCGCCACCATTTCTGTTACGTCAGGCGTCGATAAAGGGATTCGTTTTCTCTCCGAACTCAACGTGATCATGGCGCTGGGACTGATTCTGTTTGTGCTGTTCTTCGGCAACACCGAGTTCCTGCTGAATGCGCTGGTGCTGAACGTCGGGGATTACATCAATCGCTTCATGGGCATGACGCTCAATACCTTTGCCTTTGATCGTCCGACCCAGTGGATGAACAGCTGGACGCTCTTCTTCTGGGCATGGTGGGTGGCCTGGTCGCCATTCGTCGGCCTGTTCCTGGCGCGTATTTCGCGCGGTCGTACCATCCGCGAGTTCGTGCTGGGCACGCTGATTATTCCGTTTACCTTTACGCTGTTGTGGCTGTCAGTGTTCGGTAATGCCGCGCTGTATCAGATCATTCACGGCAATACGGAGTTTGCGCAGGAAGTGATGAACCATGCGGAGCGCGGCTTCTACAGCCTGCTGGCGCAGTATCCGGCGTTTAAACTCAGCGCCTCGGTCGCGACGATCACCGGTATGCTGTTCTACGTCACCTCGGCGGATTCCGGCTCGCTGGTGCTGGGTAACTTCACCTCGCGACTGAAAGATATCAACAGTGATGCACCGAACTGGCTGCGTATCTTCTGGTCTGTGGCGATTGGGGTACTGACCCTGAGCATGCTGATGACCAACGGTATCACTGCCTTGCAGAACACCACGGTGATCATGGGGCTGCCGTTCAGCTTTGTTATCTTCTTTGTCATGGCGGGGCTGTTTAAATCCCTGAAGATTGAAGATCACCGTCGGGCCAGCGCCACGCGCGACACCGCGCCCTATCTGGCTCATGCGACCGATCGCCTGACCTGGAAGAAGCGTCTGTCGCGCCTGATGAACTACCCTGGCTCGCGTTATACCCAGCAGATGATGGAAAAAACCATCTATCCGGCGATGCAGGAAGTGGCGAAAGAGCTGGAGCTGCGGGATGGCCGGGTCACGCTGGAGAGTGTTGAGGCGGATGAAAGCAACCCGATTGGCTATCTGGATCTGCGCGTCCATCTGGGCGAGGAGCAGGACTTTATCTATCAGGTCTGGCCGCAGCAATATTCGATTCCGGGCTTTACCTATCGCGCCCGCAGCGGTAAGTCGACCTACTACCGGCTGGAAACCTTCCTGATGGAAGGCAGCCAGGGTAACGACTTAATGGATTACAGCAAAGAGCAGGTGATCATCGACATACTGGATCAGTATGAGCGACACCTGAACTTCATCCATCTCAACCGCGAAGCGCCGGGCAGCAACATCAGCTTCCCAAGCGCTTAAATCAGGGCCCGTCAGTGAGCAATTGCTGGCGGGCTTTTTTTTCGCTACCGTCGTCATGAACAATACCGCTTCACCTGCCGAAATCGACTATCTTTAGGGCTTTGCTGGCCTGATGCCTGAAAAGCGTAGACAGGGAGTCATATGGGAAAAATATTCAGTACGTTTCTGCCGCTCTATACCACTACGCTTCTGATGCTGCTGGGTTCAGGTTTACTGACTACCTACGTTTCGTTGCGGCTGGCCAGTGAGCAGGTTAATGGTGCGCTGATCGGCGCGATTATTGCGGCTAACTATATCGGGCTGGTGATTGGCGGCAAAGTGGGGCACAACCTGATTGCCCGCGTCGGCCATATCCGTGCCTACGTGGCCTGTGCCGGGATCATTACCGCCTCGGTTGTAGGTCACGGGCTGACAGACTTTATTCCGCTGTGGGTCTTTCTGCGTCTGATTATCGGGCTCTGCATGATGTGCCAGTACATGGTGCTGGAGAGCTGGCTCAACGATCAGGCGGAATCTTCCCAGCGCGGCATGATTTTCGGCCTCTATATGGTCGCCACCTACCTTGGACTCAGTGGCGGACAGGTGATACTGAGCCTGCAATCGGGGTTTGGGGTGAGCACGCTGCTGATTGTGGCGCTCTGTTTCGCGCTCTGTCTGGTGCCGATTGCACTGACCACCCGCACTCACGTCAGGCCTATGACACCGGCGCCGATGGAGCTGGGCTATTTTATCCGCACTATTCCCAAACTGCTCGGCACCACCCTGGTGACCGGCATGGCGATTGGCGCGTTCTATGGCCTGGCACCGGTTTATGGCAGCAGCAAAGGCTTCACCACCAGCCAGACCGGTTATTTTATGAGTCTCACGATTTTTGCCGGGCTGGTGTCGCAGTTTCCGCTAAGCTGGCTCTCTGATCGCTACGACCGCCAGCGGCTGTTATTCATTATTGCCATGCTCTTTGCCGTGGCCTGCGTGCCGCTGGTGGTGCTGCCGCATCTGACCTTCCACTGGATGATTGGCATCGCCTTTGCCGCCAGCATGATGCAGTTTGCGCTCTATCCATTGCAGGTGGCGCTGGCCAACGATCAGGTCGCCGCCGATCGTCGTGTCTCGTTAACTGCCTGTCTGCTGATGGCGTTTGGTATTGGCGCCAGTATCGGCCCGCTGGTGGTCGGTGCGCTGATGCAGCCGCTGGGCAGCAATATGCTCTATCTCTTCTTTATGCTCTGTGCGCTGGTGATTGGCGGACTGAGTTATGTGCGTGCGCCGGGTCCGCTTCCGACGACCGAAGTACCGTTGCCGCATGTGGTGATGCCTGACAGTCTGGCGACCTCGCCATTGGGTGCCGCGCTGATCCCGACGCTGGAAGAGGAGGTGATTCATGCGTCGATGGGCGGTCAGGAGCCGGAAGAGGAGAGTGCTGAGTTCGATGACACAGCTGACGAAGAGGATTTGCCCGATGACCTTCCTGATGATCAGCGGCACAAATAGCAGCGGCAAAGCAGGATGCCGTTCGCCGCTGGCTGTACCGTTAAAGCAGGATGTCCGGATCTGACACACTCTTGTCCGGTTGCTGGCTCGACATTGGGGTCAGCAACCGCGAAGCTGGCGCATACCGCTTTTTTAAGGAGTCACACCATGCTGGAACTTCGCCCCAATTGTGAACGCTGCGACGTTGATCTGCCGCCATCTTCTCTGGCGGCACGCATCTGCTCGTTTGAATGCACTTTCTGCGCTGACTGTGCTGAGCATCTCACTCATCTTTGCCCCAACTGCGGCGGTGAGCTGGTGCGCCGTCCGATGCGTCCGGCAGAGAAACTGCAGAAATATCCGGCTAAAATGCGTAGCTGATCCCAAATGACTACAGATATGGTTGGGGCAGAATAGCCTGTCGCGCCTGATCGCTTTATGATGTATTTCGTCCCTGACAGAGCTACCACCTTTACTGAGTGCCGGAGATAAGCGCCGGGAGGGACGTACCTTTCATCTCTCTTTAATCGCTTCGCCCGGCCTCCTTGCTCCCAGCCTCCTTTGCATTCTGCTTGCCAGCGCGTCATGCCAGTACAGTGTTGACCCTGACTATACTCTGAAGATGGTTTCAGCAGACAAAGGCCGGGTGCAGCGATGTATTACCAATCCCTGAATGGCGCAGCGTGGCGACGGATCTGGGTGGTCGGCGATCTGCATGGTTGCCGCCGCGAACTGGATGCGCTGTTGCAGCAGCATCAGTTTGACCCCCAGCAGGACTTACTGATTTCGGTGGGTGACATCATCGATCGCGGTCCCGACAGCCTGGGTTGTCTGGCGCTGCTGGAGGAGCCCTGGTTTCGCTGCGTACGGGGGAATCATGAGGTGATGGCGCTTTCAGCATTACAGGGGCAGGAAATGGCGCTCTGGCAGATGAACGGTGGCGACTGGTTCTTTAAGCTGCGAGGTGCAGCGTTGATTGCGGCGCGTCACGCGTTGCAGCGTTGCCGTGAGCTGCCGCTGATTCTCCATCTTCAGCTTGATGAGCGAATTATTGTGATTGCTCATGCTGATTATCCGGCCCGGGAATATGCGTTGAATAAGCCACTCGACTGGCAGCAGGTGGTCTGGAGCCGTCAGCGGCTGGAGGCGATGGAGTCAGGCGAACGGGCGGGTATCCGTGGCGCTGACGCCTTTTACTTCGGACACACGCCGCTGAAACAGCCGCTGACGATTGCCAATCTGCATTACATCGATACCGGCGCAGTGTTTGGCAATCATCTGACGATGGTGCAAATAAAGTGACTTAGCGGAACAGGCGTCCGTCGCGCACCAGCTCCCGCGGATAGCTGTTCTTGATACGGCTGCCGACTTTTTTAGCCAGCCCCAGCGGCTGCTGCTGATAAGTGACAATCATCTCATTACGGGTGGGTTCCGTTTCCGGGTAGATATCCCGCCCGCGATACCACTCTTCCGCCTCTGCTGCGGTGAGCTCAAAAGTCTGCGCCGCATCCGGTTTTGCCAGCGCAATCACCGCTTCATGCTGCCAGCGATAGCCTTTAGCAAAGGTTTCTGCCAGCTTCAGGCCGATGCGCGAGAACCGCACTTTGCCCAGCAGCGGAGTAACGGCCTTCGGGAACAGCCAGATCTCTTTATCACGCTGCCACAGCTCCAGCGACGCATCCCATTTAAGAGAGACAGCGGCGGCGGCCTGGGCTATCTCACTTTCCAGCTTGCGGCTGAGGTGGGAGAAGGGCAATTTACCCACTTTGTAGCCCGGCAGCGGTAAGGGCTCGACCGACGCGGTTTTACGCAGCCGCGCAACGAAAAAGCCTTCGCTGTCGAACATCTGCGGGAAGACATGCAGATAGCCCTCGGGCGTCGCGGCCTGTCCGGCACCCTCAAACAGCCCATCGAGCGCTACAACCTCAACAGCGTCGGGATAGCGCGCCAGCAGCCAGGCAATGACCTGCTGATTCTCAATCTGATTCAGGGTGCAGGTGGAGTAAACCAGCGTGCCGCCGGGTTTGAGGGCGTGAAAGGCACTGTCGAGCAGATCGCGCTGGGTCGCGGCGATCTCATGCGTACTTGCCAGCGTCCAGTTTTTCAGCGCATCAGCATCTTTGCGAATCACCCCTTCGCCGGAGCAGGGAGCGTCGAGCAGGATGGCGTCAAACTGTTCCGGCAGGGCTGGCCCGAAGACCCGCGCGTCAAAGTGCGTTAAGGCACTGTTGCTGACGCCGCAGCGGCTGATATTGGCGTGCAATACTTTTACCCGGCTGGAGGAGAATTCGTTAGCCAGGATAACGCCCTGATTGCCCATCCGCGCAGCAATCTGGGTCGTTTTAGAACCCGGTGCCGCCGCCATATCCATCACGGCGCTGACCTCTGACTGAGCATCAAACAGCGCGGTCACCGGCAGCATGGAGCTGGCCTCCTGAATGTAGAACAGGCCACTGAGATGCTCAGCCACGCTGCCCAGCGGCAGGCTCTCATCTTCCCGGCTGAGCCAGAATCCCTCTTCGCACCACGGCACCGGCGTCAGCTGCCAGTCATAACCCGCGGTCTGACTCAGAAAGTCAGCCACGCTGATTTTCAGGGTATTGACGCGAATACTGCGGCGCAGGGGTTGCTGACTGTAGGCAATAAATTGCGCGAGGCTCGCCTCATCGGGCAGGCTCTGGCGAATTAACGAGAGAAAATCGGCGGGGAAAAGCGAAGAAGCATCTGACACGGGCACATTCCAGTTAAGGCAAAGGCGGCAGTGTACCATGAGGAAAGGAAACGGGCAGCCAGGCTGCCCGTTTGAGGGAGTGAATAAGGCGTATGATCCCTGAGCCGGTGCTGACTTTAAACGCCTAAAAGGGCAGCCAGGCTGCCCGTTTGAGATAGCCTTTAGCGCGGAGACGGGATCGCCGTTCCCCAGTTACGCCAATCTTTCGGCGCTTCATCCTGCAGCAGGAAGTGTTTATCCGGATTCGCCTGTGGCGCCAGCGGCACCGTCGGCGGCGTCGCAAACTGAATGCCACCGCGAATAAACTGCTGGAAGGTCCCGGTTTTCACTACGCCACCCACCAGACCGAAGTCCAGGTTATAGCCGGATGCCAGCCAGAACACCGAGTTATTACGCACCAGATGCTGGTACTTCTTACTGATGCGCAGGGCGATCTGCACACGATCCGCCATATTACCCAGTGAAGTGCCGGTCACGGTACCCACTTCCACACCACGGAACAGCACCGGCGTACCCAGCGACAGTGAACCGGCCTCAGTGGCATCAACATAAATGTTCAGGCCATTAAGGTAGCGGGAGTCGGTAATGGTGCTCTCCTGCAGTTCAAACGTGCGCGCGGCGCCACCTTTACCGGGATCCACGTTGACGTAAGGCTGCAACAGGGTTTCCAGATGATTCACGCCGGTAGCGGAAATCTCCGGTGAGACCACCGAGAAACGGCTGCCGAGACGGGCGAAATCGTTGACATACTCCGGATAGAGTACCGCTTTCGCTACCACCTGATTGTTATCTTTGCTTAACGACAGTGACTCCACCTGGCCGACATTAATACCCAGGTAACGAATCGGCATTCCGGCAGAGAGCTTGCTGGCGTCATAGGTGTGCAGCGTAATCTGGCTACCCACCGCGCGGGCGGCGGTTTCAGACGGATAGAGGACGCGTTTGGCCCCTTTGGCCGACTGCGCACCACTCATATTGTCGAAACTGATCGCGCCTTTCAGCGCGCGGTTAAGCGGCGATGCCTGCACCGTCAGGCCGCTGCCGTTAAGGCTGACGCGTGCGCCACCCTCAGCCCAGAACACGCTTTCGCTGGTCAGCAGCTTGCGATATTCCGGCTGAATATGTACCGCAATATCAAAGGCGTCAGCGCGCGGCGTGACTTTGACAATCTCACCCACCTGAAATTTGCGGTAAAGCACGACAGAGCCGGCCTGCACGTCAGGCAGACTGTTGGCGGTCAGCATCAGCGTGGTAGAAGGGCCATCGCCGGTAATGCCTTCTTCCGCTTTTTCAGCATCGGCAAACAGCGGATAGGCACTTTTTGGCTCACCCTTTTTGCCCGGATCCAGCCGGATACCGCCATCCACCCATTCACGGGCGCTGGCACCTAATACCTGCATGCCATCAAGACCGAACTTCACATCCAGTCGACTGTTGACGATAAATTTGCTGTCGCCATGCACCAGATTGCGATTTTCAGGATTGACCGCTACCACGAAATTCACGCCATTTTCATCCAGCGTACGCGACATCACCTGACCAATCTGCATGCCGTGCAGCATCAGCGGCTGGCCCTGATCGATACCATAGCTCTCTGGCGCGCTGAGTTTTACCGTCAGTACATTGGGCTTCTGCAGCAGAGTCTCATTGGACGCCAGCACGGTGTAGTGCTGCTGCGGCTCGCCTTCGCCCGGCACCAGTTCCAGCGTGTTGCCGGTCAGCAGCGCGCTAAGGCTTGTATCCGTCAGGCTGATTTTCGGACTGTGCATCTCAATGCGGGTGCCGCTGCGCATCAGACCGACAACAGAGGGATCGATCGTCAGCTCGCCGGTGACCTTGCCGCCATCCTGCAGGTTCAGTTTGGTCAGCGTGCCGACCTCCAGTCCCTGATACATCAGCGGGGTGCTGCCCGCCTTGAGATTGTTGCCGTTAGGCAGATCCAGTGTGATCTGCACGCCGCGCTGACTATGTGCCAGATCGGGGTAGAGCCGGTAATTCTGCTCAGCTTTGGCCGTTTCCGCACCCTGTGGCGAGTCAAACGCGATCGCGCCATTGACCAGCGCCGCCAGACTCTCCAGCTGCACTTTAGCCCCGCTCAGGCTGACGTCAGCATTCATGCCTGACACATTCCAGAAACGGCTGTTGGTTTTCACCAGATTGATAAAGCGACGGTCAATCAGCACATCAATCGACACGCCATCGGATTTGCTGTTAATGCTGTAGTCATAGACCCGGCCAACCGGAATTTTGCGGTAATAGACCAGCGAGCCGGTGTTGAGCGAGCCGAGATCGGGCGCATGCAGATGGATCATCAATTCGCCGGTATTCACCCGATACTTGGGCTGCGTATCCAGCGCGGTGAACGACTCGCTGGGTTTACCTTTACCCGGCATCATCCCGATGTAGTTGCCGCCGACCAGCGCATCCAGCCCCGACACACCCGCCAGCGAGGCTTTAGGCGTCACCAGCCAGAACTGCGTATCTTCACGCAGCGCATCGCGCATGTCGCTTTTGATGCTGGCTTTAATCTGAATGCTGCGATAATCATCACTGAGATTAATGCCCTGTACGGTGCCCACTTCCACGCCCTGATAGCGGATCGGGGTGCGACCCGGCACGATACCATCCGCCGTCTGGAAATTGATGGTGATGGTGGTGCCGCGCTCCTGATAATTGGTCCAGAGCAGCCAGCAGGCGATCAGCATCGCAATAATCGGCAGCAGCCAGAAGGGCGAAATTTTGCGCTTATTGCGCAGCGTTGCGTTAGTCGGTGTAGTCGGCGTTTCCTGTTGCATGTGCATCCCAGAGCAGGCGGCTGTCCAGCCACTCAACAGACATAATGGTCAGGATGACGGCCGCGCCAAAAAACAGCGCCGCCGGTCCCATGGTAAAAGCCAGCAGCTGATCACGGTTGACCAGCGACATGGTTAACGAAATGACAAACAGATCGAGCATTGACCAGCGGCCAACCCAGGTGACAAACCGCAGCAAGCGGATGCGGGTTCTCAGCCCCTGTTCACAGCGAAAATGAATGCTGAGCAGCAGCGTCAGCATCACCAGCACCTTGATAAACGGCACCAGAATACTGGCGATAAAAACAATCGCCGCCACCGGAATATTGCCTTCGCCCAGCCCCAGGATGCCGGAGAAGATGGTGTCCTCACGCCGTGAACCATTAAGGTAGACCACGGAGATCGGCATCAGATTCGCGGGGATTAACAGCACAATCGATGCGATGAGCGCGGCCCAGGATTTCTGCAGGCTGTGGCGGCGTCGGAAGTCGAGCGGCGTGTGACAGCGCGGGCAGCGGCCCCGTTCATCGGGTATGCTGGTGTTGTGACAGTTCAGGCAGACCTGCATATCGTCACGGGCCATATTGCCAGGCGTCTGCGGGTAGAAATGCTCCCACAGCTGCTCCATATTCAGATGGATCAGTGTCAGCACGCTCAGCACCGTCAGGGCGATGTAAGCCGCCAGCCCGTAGCCAATCTCCAGCGAAGCATAGTCCTGCACTTTAATTGACGCCACGGCGATGCCGATCAGATAGATATCGAGCATCACCCACTCTTTCAGCTTCTCAAGCATCAGCAGAACGGGGCGCAGATTCATGCCGAGCCGGTGGCCGATACCGAGATAACAGATACCCGCCACGAGCGTCACCGGCGCGCCGATGGTGCAGAACGCCACCATCGAGGCCGTCAGTACATCACCCTGCTGGGTCATCTGGATGATGCCTTCCAGTACGCTGGCATCGATGCGCATGCCAAGCAGCCGGATATCTACCAGCGGCAGGGAGAAAGCAAAGGGCATTAACACAATCATGGTGGCGGCCATCGCCATAAGACGGGTCATCGGCCAGTCGCGACCACTGAGAATTTCGGCGTTACAGCGTGGGCAATGTGCCGACTGATGCGATTTCACATCCGGTAAGGAAAAAAGGGTATCGCATTGCGGGCAACGCTGATAACGTGCGTGAGGCAATGTCTGGCTGATAGCGTGAATTTTCATAGGGTGATGCAATCTTCGCTCTTCAGAAGTAACAGATATCGGTCATAAAGACATTGTCTGTGTGCCTGTCTCGGGCATCACGCTTCGATCCACAGAATGCTAAGGGTATAGCAACTAACGCTATGATTCACCTTGTGGCTCTGGATATTTAAAACTTATTTTTAACGAACGGTCTTTAATGCCCCGTTCAGATGTCATTGGTAACGGTTAAATAATGAACAAAACTGCCTTTTACGCCGATTTGAATCGCGATATGCGCGCCTTACTGGCGGGAGAAACGGCGTTCCTCGCCGCGATGGGAAACTTTAGCGCGCTGCTGTACGAACGTCTCGATGGCGTGAACTGGGCTGGTTTCTACCTGCTGACGGAAGCGGATACGCTGGTGCTGGGCCCGTTCCAGGGCAAAATCGCCTGTGTGCGCATTCCGGTCGGTAAAGGTGTGTGTGGCACGGCGCTGGCAGAAGAAAAAGTGCAACGCGTAGATGATGTGCATGCCTTCCCGGGCCACATCGCCTGTGACGCTGCCAGCAATGCTGAGATTGTGATTCCTCTGAAAGTGAATGGCACTGTGGTTGGGGTGCTGGACATCGACAGCGTAGCGTACAATCGCTTTGACAGCGACGACGAATCGGGGCTGGTCACACTGACTGATGGGCTTTGTGAAGTGCTTGCGAACAGCGACTTAGAAAAATATCTGCAGCTGACGCGCAGCTAATCGACTGGATCACATGGCATTTAGCGATGTTGTCATTATAATGTCGCCTGTTCATGCCTGCGCTGGTCGGCAAACCCGTTGTAATCAGGAAATTTCATGGAAAATCAACCTAAGTTGAATAGCAGTAAAGAAGTCATCACTTTTCTGGCGGAGCGCTTTCCGCACTGCTTTAGCGCTGAAGGTGAAGCGCGTCCGCTCAAAATCGGTATCTTTCAGGATCTGGTCGAGCGTGTTCAGGGCGAAATGGGTCTGAGCAAAACACAGCTGCGTTCCGCGCTGCGTCTCTATACGTCAAGCTGGCGTTATCTGTACGGCATCAAAGCTGGTGCTATCCGTGTCGATCTCGACGGTAATGCCTGTGGCGTGCTGGATGAGCAACACGTTGAGCATGCACGTAAGCAACTGGAAGAAGCGAAAGCACGCGTCCAGGCGCAGCGTGACCAGCAGCGCGCCGCGCGTCGTGAAGCAGGCGAAAGCGAAGAGGGCGCGGCACCGCGTCGTCCACGCAAGCCCGCGGCACGTAAGCCTGCAGAAGGCGAAGCCGCGCGTAAACCGCGTCCGCAGACCACTGCACCGCGTGCGACCGCCTCACAGCATCGCAAGCCAGCCCCACGTCCGGAGCAGGAAGCCCGACCCATCACTGATACCTCAACTTTGCAACCCGGCCAGAGTATTAAAGTTAAAGCAGGCAAAAGTGCGATGGACGCTACCGTTCTTGAAGTATCAAAAGACGGCGTTCGGGTCCAGCTCGCTTCCGGCATGGCAATGATTGTGCGCGCAGAACACTTGCAGTTCTGAAACGGAGGCTAACCCCGGCATGAACACCCTTTTTAAAGTTGGACTTATTGCGGGCCTGCTATTAGCAGGCCCAACCTTCGGCGCGGAGAACATTACCCGCGCCGATCAGATTCCCCAGCTTCACGAAGATCCGCAGGATCCGACGGTCAGTGAGCGCGTAACCTCGCGCTTTACCCGTTCCCACTATCGCCAGTTCGACCTGGATCAGAACTTTTCAGCGAAAATTTTTGATCGCTATCTGAACATGCTCGACTACAGCCACAATGTGCTGCTGGCGTCAGATGTGGCGCAGTTTGCCAGCAAAAAAACCACCGTCGGCGATGAGCTGCGCAGTGGCAAGCTGGATCTCTTTTACGATATTTATAATCTGGCGCAGAAACGCCGTTTTGAGCGCTATCAATATGCGCTGACGGTGCTGGCTCGTCCGATGAATTTCAGCGGCAATGACACTATCGACATTGACCGCGCTAAAGCACCCTGGCCAAAAGATCAGTCTGAACTGAATGCGCTGTGGGATGCCAAGGTCAAATATGATCAGCTGAGTCTGAAGCTGGCGGGCAAAGATGATAACGAGATCCGCGACGTTCTGACCAAGCGTTACAACTTCGCTATCCGTCGTCTGGCCCAGAGCAACGGTGAAGATGTTTTCCAGCTGGTGATGAACGCTTTTGCCCGCGAAATCGATCCGCACACCAGCTATCTGTCGCCGCGTAACACCGAGCAGTTCAACACCGAGATGAGCCTGTCACTGGAAGGCATCGGTGCGGTTCTGCAGATGGATGACGACTATACGGTGATCAACTCGATGGTCGCAGGCGGCCCGGCCGCGAAGAGCAAAGCCATTACCGTTGGCGATCGCATCGTCGGTGTGGGTCAGCCAGGCAAGCCGATGGAAGATGTGATCGGCTGGCGTCTGGATGATGTCGTGGCAAAAATTAAAGGACCTAAGGGCAGCAAAGTGCGCCTGGAAGTTCTGCCAGCCGGTAAGGGTACTAAAACCCGTACTGTGACGCTGACGCGTGAGAAAATCCGTCTGGAAGATCGCGCGGTTAAATTGACCATCAAAAATGTCGGCAAGCAGAAAGTGGGCGTGCTCGATATTCCTGGTTTCTATGTCGGCCTCACCGACGACGTAAAAGTACAGCTGCAGAAACTGCAGAAACAGAACGTCGACAGTGTGGTGATCGATCTGCGTACCAACGGCGGCGGCGCGCTGACCGAAGCAGTCTCGCTTTCTGGTCTGTTTATTCCGAGTGGTCCGGTAGTTCAGGTACGCGACAACAATGGTCGGGTTCGTGAAGACAGCGATAACGACGGCGTTGTCTACTACAAAGGACCGCTGGTGGTGCTGGTCGATCGTTTCAGCGCCTCAGCCTCTGAGATCTTCGCTGCCGCGATGCAGGATTACGGTCGTGCGGTGATTGTCGGCGAGCCAACCTTTGGTAAAGGCACCGTTCAGCAGTATCGCTCTCTGAACCGCATCTACGATCAGATGCTGCGTCCGGAGTGGCCTGCGTTAGGCTCCGTTTCTTACACCATTCAGAAGTTCTATCGCATTAACGGCGGCAGTACACAGCGTAAAGGCGTCACGCCGGATCTGCTGATGCCAACCGGCGTTGAAGCGGCTGAAACCGGTGAGAAATTTGAAGATAACGCACTGCCGTGGGACAGCATCAAAGCGGCGACTTATGTCAAAACCGGTGATGTGAAACCGCTGGTAGTGCAGCTGACTAAGCAGCATGCTGACCGCATTGCTCAGGATCGCGAGTTCCAGTACATCATGAAGGACATTGCCCGTTACAATGCCCTGAAAGATAAGCGCAACATCGTGTCGCTTAATCTCGCTCAGCGCGAGAAAGAGAATCACGAAGATGATGCGTCTCGTCTGGAGCGGATCAACGCGCGCTATCAGGCCGAAGGCAAAAAACCGCTGAAAAATCTGGATGAGTTGCCGAAAGATTATAAAGAGCCGGATCCCTATCTTGATGAGACGGTGAAGATCGCTAACGATCTTGCGCAACTGGAGAAATCCCAGCCAGAGGCGCCAGCGGCTAAATAATCCGCTGTTGCCAGAAAAAGCACCGCTCAGCGGTGCTTTTTTTTGTACTCAGAAAAGTTTCCAGTAAGCAATGATTAGCGCTGGTGAAGGTGCCTGAAGGCTGGGCTCCTCATCAGGCGTGTCAGAATGTAAAGTTATGTCTTTTTAGGCACTTAAACGTTAAGGTTGCTTGAAAAGCAGCCCAATGCCCATAGGATATGGATCCGCGTATAGGCGCGTGAACTACTGAGGAAGATTAACAAAAATGATGCGTATTGCTCTTTTCCTGATGACCAACCTGGCTGTGATGTTGGTATTCGGGCTGATTCTCAGCCTGACAGGGATCCAGTCAAGCAGTGTTCAGGGCCTGATGATCATGGCAGGCCTGTTTGGCTTCGGCGGTGCGTTTGTTTCACTGCTGATGTCGAAGTGGATGGCACTGCGATCGGTTGGCGGTGAAGTGATTGAACAGCCACGCAACGAAACCGAGCGCTGGCTGGTGGATACAATTGGCCGTCAGGCACAGCAGGCGGGTATTGCGATGCCACAGGTGGCGATCTATCACGCACCTGACATCAACGCCTTTGCGACTGGCGCACGGCGTAACGCCTCACTGGTTGCTGTCTCAACCGGTCTGCTGCAGAACATGAGCCGTGATGAAGCGGAAGCGGTGCTGGCACACGAAGTGTCACACATCGCCAACGGCGACATGATCACCATGACGCTGATCCAGGGTGTGGTGAACACCTTTGTGATTTTCGTTTCACGTATTCTGGCGCAGATCGCGGCGGGCTTTATGTCCGGCAACCGTGATGGTGAGGAGAGCAGCAACGGCAACCCGCTGGTCTACTTTGCGGTGTCGATGGTGCTGGAACTGGTGTTTGGTATTCTCGCCAGCATCATCACCATGTGGTTCTCGCGTCACCGTGAGTTCCATGCCGATGCCGGTTCAGCGAAGCTGGTGGGTCGTGAGAAGATGATTGCGGCGTTACAGCGCCTGAAAACCAGCTACGAACCGCAGGAGCCGAGCAGCATGATGGCGTTCTGTATTAACGGTAAAGGCAAATCGTTCAGCGAGCTGTTTATGTCGCATCCGCCGTTAGATAAGCGTATTGAAGCACTGCGTAGCGGTCAGTATCTGAAGTAGCGTTCAGCAGAGCAAAAAAGGCGACCCTGGGTCGCCTTTTCTGTTTAGAAATCACAATCAGACTGAATCTGACAGCAATATCTTAGCCAAACATGCAGGGAACCCGGGCAGAGGAGGAAAGCGTCCCGCGCCATGGATGGTGCGGGCCGACCGTCATGGATGACAGAAGTCTTTCCGATCTGACCGGGTTCCCTGTGAAGGCTCGGCCTTACAGCGAATCGGGTCACACTCTGTCAGGTGGTCGCCTTTTCTGTTTCTGCCATCAGGCGCGGGTCTGCGTCATCCGCGACACACTGACCAGCGCGGCCACGGCGGCAAAGCTGCCCGCCAGCAGCAGCGAAGCGTGCGTCCCGCGATCATCAAACAGATTAAACATCAGCGCGACCAGCGCGGCACCCATACTCTGGCCCAGCAGGCGGGCGGTGCCCAGCATGCCGCTGGCGCCGCCGCTGCGATGACGCGGAGCGGAAGTGACGATAGTGTGGTTGTTGGGTGACTGAAACAGTCCAAAACCGGCACCGCACAGCATCATGCGCCAGATAATATCGCCATCACCCGGGTTGGCCGGCAGCCAGGCGAGCAGAAACAACCCCAGGGCGAACATAGCCAGCCCGATGCCGCCCAGCAGCCCGGCATGCACCCGTTCAATCAGCCGGCCGGCAATCGGCGCAAACACCATGGTTGCCAGCGGCCAGGGCGTCAGCAGTAACCCGGTTGCCACCTCATCACGCTGCAGGACGTTTTGCAGAAAGAAGGGCAGCGACACCATCGCCAGCATCTGCGCACAGAACGAACAGACAGACGTTCCCATCGACAGGCTGAAAATCGGGATACGCAGCAGATCAACCGGCAGCAGCGGCACCGCCATGTTTAACTGACGACGAATAAAGAACCAGCCCACAACCAGCAGAGCAATGACCTCCGACAGCACCAGCAGATGACTCTGTCCCTGTGCAAACCCGCTCAGCGCAGAGATGATCAGACCAAAGAACAGGGCGTTCATGATCGCGCTGGGAACATCAAATTTCTGCGCCGTCGCTTTCTGCGGATTATCAGGCAGCGTGCGCAGCGCCAGCCAGAGCGCAATGGCACCCAGCGGGACGTTAATCAGAAACAGCCACTTCCAGCTTGCCACCGAAAGAATCGCTGCGGCAACCGTCGGGCCTGCCGCGGTTGAAACCGCCACGACCAGCGAGTTGATCGCCATGCCGCGTCCCAGATGACGCTGCGGATAGATAATGCGTATCAGCGCGGTATTCACACTCATCAGCGCTGCACCCCCTAACCCCTGCAGCACGCGGGCGAAAGTCAGCATGGTCAGGGTGGTGGAGAAGGCGCAGAACAGCGAAGTGGCAATAAACAGCGCCAGGCCCGCCTGATAGACGCGGCGATAACCCAGCATGTCGCCCAGAAAGGAGAGCGACAGCAGCGAGACGATAATCGCAATCTGATAGGCGTTCACTATCCAGATCGACTGCGCCGGGCTGGCATTCAGTTCGCGTGAGATAGTGGGCAGGGCGACATTGGCTATCGCGCCATCCAGCACCGCCATGGTCAGACCCAGCGCGATGGTGACGATTGCCATATAGCGCTGACGCGCGGGTAATCCATCCTGAGGAGGGGAGAGTGTCATAAGTTAATTACTAAAGAGGGTGAATATCATCATGCTAATGAAATTAACGCTGAAATACAGCGATCGGACGGAGAAAAAACTGTCTTTAAATATGACGTAATGGTTAAAGCATTGCTGCCTTCGTATGCCTCACTCTATACTGACAGTCCGTTCCATTTTTTTTGAAACAGGTTTAACAAGGTGCGCGATGTCCTCTGCTGAAAATGATAAACAGCCCGATTCCGTCTCTTCGGTACTTAAAGTGTTCGGCATTCTGCAGGCGCTGGGTGAAGAGCGCGATCACGGTATTACTGAGCTCGCGCAGCGCGTGATGATGTCAAAAAGCACCGTTTACCGTTTCCTGCAGACCATGAAGTCGCTGGGTTATGTCACGCAGGAAGGTGAGAGCGAGAAGTACTCACTGACACTGAAGCTGTTTGAACTGGGCGCTAAAGCGCTGCAGAACGTCGATTTAATCCGCAGTGCGGATGTGCAGATGCGTGAGCTTTCGCGTCTGACCAAAGAAACCATTCATCTGGGGGCGCTGGAAGAGGACAGTATTGTCTACATCCATAAAATCGACTCCCTCTACAACCTGCGTATGTATTCGCGCATTGGCCGTCGTAATCCGCTGCATACCACCGCAATTGGGAAAGTTCTGCTCGCCTGGCGCGATCGCAGCGAGGTTGAGGAGATCCTGCGGGATGTCGAATTCAAACGGAGCACGGCCAATACGCTGTTAAGCGCGGAGGCGTTGATTACGGCGCTGGATCAGGTAAGAACGCAGGGCTATGGTGAAGATAACGAAGAGCAGGAAGAGGGTTTACGCTGCCTCGCTGTGCCGGTCTTTGACCGTTTTGGTGTGGTGATTGCGGGACTGAGTATCTCTTTTCCCACCATTCGCTTTTCAGAAGATGCCCGCCAGGATTACGTGGCCATGCTGCATCGGGCGGCGCGCACGCTCTCCTCAGAGATGGGCTATCACGACTATCCGTTCTGAAAACAGCGGGCCATGTGGCCCGCTGTTTTGTTAATTATCGATCACTTCTCCGCTTTTCTTCAGCAACGGACAATCAGTCACGCCCACCACGCCACTGTCAGTATGCAGATACTGCGCACTGATCACACCGCGAGCGGTCAGATAGCTGCACTGCAGGCCAAGGCCGGCGGCATTTTTAGTACTGCCGGTTAATACGCCATAGCCGGTAAACAGCATCGCCAGCCAGATCACCGCCAGCAAGCCTACCGTACGAATAAACAGTTTCATTATGTCTCCTTGTGAAAGATAACTCAGCGCTCCACCTGGTGCCGCCGGTTATGATGATATCAGCATGCCTCGCTTTTCTGGTGGGATCGATCAGAGATAACTGAAACGGCAAATTCTGCATTGATGTTAACCCCATTATCTTTTGCGATGGCGACAGGTAGAATGGGCGGTTGCCATGTTCTGGCGTTTCCACTGAGTTTTACGAGGCAGTTATGAATGAGTTAGCCGCAAATTCGGGCCCACTGGTCAGCTATGGCCTGCTGGTCATTATTTTGATTGTGGCGTTTATCGCCTGGTTCTTTGTCAACCGCGCCAGCGTGCGCGCCGGTGAGCAAATCCGCTTACTGGAATCTTTGCTGGAAGAGCAGAAGAAACAGAATCAGCTGCTGCGCCGTCTGATTGAGATGCAGCCAGGGGCAGAGAGTAAAAAAACCGATGACGATCGCGAGAAACGCGACTTTATCCGGTTGATTCCGGAACGATAATCACAGCAGAGAGGCGGGATGGTCTGGAAAAATCCGTGGTATGACAGCAGCAAAGCGCATCACACGCCCGAGGGATTCTGCAATCCTGAACCGGAACGGCGCAAGCCGGGCGATCTGCAGCGCTGGCGCAGGGAGCGCAAAGCACAGGGACTGCCGCTGCCACCGCAGCAGGGCTACAGGGCTTTCACCGAACAGTGGTGGCAGCCCGCTGATATCAGCGGCAGTGACGATCGCATCTGGTGGCTGGGACATGCCGCCGTGCTGCTGCGACTGAACCAGCAATATATCCTGATCGATCCCGCACTCTCGTCACGCGCCTCGCCACTCTCTTTTGCCGGGCCGCAGCGAAAAACGCCAGCACCGCTTAGCATCGCTGATCTGCCGCGTCTGGATGTCGTGCTTATTTCACATAACCATTACGATCATCTTGATCGGCCAACGGTTAAAGCGATCGTCCGGCGTTTTCCGCAGGCGACCTTCATTGTGCCGCTGGGCCTGGAAAAATGGTGCAGGGCGCGGGGCGTGAAACAGGTCCATCAGCTCGACTGGTGGCAACAGTTTACTGTCGGCGACCTCTGTTTTGATGCGGTGCCGGCACGTCACTGGAGTATGCGAACGCCGCGCGATCGAAACCGTTCGCTCTGGTGCGGCTGGGTCGTGCGTTCTGCCTCCGTGCGCTTCTGGTTCTCGGGCGACAGCGGCTACAGCGATAGCCTGCCGGAGATTGCTGCCCGACTCGGCCCGTTCAGCCTGGCGGCTTTGCCGATTGGCGCTTATGCACCTGAATGGTTCATGGCTGGCCAACATATGAATCCCGATCAGGCGGTGGCGCTGTGGCAGGCAGCAGGCAGGCCGCTGACGCTGCCCATCCACTGGGGCGTGTTCGAACTGGCCGATGAGTCGCTGGATGCACCACCCAAAGAACTGGCGGATGCGCTGCTGCGGGCAAACGAGCAAAAGGGCGGTTTCGCACCGTGGCGAATAGGCGAAAGCCGCGGGCTGAATAAGGATACCCAGGAATTATCCTAAAACCTCAGAGATAAACAAAGGCCCGATTTTTATTATCTGATATCAATTTTTCAAATCAAAAGTTAAATTCTTAATAAGTAAAATCGGGCTCAATGCTTTTATTTGGAGCACGACGACTGTCTGGCTCCTGCTTTTGGTGCAAAAAAGTGTTATCTGTACGAAATAAAAGGCGCTGTACAGGATTGAAGCCGGATTATTGATATTTTCAACTTTTCGCGCTTCGCTTATTCATTCTGTTATTGCCATATTTGTGAAATATTAATTTCTTATGGTATCCATTGGGTTAGACCCGGCAACAGAGGCAGGAGAGGGCGCTGACCAGGGAGCGTGCTTAATTTGCATCGGCATTTGTAAACGCCACAGAACAGGCAATGTGAGCCTTCTGGCAATTATGTGCGCAGGCTGGCTGAGGCCCTTAAAAATGGCTTGCCATTGTTTTTAGGATATGTGATAACAAATCCTGAGTTAAACGAGGTACAGTTCTGTTTATGCATGGCATCTTCTGTAAAGAAGTCTGTAAAGAAGAACGAGTAAAGACGTTGACGTTGAATACCGCTTCCTTGCCGAACCTTAATTAGTGCCTCATGCAGTAATGTCTCTGGTTTTTCTGTAAGACAGCCTTCGGGCTAAATAAACATCTAAAGGAATTTGCAAAATGGCAAAGATTAAAGGTCAGGTTAAGTGGTTCAACGAGTCTAAAGGTTTTGGTTTTATCACCCCTGCTGACGGTAGCAAAGATGTGTTCGTACACTTCTCCGCTATTCAGGGTAATGGTTTCAAAACCCTGGCTGAAGGCCAGAGCGTTGAGTTCGAAATTCAGGACGGCCAGAAAGGCCCGGCAGCCGTTAACGTTACGGCTATCTGATTCAACTCCGCCTCGGTGCATTGCACCCTGACATGAAATCTCAAAGCCCTGGCTTCTCAGCCGGGGCTTTCTTTATGCTTCCGATGCGTAAACGTTAAGGTTACACTGCGCCGCGTTATCTGATGCCGGAGCACCCTATGTCCCTGATTTGCCCTCTTTGTCACTCTCCTCTCGCCTTTACTGCGCGCAGCTGGTGCTGCGAGAATCGCCATCAGTTTGACCAGGCGAAAGAAGGGTATGTCAATCTGCTGCCCGTTCAGCATAAACGGTCACGTGAACCGGGTGACAGTGCAGAGATGATGCAGGCACGACGCGAATTTCTTGAGGCAGGCTACTACCAGCCGCTGCGTGATCGGGTCGTCAGCCTGCTTGCGCCCGCGCTGAGCCAGCCGGAGTGCAAAATCCTGGATATCGGCTGTGGCGAAGGTTACTACACCGCCGCACTGGCTGACGCAGCAGGCGAGGATGGGCAGGTCTATGGGCTGGATGTCGCCAGAATGGCGATCCGGCTGGCAGCAAAGCGCTATCCGGCGGTACGCTTCTGCGTCGCCTCCAGCCAGCGCTTACCCTTTGCCGATCACGCGCTGGATGCGGTTGTCCGAATCTACGCACCCTGCAATGAAGCGGAACTGGCGCGCGTGCTGAAGCCGGGTGGCCTGGTACTGACCGTGACACCGGGCCCGCATCATCTGCAGCAGTTCAAGGCGCTGATTTACCGCGAAGTGCAGTTGCATGTGCCGGAGCAGAAAGCGTATCCCGGATTCCATCAGGTGGCGCAGCATGCGCTGCGTTACCCGATGGCATTAACCGGCGCAGCCGCGACGACCCTGCTTCAGATGACGCCGTTCGCCTGGCGGGCGCGTGAAGAGGTCTGGCAGACCCTGCAGCAGAGCGAGCAGTTCAGCTGCGACGCAGACTTTACCCTGACTGTGTGGCAGCGCGACTAGCGCGCCTCGACCAGGGTGTTATAGATGCGCTCCAGATCGTCGAGTTGCTGCACCGCGATCAGCAGCCGACGCTGTTCCAGCTGAATCACCAGAATGCCATCCTCAGAGAGATTCATGCCCTGAATTCGCCGGTAATCGATCCAGACACCGGCGTAAAACAACCCCTCACTTTTCATCAGCAGCGTTGGCTTTCGCAGCCAGAATAACCAGAACGCCAGAAAACTCAGCACCATCAGCAGTGAGGTGGTGAGCTGCGGGCCGTGATGGCTGACGTTGTTCCACAGCAGGATCAGCAGCAGGCCGATGAAAATCAGGCTATCCAGCTTATGCTGCCTGCGCAGCGCAACCCGTAAGCGGGTCGGGCCGTGGCGACGCGGCAGAATCGCCTCATGATAAATGGCAAACCCCATCAGGGCGGCAATACAACACGCAATCAGCGCGTCGGTTAATGACATCACAGCTACCTCAAACAGGGTGAGCTCAGCCGGTTGTGGCTCAGCTCACCACGCTTAAAAGCCGGGAGCACAGGCTCCCGGCCGGGTGAAATTACAGACCGAGCAGGCCGATCCAGTAACCAAAGATACCGATGGCAAAGAAGCCGACGATAATCCACAGCGCGTTCACTTTACGGCGTAACAGCCACATACAGCCAAAGGTCAGCAGCAGCGGCACCACGCCCGGCATCAGCTGATCGAGGATCGACTGTACAGTGGTGACGGTGGTTTTACCGGTCGAGTCGGTAATACGTGACACCACCAGCGGGATGTTAACGTGTGTCCACTTGTTGACCAGCGCCCCCATGACAAACAGGCCGAGAATCGACGCCCCCTCCGTGAGTTTCTGCAGGAAACCGCCGCCCATATCACTGACGATGTCGATCCCTTTGCGATAGCCATAGGCCACGCCGTAGTAGCGGGTCAGCAGACGTGCCAGGTTAAACAGCACAAAGAAGAGCAGCGGACCCAGCAGACTGCCACTCATGGCGATACCGGCTCCCAGCGCGGCAAACACCGGGCGCACCGTACCCCAGAAGATCGGGTCGCCAACACCGGCCAGCGGTCCCATCAGGCCGACTTTAAGGCCGTTAATCGCGCCATCGTCGATCGGGGCGCCGTTAGCACGCTGCTCTTCCATCGCCATAGTCACGCCCAGAACCGGCGCGGCCACATAAGGATGGGTATTAAAGAACTCCAGATGACGCTTGATCGCCTGCTTACGATCATCATTGTTCTCAGGATAGAGACGGCGGATCACCGGCACCATTGAGAAGCAGAAGCCCAGCGCCTGCATGCGTTCAAAGTTCCATGAACCCTGGAACAGATTAGAGCGCAGAAAGACGGCGCGAACATCACCGGGTGTCAGTTTCTTTTCGACTTTCGTAATATCAACCATGTGCTCACCTGTTCCTTAATCGAGTTCGTTATCAAGATCGTTTGCGGTCGCAGCACCTGATGGTGCTCCCGCCACACGGTTGTATTTCGGGCTGAGCTGAATGTAGAGCACCGCCATGACCACGCCAATGACGCCCAGCGCCACCAGGTTAAAGTTGGTGAAGGCCGCGGTGACGAAGCCCAGGTAAAAGAACGGCATCAGGTAGCCTGCGCGCATCATGTTGATGACCATCGCATAACCGACCACCACAATCATGCCACCGGCGATATTCAGGCCGTTGGTAACCACGTCCGGAATAGAGCTGAGTAAGGCGTGAACCGCACTGGTGCCGACCGAAATCGCCACAATCAGCGCCGGGATGGCGATACGCATCGCCTGTAACAGCAGGGCAGAGACGTGGATCCAGGAGATGGCCGTGAGATTACCTTTCTCTGCGGCTTTGTCAGCCGCATGCTGGAAGGCGACGGTCAGCGTACGCACGATTATGGTCAGTACCTGTCCGGCGGCGGCCAGCGGAATCGCCAGCGCAATACCGGCACCCACACTTTGACCGCCAGCGATAACCAGGATGGTCGAGATAATGGAGGCGAGGGCGGCATCAGGCGCAACGGCGGCACCGATGTTCATCCAGCCCAGCGCAATCATCTCCAGCGTACCGCCGATAATAATGCCGGTTTTCATATCACCCAGCACCATACCAATCAGGGTACAGGCCACCAGGGGACGGTGAAACTGGAATTCATCCAGAATCGACCCCATACCGGCAATACAGGCGACAATAAAAATCAAAATAATTTGTAGCGAGGTTATTTCCATCATACTTCTTGTCCTCAGCAGGATAACCAGGAGCCCGGAAACGCAGGCGCATAAGTGCTTCTGTTACGCGTTAACTTTCGCGATCAGATCCATCATTTTCAGTTTCTGGTCACTGGAAACTTTACGCACTTCCAGTTCAATATTGCGTTCATTGAGTTTGCGGAATGCGGCAATATCTTTTTCATCGACCGAGACCGCATTATTGACCTGAGTTTTCCCCTGGCGGAACGCCATACCGCCGATGTTGACGGTTTTAATATCGACACCCTGTTCCACCACGCGCAGTACATCGGTGGGGTTGGTAAACAGCAGCATCACGCGATCCTGACCATACTTCGGGTTGTTCCACACCCGCACCATCTTATCAACATCCACCACATGGGCCGTGACGCCGGGCGGAGCAACCTGCGTCAGCAGGGTTTTGCGCACATGATCGTTGGCCACTTCATCGCTGACTACGATAATGCGCTGAACGTTGGTCTCTTTGGTCCAGCGCGTTGCCACCTGCCCATGAATCAGACGGTCATCAATGCGTGTCAGCCCGATTTTCATGTGGTCACCGGGCGCCATCGGCTTAGCCGGTTGCGCCGCAGCGGCCGGTTTTGCCGCGGCTGGCGCCGGCGCTTCTTCTTTGGCTTTCAGGGCTTTGACCCCTTCACGGCCGGTCTCCACCGCCACGGCGACCAGCTCGTCAAAACCGGGGTTGTCATCGCGCGCCATCAGGGTTTCGACCAGCATCGGGATATTGACCCCGGCGATGACCTCATACTGCGGTTTGTCGACCACGATGCGACTGGCCGCATTAAACGGACTGCCACCCCAGGTATCAACTAAAAACAGGACTCCCTGCGTCGTATCAAGTTCTGCCAGTCGTGCCTGATATTTTTCAATCAGCGTTTCTGCATTTTCACCGGGGACAAAATCTATCCAGCCGACATTGTCCTGCTCGCCCAACAGCATTTCTGCTGTTTTCAGCAGTTGTTCCGCTGCCCAGCCGTGTGTACCAATTACTATCGCAATGGTCACGTGCTACCTCCGTTCGCTAGAGATGCTCATCTGAGTCAATGAACTGTATTGAATTGCTTTGATGATCTGTTTAACCGGATGATTCGAATTATCGGTATAGCGTCGAAAAAACATGGGTTAACTACGTCAAGGCGGTAAAGTCGCGATTTATTTTAGTGATCGAAAAAATAAATTATGTGATGTCTGTCAGCTATTCATCCTGTGAAGTGACCAGTAACCCTTTTTATGCGCCTGATCATCCGTCAGGCAGATTGTAAAAATAAGAAAATTTTTTGACGCAATTCGCCGACCTGATACATTAACGTTCTGTTTATTACTCAGGAGTAACGGGCTTCAGCCCACCTTTATGGATCGTCACCGACGTCGCTTAATCTGTTCTTTGCGCCTGCTGGCGCGTCACCCTTCGCCTCACGGCGTTTTCACCGCTTTCCCGACTACCTGCATGTCACGCATTGCTGCGCTGATAAGCGGCACCGCGATCTGTTCCCTGTTCTGGAGTCATAAATAATGGAATTTTTATTCGACCCCTCAATCTGGGCGGGTTTACTGACGCTCGTGGTGCTGGAAATTGTACTCGGCATTGATAACCTGGTCTTTATTGCCATCCTGGCCGACAAACTACCGCCGAAACAGCGTGATAAAGCACGCCTGATTGGCCTGTCACTGGCGCTGGTCATGCGTCTGGGTCTGCTGTCGTTGATCTCCTGGATGGTGACGCTGACGACGCCTCTCTTTAGCGTAGGCGGTTTCAGCTTTGCCGGTCGTGATTTAATTCTGCTGGCGGGTGGTCTGTTCCTGTTGTTTAAGGCGACCATGGAGCTGCACGAGCGGCTGGAGAACCGGCAGCTCGACGGATCCGGTAATCGGGGATATGCCAGTTTCTGGGCTGTCGTGACGCAGATTGTGGTACTGGACGCCGTCTTCTCGCTGGATGCTGTGATTACCGCCGTGGGTATGGTGAACCACCTGCCGGTGATGATGACCGCCGTGGTGATTGCGATGGGTGTGATGCTGTTGGCATCTAAGCCGTTAACCAACTTTGTTAACGCGCATCCGACTGTAGTGGTGCTCTGTCTGAGCTTCCTGCTGATGATCGGTCTGTCGCTGGTGGCAGAAGGCTTTGGTTTCCATATTCCTAAAGGCTACCTCTATGCGGCGATTGGCTTCTCGATTCTGATTGAGCTGTTCAACCAGGTTGCACGTCGTAACTTTATCCGCCATCAGTCAAATCGCCCGATGCGTGAACGCACCGCCGAAGCGATTTTACGCCTGATGGGGGGCCGCAACCGTGCCCAGACCGCCAGCAATGGCAATACCAGCAGCAGCGAAGAGGCAGCACTGGCGGAAGCGATGCCGCAGGAAGCGTTTAAAGATGAAGAGCGCTATATGATTAATGGCGTGCTGACGCTGGCTTCCCGCTCGATTCGCAGCATCATGACGCCGCGCGGTGAAATCTCCTGGGTCGATGCGAATCGGCCGGTAGATGAGATTCGCGGTCAGCTGCTTGATACCCCACACAGCCTGTTCCCGGTCTGTCGGGGTGAACTGGATGAAATTGTCGGCGTAGTGCGAGCCAAAGAACTGCTGGTGGCGCTGGAGCACGGTGTGGATGTGGCAACGTTTGCGGCCAATACACCGACTATCGTGGTGCCGGAGACGCTGGATCCGATCAACCTCCTTGGCGTGCTGCGTCGTGCCAAGGGCAGCTTCGTGATTGTCACCAATGAGTTTGGTGTGGTTCAGGGTCTGATTACGCCGCTGGACGTGCTGGAAGCGATTGCGGGTGAATTCCCGGATGAAGATGAAACGCCCGATATTATTGCGGATGGTGATGGCTGGTTAGTGAAAGGGGGGACCGATCTGCACTCGCTGCAGCAGTTGCTCGACTTCCATGAGCTGGTCGACCCGACAGAAGACCACGCCTCGCTGGCGGGCCTGCTGATTGAGCAGAAAGGGCAGTTACCGCTTCCTGGCGATGTGATTGATATCACTCCGCTGCACTTCCAGATTATCGAAGCGACCGACTACCGTATCGATCTGGTGCGTGTCACTAAAGATAAACCGCATGACGAGGATGAAGAGGGCTAATCGTTCTCGTTGATGCAGAGGCGCTGCCGGGCTTACCGGCCGCGCTGAATTTCTCTGACAGCCGCTGGCTCATTGCCGCGGCTGTTTTTTTGTCTGTGGCGTAAGGTCATCAGGCAGGGCGAAACGGGGCTCAGGCTATTGTCACCTGCGGGCATCAGCCTGATGCTGCGCCAGCCACGCCGGGAAGTCCTGCAGCGGCATCGGGCGGGCAAAATAGTAGCCCTGCAGATGATCCACGCCGCGTTCGCGCAGATAGGCCGCCTGCTCAGCTGTTTCCACGCCTTCGGCCACCAGACTGATATTCAGGCGCTGGGCCAGCGAAATCACCATATCCGTCACCGTGGCATTAATCGCGTCAGTGCCGATGGCTGCGGTGAAAATCTTGTCGATTTTCAGCACATCTGGCTGCAGATCTTTCAGGTAGGAGAGCGAGCTGTGACCGGTGCCAAAATCATCAATCGCCAGCCGGACACCGATGTCGTGCAGTTGCGCAATCACCGACTGGTCCACGACCGGCAGGGCATCGCGCTCGGTGAGCTCCACCACCAGTTTCGGCACCGGATTGGCAGGCCACCACAGGTTGTGCAGATCTTCCAGAATGGCGTGGTCGCGGAAGTGGCTGGCGGCAACATTAATGGCGATATGGAACGCGGGATCGTCGGGCAGCTGCGGTAACTGACTCACCACCTCATTCAGTACAAAGCGCGTCAGCGGTTTGATCAGGTTCTGTCGCTCGGCCAGGGGAATAAAGACATCCGGTGCAATCCAGCCCTGACGGGGATTGTGCCAGCGCAGCAGTAACTCAATACCGTCGCACTCACCACTTTTGGTGTTGATCAGCGGCTGGCAATAAACCATAAACTCACGGGCCGTAATGCCATAACTGATTTGCCAGCTCAGGCTCATACGATTTGCGGTCGCCAGCCAGACGATGTAACCCATAAGCAGACTCAGCAGCAGCGCCAGCGGGAGCTGTGAGGGCAGCGTCGCCAGCGCCAAGCGGGTCGGAGAGGGGCCATAGAGGGTAAGCGTAAACGGATAGCGCAGCGAGCCCTGCTCATAGCTCACTTCGTCTTCTGACGGCACCGTGGGCTCGATCAGCGGATTGCCATACTCCAGGCTCTCTCCATTGACGTTAAAGACAGCGCGCTCCACCCAGGGCAACTGCGGTTCCAGCAGATAATTGCTCATCATTTCGATGTTGATCACCTGCAAAATCCCGGAGCGGTTATCCAGGCTCTTTGGCGTCCACAGCAGTAAAATGGGCGAGCCTTTCAGCAGATACTCATCGGTTGCCAGCGTCATGCGCTGACTGTTAAAGGCTAAATCAGGGTAGGTCTGACTAAAGGGAATGGTGCGCGACCCGTAGATACTGGAGCAGTAGAGCACGTCGTTATCCACCAGCAGGATCGCCCGGACCGTCTGCAGGGAGGAGATTTTTTCGATGAGTGGAAAGCGAACATCCTGACAGGGAACGCCGACCAGACCCAGCGTATTATTGGCTGAAACCTCCAGCGGTGAAAACATCCGGTCAAACCGCATAATCGCTTTATCGGCGAAATCCATCGCCTGCTGCTCGATACGTGACTTCTCTTCGATATAGCGAAAGGCCAGGGTTAATATCAGCACCACGGTGGCGATCGACAGCGCTATCAGCACACGCTTGCGTCTGAATTGTCCAACATTTTGCTGGGCCATAAACATCTGTATCCACCTTCCCAAAAGCCAGTAAAAAGCAAAACACAACGGGGTGAGTATCGGCACGGTCAGATCAACATTGAGGCCGGAATGCAGAAAAGCGGGTCTGGAAAGTTGCGTAAGCCGGACGGCTGCGCGGAAATCACTCTACCGGTTAAACCTGCGCTGAGATAGCGCAGGATGCGGATTTTATTACGTTTGCACGTTTTTTAATCAGTTAATCGTTTCGCTTAATCACACTGAACTTTAATCGCCAGACCGCCACGCGAAGTTTCACGATATTTGGCGTTCATATCTTTGCCGGTTTCATACATTGTCTCGATAACCTTATCCAGCGAGACGCGGGGTTCGCTGGTGCGCCTAAGTGCCATGCGCGCCGCGTTAATCGCTTTAACCGAGGCGATAGCATTGCGCTCAATGCAGGGCACCTGAACCTGACCGGCTACCGGGTCACAGGTCAGTCCAAGGTTATGTTCCATGCCGATTTCAGCCGCCACGCAGACCTGCTCCGGACTGCCGCCCAGCAGTTCAGCCAGACCGGCCGCCGCCATAGAACAGGCGACACCCACTTCACCCTGACAGCCCACTTCCGCGCCTGAAATAGAGGCGTTCATTTTGTACAGCACGCCGATGGCGCCAGAGGCGAGGAAATAGCGCAGGAAAATGTCGGGTGTCACCGGCTCAATGAAGTGATCGTAGTAAGCCAGCACCGCAGGCACGATACCGCAGGCACCGTTAGTGGGCGCGGTCACCACGCGGCCTCCCGCGGCGTTTTCTTCGTTAACGGCCAGCGCATACATATTGATCCAGTCGATTACAATCATCGGATCGCTGGAGTGCTTGTCAGAGGAGGTCAGCAGACGACGCAGGGAGGCGGCGCGACGGGGCACGCGCAGTGGCCCTGGCAACACGCCTTCGGTATTCAGACCGCGGTCGATACAGGCCTGCATCGTCTGCCAGATGTTAGTGAAATAGGCATGGATCTCATCGCGGCTGTGCAGCGCCAGCTCATTTTTCATCACCAGACCTGAGAGTGACAGGCCGGTTTCACGACAGTGAGCCAGCAGATCTTTGGCGGAGTGGAACGGCCAGGGCACAGAGACTTCATCCAGTGCCGACTGTCCGAAATGCTCTTCATCAACAATGAAACCGCCGCCAACGGAGTAATAGGTTTTTGACAGGATCAGCAGTTCGCCCGCAAACGCGAGCAGGCGCAGGCCATTTTCATGCAGCGAGAGGTTCTCACTGCGAAATACCATGCCGCCTTCGCGCGGGAAATCCACTTCGTGTGCGCCTTTCGCCAGCAGCAGTCGCTCACGCTGCTCAACATCTTTAATAAAGGCGGGGATCGCATCGATATCCACCGTATCCGGCGATTCACCCGCCAGACCCATAATAATGGCGATATCAGTGTGATGGCCTTTGCCGGTCAGAGAGAGAGAACCGTAAACATCCACGGCGATCCGGGTGACCTCCTGCAGCTTTTCCTGTTCGCACAGCAAATCCACAAACTGTTTACCTGCTTTCATCGGGCCGACAGTATGCGAACTTGAGGGGCCGATGCCCACTTTGAACATGTCAAAAACACTAATCACAGGTGACACTCCTCACAATTATTCTCAGTCTGCCGGGGCAGTTTATGGCGCCCATAGTAATGGTCATGCACCAGGAAAGAGCAGCTTTTCGCATGAAATAAACTTATCAAAACTCATAGAAAAAATTATAGTGCAGCGCGCCAGTAACCTGACGGGCCGGAGAGAGAAAAACGAGAAAGGTTTCAGAATGCGATCTGAGCACTCAGTGATCGGATAATACCCGCGGTCATGCCCCACACCAGATAATCCTGATAGCGCGACAGCCAGACCGGGTGGCGAACGCCAGCCCGATGCACCTCCAGCGCGCTGTAGCGGCTGAGCTGCAAAGCCTCGGCCAGCGGCATCTCAAAGGCGCTGCTCACCTCATCCGGATTAATCGTTAACCGCAGATCGGCCGGAATGATCCCCAGTACCGGCGTCACCTGAAAGCCGGTGCTGCTGGTCACGGCGGGCAGTGCGCCTAATACCTCGACCTGATGCGGCTCAATGCCAACCTCTTCCTGTGCTTCACGCAGTGCTGTGGCGATGAGCGATGCGTCAGTGTCATCCTGCATCCCGCCGGGAAAAGCGACCTGTCCGGCATGTTTGCGCAGGGCGTGTGAGCGCTGCGTCAGCAACAGACCGGGTTCAGGGCGTGCCACAATCGGCACCAGCACCGCCGCATGGCGCCCGGATAGCAATTGTGTGCTGCGGGCTGGCTGCTGCAACAGAAAACGGCTGCGAAAATCATCAAGCGTCAGGGCCAACTGAACCTCCGGTTTGTTCCAGTGCCGGTAAGATCCGGCTGACTTTGTCGAGTGTTTCCTGATACTCCGCTTCGGGATCGCTGTCTGCAACAAGCCCGCCGCCCGCCGCACAGTAGAGCTGCTGACCTTCAGCGATCAGCGTGCGAATGGTGATGCTGGTATCCATCCGGCCACACAGGCTGAGATAACCGATGCTGCCGCACCAGGCATTGCGCCGCTGCGGCTCCAGTTCATCAATAATCTCCATCGCCCGAATCTTGGGCGCACCGGTAATCGAGCCGCCCGGAAAACAGGCGCGCAGCAGATCGGTGGCCTGCAGGGTATCAGGCAGCTGCGCCCGCACCGTGCTCACCAGGTGGTGTACGGCGGGGAAGGGTTCAACCACAAACAGTTCAGGCACCGTGACCGAACCGGGTAGCGCCACGCGGCCAATATCGTTGCGCAGCAAATCGACAATCATCAGGTTTTCGGCCCGATCTTTTTCCGCATGGCGCAGCGACTCAGCCTGTTGCGCATCAGCAATCGGATCGTCACAGCGTGGCCGGGTACCTTTGATCGGTCGGGTTTCGATCTGTTTATTATTCAGTGACAGAAAGCGCTCCGGCGACAGGCTCAGGATTGCGCTCTCCGGCAGACGCAGAAAAGCGCTGAACGGCGCGCGGTTAGCCGCATTGAGTATACTGAACGCCTGCCACTCATCACCCTGGTAACCGGCCTGAAAGCGCTGCGCCAGATTAACCTGATAACAGTCACCCGCCTGAATATAGGCCTGAACCGCCGCAAAACGCGCAGCGTAATCTGCATAGCTCAGGTTGGAGCGCCAGCGGCTGGTCAGTGAAAAGGGCACGGCCTCGCGCGCCGGCCATTGCGCCAGCCAGGCGGCGCGTTCTTCCGCGTTCTTTAACGCCACCAGCGTCAGGGTCTGCTGATGATGATCGGCAATCAATGCCCAGTCATAGATACCCACCGCCATGTCAGGCGTGGTGAGATCGGCTGCGGCCTGCTGAGGCAGGGACTCAAACCGGCGGCCCAGATCATAACTAAACAGGCCCAGCGCACCGCCCTGAAACGGCAGGGCATCGCTGGCAGCCGGCGTCACGCCCAGCGCATCACACTGCTGCTGCACCAGCAGCAGGGGATCGGCGGTTGATTCGGTCGTGCCGGTCGGGTCGCTGAGGGTAGTCATCGCACCGCGGGTCACCAGGGTGGCGCGGGGATCGGCAGTCAGAATATCAAAGCGGTTGTCGCTGTGGTTCGCCTGCGCGGAGGAGAGCAGCATCGCCCAGGGCAGATGGGCAATCGGGGCAAAACGCTGAGTCAGCGCATCCGGGGTATAATCAAGACTGAGGGTTTCAACAATCATCGGGCAGAGAAATCAGAGAGCAAAGAGGCGGTCAGACTGCCATATTTTTTCCTGACTGGCACCTGTTAGTTCCGCGTGGGATACTGTCTGCCCCAACGCAGGAGTGAAACATGTTTATAGGAATACCGGCTCTCTCTCATGAGCAGCAGCAGCAGGCCGTCGAACGTATTCAGGAATTGATGGCGGGAGGTTTGTCGAGCGGTGAAGCGATCACCCAGGTGGCGCAGGAGATCCGACAAAATTTCAAGGGCGAACGGATTCGGGCGCTATTCGAAGACGAAGATGAAGAAAACGAAGAGGAATAACGCCCGGCGTTTTAACGTGCAGCGATAATTTTAATTTCGATTTTGTACTTCGGATTCAACAGACCGGCCTGTACCGTGCAGCGCACCGGCGCATTACCTGGGGAGACCCATGCGTCCCATGCGCGGTTCATCGCAGGGAAATCGGCCTTATCCACCAGAAACAGCGTCGCATCAAGGATTTTGCTTTTATCGCTACCGAGCCGTGTCAGAATCGCATCAATCACTGCCAGCGCATTGGCTGTCTGCGCTTCTGCGTCGGCATCCAGATTCTCAGGCACGCTGGTGTAATAGATCGTGTCGTTGTGGATCACGGCTTCGGACATACGGTGTTCCGGGTCAATGCGGGTAATACTCATCGGTTTCTCCCTGGTTAATTGCGCATTAGCCTGGCACACTCCCGACATCGCTGTCACCCCTTACGCTTTACAGGCAGCGCTCAACAATCGCCTGTCTGTCCGCCATCACCTGAGGCGCCATCCGGAAAGTCGTGAAATATTTCACCTCAGCCCCTTTTCGGCGGGGCGACACATCCGCAAAAATCGAATCTTCCCAGGTGAAAACGCTGATCTCGCTGCCGTTGGGCTGGGTGTGGGTGGTGTTATCTCTGGCAATGACGCTGGTGGTGGACCAGCCGCGATAAATACAGTCACTAAGCTGAGGGACGGTGCGGGTGCTTTGACCCTGAAAAACAGGCTGCTGAAGACGAGCCTGATCAGGCGTAGGTGCCTGGCAGCCGCAGAGCAGAAGCACGCCAGCCAGAGAGCCGATGTGGAAACAGTTCATACATTCCTCCGCCTGAGTCAGGCAGTCGGGTTAAGGCCATCTGTTTAACACCGCCTGAACGGCTGCAATGTTAAACCAGTCTCAGCACGTCAGCCTACGGGTGCCACATCCCAACGGTAAGCTGATTTAATCATTATAATCTGCGCGTTTGTTTACTCGCTGCGTTCCTCTGCATTTGCTAACTGCATCACACTGTCTGCATCATGATCATGAGCCGCGGACGTTGTCACTGTTGCAGCCCTGCTGCACTAAAGCAGCATAAAGCGTCGAAAGAGCGGGAGAAGTGAGGGCACGTGCGGCAGAAAAATGTTATAAAACAGCAGATAAATCGCGCTACGGATGAGGATTCAGGCATGGCGAATACGCAGTATCTTTTTTGGGTGATGGTCGGCGCACTGACGCTGCTGTTTATTGTGGTTTCGGCATTTGTTGGATTGTCCCGTGGCAGTAAGCAGGGCTTTATTACCTTCGCTATTCTGTTCATCGTTATGCTGGCGGGCGCGTTGTACGTCCGCTTATAAGCAGGTCGCAACAGCAGCGTCGCCAATAATCGTGATATCAGGTCACCAGCCAGAAACAGATAAACGCCCAGTACCAGAATGAGCCGTATCTGGCTGAGCGGCCTGCTTTATTTGCCGCTTTTTATCTGGCCAGTGTTGAATCAACTCTGCTATTGCTGCTCAAAAAACTCACCAGGCAAGGGTAGCGCTTACTGCGAAAATCCACCGTGATATTGATGGTGAGATCCTGCGGCGCCCCATCTGAACGTCGTCTGCGTTATGTTCTTCTCTGGATTACCCGCTAACGGCTCGATATGTCTCCCCGCCAGCACGCCCATCTGTCCAGGCGGCGCATATCTGATAAAAAGTATTCGTCCAGCAGGCATAAATAACGCTATTTTTGCTAGTCGCTGGCCTCTGAAGTGAAAATGTAATAAGCGACATCAGCGGGGGCGATTCCTTCAACACGTTTTTGTGCAATACCCTGTTTTACAGATTCTGGAAAACGCAGGTAAATACGGTTGTCTTCACTGAATAAGGCTTTATCTATCTCTATCCCGTCATCTTTGAAACAGGATGCATAGGTGTCCCTGAATATTTTACTGACATTATCGATATCTCTGCTGAGTAAAATGACTTCATTTTTTTTCAGATAGTTGCTCTGAATGTTTTGACTCGCTGCAGGGTGGATTAAAAACGTTGCGCTGGGTAATGTTTCCCTTTGCGCCCCTGAGCAATAAATCAGGGTAGCAGCCGAACCCGTCATTGCGGCATTGATGGTTTTTATCGGAATCCTTGACCCCCTGACGGCCTGGCCGCCCATATAGCCAGCTTCCATGTCGCCGCCAAAGCTGTTTATATAAAGCGATATTTCTTTTACAGCGGGGTAACTTGCATTAATATCATCGATGCCTGCCATCAATTCTGCCACTTTAGTGCCATTAACCTCGCCAATGTAAACGATTTTTGCCGATTTTATCTCTTGCGCTTTCAGGGTGTTATTTATCACCACTGACGTTTTTGCTATGCAGCAAGCGGAAGTGACGCCCAATAATAGAAAAGTGAAATAACGCACCATAAAAAACTCCATTTAAGGGTATGACGCTGTCAGTTTAAGGATCAGTAATGTTTAAAAAGAAAATAGCCCGTTGTAACTTCCAGGGTGATGATATAGAAGATAAGTACGATGAATATCAATAATAAACTCGCTCTGGCGTAGTTTTTCTTTGAACGTTTAGTCCTTCGGTTTAAGGACCAGTAAAGCAGCATGAAAAGATTTAATACGGGTATGCCGGTTAAAATTAATGTGACAATCCAATCCCATAGGGAGACATCATCGACGTGTTGATTATTTTCCACAGTGTTTTTTACGCTATGTGAGTGGTGGAGTAACGACGTTAACTGCTACGACGTGCAGATCATTTCCTGACAGCTGACGAGTTTTTATTGATTCGCTGAGGATAAACGTCAGACCAGTCTGGTTGTTCGCCGGACATAATCGCGCGCCGCTGTGCAGGGCTGATCCCCTGGTTTATATGCGGCATGACAGGTTCACTATGTTGACCAACTGGGTTAAGTTTGACCTCATCGTTGGTAACGCAACCGCTCAGCGTCAGAATCACTAAGCTATACTGGGGTAATTTAGGGAACAATGATATTTCTCCTTGTTGAGGTAATGGTGTCCATTTTGACGGATAGATGCAACAGGGTAGCAACAGCCAGATTACATCCCATTTAACTTATAATATAAAACCCCACTTCATTTACATTAAAGGATATCTTTAGCGAGATATTCTTAAACGGCCTTTTAAAGAGGACGGATGCCGTGGGGCATGGTTTCTATTGTGATGTGACTCATCCGGCGACAATTTTTTATTGCCTGTGAGAGATAACAGAACGCCTGAATTTTTAATTACCTCTCTACCATCTGTTAAGTCAGCGTGGCTGCATCAGAGGAAATATTCAATCCGCTAATGCTCACAGGTTACGTTTAAATTCTGTCTCTTTTATATCAGGGATTTTTTCTTATAACAACATAACGATGTTTAATGCTACTCCTGTTGAGTTTTTATTTAATGTTACCTTTCTTTGTGCATAATTGTGCTTTGAATCGCATCATTAACTTTTCGTGTCCCTATATTATAGCAGTTAAGTTCCGGCCTTTTATTCATTAAACGAGTAAGAGGTTTTTTTGAAAACACAGTTTTTTCAGCGGCGAATTATTAAACCCGCTATCCGACTGACGTCAATGATAACGCGGCTGGAGGAGGCGAATGGGCATCCGATTAACCGGTACGCTATCAGCACCGGCTGTGACGCAAGGCTGTTTCACGCAGTGGCGAAGCAGAGTCTGCGGCAGCGCCCGCATTTCTGATATCTTTTGCGAGCCTTGCAAAACAGATGGCAGGAGTAAGCTACACTCAAAGGGCATAGCAAAATTGCTATCTGACACCGGAGGAAATTATGTCTGAACGCCCTGATTACGATGAGCCGCTGCCCGATGACGCTGAGATTTATCCTGAAGATGAGGAAGAAGATGAAGAAGAGGAACCATTAGAAAAGGATGTCTAGCGTCACCTGCATAATCTTTTATGACGCGTTATCGCGTTGCACCGCAAAACCGCCTGCGTGCAGTTTTGCGGTTTCTTACGTCGCCTGAATTTAGTGCAAAATTTCCCTCCCGGCTCGTTTCGACGATCAAAATGATAAATACAGAAAAATGAAACTCTTTTATTCAGAGAGATTGATATCAACCCTTTCCTGAAGTGCTTAAAAACGTAACATCGTGATGTTTGTTAATTAAATTAACATTGATTGTAATTATAAACTCTTTATTCGTTCTGATTTTGATTTAACGCATTTTGTCACCTTGCTGATTCAGTAGTCAGCGGAATAGTATCCCTGCCGCAAATAAGCTTATAAAGCAGGGATAAAAATGAAATTACCAAAAATGTTAAGTCTGGTTGTGGCGCTTTCTACCCTCAACGTAGCCGGTGCGGCGGAACCGCACTGGACGTACGAAGGCAAAGCTGGCCCGGAACACTGGAGCGAACTGACCAGCGACTTCCACATCTGCCACGAAGGTAAGTCCCAGTCGCCTATCAATATTAAAGATCCGATTGAGGGACATTTACAGGCACTCGATCTGGCCTACCATACGTCGGCTGAGAAGGTGATCAACAATGGCCACACGATTCAGGTGACCGTTGATGAAGAAGATGATTTTGTACTGGATCGGGAAAAGTTCACACTGCGTCAGTATCACTTCCATACGCCGAGTGAGAACCAGATCAATGGGCACACCTTTCCCCTGGAAGCCCACTTTGTACACAGCAAAGAGGATGGCGATCTGGCCGTGGTCGCGGTGATGTTTAAGGTCGGTGAAGAGAATCCGGCGCTGGCACCGTTGATCGACGCTATGCCGAAACAGGAAAACCAGCAGGTAACCATTAATCGCCAGGTAAACTTACGCGATCTCTTCCCGGAAGATCTGCACTATTATCGTTTCAGCGGCTCCCTGACGACGCCGCCCTGCAGCGAAGGGATTCGCTGGCTGGTGCTGAAACAGCCGGTTTCGCTCTCTCAGGCGCAGCTCGACGCCTTTAAACAGGCGCTGAAAACCACCAATAATCGTCCGTTGCAGCATCTCAATGGGCGCATGATTGTAGAGTAGTCACAGCGATTTCTACTGCCTTTCGCGGTGCAACTTCTCATCAGGTATCCCGGTGCTGCGAGCGCTTCTCTTCAGGCGGCCACGTGCCGCCTTTTTCCCCATCTTTCAGACGCGATCCAGAGTCTTTACCTGCCACGCCCCCAACGGCTGGAAATAGATAAGTTATTGATAATTATCAATTTTGCTTTGTTGATCCAATACTGACATAATTACAGTGTTTTTGCCGTTCTTAGTGAGGGTATGTGGCAGACGATTTTGCAGTGGATGGCGCGCTGGCGCTGGCGATCGCAGGCTTTAAGCCGCGTGAAGCACAGCGTGAGATGGCGCAGGCGGTATCTGAAGCCGTAAAACAGCAGGGTGAACTGGTGGTCGAGGCCGGTACCGGCACCGGAAAAACTTATGCCTACCTGGCTCCCGCTCTGCGGGCCGGTAAAAAAGTAATTGTCTCCACCGGATCCAAGGCGCTGCAGGATCAGCTCTATGGCCGCGATCTGCCTACGATGATCAAGGCGCTGGATTTCAAAGGTAAAACGGCCTTGCTGAAAGGGCGCTCCAACTACCTTTGCCTGGAACGCATGGAACAGCAATCGATGGCGGGTGGCGATCTCACCGCGCAGGGGCTGACCGATCTGGTGACGCTGCGCAGCTGGTCATCGCAGACGGAAGATGGCGACATCAGCAGCTGTGCGGGCGTGACCGAAGACAGCCCGGTCTGGCCGCTGGTCACCAGCACCAACGATAACTGCCTCGGCACTGACTGCCCGCGCTATAAAGAGTGCTTTGTGGTCAAAGCGCGTAAGCGCGCTATGGACGCCGATGTGGTGGTCGTGAACCACCATCTCTTTCTTGCCGATCTGGTGGTGAAAGAGGGCGGCTTTGGCGAACTTATTCCCGAAGCTGATGTGATGATCTTCGATGAAGCCCATCAGCTGCCCGATATCGCCAGTCAGTATTTTGGTCAGCAGCTCTCCAGCCGCCAGTTACTCGATCTCGCCAAAGATATTATTACCGCCTACCGCACCGAGGTGCGTGATGCTCAGCAGCTGCAGAAATCCGCTGACCGCCTGGCGCAGTGCGCGCAGGATTTTCGCCTGTCATTAGGCGATCCCGGCTATCGCGGTAACCTGCGTGAACTGCTGAGCGATAACAACATCCTGCGAATGTTTACGCTGCTGGATGATGCGCTTGAGCTCTGTTACGACGTTATCAAACTCTCACTGGGCCGTTCAGCCCTGCTGGATGCCGCCTTCGAGCGGGCCGCGCTCTACCGTGGCCGGTTAAAACGGCTGCGGGCGATTAACGAGCCGGGCTACAGCTACTGGTATGAATGTACCTCACGTCACTTTATCCTGGCGCTGACGCCGCTCTCGGTGGCAGAACGCTTCCGTGAAGTAATGGATAATCGTAAGGCTGCATGGATCTTCACCTCAGCCACCCTGGCGGTGGATGAGAAAATGGCACACTTCGCCGAACGGCTGGGTGTGAATGCAGCAAAAAGCCTGATTCTGAACAGCCCGTTCGATTTTGCGAAGCAGGCGCTGCTCTGCGTTCCGCGCAATCTGCCTGAGCCTAACCGTCCGGGTGGTGCACGCCAGCTGGCCGCAATGATGAAGCCGCTGATTGATGCTAATAAAGGCCGCTGTTTCTTTCTGTGCACGTCGCACCTGATGATGCGTGAGCTGGCCGCAGAATTTCGCGCCTCAATGACGCTGCCCGTGCTGGTGCAGGGTGAAACCAGCAAGGGTCAGTTGCTGAAACAGTTCATTGATAAGGGCAATGCCCTGCTGGTGGCGACCAGCAGCTTCTGGGAAGGCGTGGATGTGCGGGGTGATGCGCTGTCGCTGGTGATCATCGATAAACTGCCGTTCACCTCACCGGAAGATCCGCTGTTGAAAGCCAGAATGGAAGATTGCCGGATTCGTGGCGGCGATCCCTTTACGGATGTGCAGCTGCCGGATGCGGTGATCACCCTGAAGCAGGGCGTGGGACGTTTAATCCGCGATACCGACGATCGTGGCGTACTGGTGATTTGCGATCAGCGTCTGGTTTCTCGTCCTTATGGCGCGCTGTTTCTCAATAGCCTGCCACCGACGCCGCGCACCCGGGACATTGCCCGCGCCATCGCCTTTATCCGCCAGCAACCCGAACCAGACGCGTAATTTTATGCTAAGATGCGCGCCGTTTTCTTTCTTCTGAGGTAGTCATGTCAGCCCGAATTTTAGCGCTGGATACGGCGACAGAAGCCTGTTCAGCCGCCTTGCTGAATCAGCAACAGATTGATGCCCGATTCGAAATTGCCCCGCGCGATCACACCCAGCGTATTTTACCGCTGATCGAAGAGCTACTGCTGGCACAGCAGCTGGAACTGACCGACCTGGACGCGCTCGCCTTTGGTCGCGGCCCTGGCAGTTTTACCGGCGTGCGGATTGGCATTGGTATTGCGCAGGGACTGGCACTGGGCGCTTCTCTGCCAATGATCGCGGTTTCCACGCTGGCAACGCTGGCGGAAGGCGCATGGCGTCTGCACGGTGCTACCCGGGTATTAACCGCTATTGATGCGCGGATGGGCGAGGTCTACTGGGCCGAATATCAGCGTGATGAACAGGGTGCCTGGCAGGGTGAGGCCAGCGAAAGCGTGCTGTCGCCCGAAGCGGCACTGGCCCGGATGCAGGCGCTTTCTGGCGAATGGATGACCGCAGGCACCGGCTGGCAGGCTTATCCTGCCCTGCAGCAGGGACACGAACTTACCCTGAAAGCCAGTGACGTTACGCTGCCCGCTGCAGAAGATATGCTGCCGCTGGCGACCCTTGCGCTGGCGCAGGGGAAGACGCTGCTGCCGGAAACGGCGGAGCCCACTTATCTGCGTAATGAAGTCGCCTGGAAAAAATTACCTGGCCGGTAAAATGCACGCAACTTATTGTTATGCGTCCAGTCTAACTCTTTACCTAACGGGAGAACGTCTATGTCGTCAATGTGTGGTAAAGGGCTTTCAGGTCTGCTGCTGACCTGTGTGCTGGCGTTAACCGGTTGTGTCTCAATTCCTGACACGCTGCAGGGCAGCTCACCTCAGCCGCAGCAGGATCTGTTGCGGGTCATGAGCAATCCTTCGCTCTTTGTCGGGCAGGAATCTCGCTTTGGCGGCAAGGTAGTGAATGTCACTAACCTGAACGGCAAAACCCGGCTTGAGATTGCTGCGCAGCCGCTGGATGATAGCGCCAGACCACGTCTGGGTGCGGCCTCGGTCGGTCGGATTTATGCCGATATCCGCGGTTTTGTTGATCCGGTGGATGTAAGAAACCAGTATGTGACGGTGCTGGGTACCCTTAAGGGGACAGAGCAGGGCAAAATTGGTGAAGCGGATTATAAATTTGCGGTCATCGATGTGCGCGGTTATCAGCGCTGGCGACTTACCCAGCAGGTGACAGCTCCACCTCAGCCGATGGATCCCTGGATCTGGTATGGTCCGACCCGCCATCGCGGTGGATACTGGGGCCCGAATCCCTACTGGGGAATGATGAACAGTGGGCCGGCAGAGGTGCAGACCATTCTGACTGAGTAAGTGCAAAAAACATTTAAGTATCAGCCCGGTCGCGGTGCTCGCTGCCGGGCTTTTTATTTGCCTGTTTTATCAGCACGAAATTTAGTGATGCACTTCGCAACCTCAACATGCCAAAACAGGCAAACTGGTACAATCAGTTAAAATATTGTTAACAAACCAGATTGGCTGAGGCAGCGATGGAAATACAACATAATTATCGGGGTGGATCCTTGAATAAGGTTTGGCTGAAACGCTACCCGGCAGATGTGCCTGCCGAAATAAGTGCAGATCGTTACACCTCGCTGGTGGATCTGTTTGAGCAGGCCGCAAAACGCTACGCCGATCAACCCGCGTTCCTGAACATGGGTCAGAAGATGAGTTATCGTCAGCTGGAAGAGAAGAGCCGCGCTTTTGCCGCCTATCTTCAGCAACAGCTGGGCCTGAAAGCGGGTGACCGGGTGGCACTGATGATGCCGAATTTACTGCAGTATCCGGTGGCCCTGTTTGGTGTGCTGCGTGCAGGTATGGTCGTAGTCAATGTGAATCCGCTCTATACGCCGCGCGAACTGCAGCATCAGCTCAATGACAGTGGGGCCAGTGCGATTGTCATTGTCTCGAATTTTGCGCACACGCTGGAAAAAGTGGTGGCGAAAACCGCTGTGCGGCACGTCATCCTGACCCGGATGGGCGATCAGCTGGCGCCGATAAAAGCGACACTGGTTAACTTTGTCGTTAAGTATGTGAAGAAGCTGGTGCCCAAATACCATCTGCCGGGGGCAATCTCATTTCGCCACGTACTGGAAGTCGGCGAAACGCTCAATTATCAACGCCCGACGGTCTCCAATGACGATCTCGCCTTCCTGCAATATACCGGTGGCACCACTGGCGTGGCCAAAGGGGCGATGCTGACCCATCGCAACATGCAGGCGAATCTTGAGCAGACACGCGCGACCTACGGCAAGGTGCTGCGTGACGGTAAAGAGTGTGTCGTCACCGCGCTGCCGCTTTATCACATCTTCGCCTTAACGGTGAATGGCCTGCTGTTCCTGGAGCTGGGCGGTCAGAATCTGTTGATCACCAATCCGCGCGATATCCCCGGCTTTGTTAAAGAGCTGGGGAAATTTCCGTTTACCGCCATTACCGGCGTGAATACGCTGTTTAATGCGCTACTCAACGATGAGCAGTTTAATAAACTCGATTTTTCAACGCTGCGTCTTTCCGCCGGTGGCGGAATGGCGGTGCAGAAAGTGGTGGCCGAGCGCTGGGAAAAACTGACCGGACACTATCTGCTGGAAGGCTATGGCCTGACAGAGTGTTCTCCGCTGGTGTCAGTCAATCCCTATGACATCAGCTGTCATACCGGCAGTATCGGTCTGCCGGTGCCCTCGACCGATGTGCTGATTCTGGATGACGCCGGCAATGAAGTTCCTCCGGGTGAACCGGGCGAACTTTGCATCAGCGGCCCGCAGGTGATGCTGGGCTACTGGCAGCATCCGGAAGCGACAGCGGAAGTGCTGAAAAATGGCTGGCTCCACAGCGGTGATATTGTTACCGTTGACCAGGAAGGCTTTATTCGCATTGTTGACCGCAAAAAAGATATGATTCTGGTATCAGGTTTTAATGTCTATCCGAATGAAATCGAAGACGTGCTGATGCAGCATCCTAAAGTGCGTGAAGCCGCGGCTATCGGTGTCCCCAGCGATCTTTCTGGCGAAGCGGTAAAAGTCTGCATCGTGAAAAAAGATGCATCGCTCACCAAAGAAGAGGTGCTCGATCACTGTCGCCGTCAGCTGACCGGTTACAAGGTGCCGAAAATCATTGAGTTTCGTGATGAGTTGCCTAAAACCAACGTCGGCAAGATCCTGCGGCGTGAGCTGCGCGACGAGGCGAAACCCGGCGCGAGCTGAATCCGGGCAGAAATTGAGGTTGAACGCCGGCATGTCCGGCGTTTTTATTGTTTTTAACATGGAGCGCCGCGCGTTGTTGGCTGCGGTGGAAATCAGACGTGAACTATTCCCTTATCGACCAGGATGATCAACTGGCAGACGTGTGTCAGAAAGCGCGCCAGCACGCGGCGGTGGCCCTGGATACCGAATTTGTCCGCACCCGCACTTACTACCCTCAGCTTGGCCTGATCCAGCTGTTCGACGATCAACAACTGGTGCTGATTGACCCGCTGAATATCCGTGACTGGTCACCCTTTATTGCCTTGCTGACCGACACCAGCGTCACCAAATTCCTGCATGCCGGGGGTGAAGATCTGGAAGTCTTCCTGCACCGTTTCGGCGTGCTGCCGACGCCCATGATCGATACCCAGATTCTGGCTGCCTTTTCTGGCCAGCCGCTCTCCTGGGGTTTTGCCTCAATGGTGGCACATTTCACTCAGGTCGAACTCGATAAAAGTGAATCACGCACGGACTGGCTGGCGCGCCCTCTGACCCAGCGTCAGTGCGAGTATGCGGCGGCGGACGTTCACTATCTGTTGCCAATTGCGCGTCAGCTGATGATCAATACGGAAGAGGCCGGCAATATGTCGGCGGCACTCAGTGAGTGCGATAACCTGTGTCAGCGTCGTCTGGATAGCCTGTCGCCGGATGAAGCCTGGCGGGATATTACCAATGCCTGGCAGTTGCGCCCGCGTCAGCTGGCGGCGTTACAGCGACTGGCGGCCTGGCGTCTGAAGCTGGCGCGTGAAAAAGATATGGCCGTTAACTTTGTGGTGCGCGAAGAGCACCTGTGGAAAGTGGCGCGCTTTATGCCCGGCTCGCTGGGCGAGCTGGATCATCTGGGGCTGTCAGGCCACGAAATTCGTTTCCACGGCAAAGCGCTGGTGGCGCTGGTGGCAGAAGCTGAGGCGCTGGATGAGAGCGAACTGCCGGCTCCGCTGGGCAATCTGATTGACCATCCGCACTACAAGCCGGTGTTTAAAGCGATGAAAGCGCTGGTGCAGCAGGTGAGTGAGCAGAGTGGATTCAGTCAGGAGCTGCTGGCGTCACGACGTCAGATTAATCAGGTATTAAGTCAGCACTGGGGCCTGAAGCCACAGGGACGTCAGCCGGAGTTACTCACCGGATGGCGGGGCGAACTGCTGAAACCCGGCATTGAGGAGATTCTGGCGGGTTGTTAACCGGTTAAATTTCCCCTGCCAGAGCGCAGGGGAAATTCAGCAAACGGTCAGCGTCATTTAGTCACTTCATCCGTTTCCGGCAGCGTCACGTTCAGCTCCAGAATCGAGATATCATCACCTTTCTGGTCGAGCTGAACCGTTACCATTTCTGGATCGATCTTCACATATCTGCAAATCACTTCCAGAATGTCGCGCTTAAGTTGCGGAAGATAGTGGGGCTCACTGTCGCCCCTTCTCCGTTCTGCCACGATAATCTGCAGCCTTTCCTTGGCTATATTGGCAGTGTTCTTCTTCCGGGATAAAAAGAAATCAAGTAATGCCATGGTTTATCCCCCGAACAGGCGTTTCAGGAAACCCTTCTTCTCTTCTTCGATAAAGCGGAAGGGGCGTACTTCACCGAGCAACCGTTCAACGGTATCGGCATAGGCTTTGCCAGCATCAGATTCGCCGTCAAGAATCACCGGTTCGCCCTGGTTAGAGGCACGTAACACCGATTGATCTTCAGGGATCACGCCGACCAGAGGAATGCGCAGGATCTCCAGCACATCTTCCATGCTCAGCATATCGCCACGGTTCACCCGGCCAGGGTTATAGCGGGTCAGCAGCAGATGCTCCTTCACCGGGTCCTGACTGTTTTCAGCGCGACGGGATTTGGATGAGATGATGCCGAGGATGCGGTCGGAGTCGCGGACAGAAGAGACTTCCGGGTTGGTGGTAATAATGGCTTCATCGGCAAAGTAGAGCGCCATCAGTGCGCCCGTTTCAATCCCTGCCGGTGAGTCACAGACGATGAAATCGAACTCCATCTTAGCCAAATCGTTCAGAACTTTTTCAACACCCTCCCGGGTCAGCGCATCTTTATCACGGGTCTGCGACGCAGGCAGAATGTAGAGCTGCTCCGTGCGTTTGTCGCGAATCAGCGCCTGGTTCAGTGTGGCATCGCCCTGGATTACATTAACAAAGTCGTAGACCACACGGCGCTCACAGCCCATGATCAAATCCAGGTTACGCAGACCGATATCAAAATCGATCACAACTGTCTTTTTGCCTTTCTGCGCTAAACCGGTGGCGATGGCCGCGCTTGACGTGGTCTTACCAACGCCCCCTTTACCGGATGTAACTACAATAATGCGTGCCATAAATGTTGATTTCCTTAACAAAAGAAAAGGGGCCTAATTAAGTGTCTGGATAGTCAGCGCGCCATCCTGCAGGCACAGGCGCGCAGCTTTACCAAAAAATTCTTGCGGGATCTGATCCATGATCCAGTACTCTCCGGCAATCGAGACCAGCTCGGCAGCCAGGTTGGTACAAAAAATCTGGCAGTTGCGGTCACCGCTGGCACCCGCCAGGGCGCGACCGCGCATCATGCCGTAAATGTGAATATTGCCATCGGCGACCAGTTCAGCGCCGGCGCTGACGCTGCTGGTGATGATCAAATCGGCATCACGCGCATAAATCTGCTGGCCCGAGCGCACCGGGGTGTTCACGATGCGGGTTTTCGTTGCTACCGTTTCGGTTACAGCCGGCAGAGGTTCAGGTATCGGCTGCGGCGCGGCGGCTTGCGGTCTGGCCTCTTTACCTTCTGCCAGCACGGGCAGGCCGGCACGGGCGATCATACGTTTCAGCGCTTCGTCTTTGCAGCCGCTTACGCCGACAATGCGTAAACCGGTGGCGAGAACCGCCTGTTGCAACAGTTTCCAGTTAACATCGGCACTTAATGTCGAGACGTTAAGTACCACCGGCGCGTTTTTCAGGAAATCTGGAGCCTGGTCAATCTTGTCCTGGAGTGCCTTGCGAATCACCGCAGGGTCATGGTGATGCAAATGGACGACAGACAGGGTGAAACTGCTACCTTTGAATTCGATTGGCGTTTGCGACATCTGTCCCGACTCAGTCCTGTTTTCACTACCGAAAGCCTGGCGATGATAAAATCATCGTGGAAGCGCTAACGGTGAATATTCGAAGTTCTGCAAGCATGTTATAGTTACAGCTATATTCAGACAAGCCTCAACGCCGGTTAATTCGAGTAAAAAATATGTTTTGTGTGATCTACAGAAGCCCGTTACGTGACCAGACTTATCTCTATGTTGAAAAAAAGGACGATTTCTCGCGCGTTCCGGAAGAATTGCTGAAAGGCTTTGGCAAGCCGCAGCTGGCGATGGTGCTTAAGCTGGCGGGGCGGGACAGGCTGGCTAATGCGGATATCAATAAAGTTAAGCAGGGATTGAGCGAGCAGGGCTATTATTTACAGCTCCCTCCGCCGATTGAAAGTCTCCTCAACATTCATTTACAGGCCGATAAAAAACTTTAACTCGGATTCTTCTGTAAATATAAATCCTGTCGGTGCGATCCTGGCAGGATAATATTGCCCTGATGCTGCGCAAAATTAACGGTGCAGCTTATCTGTTTCACCCCTTTTTAAATTCCCTGCTCAATTTTTTCTCCCGATTTGTACGATTATTCAGCGCTTCAACCCCTGCATTTACGCTTTCTGACAAATTACGCACCCCGGACCGTTAAAAGGATCTTATTATCACGCTATGAGGTTGGCATTTCGATCAACGCATGAGCAAACATCAACCCGCCAGCAGCGCTGGCATCACACCTAACCTGAACAGGGGATGAGCATGTATCAGCATCGTAACTGGCAAGGCGCTCTGTTAGATTTTCCGGTCAGCAAAGTGGTTTGCGTCGGGAGTAATTATGCAAAGCACATTAAAGAGATGGGCAGCGCAACCCCAACCGAACCGGTGATCTTTATCAAGCCGGAAACGGCGCTGTGTGATTTGCGTCAGCCGCTCTCTATTCCCGACGCGTTTGGCGAGGTCCATCATGAAGTTGAACTGGCGGTGCTGATCGGCGCGACACTGAAGCAGGCGACCGATGCGCATGTGGCTAAGGCGATTGCAGGTTATGGCGTGGCGCTGGATCTGACACTGCGTGACCTGCAGGCCGGGCTGAAAAAAGCGGGCCAGCCGTGGGAAAAATCCAAAGGCTTTGATAACGCCTGTCCTGTCTCTGGTTTTATCCCGATGACGGAATTCAGTGGCGATCCGCAGAACGTCGAGCTTAAATTGCTGGTGAACGGTGAAGTGCGTCAGCACGGCAACACCGAAGACATGATTCATAAAATCCTGCCGCTGATTGCCCATATGAGCCACTACTTTACGCTGCGTGCAGGCGATGTGATTCTGACCGGTACGCCAGAAGGGGTAGGCCCGATGCGCTCGGGTGATCAGCTGGAAGTTTCACTGGCGGGTCACGGCATCAGCACGCGCGTACTCTAAAAACTTGCATCACCGCCGCATAGGCTTTATAAGGTGCGGTTTAGGCACAATCCGGACAAATCATCATGACTGACACCCCTTTCTGGCAACAAAAACGCCTGGCACAAATGAGCGATGAGGAATGGGAATCCTTGTGTGATGGTTGTGGACAGTGTTGCCTGAACAAATTGCAGGACGCCGACACCGATGAGATCTACTTCACCAATGTCGCCTGTGATCAGCTCAATATTAAAACCTGCCAGTGCCGTAACTATGAGCGCCGCTTCGAGCTTGAAGAGGATTGCATCAAGTTAACGCGCGAAAATCTGACGACCTTCAACTGGCTGCCGCGCACCTGCGCCTACCGGCTGCTGGGTGAGGGCAAAGATTTACCCGTATGGCATCCGCTGCGGGCCGGTTCGAAAACAGCGATGCATGCGCAGCGTATTTCGGTGCGGTATATTGCGGTGCGTGAGAGTGAAGTGCGGGACTGGGAAGATCACATCATTGATCGCCCCGATCGCAACGGCTGAGTGCCGCGCTATCAATCGGAACAGAAAAAAGGCTGCCAGTGGCATAATGCTGGTCAGTTAAGCGACAGGTGATAACGCAGTCTGGTGCCGGGCAGGGGCTGGCGGTCCTCGCGCCGCTGCGCGGTTCCTTCACTCCATTCCTCTGCCTGACGGACCGCCGGGGATGGCACATCCTGTGCCGCCCCGCCTTTCGCCCGCGTCCTGCGGGCTCTCCTGGCA